>SEEL01000053.1 GCA_004144345.1 Hyphomicrobiales bacterium
ACCCGCAATAAGCCCTCGCGCGCCCCACTGGTTCCTCACATCCCGTCCGGCAAAGCGCGGAGCGTCTTCTTACGCTCCTAAAGCAATCGGAGGCGCTCCGCGCTTTCCGTCCGGGGACCACTTTGCTCCCCGGCAAGGTAACAACCGGGGCCGACGGGCTGCCGGACGTCTCGTCATGCCTGAAAGGAGAAGCCGTGCTAGCCCCGTGGATGCGCCGCCCGATACGCGTCAAGCAGCCGGTCCGTATCGACGGCCGTGTAGATCTGCGTCGTCGACAGCGAGGCGTGGCCGAGCAGTTCCTGGATGGCGCGGAGATCGCCGCCGCGACCGAGCAGATGCGTCGCAAAACTGTGGCGCAGCGCGTGCGGCGTGGCGCTTGGTGGCAGGCCGAGGGCGCCGCGCAATTGCTGGACGCGCAACTGGATCAGCCGCGGCGACAGCACGCCGCCCTTCACGCCCCGGAACAGCGGCTGGCTCGGCGTCAGCGGGAAGGGGCAGAGCTTGAGGTAGGCGTCGATCGCGGCGCGCACGCTGTCGATCAGCGGCACCAGCCGCGTCTTGCCGCCCTTGCCGGTGACGCGCAGCGCCGTGCCGTCGAGATCGGTGCGGCTCAGCGACAGCGCCTCGGAAATACGCAAGCCCGCGCCATAGCAGAGCGACAGCACCGCCATGTCGCGCGCTGCCACCCAGGGGCGATCTTCCATCTCGCCGGTCGTGGTGATCGCGGCCTTCGCCTCCATCACCGTCAGCGGCTTGGGCAGCGACTTCTTCGCCTTGGGGGTGCGGATGACATTGAGCGCCTCGGTCGAGAGCACGCCTTCGCGTTCGAGGAAGCGGAAGAAGCTCTTGATCGCGCTCAGCGCCCGCGCCAGCGAGCGGGCCTCGATCTCGGCCTCGCGCCGCGTCGCCATGAAGGCGCGGATGTCGGCGGCGCGCAGCTCGCGCAATGTCGTGAGCGTCACCGCGCCGCCGCTATGGGGGGCAAGGAAAGCGAGGAACTGGCCGAGGTCGCGCGTGTAGCTCTCGAGCGTCTTGGGCGCGAGGCGGCGGACGCTCGCCATGTCGCGCTGCCAGCGGGCAATCTGGCTGGCGGTCTCGTCATCGGTGGCGAAGGCAAAATCGACCATGCGCCAGCATACGCCATTCGCCTTAGCGGGGCGTTGATGTTCCAATCTATGCAAAGGAGAATCGCCATGCCGATCCGTCAGGTCACGCTCCCCTCGGGCGACACCGTTCCGGCCCTCGGGCAGGGGACGTGGAAGATGGGCGAGAGCCCGGCGCGCCGCGCCGATGAAGTGCGTGCCCTCAGGCTCGGCATCGAGCTCGGCATGATGCTGATCGACACGGCCGAGATGTATGCCAGCGGCGGCGCCGAGGAAGTGGTGTGCGAGGCGATCGAGGGGCAGCGCGACGGGCTCTTCATCGTCAGCAAGGTGCTGCCGGAAAATGCCAGCCGCGCCGGCACGATCGCGGCCTGCGAGCGGAGCCTCAAACGGCTCGGCACCGACCGCATCGATCTCTATCTGCTGCACTGGCCGGGCCGCCACGCCATCGCCGATACGGTCGCCGCATTCGAGACGCTGCGCCGCGACGGCAAGATCGGGCAGTGGGGCGTCTCCAATTTCGACACGGCCGACATGGCGGAACTGGTGGCAGTCGAGGGCGGCGGCCATGTCGCGACCAACCAGGTGCTGTACAACCTCACGCGGCGCGGTCCCGAGCACGATCTCATGGTCTGGCAGGCGGCGCGCCACATCCCGCTGATGGCCTATTCGCCGGTCGAGCAGGGCCGGCTGGCCAAACATCGCGCGCTGGAGTCGATCGCGCAAAAGCATGGCGTCAGCGTCGCGCAGGTGGCGCTGGCGTTCACTTTGTTGCGAGACGATGTGATCTCGATCCCCAAGGCCACCGCGCCCGACCATGTGCGCGACAATCGCGCCGCCGCCGATTTGCGCCTCGATGCGGCGGACCGGGCCGCGCTCGACCGCGCTTTCCCGCCGCCGCGCGGGGCGACGCCGCTCGAGATGATCTAGTGTTGCCAAGCTGCATCAGCCCGGCGGCCCGCCGCGCTGCCGTCACGCCGTTGCCTTATTTGGCGGGCCACCACTCTTCCCATGCGCCGCGTGTTCACCCTGCTGATAATGCTTGTTGCGCTGGTGGCCGTCGCGGTCCCCAGCGCCGCTCTCGGCTCGCGCGGATTCTCGGCCCATCCGGCGCCGCTGCTGCTGCTCGAAGACAGCGGCCATTACGTGCGCGGCCCCTGCCTGCTCGCCAATGGCAGTTCGCGCATGATCTGCCGCCCCGATATCGGCGTGTTGCCGGTGGCCTTCTTCCTGTCGCCGCCGCCGGCCATGCCCGTCGCACCGTCGCTGACCGACCCGGTGCCGGCGGATCGCAGCATCGAGCCGGGTCTGCCGCCGCCGCGCCTGGCGTAAGCAGCGCTCCCCTCAGTCCCGGAACATCCGCAGCGACAGCTGCCAATGAAAGCCTTTGCTATGACCGCCTCCCCTCTCGGCCGCCGCCAGTTCCTGGCCGGTGGCGCCAGCCTCGCGACGCTGCTGCTCGCGGGTTGCTCCACCTCCGGCACCACCCGCATCGCCGAAGACACCAAGGGCGTGCCGCCCGACGTGGTCGCCATGTATGCCGCCATGCCCTATGAGCGCTTCCCCATTCCGGCGGCGCGGATGGAACTGATCGACCGCGAATTCTGGCGCCAGGCCGTCGACGATCCGACGGGCGAGCGCCCGGGCACGGTCGTCGTCGATACGGCCAACCGCCATCTCTACCTCGTGGGCGAGAACCGCCGCGCCATGCGCTATGGCGTGGGCATCGGCCGCGACGGCTTCACCTGGTCGGGCCGTGGCGTCATCCAGTACAAGAAGGAATGGCCGACCTGGACGCCGCCGTCCGAAATGATCGCGCGCCAGCCCGAGCTCGAGCCCTATCGCCATGGCATGGCGCCCAGCATCGACAATCCGCTCGGCGCCCGCGCGCTCTACATCTTCAAGGATGGCCGCGACACGATCTATCGCGTGCATGGCGCCACCGACGAGCGGACCATCGGCAAGGCGATCTCGTCGGGCTGTGTCCGCCTCCTCAACCAGGACATCATCGACCTCCATTCCCGCGTGCCGTCAGGCTCGCCGATCATGGTGATCTGATGCGCCGGATGGGCGGCTCTCGAACAGCGAGCCGCCCAATCGCAGAATCAGCTTGCGGTGCCTATGTTCCACGTGAACAAAGCGGGCACGAATGAGCGAGCTTCCCGACATTGTCGCCGTGATGGTCAGCGTCTCCGTCGACGGGCCGTATTCCTACCGCGTGCCCTACGGCAAGAGCGTGGTGCGCGGCTCGATCGTGGCCGTGCCGCTGGTCGGCCGGCTGACGCTGGGCGTCGTCTGGGGCGTGCCCAAGGACAATTATGCCCACAACCGGCTCAAGGACATCGAGATCATCTACGATGTCCCGCCGCTCAGCGACGAACTGCTGAAAACCGTCGACTGGGTGAGCCGCTATACGCTCGCCCCGCCCGGCCTCGTGCTCCGCTCGGTGCTGCGGTCCACAGAAGCGCTGGAGCCTGACCGGCCCGTTACTGCCTTCCGCAAGACCGGCATCGAGCCCGACCGGCTGACCCCGGCGCGGCTGCGCGTCCTCGACATTGTCGCCGACGGGCTCGCCTGGACCAAGACCAACCTCGTCGGCACGAGCGGCGTCTCGCCCTCGGTCATCGAAGGGCTGGAGCGGGCAGGGGCGCTGGAGCGGCTCGAGATCCCGCCGCCGCCCGTCGCCTTGCCGCCCGATCCCGAAGCGGCTCCGCCGACCCTCTCGGCCGAACAGACGGCGGCGCTCGACCAGATTCGCGGCATCGATCCCAAGACCTTCGGCGTGGCGCTGCTCGATGGCGTCACCGGCGGCGGCAAGACCGAAGTGTTCTTCGAGGCCGTGGCCGACACGCTGCGCGCCGGGCGGCAGGCCATGGTGCTGCTGCCCGAAATCGCGCTCACCGGCACCTTCCTCGAACGCTTCACGCGCCGCTTCGGCACTCGCCCGGCCGAGTGGCATTCCGACATGACGCCGGCGCAGCGCACCCGCACCTGGCGCGCCATCAATGATGGCACCGTGCGGGCCGTGGTCGGCGCGCGTTCGGCGCTGTTCCTGCCGTTCCACGAATTGGGGCTGATCGTGCTCGACGAAGAGCATGACGGCGCCTTCAAGCAATCCGACGGCGTCAATTACCATGCCCGCGACATGGCCGTGGTGCGCGCCAAATTCGCCGACGCGCGGGTGATCCTCAGTTCGGCCACGCCCTCGGTCGAATCGCGCAACAACGCCAATACCGGCCGCTACAAGCACGTGCTGCTGACCTCGCGCTTTGCGGCGCAGGCCATGCCCAACATCACCGCGCTCGATATGCGCGAGGAGCCGCCCGAAAAAGGCCAGTGGATCGCCCCGCGCCTCGCCCGCGAAATCTTCGCCACGCTCGATCGCGGCGAGCAGGCGCTGCTGTTCCTCAATCGTCGCGGCTACGCGCCGCTGACCCTGTGCAAGGCCTGCGGCCACCAGTTCCAGTGCCCCGATTGCGACTCATGGCTGGTCGAGCACCGCTTCCGCGGCGTTCTCATGTGCCACCATTGCGGGCATGAGCGGCGCAAGCCCGCCGCCTGCACCGAATGCGGGGTCGAGGATTCGCTGATCCCCATCGGGCCGGGCATCGAGCGCATCGCCGAGGAAGTGGCGGCCCGCTTCCCCGATGCCCGCACCGTGATCCTCTCCTCCGACATGGGCTCCAATGCCCAGCTCAAGGAGCGCTTTTCGGAGATCGAGCGGGGCGAATACGACCTCATCATTGGCACGCAGCTCGTCGCCAAGGGCCACCATTTCGAAAAGCTGACGCTGGTGGGTGTGCTCGATGCCGATCTCGGCCTCGCGCATGGCGATCCGCGGGCGGCGGAAAAGACCTTCCAGATCCTCACCCAGGTCACCGGCCGCGCCGGCCGTGCCAGCCGGGCCGGCCGCGCTTTCCTCCAGACCTACCATCCGACCCATCCGGTGATGGAAGCGATGGTCAAGCAGGACCGCGAGGCGTTTTACGCGCACGAACTCGAAGTGCGCGAGCAGGGGGCGCTGCCGCCCTTCGGCCGCCTCGCGGCGCTGATCGTTTCGGCCAATGAGCATGACGACGCCATGGGCTTTGCCCGCAAGCTCCTCAGCGCCGCGCCGCAGGCCGAGGGTATGCGCCTGTTCGGCCCCGCCGATGCCCCGGTCGCCATGGTGCGCGGGCGTCACCGCATCCGGCTGCTGGTCCAGAGTCCGCGCGATTTCGACCTCTCGGGCTATGTCCGATTCTGGCTCAATTCGGCCGAGCGGGTGAGCGGCAATCTCAGGGTTCAGGTGGACATCGACCCGATGAGTTTTTACTGATGGGGCGGCAGCTCGGGCCCACGCGACAAAACGCGCGAAAAAAGCCCTGCCGCCGCGCCTTGCGCCGCGTCGCAGCGTCGTGATAGAGGGGGCGCGATTTCGGGGGCAGGTGGGCGCTCCCGAGTAGGCTAAACGCGCCGCCGGCTCGGGTTTTCCGGGCTTCAGAGCGCGACCAGCAACAGGGATAAAGCGGCTTTGGCTGAGCAGAATTCGGTGCTGACCCAGATTGCGCGGCCATATGCGGCGGCACTGTTTGATCTCGCCAAGTCGGAAGGCGGCCTCGCGGCTGTCGAAACCGGCCTCAACGAGATTCAGAAACTGACTGACGAGAGCGACGATTTCCGACGCTTCCTCGGCTCTCCGGTGATCAGCGCCGACGCCAAGGCCGAGGCCATCCAGGCGATCCTCGCCAAGGCCAAGACCGACAAGACGGTCTCGAACTTCGTAAATGTTGTGGCCCGCAATGGCCGCCTGTTCGCGCTCGGCGCGATCATCAAGGGTTTCCAGGCGCTCGCCGCCAAGGACCGCGGCGAAGTCACCGCCGATGTGACCTCCGCGGCCGCGCTGTCGAGCAGCCAGCTCAAGGCGCTCGCCGATACGCTCAAGGCGAAGATCGGCAAGACCGTTACTCTCACTGAACACGTCGATCCCAGCCTGATCGGTGGCCTTGTGGTCAAGGTCGGCTCGCAGATGATCGACAGCTCCCTCAAAACCAAGCTCCAGGCGATGAAGATCGCGATGAAAGAGGTCGGATAATGGACATCAAAGCCGCGGAAATTTCTGCGATCCTCAAGGACCAGATCAAGAATTTCGGCCAGGAAGCCGAAGTTTCCGAAGTCGGCCAGGTGCTCAGCGTCGGCGACGGTATCGCCCGCGTCTACGGCCTCGACAATGTGCAGGCTGGTGAACTCGTCGAGTTCCCGGGCGGCATCAAGGGCATGGCCCTCAACCTCGAAACCGACAATGTCGGCGTGGTGCTGTTCGGCGCCGACCGCGGCATCAAGGAAGGCGACACGGCCAAGCGTACCGGCTCGATCGTCGACACCCCGGTCGGCAAGGGTCTCCTCGGCCGCGTCGTTGACGCGCTGGGCAACCCGATCGACGGCAAGGGCCCGATCCAGTTCACCGAGCGTCGCCGCGTCGACGTGAAGGCCCCCGGCATCCTGCCGCGCAAGTCGGTGCATGAGCCGATGTCGACCGGCCTCAAGGCCATCGACGCGCTGATCCCGATCGGCCGTGGCCAGCGCGAGCTGATCATTGGCGACCGCCAGACCGGCAAGACCGCCGTGATCCTCGACACCTTCCTGAACCAGAAGCCGGCGCATGCCGCTGGTGCCTCGGAAGGCGAGAAGCTCTATTGCATCTACGTCGCCGTCGGCCAGAAGCGCTCGACCGTGGCGCAGTTCGTCAAGATCCTCGAAGACAATGGCGCGCTCGAATATTCGATCGTGATCGCGGCCACTGCCTCCGATCCGGCCCCGATGCAGTTCCTTGCGCCGATGACCGGCGCCGCCATCGGCGAATACTTCCGCGACAACGGCATGCATGCCGTGATCGCCTATGACGATTTGACCAAGCAGGCCGTTGCCTACCGTCAGATGTCGCTCCTGCTGCGCCGTCCGCCGGGCCGCGAAGCCTATCCGGGCGACGTGTTCTACCTGCACTCGCGCCTGCTCGAACGCGCCGCCAAGCTCAACGAAGACCACGGTCTTGGTTCGCTCACCGCGCTGCCCGTCATCGAGACCCAGGCCAACGACGTGTCGGCCTACATTCCGACCAACGTGATTTCGATCACCGACGGCCAGATCTTCCTCGAGACCAACCTCTTCTTCCAGGGTATCCGTCCGGCCGTGAACGTCGGTATCTCGGTGTCCCGCGTGGGTGGCAACGCCCAGATCAAGGCGATGAAGCAGGTTGCCGGCTCGCTCAAGGGCGAACTTTCGCAGTATCGCGAAATGGCCGCCTTCGCGCAGTTCGGTTCCGATCTCGACGCCGCCACGCAGCGCCTGCTCAACCGCGGTGCCCGCCTGACCGAACTCCTCAAGCAGCCGCAATTCTCGCCGCTGAAGCCGGAAGAAGAAGTCGCGGTGATCTTTGCCGGCGGCCAGGGCTATCTGGACGATCTGCCGGTCAACAAGGTCAGCGCCTTCGAGAAGGCCCTGCTCGGCACCCTGCGTTCCAAGCATGCCGATATCCTCACCAAGATCGCCACCGAGAAGGCGCTGTCGGACGACCTCCGCGCGCAGCTCAAGGCGGCGATCGAGGGTTTCAAGAAGACCTTCACGGCCTAAACGGCTTCTAGGAGAAACGCGGCCCTATGGCTTCGCTAAAGGATCTCAAGAACCGCATCGTCTCGGTCAAGTCGACCCAGAAGATCACCAAGGCCATGCAGATGGTGGCGGCGGCGAAGCTTCGCCGTGCGCAGGACGCTGCACTTGCCGCCCGGCCCTATGCCGAGCGCATGACGCAGGTGCTGTCGGCGCTGGGCGCGGCCTATGCCGGCCGCTCCGACGCGCCGGCGCTGCTTGGCGGCAATGGCAAGGACCAAGTGCATCTGCTGGTGGTTGCCACCGGCGAGCGCGGTCTCGCGGGCGGCTTCAACTCCTCGATCGCGCGTCTGGCGCGCGACCGGGCGAACCAGCTCATCAAGGAAGGCAAGACGGTCAAGATCCTGACCGTCGGCCGCAAGGGCCACGACATCCTGAAGCGCACCTTCGCCGACAAGATCGTCGATACGATCTCGTTCCGCGAAGTCCGTCAGCTGGGCTATGTGAACGCTGCCAGCGTCGGCGAGAAGATCCTCGCCATGTATGCCGCCGGCGAGTTCGACGTGGCGACGCTGTTCTTTGCGACCTTCAAGTCGGTGATCGCCCAGGAGCCGACGGCTCTGCAGCTCATCCCGGCGCAGTTCGAAGCTCCCGCCGAAGCGGCCGGTGCCTCGAGCGTCAACTACGAATACGAGCCGGACGAAGAGGCGATCCTCAACGACCTGCTCCCGCGCAACATCTCCGTGCAGGTGTTCCGTGCGCTGCTTGAAAACAACGCGTCGTTCTTCGGCGCGCAGATGAGCGCCATGGACAACGCCACGCGCAATGCCGGCGACATGATCAAGAAGCTGACGCTCGTCTACAACCGCCAGCGTCAGGCGCAGATCACCAAAGAACTCATCGAAATCATTTCGGGCGCGGAAGCGCTCTAAAGCAGGAACAAGAGGTCCAAAATGGCAGAAGCAGGAAAGCCCGTCGGGCGTGTTAGCCAGGTCATCGGCGCCGTGGTGGACGTCACCTTCGACGGCCATCTCCCGGCCATTCTGAACTCGCTCGAGACCACCAACAATGGCAGCCGCCTGGTGCTCGAAGTGGCGCAGCATCTCGGTGAGAATGCCGTGCGCACCATCGCCATGGACACCACCGAAGGCCTCGTGCGCGGTGCGGTCGTGACCGATACGGGCGCCGCCATCTCGGTGCCGGTCGGCGAAGAGACGCTCGGCCGCATCATGAACGTGATCGGCGAGCCGATCGACGAAGCCGGCCCGGTGAATACGCCGTCGCGTCGCGGCATCCACCAGGAAGCCCCGAGCTTTACCGAGCAGTCCTCGGAAGCGCAGATCCTCGTCACCGGCATCAAGGTCGTTGATCTCATCGCGCCGTATGCGCGCGGCGGTAAGATCGGTCTGTTCGGCGGCGCCGGCGTGGGCAAGACCGTGCTGATCCAGGAACTGATCAACAACGTCGCCAAGGCGCACGGTGGTTACTCGGTGTTCGCTGGCGTGGGTGAGCGTACCCGCGAGGGCAACGACCTCTACCACGAAATGATCGAATCCGGCGTGAACAAGGACCCCAAGGAGAACAACGGTTCGACCGCTGGCTCCAAGTGCGCCCTCGTGTTCGGCCAGATGAACGAGCCGCCGGGCGCCCGTGCCCGCGTCGCGCTGTCGGGCCTCACCGTCGCCGAGCACTTCCGTGACCAGGGCCAGGACGTGCTGTTCTTCGTGGACAACATCTTCCGCTTCACCCAGGCGGGCGCCGAAATGTCGGCTCTGCTCGGTCGTATCCCGTCGGCCGTGGGCTATCAGCCGACGCTGGCCACCGACATGGGTGCTCTCCAGGAACGCATCACCACCACCGACAAGGGCTCGATCACCTCGGTGCAGGCCATTTACGTGCCCGCCGACGACTTGACCGACCCGGCCCCGGCCACCTCCTTCGCCCACCTTGACTCGACGACGACGCTGAACCGCGCCATCTCGGAAAAGGGCATCTACCCCGCCGTGGACCCGCTCGACTCGACCTCGCGCATGCTCGACGCCAACATTGTTGGCCAGGAGCATTACGACGTGGCCCGCGCCGTGCAGCAGATCCTGCAGCGCTACAAGGCGCTCCAGGACATCATCGCCATCCTCGGCATGGACGAGCTCTCGGAAGAGGACAAGCTCACCGTTGCCCGCGCCCGTAAGGTCGAGCGCTTCATGAGCCAGCCGTTCCACGTCGCCGAAGCCTTCACCGGCGCCCCGGGCGTGTTCGTCTCGCTCGAAGACACCATCAAGGGCTTCAAGGGTCTCGTCGAAGGCCAGTACGACCACCTGCCGGAAGCGGCGTTCTACATGGTCGGCACCATCGATGACGCCGTCAAGAAGGCCCAGAAGCTCGCGGCTGCGGCCTAAGCTTCAAGCAAGGAAGACTGATCCATGGCCGACGGCGTAAAGATCGAAATCGTCTCCCCCGAGCGTCTCGTGCTCTCCGAGCAGGCGCGTTCGGTCGTCGTGCCGGGTGCCGATGGCTATTTCACCGTGCTCGGCGACCATGCGCCGCTGATGACCACGTTGAAGCCGGGCTTCATCACGGTCACTGACACCGCCAATGTCGCGCACGTCTTCTACGTGCGCGGCGGCTTTGCCGACGTAGCGCCGACCGGCCTCACCATCCTCGCCGAGGAAGCGCGTCCGGTGGCCGATTTCAGCCGCACCGAAGTCGAGGGCCTCATCGCCTCCGGCATGACGGCGCTGGAAGCGGCGGCGACTGCCGAAGAGCAGGAGCGGCTGCGCAGCGAGCTCGACCAGTGGCGCAATCTGCTGCTCGAAGCCGGTACGCTGGGCTCCACCGCCCACTAAGTCGAGGCTCACCAGCCAACAAGTTCAAGGGCGCCTCCGGGCGCCCTTTTGCTTTTCACGGCCCGTCCGTTGCTTGTGCTGCGGGCCGTTGGCCTTCACGCGTCCTTAACGGCGTCTGTGTAAGTGCTGTCCGTGGGAATGCCAGTTCTGACGCAAACAATTTGCCGGTTCGCCGCCGGTGGGTGCTTGAGCCTTGCTGACTTCCTCTTTTGAAATGCTGCCGGTCGTGCGTCGGACCCCGCTGCTGATTTCACGCATGGGTGCGCCTACATGAAACTCCGGACCAAGATCCTCCTCATCGTCGCCATGATGGGCCTCGTCGTTGTCGCGACGGCTGGCATGGTGCTCTACACCACCACCATCTACTCGCGGCAGACCGACGAGCTCAGTGCCGCGGCGGCGCGCGCCTTCAATGGCGAGCGGCTCAATCGCCTCGTCACCGCAGTGGTGATGGACGCGCGTGGCATCTATGCCTCCGACACCGTCGAGCAGGCCAAGCCCTTCGGCGAAGGCATCCTTGCCTCGCTCGACAAGATCGACGCCCTGCTCGCGGCCTGGCAGCCCATGGTAAAGCCCGAGGATGTGGCAGCCTTCGACAAGGTGGTCACCCGCACCGCCGAGTTCCGCTCCTTCCGTGCGGAAACCGCGCGGCTCGGCACCATCGATCCGGCGCAGGCCAATGCGCAGGGCAACAACGAAGCCAACCGCGCCAACCGCAAGGCCTATCAGGGCGAGATCGACGAGGTCGTGCTCAAGGACCAGGCCGACTACGACCAGTTGCGGGCCGAACTCGCCGCCTTCCAGGCGAGCGTGCTGCCCTTCGTGCTGGTCGCCACGCTGCTCGGCCTCTTCGCCGGTGTTGGCGTCGCGCTCTATATCGCCACCCGCCATGTCGTGCGGCCGCTCGGCCAGATGACGGACGCGATGGCCAAGCTCGCCACCGGTGACCTCAAGGTCGAGGTGCCCGGCCTCGGCAAGACCGACGAGATCGGCGAAATGGCGGCCGCCGTGGGGGTGTTCAAGGAGAACGCCATCCAGGTCGCGCAACTCTCCGAACTCGAGCGCGAGGGCCTCGAGCGCGCCGCCGAACGGGCGGCCTCGATGGAAAAATTCCAGCAGGCCTTCGACAAGGTCGTGACCGCCACCGTCGATGGCGACCTTACCCAGCGCGTCGCCACCGGCTACGGCGAAGCCGACCTCGAGCGCCTCGCGGTCAATTTCAACACGCTGATGGATACCGTCGCGGGCGGTCTCAAGAGTGCCGGCGACGTGCTCGCCGCACTCGCCACGGCGGATCTCTCGCGGCGCATGGAGGGCGAGTATCGCGGCGCTTTCCTCCGCCTCAAGGACGATACCAACGCGGTGGTCGACAAGCTCACCGAGATCGTCGGCCGCCTGCGCAAGACCTCGCTCGACCTCAAGACCGCCACCGGCGAAATCCTCGCCGGCGCCAACGATCTCAGCGAGCGCACCACCAAGCAGGCGGCGACCATCGAGGAAACCTCCGCCGCGATGGAACAGCTCGCCGACACCGTGCTCAAGAATTCCGAGCGCGCTGGTGAAGCCTCGGTCAATGCCGCAGCCGTCACCACGGCCGCCACCGATGGCGGTTCGGTGATGCTGAGGGCCAATGAGGCGATGGAGAAGATCACCACCTCCTCGGGCAAGATCTCCAACATCATCGGCCTCATCGACGACATCGCGTTCCAGACCAACCTGCTGGCGCTCAACGCCTCGGTCGAAGCGGCGCGCGCCGGCGAAGCGGGCAAGGGCTTTGCCGTCGTCGCCATCGAAGTGCGGCGCCTCGCGCAGTCGGCGGCGCAGGCCTCGGCCGAGATCAAGGGCCTCATCGAGCAATCGTCGAGTGAAGTCACTGCCGGCACGCGGCTCGTCTCCGACGCGGCAGCCAAGCTCGGTGGCATGCTGGAGGCGGTGCGCCGCAACCATGCGCTGCTTGAATCGATCGCCGCCGAAAGCCGGGAGCAGGCGACCGCCATCACCGAGGTGAATGTCGCGGTTCGCCAGATGGACGAGATGACCCAGCACAACGCCGCGCTGGTCGAAGAGACCAATGCTGCCATCGAGCAGACCGAGGCACAGGCGGTGGAGCTCGACCAGGTGGTGGCGCTCTTCCACCTCACCGGCAATGCCGCTCCGGCCCCCGTGCGGCACGCGCCCAAGGCGGCTCCGGCGCCGCAGCGGGCCTCCGCGAAGACGAAGACCGCAGCCCGGACCTATCTCAGCGAAGGCAGCGCGGCGCTCGACTGGACGGAGTTCTGACCGCCCCAGCCTGCCGCTGCGGCCATTACGTAAGGCTTCGTTAGGCACACGGGCCTAACTTTACCCCCATCGTCCGGTGCGGTGCAGCGCCGGGCGCCCGGGGGTATTGCCATGAAGTTCTTCTCGTCGCTGCAGATATCGCAGAAGTTGCCGCTTGCCTTGGTCGGTTCGGCCGTTCTGGTCGCCGCCGGTGTCGCCACCGTCTCCTATCTGCTGGCGTCGGGCCTGATTCAGCAGCAGGCAACGCAGCAGCTGTCGAGCCTCGCCTTCGAGCGTGCCAACCAGCTCGAAATGTATATGGGCGGGCTCGAGGACGGTCTGATCAAGACCAGCCGCTCCGACAGCGTCGTGCAAGGCCTCGGCGATTTCGGCAAGGCCATCATGCAGATCAAGACGGGCGAGCCGGCGGAGGTGCTGCGCGCCGCCTATCCGGCCGAGGCGCCCGAGCCTTCGGCCAGCGACCCGGTGCCGGCCATCGACACCAAGGACCCCGCGCTCGCCTACAAGATGAACGACCAGCGCTACTCGCCGGTGTTCCAGAGCCTCCGCGATGCGGACGGGCTTACCGACCTCTATCTCTTCGATCTCGAAGGCAAACTCGTCTACAGCACCGGCAAGCGCGGTGACTTCGCGCTGGTCTATGCCGATGCGGCGAGCGTTGCCGGCGCCACCGGGCTTGGCCGCGCCTTCCGCGCCGCTGTCGCCATCGATGCGCCCGACCAGATCGCCTTTGTCGATTTCTCCGCCTATGCGCCGCGCGGCGATGTGGCGCTCGCCTTCTTCGCCAAGCCGGTGTTCTCGGTGACGGGCAAGAAGCTCGGCGTGTTCGCCGCATCGCTCACCAGCGATGTGCTGACCTCCGTCATCTCGTCGCGCAAGGGCCTCGGCCAGACCGGCGCCATTGCGGCGATCGGGGCCGATGGCCTCGCGCGGACCAGTTCCAGCCTCTCCGATGCGGTGCTGGCGCCGCTGCATGGCGATATCGGCCGCCTCGCGCCGGGCGCCGGGCAGGACCTCCTCACCGAAGCGGTCGCCACCGATGGCGCGGCCGTCATCGCCGCCGCCGGACCGGTCGCCATCAACGAGACCACGGGCTGGTCGGTCGTCGTCGCCACCAATCGCGACGAAGTCTTCGCGCCCGCCGCGCAACTGGCCTTGGCGATGGCCGCCGTCGGCCTTGGTCTCCTCGCCCTCGTCGCCATTGGCGGCTGGCTCATGGCGCGCTCGATGACCAAGCCCATCGGCCGGCTCACCGGCGCCATGAGTGCACTCGCCGATGGCAATCTCGATGTCGCCGTCGACGGCGGCAAGCGCGCCGACGAGATCGGCGCCATGGCCCGGGCCGTCGAAGTGTTCCGCGAGAACGCCCTCACCATGAACCGCATGACCGATGATGAGCGCGCCGCCGTCGAGCAGCGCCGCACCGATCGTGCCAGCATGATGCAGAAGCTGCAGCGCGATTTCGGCGGTGTGGTCGATGCCGCCGTCGATGGCGATTTCACCAAGCGCGTCGCGACCAATTTCCACGATGAGGAAATGAACCGCCTCGCGCTCAGTGTGAACAATCTCGTCGACACCGTCGATCGCCGTCTCGGCGAAACCGGCGACGTGCTGTCGGCGCTCGCCAATCAGGATCTCACCCGCCGCATGGTTGGCGAGCATCGCGGTGCCTTCGCCCGGCTCAAGGACGACATCAACGCCGTCGCCGATGCGCTGAGCGAGTTCGTCGGCGGCCTCCGCCACACCTCGGGCACGTTGCGTCTCGCGACGCGCGAGATCCTCTCGGGCGCCAACGATCTCAGCGAGCGCACCACGCGCCAGGCGGCCACCATCGAGGAAACCTCGGCCACCATGGAGACGCTCTCGGCCGCCGTGGTCGAGAACGCCCGCCGCGTCGATTCCGCCAGCACGCTCGCCCATCAGGTCAGCGACACCGCCAGCGAAAGCGGCAACGTGATGCACAAGGCCACCGATGCGATGGACCGCATTACCGGCGCCAGTGCGCGCATCTCCAATGTCATCGGCCTCATCGATGATATTGCGTTCCAGACCAACCTTCTCGCGCTCAACGCCTCGGTCGAGGCGGCGCGCGCCGGTGAAGCGGGCAAGGGCTTTGCCGTCGTCGCGGTCGAAGTGCGCCGCCTCGCCAAATCCGCAGCCGATGCCTCGTCCGAGGTGAAATCGCTGATCGAGCAGTCGCGCATTGAGGTCACCGCCGGCTCGCGCCTCGTCGGCGACGCGGCAGCCAAGCTCGGGGCGATGCTCGACGCGGTGCAGCGCAATCGCGAACTGCTCGGCAGCATCGCAATCGAGAACCGCGACCAGGCCGCCTCCATCGCCGAAGTCACCACGGCCGTGCGCGCGCTCGACGAGATGACGCAGCACAACGCGGCGCTGGTCGAGGAGATCAACGCCGCCATCGAGCAGACCGAGGCGCAGGCGGGCGAGCTCGATCGCGTCGTCGAAGCCTTCCGGCTGGCCGACGCACCGCCGGCCCGTGCGACGCGCCCCCGCCAGGCGGCCCGCGCCACTGGCCGTATACATGCGGTCGACGGTAATGCCGCCCTCGATGACTGGACTGAATTCTAGTATTTCGTACAAATCATAGCTGATTTACCGGCAATTAACGCTGATCCATCAGTATAGCGGTCGGGAATGCACTCGACTGCTCTGGGGTACCGGCCACATATTTGGCTGGACGTCGCGTGCTGTACTTCCGCGCTCCTCATCGCTCCGGGTGCCCGCCCGCCGCCAGAAGGCGGCTAGCGTCAGGGTCGGAGATTTCTATGAACAGTGTCACGGCCCGCAAGGGCCCGTTTTCGATGCGCCTCGGTACCATCGGGCTCATCCTCGCCGTCGTCGTCTTTGCCGTCGGCCTCGCGGTCGCGGGCAGCTCTCTTTATGTCTCGCAGGGCTTCAAGCAGGCGAGTGCCGAATCGGCGACGCTGATGAGCTCGATGCGCAACCACATGACCGCCGACATGCTGCATGACGGCCTGCGCGGCGTGGTGTTCCGCGGCATGTATGCCGCCTCTAGCAGTGATGCGGCCATGCTGGCCGACAGCCGCGCCGAAATCGACGAGTATGGCGGCGCCTTCCGCGAAGCCATCGCGGCACAGGACGGGCTGGACCTGCCGGACGCGATCCGCGAGGCCATCAACGGCCTTGCCGCCCCGCTCGATGCCTTCCTCGCCAGTGCGTCCGGCCTTGTCGACCGGGCACTGTCCGGCGAAGTCGCCGGCGCGCGCGCCGGCCTTGCGGCGTTCGATGCGAGCTTCAAGGATCTCGAGGGCAAGATGTCGTCGGTCTCCGATGCCATCGAGGCGCAGAACGCGCTCATCGCCCAGCACGCCCTGACCTCCGCCCAGATGGCCGATATCGCCAATTGGGGTGGCATCGCGATCATCGTGCTGCTCTCGGCCGCCATCGCCTTTGCCGCGACGCGCCTCGTCGCCCGGCCGCTGGCCGCAACCACCGGCAGCCTCGGACGGCTGGCCGATGGCGATCTTGATGTCGTCGCCCACAAGAACGCCATTACGGAAATCGCGGAGATGGGTCGCGCCGTCGACATCTTCCGCGATGTGCTGCGCAACCGGGCCGAACTCTCCCGCGTCGCCGATGCGGCGGCTGCCACGAACACCACGCGGGTTGAGCGCACCAGTGCGCTCAATGCCGACCTCAGCGATGTAGTGGGTGCCGCCATCCTTGGCGACTTCACCCGGCGCGTTCATACCGATCTCGGCGATCCCGAACTCAACAGCCTTGCCCAGAGCGTCAACAATCTGGTCGAAACCGTCGATCGCGGCGTGTCCGAGACCGGCACGGTCCTTGCGGCGCTCGCCCGGGCCGATCTCACGCTGCGCATGAACGGCCAGTTTGCCGGCGCCCTGGCGCAGCTGCAGGACGATACCAATGCGGTCGGCGACAAGCTCACCGAGGTCGTCGGCAACCTCCGCGCCACGTCCCGCACGCTGAAGACGGCGACCGGCGAAATCCTTGCCGGCGCCAACGACCTCAGCGAGCGGACCACCAAGCAGGCCGCGACCATCGAGGAAACTTCCGCCGCCATGGAACAGCTGGCGTCGACGGTGGCGCAGAACGCCACGCGCGCCGAAGAGGCGAGCATCAATGCACAGGGCGTCACGGAAACCGCCGAAGCGGGCGGCCGGGTGATGGTCGCCACCACCGAGGCGATGGAGCGGATCACGACGTCGTCGGGCAAGATCTCCAACATCATCGGACTCATCGACGACATCGCCTTCCAGACCAATCTCCTCGCGCTCAATGCCTCGGTCGAGGCGGCGCGCGCCGGGGATGCGGGCAAGGGCTTTGCGGTGGTCGCCGTCGAAGTGCGGCGGCTGGCGCAATCGGCTGCGGCGGCCTCGTCCGAGGTCAAGGCGCTGATCGAGCAATCGGGCAGCGAAGTGGCAGGGGGCTCCAAGCTCGTCGCCGAGGCGGCGGGGAAACTCGACGCCATGCTGTCGGGGGCCCGCAAGAACCTCGAACTGCTACAGGGCATCGCGCGCGAAAGCCGCGAGCAGGCTGCCGCCATCGAGGAGGTCAATGTCGCCGTCCGTACGCTGGACGAGATGACCCAGCACAATGCGGCGCTGGTCGAGGAGACCAATGCCGCCATCGAGCAGACCGAAGCCCAGGCGGCCGAGCTCGACCGCGTCGTCGACATCTTCACCATCGCCGACAAGGTCGTTGCCGCTCCGGCGCCCAAGGGCATCAAGGGCTTGCAGGAGCGTGTAAAATCGGCGGCCCGGTCCTATCTCAGTCGCGGCAATACAGCAGTCGACAAGGATTGGGCCGAGTTCTAGGGCAGTACTTCCCTCGGTTTCTGCGTAACCGAAAGTTTAGCCTGCCGGCTCTACTCTCTCCCGATAACCATCCCGCGTCGCGGCGGGGTGGCTATCCGGGGGATGCACATGCGATTGTTTCCGTCTCTGCGCCTGTCGCAGAAATTGCCGCTCGCGCTGGTCGGGTCGGCGGTCGTCGTCGCGGCCGGTGTCGGCATCGGGTCCTACTTCGTCGCGTCGGCAGCGCTCGAAAACCAGGCGCGGCAGAACCTCGATACCATCGCCTTCGAGCGGGCCAACCAGCTCGCCATCCACATCCGGGGCGTGCAGGCTGATCTGGTCAAGACCGCCGCCTCCGACAATGCCGTGCAGGCCGTCCAGAACTTCACCAAGGCGTGGGAAGGTATGACCAATGCCAGCCTTGGCACAAACGCCGCGACCACGCTGACGGCGGCGTTCGTTACCGGCGACGCTGCGGCCCGCATCGATGTCGATCATGTGCAGGGCCTGCCCCCCGCCTATTCGATCAATCACAAGCGCTACCAGCCGATCTTCCGCGCCCATGTCGCGGCTGAGCGCTATCGCGACCTCTATCTGCTCGACCCCGCCGGCAATCTCATCTACTCGGCTGCCAAGGGCGCCGATTTCGCCACCAATTTCGCCGATGGCGGCGCCTCGGCCGGCACGGAACTCGGCCGCATCTTCCGCGCGGCGCTGTCCCAGCCCGCCGGCAATTCCGTCTTTGCCGACTTCTCGTCCTATCCCGCCGCCGATGGCACCGCTTATGCATTCCTCGCCGCGCCAATCATCGATGCCACGGGCGCGACGCTGGGCGTCCTCGCGGTGTCGCTCGATGCCGCGTCCATCGGTTCGCTCGTCAACTATCGGCAGGGCCTCGGCCTCAGCGGCGATACCATCATCGTCGGCATCGACGGGCTGGCCCGCTCCGATTCATCCTTCACCGATGCGAACGACGTTCTGCAGCCGACGATCTTCGATCCGGTGATCAAGGCGGCGGTCACCGGCCTGCCGGGCAGCACCGAAATCGCCGGCCTCAACGGCGCGACGGTCATTGCGTCGGCCGCCCCGGTCGACATCACGGCCGACCAGAGCTGGGCGCTGATGGCGGTCATGGACAAGTCCGAGATTTACGCGCCGGTCGCCCATCTGACGACGCTGATGCTGACCATCGGCGCCGTGCTGCTGGCGCTGGTGGCGCTGCTCGGCGTGGCCTTCTCGCGCAGCCTCACTCGCCCCATCACGTCGCTGACGCGCGGCATGAAGGCTCTCGCGTCGGGCAATCTCGATGCCGAAATCCGCTATGCCGGCCGCAAGGACGAGATCGGCGAAATGGCTGCGGCGGTCGAGATCTTCCGCGCCAATGCCCGGCAGGTGGAAGCAATGTCCGAGCAGGAGCGCGACTCGATCGAGAATCGCCGTGTCGAGCGGGCGACCATGATGCAGGATTTGCAGCGCGCTTTTGGCCGCGTCGTCGATGCGGCCGTGGCAGGCGACTTCTCGCACCGCGTCACCACCCAGTTCGCCGATGCCGAGCTCAACAGCCTCGCGCAAAGCGTCAACAACCTCGTCGCCACTGTCGACCGTGGCTTGAGCGAAACGGGCGACGTGCTCTCGGCCCTGGCTCAGGCCGACCTCACGCAACGCGTCAACGGCGAGTATGACGGCGCCTTCGGGCGCCTGCGCGATGACACCAACAATGTCTGCGACACCCTCAGCGACACCATCCAAGGGCTCCGCCACACCTCGCGGGCGCTGAAGACCGCGACCAGCGAGATGCTGTCGGGCGCCAACGATCTCAGCCAGCGCACGACGCGGCAGGGCCAGACGATCGAGGAAACCTCGACGGCCATGGGCCAGCTCGCCTCGACGGTCAGCGACAATGCGCAGCGCGCCGAAGCCGCTCGCGCCAAGGCGCGCGAAGTCAGCGAATCCGCCATCCAGGGCGGCGCGGTGATGGATCGCGCCACCGAGGCGATGGACCGCATCACCGCGTCCTCTGGCAAGATCTCCAACATCATCGGCCTCATCGACGATATCGCCTTCCAGACCAACCTCCTTGCGCTCAACGCCTCCGTCGAAGCGGCGCGGGCAGGGGAGGCGGGCAAGGGCTTCGCCGTCGTCGCCGTCGAAGTGCGCCGTCTCGCGCAATCGGCCGCACAGGCGTCGCGCGAAGTGAAGGGGCTGGTCGAGCAGTCCGGCAGCGAAGTCACCGCCGGCACCAAGCTTGTCGCCGACGCCGCGCGCAAGCTCCTCGTGATGCTCGAAAGCGCCAAGGAATCGGCGTCGCTGATCGATGGCATTGCCACCGCTAGCCGCGAGCAGGCCTCGGCCATCGCCGAAGTCACCGGCTCCGTGCGCGCCCTCGATGAGATGACGCAGCACAACGCGGCGCTGGTCGAGGAAACCAATGCCGCCATCGAGCAGACCGAAGCACAGGCGAGCGAGCTCGACCGCGTCGTCGATGTGTTCCAGCTTGAAGATGGGGCGCCCGAAACGGGCCGTCCGGCGCGCGCGGCCTAGGCGAGCGCCGCGGCCACCAGCGCTTTGGCGTGCAGTGCCGTCGTATCGTAGGTCGGCAGCGGGCTGACGCTGTCGTCGATCAGCATGCCGATCTCGGTGCAGCCAAGGATCACCGCATCGGCGCCGCGCGCCTTCAGCCGGCCGATCGCCTCGACATAGATCTTCCGTGACTCCTCGCGGACAATGCCGAGGCACAATTCCTCATAGATGATGCCGTTGAGATTGGTGATGCCCACATCGGGCACCAGCACGTCGAGACCCGCCTGCTCCAGCCGCTCGATATAGAAGCGCTGCTCCATGGTGAAGCGCGTGCCGAGCAGTCCGACCGTCCCGATCCCGTCGGCCAGCAGCGCCGCCGCCGTCGGCGTCGCGATATGGAGGAAGGGCACACTCAGCGCCGCCTCGATCTGCGGGGCACAGATATGCATCGTGTTGGTCGCGAGCCCGATCACGCCACAGCCCTGCGCCTCGAGGCTTTGCGCAATGGCCGCCAGCCGCTCGCCCGCACCGGCCCAGTCGCCAGCCCGCTGCATTGCCTCGATCGGCGCGAAATCCACCGAGTGGAGAAGTACCGGTGCCGAGTGCAGCCCACCCAGCCGCGCCGCGGCTTCGCGATTTAGAATAGCGTAATAGTAAGCTGTCGATTCCCAGCTCATGCCACCGATCAGCCCGATCGTCTTCACTTGCGCTCGAGCTTCTTGGGAATATCGCGGAAGGCCGTCACCACTTCGAGATAGGCCTGCTTCTTGAACGGCACGATCAAATCGGGGAGCTTGTCGAGCGTCTCCCAGCGCCAGCGGTCGAACTCGGCCGGCATCGCGCCATCGCCGGGCTCGTTGACATTGATCTCGCTGTCGGTACCGGTGAAGCGATAGGCGAACCAGCGCTGCCGCTGCCCGCGATACTTGCCCTTGAGCGCCGTGCCCAGCGCCTCATCGGGCAAATCGTAATAGATCCAGCCCGGCGCTTCGGCGATCAGTTCCACCGAGCGGATCGAGGTTTCCTCGAACAGCTCGCGCACGGCGGCGGCGCGCGGGTCCTCGCCCTTGTCGATGCCGCCCTGCGGCATCTGCCAGGGCGCGTCGTGCTCGGCGGTCGCCTCGGGGTCTTCCTCGGGCCGCCGTCGGCCGATGAACACCTTGCCCTCGGCATTGAACACGGCGACGCCGGCGCAGTCGCGGTAGGGCATTTTTTCGCGGTCGGGTCGGCTCATGTGGCGGATTTCATCAGGGCGCTTACGGGGACGATGGTGAAGCCGTTCTCTTCGGCCTTGGCGGCCCATTCGGCAAGGGTCTGCACCGAAATGGGCAGCGCCGAAATGATGCCGATGGCGGCGCCGGCGTCGGTTGCCCGCTCCTCCAGCGCCTTGAGCTTGTCGAGGATCGGACCCCGCGCCGCGTTCGTATCGAGCAGCAAATCGGCGCGGGCGAATTCGACATTGTTGGCCGCCGCCAGCAGCGTCGCCACCGAGCGGTTGGAACTGCCATCGTCGAGATAGCCGAGGCCGCGCGCGCCGAGCTCTTCCATGATCGGC
The DNA here is from genome assembly GCA_004144345.1 of Hyphomicrobiales bacterium. Lineage (GTDB taxonomy): Bacteria > Pseudomonadota > Alphaproteobacteria > Rhizobiales > Devosiaceae > Devosia_A. Next base: position 21,689 of record SEEL01000053.1, read on the forward strand.
GCGAAGTCCGAGGTCGAGGAGGTGAAGCGCGCGCCCATATGGTTGATCAGCCCGACATAGCCGCCGAACTTGGCCATCACGGTGAACAGCTTGTTGAGGTTGTCGCGCGGCGCCTGGCCGGTCAGCAGCGTGTCGGGGCCGGGGTCGCTGTCGGGATAGTCGAACGGCTCGAGCGGCACTTCGAGCAGCACCTCATGGCCGCTGGAGCGGGCCGAGCCCACAGTGCGGTCGAGGCCCTTGCCATAGGGCGCGAAGGCGAGGGTGATCGCCTCGGGCAGCGTATCGATCGCCGCGGCCGTGCCGGTCTCGTTGAGGCCGAGGCCGGTCACCACCACGGCGATAAGCTTCTTGCCGCCGGCAGTGGCGGGCGTCAGCGAGGGTCGCGCATAGGCCTCGAACGGCGTCTCGCCATTCGCCGCGATGCGCGGAATAGAACCGTGTTCCGTTTCTTCCAGCAAATCGGGCAACAGGCCGTCCGCCGTCGCCATTTCGCGCCGCAGCGCCGGGTCGCCATCGGGCACGTCGTCGCCGACGATGGTCACGCCCGGCGTGGCCACCGGCGTCTCGGGCCCGGCGGTGATGGTGGCGCGGCCGACATTGTCGGCCACCGCATTGTTCGCCTGGGCGCCATTGACGTCGATATGGGCCACCGGCCGGCCGCCCATCGGGTCGTCGACCAGCAGCACGCGCGCCACGCCACCGGCGATCAGCAGCGCCACGACGCCGAAGGCGATGCGCGCCAGCGGCAGCTTGCCCGGGTTGAAGCCGCGGCGGGTGCGGCCGCCAGCCTTGTCCGGCGGCGCGGGCTTAGCCGCGCGCTTCCGACCCAAAGGTGCGCTGAGTTCATCCGCCATTCGCTCAGGTCCGCAACGGGCGAATCAACCGCCCCTTATCCGCCTCCGAGCGATAGCACATCGCTCAGCCCGCCGCTTTGGGCGGGAAAGCGTCGTTCTTCTCTTCGCCCAGCAGCAGCTTGATCGCATATTGCAGCTGCGTGTCCTCGGCCTTGTCCGCCGGCACATAGACCGACGAGCCGGTGGTTGCCTGCTCCTCGGTGCCGCCGCCGATCTGGCCGGAGAGGCCGGCTTCGCCGAGGATCTCGTCGCGGCCGGCAAACTCTTCCGGCACGTTCTCGGTGATGACGATATCGGGCGTGATGCCCGCCGCCTGGATCGAGCGATTGTTGGGCGTGTAGTAGCGCGCCGTGGTCAGCCTGATGCCGCCATTGGCGCCGAGGTGGATGATCGACTGCACGCTGCCCTTGCCGAACGAGCGGGTGCCGACCAGCGTCGCCCGCTTGTGGTCCTGCAGCGCGCCGGCGACGATTTCGGCCGCCGAGGCCGAACCGCCATTGATCAGGACGATCAGCGGCACGTCGGCGATCTTGGCGTCGAGGTCGTCGGGCCGCGCGTCATAGCGGGTCGATTCCTCGCTGTCGCGGCCGCGCGTCAGCACCACCGCACCCTGCTTGAGGAACGCGTCCGTCACATAGACCGCCTGGTCGACCAGGCCGCCCGGATTGTTGCGGAGATCGAGGATGATGCCCTTGGGGGCAACGCCCTTGCGCTCTTCGTAGATGTCCTTGATGGCCTTCTGGATGCCCGGATAGGCCTGCTCGGTGAAGCGGGCGAGGCGGATCAGCGCCACGTCGCCTTCCATCGAGTAACGCGCCACGCGCGTCGCGATCACATCGCGGGCCAGCTCGAAATAGAGCGGCTCGGTGGCGCCTTCGCGTACCACGGTGATCTTGATCTTGCTGCCGATCGGGCCGCGCATCAGCTTGACCGCGTCGTCGAGGCTCATGCCCTGCACGGTCTTGCCATCGAGCTCGACGATGTAGTCATTGGCGAGGACGCCGGCGCGCTGGGCCGGGGTGTCGTCGATCGGCGACACCACCTTGATGATGCCCTCTTCCATCGTGACCTCGATGCCGAGGCCGCCGAACTGGCCGGAGGTATCTTCCTGCACGTCCTCGAACATCTTGGGATCGAGATAGCCCGAATGCGGATCGAGCGAGGTCAGCATGCCGTTGATGGCGGCGCGCAGCAGCGTCTGCTCGTCGGGCGCATCGACATATTCGCGGCGGATGCGGTCGAACACTTCGCCGAAGAAGCTGAGGTCCTGGTAGATCTCTTCCTGCGTGCGCGGCTCCTTGGGTGCCGGCGGTTCCTCCGGCACTTCGTCATCGGGCACGGGGTCGGCCGCGGGCTCGCTCGACGGCTCGGTGCTGGGCGCGGCCGGTTGGCTCGACGGCGCTTCGAGCGCGGGTTCGCTGGATGGCGCGCTCGAGGGCGCCTGATCCTGGGCAAGCGCGAACGGCACGGCCGGCGTCATCAGGAGGAGCGCGGCAAGGACGGCGCGCGAAGGGGTCAGACGCATCGGGGTCTATCCACTCTGGGTCGGGTTATCAGGGGTCGCCCACCATCCGGTCGGATCGATGGGCGCATTCTTGTTTCGCATCTCAATATAAAGGGTCGGCCTTGAAGCACCAGCGGCGCCGGCTGCCACCCGCCCAATTGTCCGTGAACCCATGGTGCCCAGCGTTTCGCCCATGCGGACGAATTGCCCGGGTGCCACGCTGACTGCCGCGAGGCCAGCCAGCAGGATCGTGTGATCCTGGCCCACATCAAGAATGACGATTTGGCCGTAATTGAGGTAGTCGCCGCGGTACAGCACCCAGCCATCGGCCGGCGCCATCACGGGTGCTTGAGCGCGCGTGACGATCGACAGCCCGCGCGAGATGCCGCCGAAGCCATCGCCGTCGCCATAGTTGATGACGTTGACGCCGGCCACCGGCAGATTGAGGAAGCCGCGCGCCGAAGCGAACGGCACGGCCGGCTCGGTGCGCTCGGGATTGGCCAGCGCCATCAGCACCGTCTCGCTGTCGAGCTTGGGCGTGTTGCCACCGGCATTGGCGCGCTCGGTCGCGGCGGCCGCCGCCTGCACCGCATCGGCGCGCTTGTTGAGGTCGGCGATCAACTGCTTGAGCTCGGCGGCCTTGTCGGCCATCGCCGCCGCTTCCTGCTCTTCGATCGCCAGCGCCGCGGTGGCCGTTTCCTCGTTGGATTTGCGCGCCGCGATCAGCGTCGCGATGCGCAGCTGCTCTTCTTCCAGCACGTCGAAATTGGCGCGCAGGGTTTCTTCCTCCTGCTGCGCCTCGGCCTTGATCACATCGAGATGCGCCATGTCGGCGATGATCGCATCCGCCTTCGCGCGCAGCTGCGGCAGGATGGCGGCGATGAGGATGGCGCTGCGGGCCGAGCCGAGCGCATCGGAGGGGTCGACGATCAGCGCCGGCGGCGGGTCGCGCGAAATGCGTTCGAGCGCTGCCAGCACATTCGAGATCGAGGCATCGGCGCCATCGAGGCGGCCGCGCGTATCGAGTTCCTGGACGATCAACTCGCCGATCTTTTCCTGCACTGCGGCCACGTCGATCTCGGCCCGCTTGACGCGTTCGCCGGCCGCGATCAGCGCTGCATTCTGCTTGTCGCGATCGCCCTTGATCAGATCGAGATCGGCCTTGAGCCGCGCCGCGCGTTCGGCGCTCAATGACAGCGACGCTTCGAGTTCGGCGAGCGCCGTCTCGCTATCGACCTCGGAGGTGCGGATCCAGTCGGGCACGGCGCTCTCGGCTGATGCCGGGGCTTCGGACGAATGCTCGGACTGCGCGAGCAGCGCTACCGGACTGGCAAACGCCAGCACCGCCGCCCCCGTCGCCACCCAGCGGGTCAGTCCCTTCATCAAGCCCCACACATCCGAATCAACCGCAAAACCCTAGCAGGCCCGCCGTTAACAGCCGCATGTCTTTGGTTTTTCAATGACGGAAGGGTGGAGCTTGCAGTCGGGTTCCTCCACCGCGTGGCGGGGGAGGGGGACCATGCGCAGCATGGTGGAGGGGGCG
>SEEL01000054.1 GCA_004144345.1 Hyphomicrobiales bacterium
GGGTAGCGTAGCTCGCCGGAGGCGTAGCGAAGCTGGGGTGGGGGGGCGATGCGCCCGTGACCCATCGGGAGCGACCGGGCGCCGCCACCCCCACCCTTGATCCCTCCCCGCAAGGGGGAGGGAGACGACTGCGGGCACCTTGAGTGGAGCCCATCCCTCCCTATCGGCGGTTGTCCGAAGCACGCCTCTCGGCTTGCTTCGGACAGAGCGCAAAAGCGCGGAGGGGGGACCGGCGAAGCCGGTGGGTGGGGCGAGCCCCCACCGCAGACCCCAAAGTCTGGATATCCTCCCCCGCGTGGCGGGGGAGGGTGACCGGCGAAGCCGGTGGTGGGGGCGACCACAAGCACTGCGCGTCGAACCCACCCACCACGTCATTCCCGCGCAGGCGGGAATCCAGGGCAGTCAGCACAATGGTCGTGGTTCTGGATCCCCGCCTGCGCGGGGATGACGTTCGGCAGGAACCGTCGCAGCGGATTCGCACGAATCTACGTATTAATCCGCACCCCAAAACGGCTTAACTCAACTAGCGGAATCCCCAGGCGGCTCTAGGCGCACACCCCGAGTTTGGGCCAACTTATCCACGTCCCCCAAAGCCGGGTGTAAACTCCCCCTCAGCTGGGTCGCACGGACGGAGTTCGCGACGAAGGACGCGATCCAGCAAGCGGGCGGGCAGAGGCGTCCTCTGCCTGGGCCCCGTGGGTTATGCGACGGGCTGAAGCCCGTACGGCCGCATGGGGACCTGAAATCCCGCGCCCCGAGGCGACGTCTGCCTCTTATCTAAAACATCGAGGCGTACGCGCCTCGGGGCCCCGTCCACTTCCCCAGCAACCGGAGGCTCATCACCGATGGATACTTCCGCTCGTCTTGCAGGCCGCCCCAACATCGGGCATTGGGGATTCAGCAACAAAGGCACCCGCACATGGCCCACAAAGTTTCGCCCCTCGCCCCGAAATCCTATCCCGACCTGCCGGAAATCGCGGGCGTGCGCTTTGCGACCGCGGCGGCCGGGATCAAGTACAAGAACCGCACCGACGTGCTGCTGGCCGCCTTCGATGCCGGCACGACCGTCGCCGGGGTGTTCACCTCGTCCAAATGCCCGTCGGCGCCGGTCGATTGGTGCCGTGACAATCTCGCCCAGGGCTCGGCCCGCGCGCTGCTGGTCAATTCGGGCAATGCCAATGCCTTCACCGGCATGAAGGGCAAGCAGGCGGTCCGCCGTTCGGCCGAGATCGTCTCGGCGGCGCTCGATGTGCAGCAGCACGAGATTTTCCTCGCCTCGACCGGGGTGATCGGCGAGCCGCTCGATGCCGACAAATTCGCCGATGTGGCGGGCGAAGCAGCACTGCGCCTCGCGCCGGGTCCGTGGATCGAGGCGGCCAAGGCCATCATGACCACCGATACCTATCCCAAGGTGGCGCTCGCCACGGTCGATTTCGACGGCGTGACGGTGTCGATCTCGGGCATCGCCAAGGGCTCGGGCATGATCGCGCCGTCAATGGCGACGATGCTGAGCTTCATCTTCACCGATGCGCCGATTTCGAGCGGTGTTCTACAAAAACTGCTGCAGCCGCTGATCCAGCGCTCGTTCAACGCCGTCACCGTCGACAGCGATACGTCGACCTCCGATACCTGCCTCGTCTTCGCCACCGGCAAGGCATCTATCGATGCGATCAACTCGACCGACGATCCGCGCGCGAAAGTCTTCGCCGAGGCGCTGGGCGATGTGCTGCATGAACTCGCCATCCATGTGGTGCGCGACGGCGAGGGCGCGACGAAGATGGTAACCGTCAATGTCGAGGGCGCCGTCTCCGACGACAGCGCCTTCCGCATCGCGCAGTCGATCGCCAATTCGCCGCTGGTGAAAACCGCCATTGCCGGCGAGGACGCCAATTGGGGCCGCGTCGTGATGGCCGTAGGCAAGGCTGGTGAGCCGGCCGACCGCGACAGGCTGATGATCGCCTTTGGCGAGCATGTGCTGGCCGAAAATGGCGAGCGCGCCGCGTCCTATGACGAGGCCGCGACCTCGGCCTACATGAAGAACGAGGAACTCGAGCTGCGCGTCGGCCTCGGTCTCGGCCATGGCACCGCCACGGTCTATACCTGCGATCTCACGCATGGCTATATCGACATCAATGGCAGCTACCGGAGCTGACATGCAGCTGCCGGGGGCCGACGTCTTCGAGCGCGCCGGCCTCAAGGCGTGGCCGGGCATCGAGATCGAATGGGACGGGCAGTGGATCCGGCGTGCCGCCAATGGCTACACGCAGCGCGCCAATTCGGTGCAGAGTTTCGATCCCGCCGATGATGGCGAGGCCGACCGCCGCCTCGCCGCAGCTGCCGCCTGGTTCATTGCCCGCAACATCCGGCCGACCTATCGCGTGATGCCGCTGGCCGGGCCGGGCGTCATCGCCGCGCTCGACGCCGCCGGCTGGATTTCGGTCGATGATAGCCATCTGTTCGCGATGGAACTCAATTCCACCGAGCCTGACCCCGATGGCCGGCTCTACGATCTGCTCGACCCTCAATTCATCGAGGCGCAGCGCCGCCTGCAGAATTACTCTGACGAGCGCGTCGGCAAGCTCCGCGCGCTGCTGGCCGTCGTCGATGTGCCGGGCAAGGGCATCGTGCAATTCTCGCCCGCAGGCGAGCCGGTCGCCTCGGCGCTGATGATCATCGGCGATGGCATCGTGCTGACCGGCAATGTCATCACCGACCCGGCGCAGCGCCGCAGGGGCTATGCCGCCGCCATGATGCGGACCGGCCTCGCCTGGGCGAAGGCGGCGGGCGCGACGATTGCCGCGCTCAATGTCGCCGCCGACAATCCGGTGGGGCAGGCGCTCTATCGCAGCCTCGGCTACGCCCATCAATATGACTACACCTATCGCATTCCGGGGAAGGCATCGGCATGAGCGAACACAAGATCCTGCTGGCTGTCGCCTGTGCCCTGGTCGATGCCGACCGGCGCGTGCTGATCGCGCAGCGGCCACCGGGCAAGCAGCTCGCGGGGCTCTGGGAATTCCCCGGCGGCAAGCTCGAAGCGGGCGAGACGCCCGAGGCTGCGCTGATCCGCGAACTTGAGGAGGAGCTCGGGGTCTCGACTAAAACGGCATGTCTGGCACCGTTAACTTTTGCGTCCCACTCTTACGAAAGCTTTCATCTTCTGATGCCACTTTTCGTCTGCCGTAAGTGGCAGGGGTTGCCTGAAGCGCGTGAACACTCGGCGCTCAAATGGGTCCGGCCGCAGCAATTGCGCGACTATCCCATGCCACCTGCGGACGAACCGCTGATCGCGCCACTCTGCGATCTGCTCTGAGACTGAGGGGCGAATGACGGTACTGGCGCAGCGTTTCATGATTGACGACAGCGGCGCCACCGCCATCGAATACGGCTTGATCGCCGCGCTCGTCGCTGTCGGCTGCATCGCCGCCATGACAGCCCTGGGCGGCAATTTGCTGGGCCTGTTCGGCTGGGTCCGCGATCGCGCCGGTGGCGCCATGGACGGGGCCGGGATCTAGTTCTTGGTGCCGAGCGCGTCGGCGAGGCTGATCTTGGCGCTCCCCGGTTTCAGCGGCTTCTGCTGGCTCTCATGCGGCGCCCAGCCGCTCATCCAGACAAGTTCGAGCGTCGCCCGCACCCGCCCGTCGGCATCGCCCGCCAGCGCCTCATAGGCCGCTGCGGCTGCCCCGATCAGCTTCATCGTCGCAAGCTTGTGCGGCCGGTCGGCCAGCGGGTTCGATGCGCCCAACGCCTTCAATTCGCGCATCAGCGACAGCGGCGACTGATAGCGCACCACATGCGTCTCGACGTCGCTCACCGGCAGGGCAAGCCCCGCACGCTGCAGCAATCCAGCGGCAGCCTGCAACGGGATGAACGGCGCGACCCGCAGGAACGCGCCCCCACTCACTTGCGCGTCGGCCGTGAGAAAGGCCTCGCGCAATTCGGTCAGGCTGTCGCCCCCGACAAAGGCCGCCATGAACAGACCATCGGGCCGCAGATGCGCCCGGGCCCGGGCGAGAAATCCCGGCACGTCGTCCACCACGTCGAGATCGAAGAGCGAAACGATCAGATCGTAGCCGCGCTGCGGCAGGTCGAGCAGTTCGGGATCGACCAGCGGCACGCCCTCGAGAGGCAGCACGGTCGCGGCGCGTTCGAAGCGGAAGGCGCCCGAGGCGCTGCGTCCGGCGATCGGCAGAACGGACGCATCGGGCGAGAGGATAATCGCCTGCTCGAAATCGCGGCTGACCGCCCCGAGCCGCTCCTCAAGATCGGCCAGCACCAATTGCGTGACGAAATCGTCATGGCCGGCGGGGCGGCGGCGCAGATGGCGCGCCACGAGGTCGCGGTCGAAAACTTTGGGCGCAACGGAAGTGTCGGGCATTGGCTCGGCCGGTCGGCAATGGCAGGATGGCCTTATGGAGAGAGGGGCCGCGCTTGTCAAAACAGGCATCGCCCGGCCGCTGGCGTGGGTCGCCGGCGCCGTGCTCGACCAGCTCTATCCGCCGGTCTGCCTCAGCTGCGACGCGCCGCTCGCCTCGGCCGATGCACTCTGCGCCAATTGCTTCCGCGAGTTGCGCCCGATCACCGCGCCGCTCTGCCCGGTGCTCGGTCTGCCTTTCACCGTCTCGATCGGCCCCGAGGCGCGCTCGGCTGAAGCCATCGCCGATCCGCCGCCCTTCGAGCGGGCCCGTGCCGCCGTGGTCTACAACGACATCGCCCGGGCGCTGGTCGGTCGGCTCAAATATGGCGACCGGCCTGAGCTGGCCCGCTTCTGCGCGCGGCTGATGGCGCAGGCCGGCCACGAATTGTGGGACGGCGATGCCGTGCTGGTGCCGGTGCCGCTGCATCGCACGCGCCAGTTCAGCCGCCGCTACAACCAGTCCAACGAACTGGCCCGTGCCCTCGGCCGACTCACCGGGCTTCGTGTCGCGCACGGGCTGGTCCGGCGCCGGAAGGCGACGCGCCAGCAGGTCGGGCTTTCGGCCAGCGCCCGCCAGCGCAATGTCGCCGGTGCCTTCGCCGCCAATGCGGAAGCGCTGGCCCGGCTCAATGGCCGCCGCCTCATCCTCGTCGACGACGTCGTCACCACCGGGTCCACCGTGAGGGCGGTCACCCATGCACTGAAGTCGGCTGGTGCCGGCCGCGTCGATGTGGTGAGCTTTGCCCGTGTCGTCATTGGAACCGATGCCTGAATGGGTGACTCCCGCATCAACCGCCCCGCCCGTTTTCGCCGCATGTACTGGCAGCGGCCGCGCGAGCTCACCGCTGCCGACATCCCCGGTATCGGCCATAATGGCGGGCCGCCGCTCGACGAACACATCCCCGAATGGGGCAAGGGCGGCATCGGCACCTATTTCGCCTGGCGCGCCGCCAGTGAGGCCGCGTTCAAGAAAGTACCGGTCGAAACGGCCATTCGCCGCGCCAAACGGGCGGCGGAGATCGGCCTCACCTACCGCGAATACCAGCTCGAAATCCTCGAACGCGGCGTTTTCCTGCAAAAGGACGACACCGTCCGCATCGCCCAGATCATCGCCGCCCGGTCACGCCGTTGAGAGAAGATTTGTGACCACGCGATTTTGCCCCATATAAGTAGGCAACAACGGGTTCAGAGATGAGCAAGGTCCAGATCTACACCACCAATTGGTGCCCCTATTGCACCGCCGCCAAGTCGCTCCTCGCCGACAAGGGCGTCGCGTATGAAGAGATCGACGCAACGGACCCTGAGGTTCGCGCCGATATGGTGCAGCGCGCCCATGGCCGCCGCACCGTGCCGCAGATATTCATCGGCGACACGCATTTAGGCGGCTATGACGATATGGCGGCGCTGGAACGGCGCGGCCAGCTCGATCCATTGCTGGCGTAGGCGCAATTGCGCGTCGCGGCCCTGCAGATGAATTCGGGCACTGAGCCCGGCCCCAATCTCGACGCCCTGGCCGAGCTCGCCCGCGAGGCGGCCCGGCAGGGCGCGCAATATGCGCTCAGCCCGGAAGTCAGCATCGTCTTCGCCGAGAACCGCGATGGCCTCCGCGCCGTCGCCGGTCCGTGGGAAAATAACCCCGCCATTGCCCGCTGCGCCGACATCGCGCGCGAAACCAATCTCTTCCTCCATCTGGGCTCCCTGGCGGTGGCGCTACCCGATGGCCGCTATGCCAACCGCTCGGTGCTGTTCCGGCCCGATGGCTCGATCGCCGCCACCTACGACAAGATCCACCTCTTCGACGCAACACTGCCCGGCGTGCGCGAGTATCGCGAAAGCGCCACCTATGCGGGCGGCGATGTGGCCGTCGTCGCCGAGGCGGCAGGCGCCAGGCTTGGCCTCACCATCTGCTATGACGTCCGCTTTCCGGCCCTGCATCGCGCGCTGGCCGAAGCCGGCGCCGAGATCATCGCCGTGCCCGCTGCCTTCACGGTGCCGACCGGCGAAGCGCATTGGGAAGTGCTACTGCGCGCCCGCGCCATCGAAACCGGCTGCTTCGTCATTGCCGCGGCGCAGGCCGGACACCACCAGAACGGCCGGCATACCTACGGCCATTCGATGATCGTCGATCCCTGGGGCGCCATTGTGGGTGAACTGGAGGGCGCCGGTGCCGGCGTCCTGGTGGCCGATATCGACCTGAAATCGGTAACGGAAGCCCGCGGACGCGTGCCGGCCCTTGCGAACGCCCGGTCGTTTTCGCTATCCGTTAACCCTACGGGCGCAAGCTAGGCGTCTGAGAGGTTTTTCGGCGTGATCCACTACTCGCTCGTTTGCGACAAATCCCACAAATTCGACGGCTGGTTTGCCAATGCGGCGGCTTATGACGCGCAGAAGCAGCGTGGCCTCGTGACCTGCCCCATCTGCCTGACCACGGCGGTCGACAAGGCCATCATGGCCCCGTCCGTCGCTCGTACCGACGGCGAAAAGGTCTCGCTCTCGATCGGCCATCCGCAGCATCAGCAATTGCGCGAAGCCATGGCGGCATTGCGCAACAAGGTGACCAGCGAAGCCGATTATGTCGGCGACAAATTCGCCGAGGAAGCCCGCAAGATCCACTTCAAGGAAGTCGATCAGCGCGGCATCTACGGCGAAGCCACCAAGGAAGAAGTCGCCGCGCTCATTGAGGATGGCGTCGATTTCATGCCGCTCCCCTCGGTCAAGGAAGAGCACAACTAGCTCTCCCGTAGGCGGCGCGGTTTGAGTATGCTCCGGCGCGGGGGCAAGCCATGGCCGACGTCTTCATCTCGTATAAAAGCCGGATGCGGCCGCGGGTGCGCGAGATCGCCAGCGCGCTCGAAGCGCTCGGCCTCGACGTCTGGTTCGACGCCGAACTCGAAGCCGGCAACAGCTTCGGCGCCGTCATCAATGCCGAGCTCGAAAAGGCCCGCTGCGTCATCGTCTGCTGGACGCCCGATGCCTTCGCGCCCGAAGATGGCAGCGAGGTCAGCTGGGTCGAGGCCGAGGCAACGCTGGCGCGCGAGCGCAAGGTGATCGTCCCGGTGATGCTGGAGCGCGTCGCGCTCAGGGCGCCGTGGAACATGTTCCACACCGAGCGGCTGATGGACTGGACGCCAGCGACCAATGATTTCGGGCCGTGGCTGGCGCTGCTCGACGCCATCGGCCGCCATGTCGGCCGCCCCGGCCTCGCCGACTATGCGCGGGCCATCGACAATCCCGCGCGGCTCGCCGAGTGGGCGAAGAACTACCCCGACGATCCGCATGCTCCCGTCGCGGCCACAGTTGAGCCGACCCCGGCGGTCACGGCGCGGCGCCTGTTCCGCCGCGCCGCGCAACTGCCGAAAGCTTCCCGTTGGCTGCTCGGTGCGACCGTCTTCAATGCCATTGCCGCAACGCTGCTGCTGCTCCGCGTCGGCCCTGACGCACAGGGTGTGGCGTCCTATGTGTTGCTTGCCGGTCCCGTCGCGTCCTCGGCGGTGTTCGCCGTGGCCCTCTGGCGCGGCGGCGTGCTCGATCCGGGGCGAGCACTGTTCACCATTGCCGCCGGCATTGCCGGCTACATCGCGGCAGCCTTCACCGCCCCGCTGGTGGATCCGCTGATGGCGATCTTCGGCACCGACCATGATTCAGTGCGCGGCCTCATCAATGGCTTCCTCGCCGGCGCGGTCGGCGCCTTCATCGCGCTGGCCGGCATTGCGCTGCTCATTGGCAAGGTACGGCGCGAGCGCTGGCTGAAGCTGGCGCTGGGCAGCCTCGCGCTGGGCCTGGTCTGCGGGCTCCTCGGCATGGGACCGCTGTTTGCCATCTATTCCAGCAATTTCTTCTGGATCGCGGTGGTCTGGACCCTCGGTTACGGGGTCTTGCTCACCGGGCTCGCCGGGCGTTCCGCCAGCAGCATGTAGTTGATGCCCATGTCGCGGCTCTTGCGCCATTCATCCGCCAGCGGGTGAAACACCACGCCGGTCTCGTCGGCCATTTTGAGGCCGTTGCGGGTGATCAGCACCTTCAACTCGTCCGGCGTCAGGAACTTGTTCCAGTCATGCGTGCCGCGGGGCAGCCAGCGCAGCACGTACTCCGCACCGAACTTGGCGAAGGCCAGCGCCCGCGCCGTGCGGTTGATGGTGGCCGAGAACAGCAGCCCGCCCGGAGCCACGAGGTCGGCACAGCTCTTGATGTAGAGCGGCACGTTGCTCACATGCTCGACCACTTCCATGTTGAGCACGATGTCGAAGCGCGCGCCCTCGGCCGCCAGCGCTTCCGATGTCGTCTCGCGATAGTCGATATCGAGTTCCATGCGCTCGGCATGGAGTTTCGCCACCGCGATGTTCTTGGCCCCCGCATCGATGCCGGTGACTTTGGCGCCGAGCCGCGTCAGTGGCTCCGTAAGCAGGCCCCCGCCGCAGCCGATATCGAGCAGCGTCAGCCCCTCGAGCGGGCGGCGCTGGCTCTCGTCGCGGCCGAAATGCTTCAGCGTCCAGTCGCGGATATAGGCGAGCCGCACCGGGTTGAATTTGTGCAGTGGCTTGAAGTCGCCCGCCGGGTCCCACCAATCGTCGGCCATCGCCGAGAATTTGGCGATCTCTTCGGCATTGATCGTGGTGTCGGTCATGTCGCGGCGGCCTCGGGTGGGCGGCGCCGGTCCACCAGCGCCTGAATGATGATGAGCGCAATCGACAGCGCAACGATCGGATAGACGAGCAGGTTCACCACCGTCCAGCCACTGGCGACGAGGATGCCGCCTGACGAGAACGAGGCGATGGCGACGATCGAGAACAGGATGAACTCGTTCATTGCCTGCACGCGGAACGCTTCCTGCGGGCGGTAGAGTTCGGCGACCATCGCCGTCGAGGCGATGAAGCCAAAATTCCAGCCAATGCCGAGCAGCACCAACGCGCCCCAGAAATGCCAGAGGCTCGTCCCCAGCAACGCTACCGTCGCCGACGCGGCGATCAGCAACAGGCCGGTGCCAGCAATCGTCGATTTGCCGAAGCGCGAAATCAGCGCGCCGGTGAAGAAGCTCGGCCCGAACATGGCGATCACATGCCACTGGATGCCGGTCTGCGCATCGGCATGCGAATGGTGGTGCTCGATCATGGCGAGCGGCGTCGCCGTCATCACGAGGCTCATCAGCGCGTAGGAGCTGACGGCGCCAAGCAGGGCTACGAGGAATTTCGGCTTGAGCAGGATCTGGAGCAGCGGCCGCCCGGTATAGACGGCGTCGATCGGCGGGGGCGGTGGCACTTTCAGCCGCGACAGGACGATGGCAGCGAGGATGAACAGCCCGGCCAGTGCGAGGAACGGCCCGGCCAGCGGCGCGCCGGGCAGCAGTGGCTGCGCATGGATCGCCAATTGCGGTCCCACCACGCCGGTCACCACCCCGCCGGCCATCACCCAGGCGATGGCGCGCGGCTTGAAGGCGGGTTCGGCCGCGTCGGCGGCGGCAAAGCGGTATTGCTGGATGAACGCTCCCGCGCACCCCACCAGCACCATGCCGAGGCAGAATGGCCAGAAGGCGCCCATCGAGATCGCCAGCGTCACGACCAGCGCGCCGGCGAGGCCGACGGCCGTCCCCGTGATGAAGCCGTTGCGCCGGCCCACTCGCCGCATCAGCAGGGCGGCCGGGATCGAGGCTGCGGCCGAGCCGAGGATGTAGGCCGAGACCGGAATGGTCGCTAGCGCCAGCTGGTCCTTTGGTAGCAGGGCCATGCCCACCAGCCCGCCCGTGCCGATGGCAATCGGGCCGGCCGAACCGCCAATGGCGGAAGCGAAGGCCAGCAACAGCGCCGCACGCTTGGCTTCGGGCAAGGGGAGGGCAGTCGTCATGCGCTGCTCTTACACCCGCAGGCCGTCGCGGCGAAAGGGCCGCAGCCTTAACCGCCCCGCCGCCCGATCCTTGCGCCCTCGGGGGGTTTGTGGCATGTCCCGCGCGAAATTGGAGCGTACCGCCGGGTTCGGAAGTCCGACAGAAGGCGCAGGGGAAGTTTCTTGGCCCGCATAGTCATGAAGTTTGGCGGCACGTCCGTCGCCAATGTCGAGCGCATCCGCCAGGCCGCGCGCCATGTGAAGCGCGAGGTCGACGCCGGCAATGAAGTGTCGGTGGTGGTTTCCGCCATGTCCGGCAAGACCAATGAGCTGGTCGGCTGGGTCAATGAATCGAGCAAGCTCCACGATGCGCGCGAATATGACGCCGTCGTCGCCTCGGGCGAGCAGGTCACTGCTGGCCTGATGGCGATCGTGCTCAGCGAAATGGGCATCCAGGCACGCTCCTTCCAGGGCTGGCAGGTGCCGATCCATACCGACGACGCGCATGGCGCGGCGCGGATCGTCGAGATCATCCCGACCGAACTCGACAAGCGCATGAAGGAAGGCTGGGTGCCCGTCATCACCGGCTTCCAGGGTATTTATCCCGAAACTGGCCGCGTCACGACGCTGGGCCGGGGCGGCTCGGATACGTCTGCCGTTGCCATTGCGGCGGCCGTCGGCGCCGATCGCTGCGACATCTATACGGATGTAGATGGCGTCTACACCACCGACCCGCGCATCGACCCCAAGGCCAAGCGGCTCAACAAGATCGCCTTCGAGGAAATGCTCGAAATGGCGTCGCTTGGCGCCAAAGTGCTGATGATCCGCTCGGTGGAAATGGCGATGGCGCATAAGGTGCGCCTCGTCGTCCGCTCCACTTTCGACGATCCGGAGGCACCGCAGATTGCCCCGGATGGAACGCCCGGCGCGCCTGGCACGCTGGTTTGCGATGAGGATGAAATCATGGAAAAGCAGATCGTTTCGGGCGTCACGCTCGCCAAGGCCGAGGCCAAGATCACCCTGCGCGACGTCAAGGACAAGCCGGGCGTTGCCGCCGCCGTGTTCGGCGCGCTGGCCGACGAATCGATCGTCGTCGACATGATTGTCCAGAACATCTCGGACGATGGCTCGGTCACCGACATCACCTTCACCGTGCCCGACAATGAATATGACAAGGCGGTCCACGCCCTCGAGACCGCCCGCAGCTCGGGCGTCATCGAATATGCCCGGATCACCGGCTCCAAGGGCGGCGCGAAGGTTTCGGTCGTCGGGGTGGGCATGCGCAACCATGCGGGCGTCGCTGCCAGCATGTTCAAGGCGCTGGCCGACAAGGGCATCAATATCCAGCTGATCACCACCTCGGAAATCAAGACCTCGGTGTTGATCGACGACGAATATGCCGAGCTTGCGGTTCGGGCCCTCCATACGTATTACGGACTCGACAAGCCGGGCGCCTGATCAGGGCAGCCGCCCGGCCTTCAATAAGCGCTGCTGAACGGAAATCCGGTTTATTTCCCGTGCGGTGCCAGAGGAGGCGGTGCGGGGCCGCATAGGGTATGGCGACAGCGATCAGCGGTCCGCGCGTGCTGCTCCGGCAGTTGCGCGAAACGATGGCGGAGCAGCTTGCTTCGCAGGATCGCCTCGACAAGATCGTCAATCTCATCGCCACCAACATGCACACCGATGTGTGCTCGTTTTACGTGCTGCGCGACGACAATGCGCTCGAACTGTTCGCTACTTACGGCCTGAAGCGCGAATCCGTCCACATGACGACGCTGCGGCTGGGCGAAGGCCTTGTCGGCCTCATCGCCGCCCAGGCTGAGCCGCTGATCCTCGAAAATGCCCCGTCGCATCCGGCCTTCGCCTATCGCCCGGAAACCGGCGAAGATCCGTTCAACGCCTTTCTCGGCGTGCCGGTGCTGCGCGCCGGCCAGACGCTGGGCGTGCTCGTTGTCCAGAATCGCGACAGCCGGCTCTATGGCGAGGACGAGACCGAGGCGCTGCTGACCACGGCGACCATCCTCGCCGAGATGATCGCGACGTCGGATTTCGACACGCTGATCAAGCCGGGCCAGGACATCGACCTCCGCCGGCCGCGAAGTTTCAACGGCCAGTCCTTCACCGAGGGCATCGCGCTCGGCCAGGTGGTGCTGCACGATCCGCGCGTCGTCGTCACCAATTTCATCGCCGAAGACACCGATCAGGAGGCGGCCCGGCTCGAGGCAGCGCTCGCCACCATGCGCGTCTCGATCGACGACATGCTCGCCCATGGCGACATGGTGTCGGGCACCGAGCATTACGACATCCTCGAAACCTACCGCATGTTCGCCAATGATCGCGGCTGGGTCGATCGCCTCAACGAAGCCATCGCCAATGGCCTCACCGCCGAAGCGGCGGTCGAGCGCGTGCAGAACGACACGCGCGCCCGCATGCTGCGTTCGACCGATCCCTATATCCGCGATCGCCTGCATGATTTCGACGATCTCGCCAACCGCCTGCTGCGAGTGCTCACCGCCAATGGCGTGGTGACGCCGCGCGAGCTGCCCGAGAACGCCATTCTGGTGGCCCGCAACATGGGCCCGGCCGAATTGCTCGAATATGACCGCACGCGGCTGCGCGCCATCGTGCTGGAGGAAGGCGGTTCCACCGCCCATGTCGCCATCGTCGCCAAGTCGCTCGGCCTCGTCGCCGTGGGCCAGGCGCAGAACATCGTCTCGATGTCAGAAAATGGCGACGACATCATCGTCGATGGCCCGACGGGACTGGTGCATCTCAGGCCCACCGCGGAACTCGAGCAGAACTATATCGACAAGGTGCGGCTCAGCGCCAAGCGCCGTGCCCATTATGTCGAACTGAAAGATACGCCGTCGGTGTCCAAGGACGGCGTCAAGATCACGCTGCTCCACAATTCCGGTCTCGTCGCCGATCTGCCGATGCTGCGCGATACCGGCGCCGAGGGCGTCGGCCTGTTCCGTACGGAACTGCAGTTCATGATCGCCTCGCGCCTCCCCAAGGTGCAGGAGCAGGTGGCGCTCTATCGCGAGGCCATCAAGCTCAGCGAAGGCAAGCCCATCGTCTTCCGCCTGCTCGATATTGGCGGCGACAAGGTGATCCCCTATCTGCGCGCCGCGCCGGAAGAGAATCCGGCGATGGGCTTCCGCTCGCTGCGCCTCGCGCTCGACCGGCCGGGCCTGCTCCGCACCCAGGTGCGCGCGCTGCTCGCCGCGGCCGATGGCGGGCCGATGAAGATCCTCGTGCCCATGGTCACCGAGACCTGGGAGTTCGTCGAGACCAAGCGCGTCATCAAGCTCGAACTCGAGCGCCTGATCCGCTCGGGCGGCCGGCCGCCGTCCGACCTCAAGATCGGCGCCATGATCGAAGTGCCTTCGCTGCTGTTCGAACTCGACCATGTGCTGCCCGAGGCCGATTTCGTGTCGATCGGCTCGAACGATCTCATCATGTTCCTCAATGCCGCCGACCGCGCCAACAATCGCGTGTCCAAGACCTATGACCCGATCGCGCTGCCGCGACTGCGCGCCTTGCGTCACATCGTCGACATGGCCAAGCGCTATGGCGTGCCGATCACCATGTGCGGCGAACTTGCCGGCCGCACCATAGAGGCGCTGGCGCTGATGGCCATCGGCATGACGCGGCTGTCGATGTCGCCGCCCGCCATCGGCCCGATCAAGGAAATGATCCTCGGCATGGAATTGAAGCCGATCCAGGCCGCCGTCGCCGCCGCCCTGGGCGAAGGTCAGTCCGGCGTCACGGTCCGCGACCTTTTGCTGGACTTGGCGGACAAGCAGGGCCTCGTTATCTAGAGACCATGGCCAGCCTTCCCGAAGACAAACTCGCGCAGCTTGAGAAGCGTTTCGACTCCGTCGAAGCGGCGCTGTCGTCCGGCCCGTCGGCCGAGGACTATGTGCGCCTCTCCAAGGAGTATGCCGAGCTCGAGCCGGTGGTGCGGCCGATCATCCGCTGGCGCAAGGCGATCGACGATTTGCGCGCTGCCGAGGAACTCGCCTCCGACCGGGACATGGCCGAAATGGCCCAGGCCGAGATCCAGGAACTGAAGCCGCGCATCGAACAGATGGAAGCGGAAATCCGCATCCTCCTCTTGCCGCGCGATGCTGCCGACGACAAGAACGTCATTCTCGAAGTGCGCGCCGGAACCGGCGGCGACGAAGCCGCTCTGTTCGCCGGCGATCTGCTGCGCATGTATCAGCGCTACGCCGACCTCCAGGGTTGGCGCGTCGAGATCATGGAAGAAGCCGATGGCGAAATGGGCGGCTACAAGGAAGTCATCGCCAAGATTTCCGGCAAGGGCGCCTATGCCCGCATGAAATACGAATCCGGCGTGCATCGCGTGCAGCGCGTGCCGGCGACGGAATCGCAGGGCCGCATCCATACCTCGGCCGCTACGGTCGCGGTGCTGCCCGAAGTCGAGGACATCGACATTGAGATTCGCAACGAGGACATCCGCATCGATACGATGCGCTCGTCCGGCGCCGGCGGCCAGCACGTCAACACCACCGACTCGGCCGTGCGCATCACGCATCTGCCCACCGGTATCGTCGTTACCTCCTCGCTCAAGAGCCAGCACCAGAACCGCGCCCAGGCGATGGTGGTGCTGCGCGCCCGTCTCTATGAAGAGCAGCGCTTTGCGCGCGACACGGCGCGGGCCGATCAGCGGCGCGAGCAGGTCGGTTCGGGCGATCGCTCCGAGCGCATCCGCACCTACAATTTCCCGCAAGGGCGGGTCACCGACCACCGCATCAACCTGACGCTCTACAAGCTCGACAAGGTCATCACCGGCGATGCGCTCGACGAGTTGATCGAGGCGCTCATCACCGAGCATCAGGCGGCACAGCTCGCCGCCATGGAAGGCGTTTGAGCGCCCCCGGTGCCATCGGTCTGGTCTGGCGGCGCGTGCGCGACCGCTTCCGTGCCGCTTCCCTCGACACGCCCGAACTCGATGCCCGCCTCCTCGCGCAACAGGCCTTCGGCATCGACGCGATGGGGCTGATCCGGCGCGAGCGCGAAACGGCGCCTGCCGAGTGGGTGGAAGCGCTTGATGCGCTGGCCGAACGCCGTCTGGCCGGTGAGCCGGTGAGCCGCATCATCGGCGAGCGCGAATTCTGGGGCCTCAAATTCCAGCTTAATGGAGCGACGCTCGATCCGCGCCCGGAGACCGAAATGCTGGTGGCCGAGGCCATCCGCTGGATCGAGCACCATCCGGCGCCCTATATCGTCGACCTCGGCACCGGGACGGGCGCCATCGCCATTTCCATCCTCGATGCGATCCCGGCGGCGAGGGGAATCGCCACCGATCTCGCGGCCGAGGCGCTTACCGCCGCCCGCCACAATGCCGAGCGGCACCAGGTTGCCGGCCGGCTGAGCTTCCGGCAGGGGCCATGGTGGCAGGCGGTGCCGCACACCGAATTGTTCGATCTGATCCTCTCCAACCCGCCCTACATCGCCAGCGGCGTCATACCGACGCTGCAGCCCGAGGTGCGGCTGTTCGACCCGGAACTGGCGCTCGATGGGGGCTTTGACGGGCTCGAACCCTACCGCGCCATCGCCGCCCAGGCGGTGCGCCGGCTCAAGCCCGGCGGCGCGGTTGTCCTCGAAATCGGGGCCAATCAGGGCGATCCGGTGGCTCGAATCATGGCCCGGGCCGGCTTTTCGCGGGTCGAGGTACAAAAAGACCTGGCGGGGCTTGATCGGGTGGTTCTGGCTTCCCATTCTTGAGGAAAGCGAAACCAGCGGGCGCGTTTCGGGATTTTTCCGCTTGGAAAGATGAGGCGAACCGGCTAGTTTCTGTTTGCTGTCAGCGACGCGGGTTGAGCGTCAGGGCGACGGCCACCCGCTCATCGGCGATGCTGGATTTTGCCAGCAAGGGTATCCCGGATTGGACCCCTGCCTGACGTGATGAGCCAAAAGTGGTTCCGCCGGCACAGCTCTCGGACAAGATCCCGCCCTTTGGGCCGCCCGCTTTGGGCGCCAGTGGCGTAGCGGGCCTGGGACCAGCAACTCTCTCTAGGCTCATTTTGAAGGCGTATAGCGACCAATGAGACCAAACCAGAATAACAACAACAAGAACCGCCAGCGCGGCCGGAACAACAATGGCGGGCGCAAGCACGTCAACCCGCTGAGCCGGAACTTCGAATCCAACGGCCCTGACGTGAAGGTGCGCGGCAACGCCGCCCATGTCGCCGAGAAATATCTGCAACTCGCCCGCGATGCGCAGTCCTCCGGCGATCCCGTCCTTGCCGAAAACTATCTGCAGCACGCAGAGCATTATTTCCGCATCGTCGCCGCGGCCCAGCCGCAGAACCAGTTCCGCCCCGACCAGCCCGGTCAGAGCCAGGACATGGACGACGATGACGATTTCCCGCCCATCAATGACCGTTTTGCCTCGCCCGAACCGCGCGTGCCGTTCCAGCAGCAGCCGCAGCAGGGCGAACAGTCCGGCTTCGCGGCCGGCGCCGAAGGCGAAGAAAGCAATAATGAGAGCCAGCAGGCCGCACCGCCCGCTGCCGCCGAACCCGTGCTGGGTGAAGATGGCCAGCCGGTGCAGGCTGAAGGCGAAGGCGGCCGCCGCCGCGACCGTAACCGCCGCCGCCGCCGCGGTCCGGGCGAAGGGGGCCAGGGCGATCCTGCCAACGCCCCGCAGCCCGAAGTCGGCGAACTCCCGGCGTTCCTGACCGCTGGTGGCCCGACCACCCCGGCCGAATAAGCAGAATCACAAGAGTATAGAGAGGCCGCCGCAAGGCGGCCTTTTCGTTTGCGCGCCCAGCCTCGCAGTCGGCGGATCCTCCCCTGGAACCGGCGAAGCCGGTGGTGGGCGAGAACGGGCATCGTGCCCCTTTTCCGGCGCGCCGGGCTCCCTATATCCTCTCGTGAAGTCACGGAGACGCGCCGCATGAGCGGGCGTCCCACCGGAATCAACGCTTCGAGCGACCGAACCTGTGCCGTGAAGGGCAGGACGGCGTGGCAAAAGGAGAGTTGCCTTGAATATCGAAAAGTTCACCGAGCGGGCGCGCGGGTTCATCCAGAGCGCGCAGCAGGCCGCCCTGGGCAAGGGCCACCAGCAGTTCTCGCCGGTCCATCTGCTGAAAGTCCTGATGGACGACGACCAGGGTCTGGGCTCCGGCCTGATCGACCGGTCGGGCGGCGACAGCAAGGCGGTTCGCGCCGGCGTCGAAGCCGCCATCAACAAGATCCCGAAAGTTTCCGGCGACAGCTCGCAGCTCTATCTCAGCCGCGAATTGGCGCGCGTCTTTGACACCGCCGAATCGGCGGCGCAGAAGGCCGGCGATTCCTTCGTTACGGTCGAGCGCCTGCTGCTTGCGCTCACCATGGAAAAAGACACCGATGCCGGGCGCATTCTTGCCTCGGCCGGCGTCACCGCCAATGCGCTCAACGAAGCCATCGAGGCGATCCGCAAGGGCCGCACCGCCGATTCGGCGTCGGCTGAGCAGAGCTATGACGCGCTCAAGAAATATGCGCGCGACCTGACCCAGGCGGTGCGCGACGGCAAGCTCGATCCGGTGATCGGCCGCGACGAAGAGATTCGGCGCACCATCCAGGTGCTGAGCCGCCGTACCAAGAACAATCCCGTGCTGATCGGCGAACCCGGCGTCGGCAAGACCGCTATCGCGGAAGGCCTCGCTATCCGCATCGTCAATGGCGACGTGCCCGAATCGCTGAAGGGCAAGGCGCTCATGTCGCTCGACCTCGGCGCGCTCATCGCCGGTGCGAAATATCGCGGCGAATTCGAAGAGCGGCTCAAGGCCGTGCTCAACGAGATCACCGCCTCCGACGGGCAGATCATCCTGTTCATCGACGAGATGCATACGCTGGTCGGCGCCGGCAAGGCGGATGGCGCAATGGACGCGTCGAACCTGCTGAAGCCCGCGCTGGCCCGCGGCGAGCTGCACTGCGTCGGCGCCACCACGCTCGATGAATATCGCAAGCACGTTGAGAAGGACGCGGCGCTCGCCCGTCGCTTCCAGCCCGTCTTCGTCAATGAGCCGACGGTCGAGGATGCGATCTCGATCCTGCGCGGTCTCAAGGAGAAGTACGAACTCCATCACGGCATCCGCATCTCCGATTCGGCGATCGTTGCCTCGGCGACGCTCTCCAACCGCTACATCGCGGACCGGTTCCTCCCCGACAAGGCCATCGACCTGATGGACGAAGCGGCGGCGCGGTTGCGCATGGCGATCGATTCCAAGCCCGAGGCGCTCGACGAACTCGACCGCCGCATCATGCAGCTCAAGATCGAGCGCGAAGCGCTGCGCAAGGAGACCGATGACGGTTCCAAGTCGCGGCTCGACAAGCTCGAAGGCGAATTGCTCGATCTCGAGGACGAGGCGCAGGCCCTGTCGTCGAAATGGCTCGCCGAGAAGGAACGCGTGCAGGGAAGCCAGAAGGTCAAGGAAGAACTCGATGCGGCGCGCAGCCAGCTCGAGATCGCGCAGCGCCAGGGCGATTTCGCCAAGGCGGGCGAGCTGGCCTATTCGCTGATCCCCAGCCTTGAGAAGCGCCTCGCCGAAGCCGAGCAGTCGGGCGAAGCGAAGTCCGACATGGTGTCCGAAACCGTGACGGCCTCCGACATCGCGCAAGTGGTGTCGCGCTGGACCGGCATTCCAGTCGACAAGATGCTGGAAGGCGAACGCGAGAAGCTGATCCAGATGGAAGTTGCGCTCGGCAAGCGCGTCATCGGACAGGCGGAAGCCGTCGAGGCTGTCGCCCGCGCCGTGCGCCGCTCACGCGCCGGGCTACAGGATCCGAACCGGCCGATCGGCTCGTTCATGTTCCTTGGCCCCACCGGCGTCGGCAAGACCGAACTGACCAAGGCGCTCGCCGAATTCCTGTTCGACGACGAACACGCCATGGTGCGCCTCGATATGTCCGAGTTCATGGAGAAGCACTCCGTGGCGCGGCTCATCGGCGCTCCTCCGGGCTATGTCGGCTATGATGAAGGCGGCGTGCTCACCGAAGCGGTGCGGCGGCGCCCGTATCAGGTCGTCCTCTTCGACGAGATCGAAAAGGCGCATCCCGACGTGTTCAACGTCCTCCTCCAGGTGCTCGATGACGGGCGCCTGACGGATGGGCAGGGGCGCACGGTCGACTTCCGCAACACCATCATCATCATGACGTCGAATCTGGGCGCCGAGTGGCTCGTCAATCTCAAGGAGAACGAGCCGGTCGAGCTGGTGCGCGGCAAGGTGCTCGATGCGGTGAAGGCGGCGTTCCGGCCGGAGTTCCTCAACCGCGTCGACGACATCATCCTGTTCCACCGCCTGCAGCGCATCCATATGGGCGACATCGTCACCATCCAGCTGAAGCGTCTCGGTGCCCTGCTCAAGGAGCGGGACATCACGCTGAACCTGACCGAGAAGGGCAGGGAGTGGCTGGCGAACGAAGGCTACGATCCCGCCTATGGCGCGCGCCCGCTGAAGCGCGTCATCCAGCGCGAGGTGCAGGACCGGCTGGCCGAGGCTATCCTCAATGGCGAGGTGCAGGACGGACAGACCGTCAACATCGACGCCGCCGACGCCGGCCTGCTGCTGGTGCCGGAACTGGAGGGCGACGTGATCTCGCCCGCCGCGGCCGCATGAATCAGCTAGCATCAAGGGCGGCCCTCGGGTCGCCCTTTCGTTTTTCCGCAACGCCTGTCGGTTGGTAATGAGCAATCCCTTCTTCGAGACCTGGTCCACTCCCTTCGGCACGCCGCCCTTCGATTCGATCAAGACCGCGCATTTTCGCCCCGCCTACCTGAAGGCACTCACCGGCCATCAGGCCGAGATCGATTCGATCGCCGGCAATGCCGAGGCGCCGAGCTTCGACAACACGGTCGTTGCGCTCGAGCATGCGGGCCAGTTGCTGCGCCGGGTCGAGATGATCTTCGGCCAGCTGAGTTCGGCCAACACCAATGACGAGATGCAGGCGGTGGAGCGCGAAATGTCGCCGCTCGTCACCCGCCACTGGACCGGCATCTATCTCAACCCCAAGCTCTTTGCCCGCATCGACGATCTCTATCGGCGCCGCACGAGCCTCGGCCTCGATCCCGAATCGCTGCGCGTGCTCGAGCGCTACCATCTCGATTTCGTCCGCACGGGTGCGAAACTCACCGACGCCCAGCGCGAGCGCTTCGCCGCGATCATGGAGCGGCTCTCGGTACTCGGCACGACTTTCAGCCAGAACGTCCTCGCCGATGAGCAGCAGGTGTTCGCGCTCACCGAATCGGAGGTGGCGGGGCTGCCGGATTTCGCGCTCGCTTCCGCGGCCGAGACGGCGCGCGACCGCAAACTCAACGCGCCCTTCGCGGCCACCGTGTCCCGATCCAGCGTCGAACCCATCCTTCATTTCGCCTCAGACCGAATCGTCCGGGAGAAAATCTGGCGGGCCTTCGTCAATCGCGGCCACAATGGCAACGCGCAGGACAACCGCCAGGTGATCGCCGAGATGGTGGCGCTGCGCGCCGAGCTGGCGTCGCTGCTCGGCTACGACAGCTATGCCGCCTACAAGCTCGACGATTCTATGGCCAAGACCCCGGCCGCCGCGCAGAAACTGATGGAAGATGTCTGGGCCCCCGGCCAGCAACGCGCCGAGGAAGATCGCGACGCGCTGCAGCAGCTGATGGATGCCGATGGCGGCATGCTCGAAGCGTGGGACTGGCGCTATTACAGCGAGAAGCTGCGCAAGGCGCGCTACGATTTCGACGAGAACGAGCTGAAGCCCTATTTCGAGCTCGACAAGGTGATCGACGCCGCCTTCTTCACTGCCGGGCGGCTGTTCGGCGTGAGTTTCCGCCTGCTCGACGATGTCGAGGTGTACCACCCGGATGTGCGGGTCTGGGCGGTGGAACGCGAGGGGAAGACCATCGGTCTCTTCTATGGCGATTTCTTCGCCCGCCCCTCCAAGCGCAGTGGCGCCTGGATGACCTCCTTCCGCGACCAGCAGAAGCTCGGTGGCGAGGTGCTGCCGCTGGTGGTCAACACCTGCAATTTCAACAAGCCGCCCGAGGGCGAGCCGGCGCTGCTGTCGCTCGACGAGGCCAGAACCGTGTTCCACGAATTCGGGCACGGGCTGCACGGCCTCCTCTCCAACGTCACCTATCCGCGCATCTCGGGCACGAGCGTCGTGCGCGATTTCGTCGAGCTGCCCAGCCAGATCTATGAGCATTGGCTGGAGACGCCGCCGGTGCTGGCGCGGTTGACCCACTACAAGACCGGCGCGCCGATTCCGCCGGCGCTGCTCGAGCGCATGAAGGCGGCGCGCAAGGCCAACAAGGGGTTCGAGACGGTGGAGTTCGTCTCCTCGGCCATCCTCGACATGGCCTTCCACTCGCTGCCGGCAGGCGCGCCCGTCGAATCGGATGCGGTCGAGCAGCAGACGCTCGAGCGCATCGGCATGCCGCGCGAGATCGCCCTCCGCCACGCCAGTGCGCATTTCGGCCACCTCTTCTCCGGCGATGGCTATGCCGCGGGCTACTATTCCTACCTCTGGTCGGAAGTGCTCGACGCCGATGGCTTCACCGCCTTTGAGGAGGCCGGCGATCCGTTCGATCCGGCGACCGCCGAGCGGCTCTATACCTATGTCTACTCCGGCGGCGGCTCGCGCGACTTCGCCGAGGCCTATCGCCTGTTCCGCGGCCGTGACCCCGACATCAACGGCCTGCTGGCCAAGCGCGGCTTTGCCGCCCTCACGCCGGGAGCCGACAGCGTCGCCAGCTAGGCGGCGCTTTCCGGCTTGCCAACGTGGCGAGTCGTGATAAGAACAAAAAGAGAACGACTTGGGAGGAAGCGGTGGCGAACTACACGATCGACTATTTTGAATTGCCGTCGAGCGATGGCGAGGGCTCGCGCGCTTTCTTCGAGAATGCCTTTGGCTGGGAATATCTGAGCTACGGCCCGACCTACACCGAGATCCGCGAGGCGGGCGTGCTCGGTGGCATCAATAGCGATTCTGCCGATCGCACGGCCTATCCGGTCATCGGTGTCCGCACCGACGATATCGACGCGGCCGAGCAGGCGATTCTTACCGCCGGCGGCATCATCACGCGCCCGACCTATGAATTTCCGGGTGGCAAGCGGCTGCATTTCCGGGAGCCCGGCGGCGCCGAGCTCCTCGTCTATCAGCCCACCGACTAGGGCGCGACCGAAGCCACCTGCACGGGCGAGGCGTCGCGCTGCATCAGGTCGTTGATCTGCGCGATGGTCTGCTTGAAGGCTCCGCCCTGCTGCGACGGCAGCGAGTGATCGCGGGGCAGCTTGACGCTCAGCGGATCGACGAAGCGGCCGTTGACCTTGATCTCGAAGTGCAAATGGTTGCCCGTCGAGTTACCGGTCGAGCCGACATAGCCGATGACCTGGCCCTGTCGCACTTTCACACCGGGCTTCATGCCATCGGCGATGGCGTTCATGTGGCCATAGCCGGTTTCGAAGCCGTTGACGTGCTTGAGCTCGACATAGCGGCCATAGCCCGACACCCACTGCGCCCGTTCGACCACGCCATCGCCCGATGCATAGATCGGCGTTCCACGCGGCGCGGCGAGATCGACGCCCGTATGCAGGCGGCGCGATTTGAAGATCGGGTGCACGCGATAGCCGAAGCGGCTGGCCATGCGGCCACCGCCCTGTAGCGGCCGGCGGGTGAGGAAGCGCTTACCGGTCTCTCCATCGGGATCGTAGAAGTCGACGGTGCCGTCTTCGGTGCGGAAGCGGTAGAGCTGGCGCGTCGTGGCACCGAGCTTCAGGCCGACATAGAGCAGGTCCTGCTTGCCGTCGGCGTCGTTCTCGGTCTGCAGCACTTCGATCGAGTCACCGGCCGAGATCTTCTTGGTCAGGTCCACGTCATAGGCAAACATGGCGACGATGCGCCGGGTGATTTCGTCGTCGATGTCGTGCTTGCGCGCGGTTTCCCAGATCGCTCGGTAGATGCTGGGCAGGTTCGAGACGTTCACCTCTTCGGTGTCTTCGTCAGCGAAGGTGATCTCGGACGGCGCAAGGCCGATCACATAGGTGCCGCGGTCGGTCAGCGCGGCGGTCGCGGCATGCTTGTCTGTGTTGGTTGCGTCGTCATGCACATAGATGGACAGGCGATAGGGGATCAGCACGTCCGAAGTGCGCGAGCCGCCGAACAGGATGCGCAGGCGCGTGCCGCGATCGAGTTGCTTGAGCGGATAGACGTTGACCAGCGTGCCGGTGACGGCCTCGATCATCTTTTCCGTAAAGCCGTTCTTGAGCAGCGTATCGGAGAGACTCGCCGGTTCCTTGATGGTGATGATGCGCTCGGTGCGGCCGAGGCCGGCCTGGCCGGCCGTCGTGGTCTTGGGAATGACGGAGACGTTTTCGGCAACGCCGGTCATGCCAGAACTGTCCACCACGCCGAGGTCGCGGATCGAACCGGCCTCGGGCGCATAGGCGAGCGCCGTGCTGCCACTGCCGGCGACGTCCGGACCCTCGCTGCCGCCTTCGCCGAAGAAATTCTCCAGCGTCTGGCGGACATAGGCTTCGGCGTTCTGGTCGGTGATGGAGCGCGGCGGCACCAGCGTCGAGGGCAGGGCGGCGGTGCGGATCGACACTTCGCCCTCCACCTCCGCGCCATAGATGGAGGTATTGGTGTCGTCCGGCGCCATGATGGGCTGGGTGGAATCGATCAGCGCCTGCGGGTCGTAGGCGGGAATATCCTCGGAGAGGGAGGTCGCCGCCGTCGCCAGCGTCGCGCGGACGCGCACGAAAGGCTGCTTGCGGATCATGTCGCGGCCGTCGACCGTCTCGCGGATCGAGGCTTCGACGATCTCGAGCTCGGATTTGGCGACCGTCACTGGGCGGACGCGGCTGGTCTTGGAAATCAGGCCGGTCGCCGTCTCTGTCTCGGCGGTGACGATCTGGAGCGCCTCATAGGCGGTCGAGAAGGTGTCCTGGCCCTCAAAGCTCACATAGAGAGCGGCGCCCATCACCATAACGGAGGTGAGGCCGGTCATGATGGTGCCCGTCAGCCAGGCAAAGCTCAGTTCGCGGCCCTGGGGAATTTCGCCGTCGGTCGAGGCGACGGTCAGCGCCGGCCCGTCTTCAAAGCCGGCCCGCACCAAAGCGAGCGTACGATTGCGTTGCGCCGGATTCACCCTAGGTCCTTGCCCCACCCTTAATAGCTACCGGCCGCCACTCTATATGCTGCCGGGCGTTGGGCGCCCGGATTCATGACGTGCCGGCGCACCATGCGTCAAGCACAGGCGCCAGGAGTGGTGGTCGGACGCAATTGCGGCACATTTCCGGCTGCCGGCTGCCGGCGGCCGAGCTCGCCCCCGCCAACCGGCATTTGGGGTGTCTCCCTCCACCTTACCCGGGATCTTTCGGCAGGGATTCTGCGGCCGGCTCCCCGGAAAACCCACCTCCCGCGCGGCCCGTCCGTTTGCCCGCAAAAAACTTACAGGCGGAAAGCCCCGGAAACCGGGCAGGTTGACGTAAACGTCAGCTGATTTTTGAAGAATCTCAGTTTGGCTGTTGACACCAAAATGGCCCGCCCATATACACCGCCCATCGCTGAGGCGGCGGCGCGGAAACGCGGCGGTGACCAAGGCAAACCACTGAGAAATAAGAGCAATTTTGCTTCTCAGGTTTTCAAATTCCGGTCTGACCGAAAGTTGAAAATAGGGTGTTGACAGGCAGAAATGCTTCGAATACAACCCGCCACGTTGACGACGCCGAGCGCAAGTCGCTCCCACTGTTGACGAAATACTGAAAGGGCAGAGCTGCTGCCGGGCAACCGGGAAAAGTTTTGTTCGCCAAATTCGGAAGGTAACACTTCCATGACGCTGCCCTCGAAAGAGGCTCACAGGGTCCGCTCTTTGAAATTGTGAAGATGGAAGAAAGGGAAACGTGGACGGCGAGGTTCTTGCGGTCTGATCGTGAGATTGGACGAAATAGACTTCGACGGTACGTTTTCTCTATGAGGTACATACTACCAGTTCTGCGCAGTTCGCTGCGTAGGAACGGATGTGTGTCCTCGTCAATGTCATGCAGAAATGCGTGACGCGCAAAACGTGCAGACGTCGACCAAGTCAGATATCAAACTTGAGAGTTTGATCCTGGCTCAGAACGAACGCTGGCGGCAGGCTTAACACATGCAAGTCGAACGCCCCGCAAGGGGAGTGGCAG
>SEEL01000091.1 GCA_004144345.1 Hyphomicrobiales bacterium
GAGGGGGGACCATGCGAAGCATGGTGGGTGGGGGTTGGGTTAGCCCCGAAACTCGTTCGCCGCGATCGAGTCGGGCTTCATCTCGATGGAGAAGCCGGCGCGTTCGGGGGGCATGTAGGCGGCGTTCTCGATCACGCAGGGATCGATGAAATGCTCGTGCAAATGATCGACGAACTCGATTACGCGGCCGTCCTTCGTGCCGCTGACGGCGATGTAGTCGATCATCGACAGGTGCTGCACATATTCGCAGAGACCGACGCCGCCGGCATGCGGCCAGACCGGGAGTTTGTATTTCGCGGCCATCAGCAGCACCGAGAGCACCTCGTTGAGGCCGCCGATCCGGCACGCATCGATCTGCACGATGTCGATGGCGCCTTCCTTGATGAACTGTTTGAACAGGATCCGGTTCTGGCACATCTCGCCGGTCGCGACTTTGACCGGCGCGACGCCCGCGCGGATCGCCTTGTGGCCGGCGACGTCGTCGGGGCTGGTGGGCTCTTCGATGAAGTACGGGTTGAAGCGCTTGAGGTCGTTGACCCAGTCGATCGCCTCATCGACTTCCCACACCTGGTTGGCGTCGATCATCAGATGGCGATCCGGCCCCATGATGGAACGGACGATTTCAAGGCGGCGGATATCGTCTTCGCGGTCGCGGCCGACTTTCATCTTGATGTGGTTGAAGCCCTGCTCGACGGCCTCGGTGGCGAGACGGCTGAGCTTTTCGTTGGAATAGCCGAGCCAGCCCGCCGAGGTGGTGTAGCAGGCATAGCCTTCGGCCTTGAGCGTCGCGATGCGCTCGGCCTTGCCGGGCTCGGCACGGCGGAAGATGGCGAGCGCTTCAGCGGGCGTGATGGCGTCGGTGAGGTAACGGAAATCGATGATCGAAACGAGCTGCTCGGGCGTCATTTCGGCGACGAACTGCCAGACCGGCTTGCCGGCTTGTTTGGCGAGCAGATCCCACACCGCATTGACGACGGCGCCGGTCGCCAGATGCATCGCGCCCTTGTCGGGACCGATCCAGCGCAGCTGGCTGTCGCCGGTGATGTGGCGCCAGAAGCGGCCGGGGTTCTCGAGGATCCAGGCGGTGTCGAGGCCGACGATGCGCGAGGTCAGCGCCTCGATGGCCATGCAGACGATGTCGTTGCCGCGGCCGATGGTGAAGGTGAGGCCGTGGCCCTCATGCGCCCCATCGGTCGCGAGAACGACATAGGCGGCGGAATAGTCCGGATCGGGGTTCATCGCATCGGACCCATCCAGCGACGCCGAAGTGGGAAAGCGGAGGTCGTGGGTGCGAAGGGCGGTGATCTTGGTCATGGGCCGGCAACTACAGAGAAAAGAGGAAGGCCGGGCAGCGAACCGCCCGGCCGGGAGCAACAGAGATATCAGTCGTAGAGGACCGCGGCGATTTCCGGCGCGTCCATGTTGGTCTTGTCGTAGTAGAAGAAGCCGGTGTCGATCACCTTGGGCAGGGTCTCGCCCTTGAGCGCCGCGATGGCCGCCTTGACGGTCTCGTAGCCGATGCCGACCGGGTTCTGCGTGATGGCGCCGGCCATCGTGCCATCCATGATCGCGGCCTTCTGGGCAGCGCCCGAGTCATAGCCGATCACGACGACGTTCGAGTTCAGTTCCTTCTTGCCGTTGACGACGCCGAGGGCCGAGCCTTCATTGGCGCCGAAGATGCCCTTGAGGTCCGGGTTGGCGAGCAGGATCGACTTGGTGATTTCGGTCGAGGCGAGCTGGTCGCCGCCACCATACTGCACCGAGACGACTTCGATGTTGGGGTAGTTCGCCTTGATGCGATCAACGAAGCCGTTGACGCGGTCGATACCGGTGCGGCTGGTCTGGTCGTGCGCGACGACGGCAACCTTGCCGGCCCCGCCGATCAGTTCGGCCATCTTGTCGGCGGCGAGAGCGGCGGCCGCGACGTTGTCGGTGGTGGCGGTGGTCAGCGGGATATCGCTATCGACGCCGGAGTCGAAGGCGATGACCGGAATGCCGGCATCCTTGGCCTGCTGCAGCAGCGGCGTCGCCGCCTGGCTGTCGAGGGCGGCAAAGCCGATGGCCGAGGGCTTGCGGGCAAGCGCGGCGGACAGCATGTCCATCTGGCGGTCGACCTGGGCTTCAGTATCGGGACCTTCGAAGGTCACCTTGGCATTGAATTCGGCGGCAGCCTTGTCGGCACCGGCCTTCACGGCCTGCCAGAACTGATGCTGGAAGCCCTTGGAGATGAGGGCGATGTCATATTCCTGCGCCGAGGCCGCGCCCGTGGTGGCCAGCAGAGCGAGGGCGGCGGTGGCGCCGATCAGTGTACGTCTCGAGAACATTGAAGTTCCTCCCGGTGGGTTTGGTCTTGCATTGGTTGCGAGGCTTGCGTGCCTTCTTGCTCTTGTTGGCGCCCGATGGAGCGCACGTTCGAAACCGGCGCCTAAAGTTTGCGGCGCCGCAGGATGTCGGCATAGACGGCGAGGATGATGATGCAGCCCGTGACCACGGTCTGCCATTCCTGCGCCACGGAAAGGATGCGCAGGCCATTGGCCAGCACGGAGATGATGAGCGCGCCGATAAGCGTGCCGAGCACGGTGCCGCGGCCGCCCGAGAGCGAGGTGCCGCCGATGACGACGGCGGCGATGGCATCGAGCTCATAGCCCTGCCCCAGCGCCGGCTGTGCCGAGTTGAGGCGCGAGGCGATGAGGAGACCGGCGACGCCGCAGACGCTGCCGGCGAGCGCGTAGACCGCGATCTTCCAGCGATCCACATTGACGCCCGAGAGGCGCACGGCCTCCTCGTTGGAGCCGAGCGCGAAGGTGTAGCGGCCGAGCGCGGTCTTGCCGAGCACGAAGCTGATGAGGATGGCGACGACAAAGAGGATCAACACGCCATTGGGGATGGGCAGGCCGGGGATGACATTGCCGACGACCGAGCCGAGCGAAATCTGCGAGAAGCCCGGCGTATTGTTGAAGTAGATCGGCTTGGTGCCCGAGACGACCAGCGACAGGCCCTTGAGGATGAGCATCATGCCCAGCGTCGCGATGAAGGGCGGCACCTTGAGCTTGGCGATGGTGAAGCCCGAGATGAAGCCGCTCAGCATGCCGGTGAGGAGCGCCGCGAGTATGCCGAAGGGCAGCGGCCAGCCGAGATAGGTGAGGACAACGCCGGTGATCACGGCGCAGAAGGTCATCAGCGTGCCGACGCTGAGATCGATGCCGCCGGTGATGATGACAAGCGTCGCGGCAATGGCGAGCACGCCGTTGACCGAGGTCGCCTGGAGGATGGCGATGATGTTCTGCGTCTGGAGGAAATTCGGCGAGGCGAGGCTGAAGACGACGAGCAGCGCCAACAGGCCCGAGAACGCCAGCAGCTTGTGCCACGCGCCGGAGCCGCGGATATTGTCGAACAGCCCCGCCTTGGCCGCTACATTCGCCTCGGTCATCTATGCCGCCTCCGCCTTGCCACCTGCAACGCTGCTCTGCCGCATGGTGGCGAGCCGCATGATTTCTTCCTGTGACGCACCGCCGGGCAGAAAGCCGGTGATCCGCCCCTCGCACATCACCGCGATGCGGTGGCTCAGGCGCAGCACTTCGGGCAGTTCGGACGAGATCATGATGATCGCCCTGCCCTGTGCCGCGAGCGCATTGAGCAGCCTGTAAATTTCCGACTTGGCGCCGACATCGATGCCGCGCGTAGGTTCATCGAAAATGAGGATGGGGCAATCGCGCAGCAGCCATTTGGCGATGACCACCTTCTGCTGGTTGCCGCCCGAGAGCAGCCGCGCTTCCTGCGCATCCGACGGCGTCTTGATGGCGAGCTGGCCGATATAGGTCTTGGCCGCGCTGCTCATCGCCTCGTCGTCGATGATGCCGAGCGAATTGGTGAATTTGCTGAGCGTCGCGAGCGCGATGTTGTTGCGGACATCGAGGCCGGTGGCGAGGCCGAAATGCTTGCGGTCCTCGCTGAGATAGCCGATGCCGGCGCGCACCGCGTCCTTGGGCGACCGGATATCGAGCCTCTGCCCGTCGATGAGGATCTCGCCCGATTCCAGCGGATCGGCGCCGAAGATGGCGCGCGCGACTTCGGTGCGCCCGGCGCCCATCAGACCGGCAAAGCCGAGGATCTCGCCCTTCCTGATAGAAAAGCTGACGTCGCGGATTTCCTTGCCGCGATTGAGATTGCGCACTTCGAGCGCCAGCGGCGCGGCGCTGGTGTCGGGCACTTCGAACGTTTCGGCGGCAAGCTTGCGGCCGACCATCATCGAGATGATGGTTTCGATCGGCGTATCGGCGGCCGGCACGGTGCCGACATATTCGCCATCGCGCATGATGGTGACGCGATCGGAGATGCGTTTGATCTCGTCCATCTTGTGCGAGATGTAGACGACGCCCACGCCATCCTCGCGCAGCCGCCGGATGATGGCGAAGAGCTCATTGATCTCCGCATCGTTCAGCGCCGCCGTCGGCTCGTCCATGATGAGGACGCGCGATTTGTAGGTGAGCGCCTTGGCGATCTCGACCATCTGCTGCTTGGCGATAGTCAGCGTTTCGACCAGCACGCGCGGATCGAGCTTGAGATGCATCGATTTGAAGATTTCGGCGGCATTGGCGTTGAGCGCCTGTTCGTCGAGCATCAGGCCGCCAAGCTTGCGCGGTTCGCGGCCGATGAAGATGTTCTGCGCCGCCGTCAGGTCGCGCATCAGCGCCAGTTCCTGATGGATGATGCCGATGCCGAGGTGCTGGGCCTGGCGCGGGCTGCCGATCTCGACCGGCTTGCCGTTGAGCAGGATTTCGCCGGTGTCGCGGCTGTAAACGCCCGACAGAATCTTCATCAGCGTCGACTTGCCGGCGCCGTTCTCGCCCATCAGCGCATGCACTTCGCCCGGCTGCAGATCGAACTGCGCGCGATGCAAAGCGCGGACGCCAGGAAACGATTTGTCGATGTCGCGCATTTCTACCAGCGCGGTCATCGGGCAACTCCCTGTCGGGCACGGCAATGGCAGGAGTTTCGCATGCGGCTTGCTCCTCCCAGAACCTCGCGCTGCACTCATATACGAAGATCATATTCACAAATAAAATGGATGGCAATATGAGTCGGGTGTGGGCGCACTCCCGGGAGGAACGGCATGGGCACGGCGGACGAACTGGACAAGTATCGCGCCCCGGCGCTCGACAAGGGGCTCGACATCCTCGAATTGCTGGCGGGGACGGAAGACGGGCTGAGCCAGGCGGAGATCGCCAAGGCACTCGATCGCTCGCCCAATGAGATTTACCGCATGCTCGACCGGCTGGTGCGGCGCGACTATGTGCGGCGCACCAATGCCGACCGCTACGAGCTGACGCTAAAGCTGTTCGAACTGAGCTATTCGACGCCGCCGATCCGCCGGCTGGTGAGCCAGGCGATGCCGGTGTTGCGGCGCTTCGCGCGCGACGCCGAGCAGGCGGTACATCTGGTGATCCACGACCGCAACCTCCTCGTCGTCGTGGCGCAGGTCGATAGCCCCGGCTACTGGAACGTGTCGGTCCGCGTCGGCTCGCGCATCGGCATGGTCAACACCGGCTCGGGTCATGTGTTCCTCGCCTTCGCCAACGAAGAGGAACGCACGCTGATGGTTGAGGGCGTGGATAAGCGGCCCGAGAAGCTGACGCCGGAACTGATCAAGCGGCTGGCGCATGTCCGCAAGCAAGGCTTCGAGACAATGGCGAGCCTGCAGACCGCGAGCGTGACCAATCTTTCGGTGCCGATCTTCGGGCCGTTGGGCACCGTGATCGCCGCCCTCACCTGCCCGTTCACGGAACGGCTCGACCGCCACGACGCGCCGAACATGGATGCGGCCTTGCAACTGGTGATCGCAGCGGGCAAGGAAATTTCGCAGCCGACCGCGAAGGGGTAGTTCATGCGCATTGTCGATACTCATCTCCACCTCGTCTATCTCGATAAATTCTCCTACCCTTGGCTGGACGGCGTGCCGCCGCTGAAGCGGCAATGGGACATCGAGAGCTATTTTGCCGAAGCGGCGGGCCTTGGCATCGAGGCGGCGATCCACATGGAAGTGGACGTGATCGAGCGGCAGGCCGAGGACGAGACGCGCTTCGTGCTGGGGCTCGACCGCGTGATCGGCGCCATCGCCCAGGCGCATCCCGAGCAGTATGAATTCGCGCCGCAGGTCGAGCGGCTGGCCGCCATGCCGGGCGTGAATGGCATCCGCCGGCTGCTGCAATCGGACCCCGACGAGCTGTCGCGAGAAGAATTGTTCCGCGACAATGTCAGGCGCTTGGCGCCGTTGGGACTGACGTTCGACATGCGGCATCCTCGTCCACTCGCCCAAGGACTGGACCGTCGAGACGCTGCGCCCCGCGGTGGAGCATGTGATCGAGAGTTTTGGCTGGGACCGCGTGGTGTTCGGCTCCGACCGCCCGGTGCTGACCCTCAACGGCACGCTGACCCAATGGGTCGAGGCGCTGAAGACGATCGTGGCGGGCGCCAGCGCCGATGAGCAGGCGCAGCTGTTCTCGCGCAATGCCGGGCGTGAATGGCATCCGCCGGCTGCTGCAATCGGACCCCGACGAGCTGTCGCGAGAAGAATTGTTCCGCGACAATGTCAGGCGCTTGGCGCCGTTGGGACTGACGTTCGACAT
>SEEL01000119.1 GCA_004144345.1 Hyphomicrobiales bacterium
GTGACTACGCGGTCGAGCGTGCTCTCAAGGTCGCAATCGTCGAACACCAGAACCGGGGCGTGGCCGCCGAGCTCCATCGTGATGCGCTTCACGCCGTCGGCGGCGAGCTTCATCAGATGTTTGCCGACCGCGGTAGAGCCGGTGAAGCTGACCTTGCGGATCACAGGGCTGACGAGCAGATGGCGGCTGATCATATCGGGGTCGCCATAGACGAGCTGGACGACGTCGCCGGGGATGCCGGCATCGGCGATGCAGCGCATGATCGCGCTGGTGCAGCCGGGGGTTTCCTCGGGCGCTTTCGCGATCACGACGCAGCCCGCGGCGAGCGCGGGGGCGATTTTCTTGACCATCAGATTGACCGGGAAGTTCCACGGGCTGAAGCCCGCGACCGGGCCGACGGGATGCTTGGTGACCATCGCGCGCTGACCGAGCGGGCGCTGGAGCACGCGGCCTTCGATGCGTTTGCCCTGTTCCGCGAAATAGTCGAACAGCCCGGCGGCAGACAGCACCTCGCCGCGCGCTTCGGCGATCGGCTTGCCCTGCTCGAGCGTCAGCAAGGTGGCGATATGCTCGACGCGTTCACGGATGATGCCTGCGGCCTTGTGCATCAGCGCGGCGCGCTCGTCGGCGGTTTTGGCACGCCATACCGGCCAGCCGCGTTCGGCGGCGGCGAGCGCTTCGTCGAGGTCGGCGATGGTGGCCACCGGCAGCTCGGCGATCGTGCCTGCGGTCGCGGGGTTAAACACCGGCCGCTCGTCGCGCCCTTCACCGCTCCGCCAGGCGCCGTTGATGAAGAGCTGGAGGTCGGCGTCGTAGGTCGCGGTCATGGATGGTCCTTTGCCAAGGAAATGGGGGATGGGTGATGGGGGATGACGGCGATATAGGAAGCGTCAGCGATAGTTAAAGCTGATGCTGATCCGCTCGCCCTTGCCCGAATGCGGCATCACCTCGTGGCGCAGCCAGCTTTCCCACAGGAAGACGCGGCCGGCGGCGGGCTCGGCATAGATGAAGGGCAGCAAATGTTCGGGTGCATCGCCGATGCGCCCCGGTGCCGCCATCAGCATCGGGAGGCGCGGGTCCTCCAGCTTGAGCGCGCCCGATCCGGGCGGGACGGCGACGTAGAAAGTGCCCGAGACGATGCTGTGCGGGTGGATATGGCCGCTGTGGGCGCCGCCGGGTTTCAATATGTTGACCCACATAGAGTCGAGCTTGAGCGGTTTCGCGAGGTCGAAATGGCACGCCTTGGCGAAGGCCTTGACCTCCTTGTCGAGCAGGCGCTTAAGGTCGT
>SEEL01000092.1 GCA_004144345.1 Hyphomicrobiales bacterium
GGGGTGATGGCCCCGGCGATCACGCGCTGGCCCTCGCGGTAGCCGGTCACCGCCGAACCCAGCTTCTCGATCACCCCGACCGGCTCATGGCCGATGGTCAGCCCCCGGGCGACCGGGTATTCGCCCTTGAGGATATGCACGTCGGTCCCACAGATCGTCGTGGTGGTGATCCGCAGCAGCGCATCCAGCGGCCCCACCTCGGGAATGGGCTTGTCGTCCAGCACGATGCGGTTGGGCTCGACGAAGATCGCGGCTTTCATCATGGGCATGGGAGTGCTCCTGGTCTCGGGGGAACACCACCTTAGGCGCGTGGTTGTCAGGAGTTGTTGAGTTGGATCAAGTTCCCGACCGACTGCCTCAGCCGCCAATCTCGATCGTCGCAGCTGGTGCGACAACATCGCACGATGGTGATTGGGAACTCAGACTCGCAATCCGAAGTGCCAGTTGTTAAAGTGGATACACATTGTGTATCCACCAAGAGCTGACTCATGAAAGATGTCGGAATGCGGATTCGTGTTGAACCTGACCTGAGAGATGCCTTTGTGCGCGCATGTAGAGAGGAAGAGATTCCCGCGGCGCAAGTGATTAGGTCTTTTATGCGTAGCTACCTTACTGGAACTCTTGAGCAGGGCGCTGCACGAAAGCGTGAGTCAGCACCAACATTGGCGAAGCCGAACCACAAGGATGGGACCCACAAGCAATGAACGACTCAGCAGGCATGACTAGTAGCAAGAGGCGTCCTAGGGTCGCCGCTTTTTTTGCGGGCGCAGGGGGGCTAGATCTTGGATTTGATCAAGCTGGATTTGAAATCGTTTACGCAACCGATTTCGATGCGAGATGCGTAGATACACTCAAAGAGAATGCTGGCGGCGGTCTGCGTTCAACGCCGGTAGTGGTTCAAGCAGACATCCGAACGCTGCAAAAGAGCGACCTTCCGACTGATATTGACTTTGTAATCGGAGGCCCACCTTGCCAATCGTTTTCAGCTTCGGGGAGACGGGCTGGGGGTGCTGCTGGGACTCTTGATCTCAGAGGAACATTGTTTGAAGCGTACTGTCGAGTGCTGGGCTGGCTTCGACCGGAGGGCTTTCTATTTGAGAATGTGAGGGGAATTCTGGCTACAAATGGCGGCAGAGATTGGGAGAGAATTCGTCAGGCTTTCGGCGATCTCGGATATGAGACAAGTTATAGAGTTCTCGATGCGCTGGACTATGGCGCCCCGCAACAGCGTGAGAGACTTTTCTTAGTAGGCTATCGGAAAAAGAAATCTTATCTTTTTCCTGAGCCGACGCACGGCCCGGACTCAGTGGCGGGACTTGCCCACCTAACGGCTCGCAAGGCGTTTGAAGGATTAAAGCAGACGGAAAATTTAGATGCTTTAGTTCTTCGAGAAGGAAAGTATGCACATCTACTCCCGCTTGTTCCGCCCGGCAGCAATTATCTACATTTCACTGCTAAACGTGGTTATGCCACTCCTGTATTCGCCTATAGATCGCGGTTTTCTGACTTTCTATACAAAGCTGACCCTGATTCGCCAGTAAAAACAGTCATTGCTAGTCCGGGAAAATACACTGGTCCCTTTCATTGGGAGAATCGCTATTTCTCTGTTGCAGAGTACAAGCGCTTGCAAGGGTTCCCGGACTCATATGTTATTGCGGGTACTCGAAGCGAAGCAATTAAACAGATTGGAAACGCAGTTAGTCCAAGAATTGCGAGGGCATTGGCCGATTCAATTGCGAATCAATTGTTTGACTCGTCTTCAAAAGTGAGGCTGTTGGCTGAGTCGGCCACTCTGACGTTTGACAAAAGAAAGGGTGCCAAGGCTCGGCGCACCAGAGAGCTGCATGCCAAAGTTAGTAACTCCTCGCCGTCGGCTATCAATATAGTCAAGCGCGAGTCTTATGAGACAGTGATCTCTCCAAACAATTTGCTCAACGGGAAGCCAAACACCCGTGTAACCGAATTGGCGACGAAGACTAAGATAGTGGTTCGTGCTGACTCAAGTCAGAATCTCTTCGCAAAAATGAGTCTGCGGATACAGGGGATCCCGAGCTCAGCAAAACAGGATAATGGTTCAAGCCTGGGGACTAAGCTGGAAATTTCTGTTTATGGTGACGATGGATATGCGATTGAAACAATGTGGAATGCGGTGGATGATTGGGTTATCAGGTCGAGCAATTTCCATTCCATCTTTGAGTTATATGGACATTTTACGGAGCCGCATCCGGTTTTCGAAGTAATTGAATTCAAGGCGTTATCCGGCCATCCCGTCGCCCTTTTTGCTGAGCATAGTTCGAAATTTGAAAATTGTTCCAAGCTCTTGCCGCGCGACCACTTAACTCAAATGTTTGGCCTTAGTTTTAAGAAGGATGAATTCTTGGATTTGGTTGAAGTCCTTAGGCGCCATAGATTTGACATACGTTGTAAAGAGATAAATATTGCGATGCCCGATGACAAATATATGGTCGCGTACCCATTTACACTGCCCGTGCGGAAGCAAATGAACTTCGCAATCAAGCGGCGCGACCGGGTGGCAGAACAGCTTGCTACATCCTACGCAGTGCCGTTCAGCTTCCAACAAGACGGATTGAAATCAAGTGCCGCGTAAGTCAGAAAAGGTCTCGGAATCGGAGAAACTGCCAAGAATCGGGGAAGAGGTCGTCGTGCAGCTGCAAAGTGCACTTGCTAGCGCAGAGGCTGATTTCGGCGCTGACGATGCGCCTACATTTGGACTGACTCCAAGGATGACGGCAGCCTTAGAGGAGCTTTCACTGAAAGCAGAGAAGGCTTCTGCCGGATTCACAAACATAGTCACGGCACTTGCCATCAAGGCTGCAAGACCCGACGTAGATGTCCGGTATCACCAGTCTCAGATTCAATCCCAAACCCCGAATCCTGCGGGATTCAACTTTCGAGGGCTATCGGAGAATTTTGTCTATCCGTGGCTCTCGCAGAATGATTTCCAAGGCGCTAAGTCGGGATGGCAAACGCGAACCCTTGAGCGGCCAAAGCCATATCGTATGGAATACGATGAAAACATCCTCGACATTAAGGATAGTTTTCTCGCGATGTACGACGAACTTGAGGAGTTCGACGCTGATCCGGTCGAGGCTCTACGTTATATCGCTTATAGGCAAATTCAGTTTCGAGCAGCTAAGCAAATAACTATTGCGGAACCGAAGACAAGTGACATAACTCTCATCATGAGCATGCTGGAAGCGCACTTCATGTATGAGTACACGGCGAAAGGCGCGTCTCGCTTACCAGTATTGGCTTTTCATGCCATTTACTCGGTGCTTGTAAAAGAGCTTCAACGATTTAAGGGGAAGGTCCTGAAGCCACTCGAGCAGCACTCCGCAGCTGATTCACAAACAGGTGCCTTGGGTGATATCGAAGTATCGAATGAGAATGGTTCGATCTTTGAGGCGCTTGAGATAAAGCACGGCATGCAGATTACGGCCAAGGTCTTGGAAGATGTAAAGCGAAAGGTGATGGACAAATCGGTCAGCAGGTACTACGTACTGACAACCCATTCTGCCCGGATTGATTCCGCGCTGAATGAAGAACTAAGGCAAATTCAAGCGCGTTTCGGATGCCAGGTAATCTTGAACGGTGTGCTGCCATCACTTTTCTACTACTTCCGACTATTGGCGGAGCCGGCGGAATTTTTTCCGGCATACGCTCGCCTCTTGAAGGAAGATAAAGCTATATCGTTCCAACATAGGGAGATGTGGAATCGAATCGCTGTTGGATGATTTCTGCAGGGGTCGACTTTAGAGTCATTAGCATCGCCGTGCGGTGGGCTGTGGGGGCGCTTAACAACGGTCTAGTTCGTAGGCCGGGTGAGCTTCATCAACCCAGCTTCTCGCGGTGGAGCGCTGGGTTGATGAAGCCAACCCAGCCTACCTCTCTCCACTCGCATCTCTACGCCACACTGAGCCAGCACTCAAAGACCGGCGAGTACCATGACGCGGCCCGTCATTGAGAACCCGCATGCCCA
The DNA here is from genome assembly GCA_004144345.1 of Hyphomicrobiales bacterium. Lineage (GTDB taxonomy): Bacteria > Pseudomonadota > Alphaproteobacteria > Rhizobiales > Devosiaceae > Devosia_A. The sequence continues at coordinate 4,001 of SEEL01000092.1, forward strand.
CCCGCATCCAGAACCCCCTCCTGCGCAACCGCCTGATGTCCGCGGCCGATGCCGCCGCGCTGATCGCGCCCGGCGACACCGTGGCGATGAGCGGGTTTACCGGGGCGGGGTATCCGAAGGCGGTGCCGCAGGCGCTGGCGGCGCGGATGGAGGTGGCGCATGCGGCGGGGGAATCGTTCCGGATCAAGCTGCTGACCGGCGCCTCGACGGCGCCCGAACTCGATGGCGCGCTGGCCAAGGTCGGCGGCATGGAGTTGCGGTTGCCCTATCAATCCGACCCGGCCACGCGCGCGCGCATCAATGCCGGCGAGATGGAATACATCGACCTGCACCTGAGCCACGTCGCCCAGTTCGCCTGGTTCGGCTTCTTCGGCGAGATCGACGTGGCCGTGGTCGAAGTGGCCGGGATCCTGGAGGACGGGCGGCTGGTGCCTTCCTCCTCGGTCGGCAACAACAAGACCTGGCTGGAACAGGCCGGCAGGGTGATCCTGGAGGTCAACCGGCGCCAGTCGGCCGGGCTGGAAGGGATGCACGACATCTATTACGGCACCGCCCTGCCGCCCCACCGTCTGCCGATCCCGCTGCTCAAGCCCGATGACCGCATCGGCGAGGCCTACCTGCGCTGCGACCCGGACAAGGTCATCGCCGTGGTCGAGACCGACGCGCCCGACCGCAACACCCACTTCGCCGCGCCCGATGCCACCTCCGAGGCCATCGCCGGGCACCTGCTCGAATTCCTGGCCCACGAGATCAAGCGCGGGCGCCTGACCCCGCAGCTGCTGCCGCTGCAATCGGGGGTCGGCAACGTCGCCAATGCCGTGCTCGCCGGCCTCGCCGCAGGCGGTTACCGCGACCTCACCGCCTTCACCGAAGTGATCCAGGACGGCATGCTCGGGCTGATCAAGCAGGGCGTGCTGCGGATGGCCTCGGCGACCTCGTTCTCGCTGAGCCCGACCGGCATCGCCGAGTTCGACGCCCACGTCGAGTTCTACCGCCAGCGCATCGTGCTGCGACCGCAGGAAATCTCCAACCATCCCGAACTGATCCGCCGGCTCGGCTGCATCGCCCTCAACGGCATGATCGAGGCCGATATCTATGGCAACGTCAATTCCACCCACATCGCCGGCGGCCGGATCATGAACGGCATCGGCGGCAGCGGCGACTTCGCCCGCAACAGCTACCTGTCGGTGTTCATGGCCCCCAGCACGGCCAAGGCCGGAGCGGTGTCGGCGATCGTGCCGATGGCCAGCCACGTCGACCACACCGAGCACGACACCATGGTCGTGGTCACCGAACAGGGCCTGGCCGACCTGCGCGGGCTCTCGCCCAAGCAGCGCGCGCGGGTGGTGATCGAACGCTGCGCGCATCCGGATTTCCGCCCGCTGCTGCAGGACTACTTCGACCGCGCCTGCCGCGACGGCTACGGCGGCCACACCCCGCACCTGCTGGGCAAGGCGCTGTCCTGGCACCAGCGCTTCATCGAGACCGGCAGCATGCGGATCGCCGGCTAGGGCAATCCGCCGCGCAAGACAGAAAGGATCCGTGGGATGGGTGGAGCGCAGCGGCTTCCACGGTGCACTCGTTAAACTGGTCCACCTCCGTGGAACCGTCCGATGCTCCGACTCACCGACCTGAAACTGCCGCTGGACCATGAGCCGGCCGCCTTGCCGGCGGCGATCATCGCGCGCCTGGGCATCGCCGCCGGCGAGCTGGCCGGCTACACCATCGCCAAGCGCAGCTACGATGCGCGCAAGCGCGGCGCGATCAGCCTGATCTATGCGGTCGACGTGGAGACCCGGCGCGAGGCCGAGCTGCTGGCGCGCCTGCAGGCCGATGCGGAAGCGGTGAGCGGCAAGCTCGGGCCTACCCCGGACACCAGCTACCGGTTCGTCGCCAGGGCGGTGGCCGGGCAGGCCCTGCGTCCCCTGGTCGTCGGCATGGGTCCCTGCGGCCTGTTCGCCGGCTTGATCCTGGCGCAGATGGGCCTGCGGCCGATCATCCTGGAACGCGGCAAGAACGTGCGCGAGCGCACCGTGGACACCTTCGGCCTGTGGCGGAAGAAGATCCTCAACCCCGAGTCCAACGTGCAGTTCGGCGAGGGCGGCGCCGGCACTTTTTCCGACGGCAAGCTCTACAGCCAGATCAGCGACAAGCGCCACTACGGGCGCAAGGTGCTGACCGAATTCGTCAAGGCCGG
>SEEL01000120.1 GCA_004144345.1 Hyphomicrobiales bacterium
ATGTTCCGCCCGTCGGACGACGCCTGCCTCTATCCCTTCCTGATCCCGTCGAACCTGTTCGCGGTGTCGGTGCTGCGCAAGATCGCCACCGTCCACCGCGAAGCGCGCGGCGACAATGCAGCGGCGACCGATGCCGAGACGCTCGCCGCCGAGGTCGAGGCAGCGTTGAAAGCGCATGCGCTGATCGACGACGGCAAGGGCGGTCAGGTCTGGGCTTATGAGATCGACGGCTTCGGCAATTATGTCTTCATGGACGACGCCAATGTGCCCAGCCTGTCGGGGCTGCCGCTGATCGACGTCGTCGACAAGAAGGATCCGATCTTCCTCCGCACCGCCGCACTCGCCTGGTCCGACCGCAACCCCTATTTCTTCAAGGGCACGGCGGCCGAGGGGATCGGCGGGCCGCACATCGGCCTCGACATGATCTGGCCGATGTCGATCATCACCCGCGCCATGAACGCCGACGATGATGCGACGATCCTGCAATGCCTGCGCTGGCTGAAGACGACGCACGGCGGCACCGGCTTCATGCACGAAAGCTTCCACAAGGATGATCCCAAGAACTTCACGCGCAGCTGGTTCGCATGGGCGAACGCGCTGTTCGGCCAGCTGATCGTCGAAGTCGCCGACAAGCGTCCCGCGCTGCTGGCACGGCCGCTGTGAAGAATACGTCACCCTCACCCTTTCGCGCCTGCGGCGCTCTTTCCCTCTCCCGGCGGGAGAGGGAGGGAGGCGCGAAGCGCCGGAAGGGTGAGGGCGATACCCACCTCAAAAGCTCAAAGGCCGATTGATGATCACGACCAGCCGCCGCCAGCTTCTTGCAACCACGGGCCTGCTCGCGCTCGGCGGCGCGATTCCCGCCGGCTGCACACGCTCGGTTGCGGGTGGCGCTGCGCTCGCGCCGGGCAAGCCGAACCTCTTCATCGGCACCGGCGGGCATGGCCACACCTTTCCCGGCGCGTCACTGCCGTTCGGGATGGCGCAGCTCAGTCCCGATACGAACACGCACGGCTGGGATGCTTGCTCGGGCTATCATCAGAAAGATGGCTCGATCATGGGGTTCAGCCACACGCACCTCTCGGGCACCGGCATCGGCGACATGCTCGACATATTGGTAGTGCCGACGCGCCGCGAGCTGAATCTCGAGCCCGGCACGATCGAAAAGCCGGCCGAGGGCTATCGCCAGCGTTATTCGGACGAACATGCCGAACCCGGCTATTACCGCGTGAAGCTTGAGACCGGCGTGCTCGCCGAACTCACCGTGACCGAACGCTGCGG
>SEEL01000121.1 GCA_004144345.1 Hyphomicrobiales bacterium
AGGTCAAGGTCGGCGACCAGGTCCTGTTCGGCAAGTACAGCGGCACGGAAGTGAAGCTGGACGGCACCGACTACCTGGTGGTGAAGGAAGACGACATCTTCGCGATCCTCGGCTGATCCCCGCCCGCGGCGTCGCCGCGGGGCAACCCGATTTTCATTTCCGACAATCCGAATTGAGGCAATAAACAATGTCCGCCAAAGAAATCCGTTTCGGTGAAGACGCTCGTTCGCGCATGGTGCGCGGCGTCAACATCCTCGCCAACGCCGTCAAGGCAACCCTCGGTCCGAAGGGCCGCAATGTCGTGCTCGAGAAGAGCTACGGCGCCCCGACCATCACCAAGGACGGCGTCTCCGTCGCCAAGGAAATCGAACTGGCCGACAAGTTCGAGAACATGGGCGCGCAGATGGTCAAGGAAGTCGCTTCCAAGACCTCCGACAACGCAGGCGACGGCACCACCACCGCCACCGTGCTGGCCCAGGCGCTGATCCGCGAAGGTTCCAAGGCGGTCGCCGCCGGCATGAACCCGATGGACCTCAAGCGCGGCATCGACAAGGCAGTAGTCGCCGCCGTGGCCGAGCTGAAGAAGATCAGCAAGCCCACCGCCGACGACAAGGCCATCGCCCAGGTCGGTACCATTTCGGCCAACAGCGACGAGTCGATCGGCAACATCATCGCCGACGCGATGAAGAAGGTCGGCAAGGAAGGCGTGATCACCGTTGAAGAAGGCTCGGGCCTGGACAACGAACTCGACGTCGTCGAAGGCATGCAGTTCGACCGCGGCTACCTGTCGCCGTACTTCGTCAACAACCAGCAGTCCATGTCGGCCGACCTGGATGACCCGTTCATCCTGTTGTACGACAAGAAGATCTCCAACGTGCGTGACCTGCTGCCCGTGCTGGAAGGCGTGGCCAAGGCCGGCAAGCCGCTGTTGATCGTGGCCGAAGAAGTCGAGGGCGAAGCCCTGGCGACGCTGGTGGTCAACACCATCCGCGGCATCGTCAAGGTCTGCGCCGTGAAGGCCCCGGGCTTCGGCGACCGTCGCAAGGCGATGCTGGAAGACATGGCCACCCTGACCGGCGGCGTGGTGATTTCCGAGGAAGTCGGCCTGTCGCTCGAGAAGGCGACCATCAAGGATCTTGGCCGCGCCAAGAAAATCCAGGTCACCAAGGAAAACACCACCATCATCGACGGCGCCGGCGAGACCAGCGGCATCGAAGCCCGCATCAAGCAGATCAAGGCGCAGATCGAAGACACCTCTTCGGACTACGACCG
>SEEL01000009.1 GCA_004144345.1 Hyphomicrobiales bacterium
CCCTCCCCAGCGCTACGCGCCGAGGAGGGATATCCCGACTGCGGGCACCGTGATGCACCTTGAGTGGAGCCCATCCCTCCCCACTCAGCGGTTGTCCGAAGCACGCGTCTTCGCGTGCTTCGGACAGAGCGCAAAGAATGCCTGGAGGGTGGACCGGCTAAGCCGGTGGGTGGGGCGAGCCGCACCCACAACGTCATTCCCGCGCAGGCGGGAATCCAGGGCAGCCAGCACAAAGGTTGGCAGTCAGGCATGAGGGGTTGGGGACGGGCCACGAGCACCAGAATCCCGCTACACTTTATGTGAACATCCGCGCAGAACCCTCTGCGCCCATTCACCGATTCAAGAAAAATCGGAAAACTTATCCCCGTCGATTCGAGCGGCTTTATGCTTCCCCTCATCCCACCGCACTGAGCGGAGTCGAGACGAACGGTTCGTGGTGGGAGGCCGGGTGGTGTGGGGGTCGCTTCACATCAGTCCGGCTCTGCCCGACGCCGTGGGAGAGAAAACCTGCTCCCAGGGTCCGGTGCCGCCTGAGGTGGTGATCACCTTCAGGGATGGAAGGCGCGCCCTGATCACAGGGCAACCCAACCAGACGGCCCCGCGCGCCGCGGTCAAGGTGGCCGGCGAAGGTAGAGTCCGGACTAAACCCCGGTCGCAGCGGCGAGGCGCAAGCCTCTTTGACTGCGGACTACCCGCGACGAGGCAAGCCCTCGCCGCTGCATCGCTCTTCGCGAGAGGAGCGCGTTCTTTGATATCGCCGGAGGGCCGGCGTGCGCCTTTGCACGCCCATACATCAGCGGTTGGATGAGCGAGCGTTCTTCACGCGCGCTCAGACGGAGCGCAAGGAAGCTACGGTTGGATGAGCGAGCGTTCTTCACGTTCGCTCAGGCAGAGCGCAAGGAAGCCGCGGTTGGCCAAAGGAAAGCTTTCAGCGCAAAGAAGACGGGCGCCCGAAGGCGCCCGCTCATGCATCGCAAGAACGATGTTCTTACTTATAGTTGTCGATGATGAACTGGTAGTACGGTTCGATGAAGCGCACGCCGTAGTTCACCTTGTCGTCCTCGGCCACGTTGATGCCGCGGACATAGAGATCACCGCCACCGGCATCCTCGAACATCGAGGAACCCGACGAGCCCGCGAAGGTGTCGCAGGTGTGGAAGAACAGCTGGTCGCCGAACTGCTCCGGCGCGATGTCGCAATTGACCTTCCACATCGTGCCTTCCGGCTTGTCGCCGGGATAGCCGATCGCGGTTGCGGCCCATTTGCTGGCGTCATCGGCGCGGAAGCCGAGCCAGCCGAGCTGGTTGCCGGCATCTTCGGCAAGGGTGATCACCGCGAGATCCCACGGCACGACCGAGCCGTAATTGGTGCCATCGTAGTTCTCGATGTAGCCCTTGAGGATATTGATGTTCTCCCAGGTGAAGCTGCCGAAGGGCGCGCTTTCCGGGTCGGTCAGGCCGGGCAGGAAGACGGTGTCCTTGATCCAGCCGCCCTTGTCGTGGACGAACACGCAGTGTGCGGCGGTCACGACGGTGTAGGGGCCGATGAGCGTGGCCGAGCAGGTCGACCAGCTGTCATCCTGGGCCTGCGAGAACAGCCAACCGACGATGCGCTCCGGATAGCCCGACGCGTCGGTGATCTGGACGCGGTCATCGGTGCCAGTGACGACGCGGTCAGCGGTCGCGGTTTCCGAGCCGGCAGTGCCCTGGAAGAAGGCGCGGACGGCGTCCGAGGCTTCCTTGGACTCGACCGAGCCGTCCTTGTTCAGCGTCTCGGTGCCCATGCTGACGGCGGCCGCATCGGGGTCGAGGGCCATCGGGCCGCGGCTCAGCGTCGAGCTGTCGATCTGGAGCGGCGCGGCAGCCGAGGCCTTGCCCGGCAGCGTGAACGGCGCATCGCGGGTGGCGGGCACTTCGGCCGGGCCGGCATTGCCGGCGGTCTGGGCGAGGACCGGGGTCGCGGCGAGCGCGACGCCGACCAGGAGTGCAGTGGTCATGGCGCGAAGGTGCATGTCGGATTTTTTCCTTTGTTGACCTGTGGGCGAAGAAAAACGGGAATCAACTCGGCCGTCAATTGTTGTGCGACGGCCGGGGCAAGTCGTGAACGCTCAATTGCCAGTATGGCCGGCAATCCAGTCCTTGTAGCTCGAGACGCGGGCATAGACGCCGTAGACGTCCTTGTGGCCGCATTTGACGTCGGCATCGGCGGGGCCCTCGCCCCAGCTGACGATGCCAAGCTGGGTGGCGCGGCCATTGACTGTGGCGACCAGCGGCCCGCCGCTGTCGCCATAGCAGGAGTCACGGCCACCGGCCTTCACGCCGGCGCACAGCATGTTCTCGGTCAGCGGATTGGCGATCTGCGTCGCCAGCTCGTCGCCGACCCGCTCGCTGGCTTCCGCGCTGATGCCGTACTGGCTGCCCAGATTGGTCAGGGATTCGCGCAGCGACTTGGCGTAGATCACCTTGATGCCCGTGTTGCACTCGGCATTGGGCACGACTTCGATGTCGGATTCGAGCAGATGGCGCGGATATTCGCCGTCCTCGGCGAGGCCCCAGCCGATCACCACGGCCTTGTCGACCGCCGCGGCGTCGAGATCGAGGGCGACGGGCGCAAGGTCCACCGCTTCGCTGAGTTCGACCAGCGCGATGTCATTGTCCATCGTCCAGTCATCGTAGTTCTCGTGCACAAACACCGCTTTGGGCACGACGCGCTTGCCGGCCATCAGATCGGTGGTGCCGGTCAGCACCACGAAGCTCTCGGGCGAGACGGTCTCGCCATAGTCGCTCATGCAGTGCGCCGCCGTCAGCACCCAATTGGGGGCGATCAGCGAGCCGCCGCAGAACTCGGCATTGTACTGGCTCTCGGGGTCGTCGGAGAGGCTGTCCGCACGGAGCATCGCCACCTGGAACGGATATTCTCCGGCGTCCGCCTGCTTGCCACCAAAAACGCGATCGGTGCTGTCGCCGCGTTCCGCCTGCTGCACGGCGCGAAGTTTCGGCACGCTGTCGAACGGATTGGGGGCGGCCTGGGCAAAGGCGGTTGTACTAGCCATAGCGAAAACGGCCGCCAGAGCGAGCGGGCGAATAAGAGATGTCACAATAGTCCTCCCCACGCCGATGGCGCGAAACAGCAACGCGCCCACCAGCTGCCGTCTTCTATGGCGACCTCAGATGAACGCAGTTTGAACGGCGGCCAGCATTACTTATACATTGGCCAGAATTCCGGCCGAAAGCGCAAGAAAAGGCGGCGCTTTCGGGCAGAATTCTGCTCTAGCGTTCGAGCCGTGCCAAGAGGGAAGAGGTATCCCAGCGCTTGCCGCCCATCGCCTGCACCTCGGCGTAGAACTGGTCGACCAGCGCCGTCAGCGGGAGCGTGGCGCCATTGCCGCGCGCTTCGTCGAGCACGATCCCGAGGTCCTTGCGCATCCAGTCGACGGCAAAGCCAAAATCATACTTGCCGGCGAGCATGGTCTTGTGGCGGTTCTCCATCTGCCAGGATTGCGCCGCGCCCTTCGAGATCACCTCGATCACCGCCTCGACGTCGAGGCCGGCCGATTTGCCGAAATGCACTGCCTCGGCCAGCCCCTGCACGACGCCCGCAATGGCGATCTGGTTCATCATCTTGGCCAATTGCCCCGATCCGGCCGGCCCGAGCAGCCGGCATGCCCGGGCGAAGCTCATGATCACCGGCTCGGCCGTCGCAAAAGCCGCCGTCTCGCCGCCCACCATGACGGTCAGCTGGCCGTTCTCGGCGCCGGCCTGGCCACCCGAGACGGGCGCATCGAGGAAGGCGAAGCCGCCTGCTTCCGCGGCAGTGGCGAGGTCGCGGGCGATTGTGGCGGAGGCGGTGGTGTGGTCGACGAAGACAGCCCCCTGCCCCATCGCCTGGAAGGCGCCATCCGCCCCGAGCGTCACCTCGCGCAGATCGTCATCATTGCCGACGCAGGCGAAGACGATGTCCTGGCCCCGCGCCGCCTCGGCCGGCGTCCGGGCAGCGCGGCCGCCATGCTCGGCGACCCATTTGTCGGCCTTGGCGGCGGTGCGGTTGAAGACGGTGACGTCGTGGCCCTTGGCCTTGAGATGGCGGGCCATCGGGTATCCCATCACGCCGAGCCCGAGAAACGCTACCTTCGCCATGTCACCTCTCCATTGTTGGCCGAGGCATAGACGAGGAAGCGGCAAAAGCGAAGCGTCACGAGATTTCGTGCGGCCTCGAACGGCGCGCGTGGCGGCGGTCGATCTCGGCATTGGCCATTTCGCACTGCTTCAGCAGGGCCGCCCGCAATTCGTGCAGATCGTGGTCGGCCAGCTTCTCGGCCTGCACAAAGCGGTTGTCGGCCCCTTTGATCGCATAGATCAGTTCGTCGAGCTTGGCCTGCACGGCCTCGCCGTCGCGGTCCTGCGTGTTCTGCAACACGAAGACCATGAGGAAGGTAATGATTGTGGTGGCAGTGTTGATGACCAGTTGCCAGGTCTCGGAAAAGCCAAAGAGCGGGCCGCTGACCGCCCAGCCGATGATCAGAAGGCAGGCAATCGCAAAGGTCACCGGCCGGCCGCTCAAATGCGACACGGCGTGAGAAAACCGCGCAAACAGCGATTGTTGCGACATCGTCCAACCTCGATACGACAAATAACTGGAAAGTCCCCAGCTTCGTTCCAATCGACGGATATCCGGTCCATAAGGGGCGGCAGGGGGAGCAATGGCCACTCGCCAGCCGGCAGCAAAAACATCCAGCGCGCGCAACGGCGCCGTCCGGGATCCGGAGGGCACGAAGGCGGCTATCCTGTCGGCCGCGACCCGCGAGTTCATGGAAAAGGGTTTTGGCGGCGCCCGCATCGACGCCATCGCCGACCATGCCAAGATCAACAAGCGGATGCTCTACCATTATTTCGGTGGCAAGGAGGACCTCTACCTTGCCGTGCTGGAGAACACCTACTCGGCCATCCGCCTGGCCGAGGCGAAACTCGATCTTGCCCATCGCGAGCCGAGGGACGGGCTGCGCGAACTGGTGCAGTTCACCTTCCGCTACTTTATCGAGCATCCCGAATTCATCAGCCTCCTCGGAACGGAGAATCTGCTGCGCGGCGAATTCCTCAAGCGCTCGCCGCGGATCGTGGCGATGAACTCGCCGCTGATCGACGAATTGCGCGGCGTGCTGGAGCGTGGCGCCGAGGCGGGGGTGTTCCGCAAGAACGCCGATCCGCTCGATGTGTACATCACCATGGCGGCGCTCGGCTTCTTTCCCCTCTCCAACCGCTGGACGCTGTCGACCGTGTTCGGCCGCGATCCCGGCGGCAAGGCCGAAAGCGGGCGCTGGGCCGACCACATTGTCGACGTCCTCCTCCGCTCGCTCGAGCCGACCTGACTTTCGTCGCACGCCGGCGCGCTTGACCGCGCCACTTTCCACGGGCTACGAGTAACCAAACGGTTACAACTAGGTGGAGGGGTCTATGGCCGAGCGGCGTCTGGGCATCATCATGCACGGGGTTACCGGGCGGATGGGGTACAACCAGCATCTGGTGCGCTCGATCCTCGCCATCCGCGACCAGGGCGGCATTGCGCTCGCCAATGGCGACCGGCTGGTGGTCGACCCGATCATTGTCGGGCGTGACGCGGACAAGATCCGCCGGCTGGCGGAGAAGCACAACATCAAGCGCTGGGGCACCGACCTCGACATGGCGCTGAGCAATCCCGATGACAGCGTGTTCTTCGATGCCGGCACGACGCAGATGCGGGCGGAACTGTTGGGCCGGGCGATCGACGCGGGCAAGCACGTCTATTGCGAAAAGCCCGTCTCCGATGATCTCGACAGCGCCATTGCGCTCGCGAGGAAGGTGAAGGCCGCCGGGATCAAGCACGGCGTGGTGCAGGACAAGCTGTTCCTCCCCGGCCTGCTCAAACTCAAGATGCTGCGCGACAGCGGCTTCTTCGGCCGCATTCTCTCGGTGCGCGGCGAGTTCGGCTATTGGGTGTTCGAGGGCGACTGGCAGCCAGCGCAGCGGCCGAGCTGGAACTATCGCAAGGCCGATGGCGGCGGCATCATCCTCGATATGCTGTGCCACTGGCGCTATGTGCTCGACAACCTGTTCGGTGAAGTACAGGCGGTGAGCTGCCTTGGCGCGACGCACATTCCGGAGCGCGTCGACGAGAAGGGGAACAGCTACACTGCCGATGCGGACGATGCGGCCTATGCGACGTTCCAGCTGGCAGGCGGCGTGGTCGCCCACATCAATTCGAGCTGGGACGTGCGCGTCAGGCGCGACGATCTCGTGACGTTCCAGGTGGATGGCACGCATGGATCGGCAGTGGCCGGGTTGCACAAATGCTTCACGCAGCACCGCGTCAACACGCCCAAGCCGGTGTGGAATCCGGACGAACCATCGAAGTTCAACTTCTTCGAGCAGTGGGAAGAAGTGCCGGACAATTGGCCCGCGCAGAACGGCTTCAAGGCGCAGTGGGAGATGTTCCTGAGGCATGTGGCGGAGGATGCGCCATGGCCCTACGGCCTCGAAGCCGGCGCCAAAGGCGTTCAGCTGGCGATGGCCGGTCTCCAGAGCTGGGAAGAGCGCCGCTGGATTGATGTTCCAGCGCTCGGGATCTGAGCCATGCCATCGATCACGCTGCCCAATGCCGACCGCACGTCGACGCTCTACACGCTGACCGGGGCGCCACTGCCGTTCGAAAAGCACCGGGCCAGCGCGTTTTCGCGCGTCGCCTATGGGGCGGCGCATGTGGTGGCGGATGCGCTGGCGGACAATGATCCGTGGCTCACTCCGGCGATCGATTGGGAGCGTACCCTCGCCTTCCGGCACCGGCTGTGGGATCTCGGGCTCGGCGTGGCCGAGGCGATGGACACGGCGCAGCGCGGCATGGGTCTGGGCTGGGTGGAAGCGCAGGAGCTGATCCGTAGGTCGCAGGCCGAGGCGCGGACGCGTGACGATGCGTTGATTGCCTATGGCGCGGGCACCGACCATCTGGCGCCCGGCCCCGACGTGACGATTGAGCAGATCATCGGCGCCTATGAGGAGCAGGTGAGCTTTGTCGAGGGCCAGGGCGGGCGCGTGATCCTGATGGCGAGCCGGGCGCTCGCAGCGGCAGCGAAATCGCCGGACGATTATGCGCGGGTCTATGCGCATAACCTCGGCCAGGTGCAGCAGCCGGTGATCCTCCATTGGCTGGGCGAGATGTTCGACCCGGCGCTCAACGGCTATTGGGGCAAGGGCAGCCATGAGGAGGCGATGGATGTCTGCCTCGACGTGATCGCCGCCAATGCCAGCAAGGTCGACGGCATCAAGATCTCGCTGCTCAGCGCCGACAAGGAAATCGGCATGCGGCGGCGGCTGCCGCAGAGCGTCAAGATGTATACGGGCGACGATTTCAACTATGCCGAGCTGATCGCGGGTGACGAACACGGCTATTCGCACGCCCTGCTCGGCATTTTCGACGCCATCGCGCCGGCGGCATCGGCGGCGCTGAGCGCGCTGGGGCGCGGCAGCGAGAACGAGTTCTTCGAACTGCTCGAACCGACGGTGCCGCTCAGCCGGCACATTTTCAAGGCGCCGACGCGCTTCTACAAGACCGGCGTCGTGTTCCTCGCTTATCTCAACGGGCTGCAGGACAATTTCTCCATGATCGGCGGCCAGGAATCGGCGCGCTCGCTGCAGCATCTGGCGGAGCTGTTCCGGCTGGCCGACAAGGCCCGCGTGCTTGATGACCCCGATCTCGCCGTGGACCGCATGCGCCGCGTGCTCGCCGTGCACGGAGCCGCGTGATGGCCGAGCGCGTGCTGTCGATGAACCTCGCGACGCTGCGCAATGGCTCGAGCTTCGGCGCGATGATCGACGACTGCCTGCGGCATGGGGTGACGGCCATCTCGCCGTGGCGCGACCAGGTGGCCAGTGTCGGGCTCGCCGAGGCGGCGCGGATCGTCAAGGCGAACGGGCTGCGCGTCACCGGGCTTTGCCGGGGCGGCATGTTTCCGGCCGAAACGGCAGCGGGGCGGCAGCAGGCCATCGACGATAATCTGCGGGCCATCGATGAAGCGGCGGCGCTCAATGCCGATTGCCTCGTGCTGGTGGTGGGTGGGCTGCCTGGCGCGAGCAAGGACATTGCCGGGGCGCGGCAGATGGTGAGCGACGGTATTGCCGCGATGCTGCCGCATGCGATGGCGAGCGGCGTGCCCCTCGCCATCGAGCCGCTGCATCCGATGTATGCGGCAGACCGGGCCTGCGTGAACAGCGTCGACCAGGCGCTCGATATCTGCGCGGGACTTGGCGCGGGCGTGGGGGTCGCGATCGACGTGTATCATGTGTGGTGGGACCCGCACCTTGCCGCCGCCATTGCGCGGGCTGGTGCGATGCAGCGCATCCTGGCGCATCACATCTGCGACTGGCTGGTGCCGACGACCGACATGCTGCTCGATCGTGGGATGATGGGCGATGGAGTGATCGATTTGCGCGGCATTAGAACGATGCTCGAGGCGGCAGGCTATTTCGGTCCGCAGGAGGTCGAGATCTTTTCGCGCGACAATTGGTGGAAGCGCGAGGGCGATGAGGTCATCCGCGTGTGCGTGGAGCGCTTCAACAGCGTGTGCTGAAGGGCGTGAGTCATCGTCCATCGGTGATGAGCCTCCGGGTTTGAGGTAGTGGACGGGGCCCCGAGGCGCGTACGCCTCGATGTTTTAGATAGAGGCAGACGACGCCTCGGGGCGCGGGATTTCAGGTCCCCATGCGGCCGTACGGACTTCAGCCCGTCGCATAACCCACGGGGCCCAGGCAGAGGACGCCTCTGCCCGCCCGCCTGCTGGAGCGCGTCCTTCGTCGCGAACTCCGTCCGTGCGACCCAGCTGAGGGGGAGTTTACACCCGCTCCGGGGGGACGTGGATAACTTGGCCCAAAATCGGGGTGTGAGCCTAGAGCTTGCTGGGGATTCCGCTAGTTGAGTTAAGCGGTTTTCGGGGTCGGGATTAATACGTAAATTCGTGCGAATCCGCTGCGACGATTCCTGCCGAACGTCATCCCCGCGCAGGCGGGGATCCAGAGCCACGACCACAGTGCTGACTGCCCTGGATTCCCGCCTGCGCGGGAATGACGTTGTGGGTGGGCAGGACACGCAGTGCTTGTGGTCGCCCCACCACCGCTGCGCGGTCCCCCTCCCCCGCAGGCGGGGGAGGATGGGGGTCGACTGCAGGTTCTGTGGAGCGTTGTTTTAGCGGGGCGTGCCCAGATGCATGGTGCGGACGCGGCGGACCAGGTACCAGACGAGGAGGATGATGAAGGGGGCGGCGATGGAGATGGCGAGGGGCTTGTCGAAATGGACGGTTTCGAGCGGGCCGGCGAGGAGGTAGCTCAGGATGCCGAGGGCGTAGTAGCTGATGGCGATGACCGAGAGGCCCTCGACCGTGGCCTGCAGGCGGAACTGGCTCTGGGCGGTGCTGGCGATGGTGTTGAGCACGGCGCGGTTCTGGATCTGGAGATCAAGGCCGATGCGGACGTTGAGCAGCTCGATGGCGCGTTCGATCTTGTCGGTGAGCGTGCTCAGCCGCTTTTCCAGCGCGAGGCAGGTGCCAAGCGCCGGCTCGACGCGATTGTTGAGATAGCGGCCGATGCTCGAGCCATAGGGCGTGGGACCTTCGCGCAGGCTGAGGAGGCGGGCGCGGAGAATTTCGCCATAGGCCTTCGAGGCGGCAAAGCGATAGCCGAGCTGTTCCGATAGCTGGCCCGAGCGGATCGAGAGCTCATGCAGCCGGTCGAGGGCCTCCTGGATGGTTTCGGTGGTGCTGGCGGCGGCGAGCGTGCCGATGAGCGCGGTGAGGTCCTGCTCGGCGGCGCCCAGATCGGGGGCGGTGCGGCGGGCGAGCGGCAGGGCCAGCAGCGCCATGTTGCGATAGGTGTCGACCTCGAGCAGGCGGCGGACCAGCACCGAGCGGCGCAGCGGCTGGAGGCCGCCGGCGGCAAATTCGAGGCGAGTAAAGCCCGCCGCATCGGCGACAAAGTCGGTGGCGACCTGGGCGATGCCATCCTCGACGGTGGCGACGCAGAGGCTCGACAGGTTGAACTGGCCGATGAAGCGCTCGGGGATTTCGCGTTCGGCGATGACGTCGATGCGCATGGCGCCGATCAGGCGCGCATCGGCCAGCACCTCGATGCCGATATTGGCGGGCCAGTTCTCCCGATCGCCGAGCGGGGCGCGCCAGGTGATGGTGACGAATTCGGTATGAAATTCCCAGGTAACGGCGCGTTCGCCGGCCGTGAAGCTGGTCTGGCGCTCGCCGCGCGGCAGGACTTCGAGGTTGTTCGCGGCGCAAAACTCGGCGAAGCGGCCGAGCAGCGCCTCATTGTCTTCCTGGCGCGGCGAGGTGACGAAGACCAGCCGGCGCACCCGGCATTCGGCCTCGATCAGGTCGACCGGGCGCGCGTGCAATTCCGCCGTGACCGCCTGGCGGTCGGGATGGTCGATGGGGATCATGTGAGGCTCCTAGGGGAGAGGCAGCATGAGCGCCCGCAGCGTGCGTCGGCAACCGGCAGTTCGTCGCATCTACCAATGTCGCAGATTAGCACGGCTTGGTTCCCTCGGGGGCGGCGGCGTTGTAAATATCGGGGTGGAGCAGCCAGTGTTGAACGAGACCCGTACCAGCCCCGACTTTGCCGGAATGGCCTATGACGCCGCCCTTGGGCGGCGCAGCTGGCAGAGCTTTGTCGAGGCGGTGGCGACGGCGTTCGACGCGGTGCATGCGGTGGTGGCGCCGCATATGCCCGACCGGGGCACGGGGCGGCTCAACGGGGTGAGCTATATCGTCTCCAACCGCGCCTGCGGGACGTTCGAGGGGCAGGATCTGCTGATGGAACGCGCCTGGCGGCTGCCGCGCGGCGAGCTGTCGGTGGTGCAGAAGATGGGCGCCGACCCGTTCATCGGGAAATCGCCGTTCTACAAAACGACACTCAAGGACATCGATATCGGCCATGCGGTGCATGTGATGTTCGCGACGCGGCAGGGCGAGGTCGGCTTCTTCTGCGTGACGCGCTACGCGACGCAGCCGGTGTTTTCGGACGATGAGCTGGCGGTGATGCGCAGCATTGTCGGGCATCTGGCGCGGGCGATCGAGATCGAGGACCGGATCGGCCGGCCGGCGCAGCTCGAAATGTTCGAGGGCCTGCCCTATGGGCTGGCGGTGCTGGATCGCAGCAGCCGCGTGCTGCGCATGAATGCGCTGGCGCAGCAGCTATTCGCGGCAGAGGACGGGCTGCATATGCAACTGGACTCGCTGCACACGGCGCAGGGCCGGCTGGATGTCGAAGCGTTTCTCAACCTGCCGTCAGGGCCGACGGGCTCGCCCGAGCCGGTTTCGCTGCGCATCGACCGGTTCTTTGCCGAGCAGCCGCTTTCGGCGATGATTTCAGCGGTGCCGATGGAATGGCGCGACCCGCAGCATCAGGATGGCACGGTGCTGCTGGTGCTGAGCGACCCGGACTGGGTGGTGTGCCCGACCGAAGCGACGATGATGGGGCTGTTCCGGCTGACGCAGGCCGAGGCCCGCTTCGTGCGCATGCTGGTGACCCGGCGCTCGCTGCCCAAGGCGAGCGCGGCGCTGTCGATTTCGCCGGAAACGGCGCGCCGGCACCTCAAATCGGTGTTCGAAAAGACCATGACGCACAGCCAGTCGGAGCTGATCCACTTCCTGGTGCGGCAGCCGACGGCGCGCCTGTTCAACCCCGAGTTGGCGCCGGGCGCCATGCAGCGCTTCCAGGCGGCGGCGGAATGACGGAACTGGCGCGGTTGTGAACGCGTTTGACCCAAACGGGTCATGAAGCCTCAATCTTGCCATGTCAGAAGCGCCGAAATCTGGCGACAACCCCGAGAGCACACATGCGTACTTCCCTTAGCAAAATCACCATGACGGCGGCGGCCGGCGTCCTCGGCTTCGCCCTGCTGTTCGGCGGCGCGGCCACCCCCAGCATTTCGCAGGACGCCGCGAGCGCCTCGTCGGAAGCGCCGTCGGCCGAGCCGGCAGCGCCGACCGAAGAGCAGATCCTCGCCGGCCTCGCGGTGTGGAAGGATCGCGGCGGCTGCTTCAACTGCCACGGCAATTTCGGCCAGGGCGGCGAAGGCGGGCACTTCCCGGCCGGCCCGAGCCTGCGCAAGACGCAGCTCGACCTCGAAACGCTGCACCTCGTGATCGCCTGCGGCCTGCCGACCACGAAGATGCCGTACAATCTCAAGGGCGCCTATGAGACCGACGATTTCTGCTACGGCGAAACCGGCGGCGTGCCGACCGATCTGAGCCCGGGCGCGACGCTCAGCAATGAAGAGATCACCGATCTCGTCGCCTATATGGAGGCCCGCATGGTGGGCCAGCGCCGCATCACCAAGGCGCAGTGCGTCGAGTATTTCGGCGATGCCAACTACCCGGAATGCGCTGCCTACCGCTAAGCGGACCGCACAAGATCAAGCAAACGCCGCTCCCCAGGGGGCGGCGTTTTTGTTTGGGGTCAGGGAGCGGTGGTGCCGTCGGGCATCAGCGAGCCGGTGAAGATCGTGCCGGTCTGGATGCTGTCGCGCAGATTGCCCTTGTCGAAGCGGACATGGGTGAAATCGGCGTCGGTGAGGTCGGCCTCGCGCAAATCGGCGGCCTGGAAATCGGCGTCGCGGAAGACGGTGCCGGCAAGATTGGCCTGCCGCAGGATTGCCTCGTTGAAGGCGGAGCCCGGCGCCGTCACCTTGCTCAGATCGGCGCGAACGAGGCTCGCTTGGAAGAAGTAAGAGCCAGTGAGGTCGGCGCCGCCCAGTTTCGCATTGTTGAGGCGGGCCTGACCGAAATCGGCGGTGGTCATGGTGGCGCCGGTGAAATTGGCCTGCCGGATTTCAATGGAGCCGGCGCGGACGGCAGCGAGGTTGGCGCCGGAGAAATCGGTCTGCGCACCGCGGGCGCCGAACATGGTGACCTGGTGGAGGTCCGCACCGGTGAAATCGGTCTGGGTGAGATCGGTGAGATTGAGGTCGGCGCGCTCGAGATTGGCGCCGGCGAGTTTGGCCTGACGCAGCACCGCGCGGTGCAGATTGGTGGCGACGAGGGTAGCGCCGGTGAGGTCGGCGCCGGTCAGGTTGCGGCGGCGCAGATCGGCGCCGCTGAGGTCGCAGCCCACGCAATCATTGCTGAGGCCAGCAAGGAAGCGGCCGACGGTATCGTCGGCAGCGGGCTCGGGCGTGGGCTCAGCCGAGGCGACACCGGTGTCGGCGGGATAGGGCGCGTTCTGCGTCACGGTGATGGCGGCGGCGCTCTCGAAGGCGTTGAGCATAGGCCGACCCGAAGCGGGGTCGACCACGGCCTGGCCGGGCTTCAGATAGAACCGGGTTTCATTGACGGCGCTGACTTCGGCATCGCTGAAACCGCAGCGCTGCTTGATGTAGGTGCTCTCGATGGGCCCCTCGCCTTCGGCGCGCGGCAGGTCCTCGCAGCTCCAGCCCTCGACACCCAGCACGCCGCGCAGCAGGGGCGAGGCGGTGCGGTGGTCGTAGCGTTGGCGGGGATCGGCGGCCGGATCGGTATGGGCGCGGTAGCCGCGAATGCGGCCGGCATCATCGACGAGGAAGGACAGGATGGCCGGCTGCATGCCGACCTTGGTGAAGTTGAAGCGGATGGCCTGCACCGGGTTGCGCACGGCGCGGGCGAGATATTCGATGGTGTCGTCGTAGCGGAACCAGATTTCCCGCAGGCCGCTCGCTTCGGGCGTGCACTGGGCGAAATCGGCAAAACTCTGGAGCTGGGTGCTGGGCGGACCGCCATCGGTGCCGCAGGCGGGCTCAACGAAATCAGCGCCCAGACTGTCGATGGGCGTGCCGAACGGCACATCCCAGATCTTGGGCGGAATATCCTGAGCGAGGGCGGGGGTGGCGAGGAAGAGGGCCGCGAGAGCGGCGAGTAGACTGGGGCGCAAGGGAATCGCTCCACAAGAGAAACGGGGAGGCACGAAGCCTCCCCGTTCAATCAGGCTTAGTGGAGGCCGAACACCACAATTTGAGCAGCGTTCTGCATGTTGGCCAGCAGCGGGCTACCGCCCGTGCCACCACCGGTCAGGACGGCGACATACTGCTTGCCGTCGAGTTCGTAGCTGATCGGCGGCGCGCCGATGGGCGTACCGGTGTTGAACGACCAGACTTCCTTCATCGTGGCGCCGTCATAGGCGATCAGACGGCCATCCGAGCTACCGGCGAACACGAGGTCCGAACCAGTCGACAGCAGGCCCGAGTTGGTCGGGAAGTCGACGGTGGTCTGCGAGATCTTCTCGCCGGTTTCGGTGTTGACGGCGATGATCAGGCCCGGGGCGTTCGGGAAGGCATAGTCGAACTTCCAGAAGTTACCGCCGCCCCAGATGCCGGGGTTGCCGGCGAGGTCGGTACGGGTCGTGTCGATGTGCTCATCGATCGACTGGCTGAAGCACGCATCGATCGCCTGGATGTAGGCAATCTTGGTGTCCGGGTTGTAGGTCGGCGGCCACCAGGTCGAGGTCTGCAGCGCCGGGCAGATGTTCTGCGCGGTCGCGGCGTCACCGACCTTCAGAGCGGCGTTCGGGGCGTATTCCTGGGTCAGCGAACCCGGGACATATTCCACCGGCTTGCCGGTCTTGGGATCGAGGCCGGCGGTCCAGTTCGGATCGCGATAGGCGGTGGCGTAGATGAACGAGCCGTTGTTGCGGTCGAGCGTGTAGAAGAAGCCGTTACGCGAGAAGGTACCCATCACCTTGCGGCTCTCGCCGTTGTAGTTGATTTCGTACAGCATCTTCGGGTTGACGGTGTCGTAGTCCCAGGTCTCCTGCGGGATTTCCTGGAAGTACCACTTCAGCGCGCCGGTGTCGGCGTCGACCGAGACGGTCGAGTTCGTATAGAGGTTGTCGCCCGGACGGAACGCCGGATCAGCCCAGGGCTGCGACTCGCCGGTACCGAAGATCACCGAGTTGCTGTCGGCATCGTAGGACGGCGTGGTCCAGATACCGGCACCGCCGGTGAGGTAGGCGTTGTGATCGTCGGCCCAGGTTTCGTGGCCCGGTTCGCCCGGACCCGGGACGGCGTAGAAGCGCCACAGGAGCGAGCCATCTTCAGCGCTGAACGCACCGATCCACGAGCGGATGCCCGGGCCAGCGGCGCTGGTGATGATCTTGCTGTCGATGGCGAGCGTGCCGCCGGTGGCCATTTCGGCGCCGGGGGCATTGTCCGGACCGCGGGTGTCGACGTCCCAGATGATGTCGCCGGTGGCGTCATCGAGCTTGTAGAGGATCATGTCGTTGCGCGACACGTAATAGACCGCGTCGTCGAGCAGCGAGACCGAACCGAACTTGCTCGAGGCGCCCTGCCCGCTCAGATCGGCGAGCCAGACAATCTTGCCGGACTTGAGGTCGATCTTGCTGACCTGGTCCCAGGCGTTCTGGACGTACATGAAGCCGTCCTTGACCAGCGGCGTAGCGCGCTGGCTGGGGCTGACACCACCAACCGAAGCGGGCTGGCTGCCGCCGATGGCGGTCATGAACTTCACGTGGAGATCGCCCACGTTTTCCTTGGTGATTTCCTTGAGCGCGCTGTGCGAATAGGATTCGTAGCCGCCATAGGGGAGCAGCCAGTTCTGAGGCTCGGAAGCGGCGTTCTTCAGGCGGTCAAACGAGACTTCCTGGGCGACGGCCGCAGCGGCGAAGCCGGTCACGGTCAGGGCCAGCGCAGCTGCCACCATGGCAGAACGCGATAGATTCAAGATCTTCATGTAGATCCTCCACTCCTAGTTGTTGCCGCACTCTCTGAAGGGGAGCGCTGGAACTGTTGTTGGTGGCCGCAGGCCACCGATAGAGAGGCGCAGGGTTCACGCGTTCCATCTTAAGCAGTCATGACCCGAATGGGTCAGGCTTTGAGCAATGAGTGGCATAGGTAATTGATATGACCCCGCGTCGCGGGCGTCTCCGGCGCAGCATTTCCAATGACATGCATTCGTTTTCTCGGCGCTCCGCCCTGCGATGATGGGGGGCGAAGAGGAGGATGTTTCAGATGAAACTACACGCGATTGTGACTATTTCGACGTTGGCGCTGACCGTTGCGGCAGTGGGCGCGCAGGATCTCGCCAAACTGCAGATCGGCGACAACCAGCGCGTCTTTCCCGAAAGCATCACCAGCACGACGGACGGCACGATCTATGCGGGATCGATGCTGACCGGCCTGATCTTCAAGGGCAAGATGGGCGACGCTGCGGCGATCGCCTGGACGCAGCCGGCGACGGAAGGCCCGACGGGCGTGGCCGGCGTCTATGCCGACGAAAAGACCGGCCTGCTGTGGGCCTGCTATGTGGATCTGGCGGCGTTTGCCGGCGGCGAATCGCAGCCGTCGATCCTGCGCACCTACAACATTGCCGACGGCTCGCTCGCGGGCACCTATCCGCTGCCCGAAAAGAGCTTCTGCAACGACATCGCGACGGCTGAAGACGGCACGGCCTATATCGCCGATACGTCGGGCGCCCGCATCATGCGGCTGAAGCCCGGCGCGACCGAGCTCGACAGCTGGTATGCCGATGCGAGCCTTGGCGGCGTCGATGGCCTCGACTTCGATGACAGCGGCGTCCTCTATGCCAACAATGTGATGACCGGCACGCTGTTCCGCGTCGGCATCGGGGCGGATGGCGCGCCGACCGGCACGACCAATATCGCGACGTCGGCACCGCTTGCCGGTCCCGATGGCATGCGCTTTGGCGATGACGGCCGGCTGTATGTGGCCGAGAACGGCGCGGGCCGCGTGTCGGCGCTGACGATCGACGGCGACAAGGCCGAGGTGACGGTGCTGAAGGACGGCTTCGACATGCCGACGGCAGTGGCGCTGCTAGGCCATGAAGTGCTGGTGGGCGAAGCCCGCTTCTCGCAGATGCAGTCGGAAAACCCCGGCCAGTTCTACGTCTACGCCGTGCCGCTCCACTAAGAGCGTTTACTCATGGACGGTGCCATCAGGCATGGTGGCACCGGTCCAGACCGTTCCGGTCTGCTCGGTATCGGTGAAGCGCGAAAAGTGCAGGCGCGCATTTGAAAAATCGGCATTGGTCAGCGTCGCGCCGTTGAATTCGGAGCGCTCGAGCTTGGCATGATGCAGGCGCGCGCCGGTCAGGTCGACGTCGTTGGCCCTGATCTGGAACGAGTTGGTGTTGTCGAGAATGGCGCCGCGCATCTTGCTGCGGCGCAGATCGGCCTCGGCCAGCACGCTACCGGTAAAATCGACGCCATCGAGCGTGGCGCTCGACATGTTGATGCGCTGCAGGGCCGAGTTGCGCCATGTCGCGCCCGGCAGCTTGGCGCCCTGGAAATGCGCGGTCTGGGCGCGGGTATCGTCGAGATTGGCAGCGGCGAAATTGGCGCCGCCGGCCTGCGCCTCATAGAGCAGCGCGCCCTTGAGGTTGGCGCCGCTCAGATCGGCAAAGCGCAGATCGGCGAGATTGAGATTGGCGCGTTCGAGATTGGCACCGGCCAGGTTGGCCTTGCTGAGATTGGAACGATGGAACACGGCGCGCGTCAGATTGGCCCCGGCTAGATTGGCGCCGCTCAGATCGCGGTCCTTCATGCGCACGCCCACCAGATCGCAGCCCGGGCAATCCTTCGAGGTGCCGGCGATGAAGGCGTCGCGATCCCCAATCTCCTGGGCCGCACCCGATCCCGCAGCGAGCAGCACGAGTGCAAACGCGACGGCGAGCTTGTTCATCGATCAACTCCGGTATTCGCGGCGACAGAGAATTTGGGGTCGAGCAGCAGGAAGCGCGTGCCGGCGACAAAGCGGTCGCCGCGGACTTCGCCGCTGAACGGGTCGATCATCTTCTGGCCGGCGCGACGCAGCAGACGGGTCTCCATGTGGAGCTTGACGCCATCCTTGGTCAGGCCAACGCAGTTCTGCTTGATCAGGCGCTGGGCGACGGGCGTTTCGCCCTCGCGCACCGGCAGGTCGACGCAGTCCCAGGGGTCGGGGGCATACATCTGATAGATGTAGTCGGCCACCTGATAGGCCGTGAAGCGGCCGCGCAAAGTGGTTCGATCATCGGTCACCGCCCGCACGCCGCGCAGTATCCCGCCGTCGTCGAAGAGCGCCGAGGCGATGATCTCGTGATTGCCGGCGGTGGTGCCGTGATAGCGGTTGGCGACGACCTGCAGATTGTGCGCGAGCGCCCAGTATTCCGCCTCGTCATCGTAGCGGAAGGTGATCTCGTGGAGGCCTGTCTCGGCCTCCACGGGGCACTGGGCGAAATCGCCGAAGCCCTTCATCGCCAGCGAGGGCGGGCCACCATTGGTGCCGCAGGCATATTGCTGAAACTCCACCGGTTGCTGGTCAAACGGCAGGCCGATGACCAGTTCGGAAAAGGTGGAGCGCGCCTTTGGTTCGGGGATCTCCTGGGCGGCCGCGTTGCCCAGCGCGAGCAGGGCAACGAGACCAGTCAGGCCCAGGCGTTGCAGCAGCTTATTCAGCATACATATTGCAGACGGGCTTCTTGCCGTAATAGCGCTGGCACTCTTCGAGGCTCGGGCGCTCCGGCTTGCCATAGAGGTCCTGGATGATGAAGGCGACGATATCGTCGGCCTGCGAATCCGTCATCGGCTTGCCCTTGGGCGGGGCGGTATTGCCGAGATCGGCAAAGACCATGCCGTAGCAGCGATCGTCGACATAGGCGCGCTCATCATGGAACGCCATGAAGGTGCTCGGACGGCCGCACATGATAATTTCCTTGAGGATGTCCGCGTCGTATTCGAGGACACGCAGATTAGGACCCTTGGGGTTCTCGCCAATCTTTTCGCCATTGCCGGACCAGCCGTGGCAGCCGGCACAATCGGAGCCGCGCCAGACCTTGAAGCCACGTTCGGCGGCCGCGGGATCGACAGCGGCGACTTCAACGACGGCCGGGGCTTCGCTGGACGAGGCTGTGTCCTGCGCAAAGGCGGGCGTGAAGACCGAAAGGCTGACGAGACCGGCAAGGACAAGTCCGAGACCGAGGCGGCGGGCGTGGGGGGCAAGGGACATAGTGGGTCGGTATCCGTAATTGAAAGTTTGAAGGGCATGGCCGCTGACGCGACCATGCCCGATTTGCTTAGAGCGTGAAGACGTAGAGAGTCGAGGACTTCTGCATGTTCACGTAGGTGTCAGCCTTGGGGTCGGTACCCATGGCGGCGTATTTGTGGAAGTCGAGCGGGATGCCGCCCGGGCCCACCATGATGGCGATGTACTGCTTGCCATCGACGGTGAAGGTGATCGGCGGCGCGTCGATCGTGGTGCCGAGGTTGATGTTCCACAGGCGCTCGAGCGTGGTGTCGTCGACGGCGAAGAAGTCGCCGTTGGTCGAACCACCGAACACGATACGGCCGGCGGTGGCGATGGTGCCGCCGCGACCCGTGCTGGTGAGGTCGAGCTTCTTGGCAACGGTGCCGGTCGCCACGTCGATGGCGGTCAGCGAACCGGTCAGCACTTCACCTTCCGGACGGGTGGCGAAGGAGCAACCCTCGATGCCCAGGCCGTAGTTCAGCTTGGTGATCGGGCTGTAGGACGTCGGGTACATGTTCACGCCGCCCTCGATATACGGGCAGTAGGACTGATCCGGCGCATCCGGCCCGAACAGGCTGGCGTTGAGGCGCGTCTCGGGGATGTAGGTCTGCACATCCTTGGTGGCATCGTACTCAACCGGCATGCCGGTCTTGGGGTCGATACCGGCGGTCCAGGTGACCTTGTCCGAGTACTGCGAACCGTTGATGTAGGCACCCGTGCCGGCGTCGAGGTTGTAGAAGAAACCGTTGCGGGCGAAGTGGCCCACGACCTTGGTTTCCTTGCCACGGACTTCGGTGGTGTAGAGCTGCATCGTGCCGGTTTCGTCGAAGTCCCAGGCATCGTTCGGCGTGTACTGGAAGTGCCAGTTGATCTTGCCGGTGGCGGCGTCAACCGCGACGGTGGAGTTCGAGTAGAGGTTGTCGCCGGGGCGCTTCTGCGGCTCGAAATCCGGGTACGGGTTACCGATACCGTAGACGAGTTCGTTGCGTTCGACGTCGTACGAGCCGGTCACCCAGGTAGCAGCGCCACCGACCTTCCAGGCCTCGTCCTTCCAGCTCTCGTGACCCGGTTCGCCCGGACCCGGGACGGTCCAGAACGTCCAGATCAGATCGCCAGTCTCGGGATCGCGGGCTTCGAGGCGGCCGCGCATCGGGCCGTCGCCACCGCCAGGTCCGACGATGATCATGCCGTCGATGGCGAGCGGCGCCATCGAGAAGTACTCGACCGGGTTCTGCTGGGTTTCGATCTCGAACTTGACCTCGCCCGTCACCTTGTCGGTGCGGATGAAGCGGCCATCGGGGCTCATCGAGTAGATGGAATCGCCATAGAGCGCGACGCCGCGGTTGTTGAGCAGGCCCGTTGCCAGTTCAGGATCGGTCTTGGGATCCATGATCCAGTCGATGTAACCGCGGTCGCCCTGGGTCATATCGATGCGGTAGACACGGCCCCAGCCGTCGGTGGTGAACATGATGCCGTCTTCGACGAGCGGGGTGCCCTGAAGGGCGCTCGAGGCGAAGGACGAACCCTGCGAGGGGGGCGCCATCGGCACGGCAAAGGCGAGCTTGAGGCCCTTGACGGTGTCCTTGTTGATCTCATCCAACGTCGAATAACGGTTGGAATCGTAGGTCATGTTGTTGCTGAGCCAGTTGCCCGGCTCGGGATTGACCAGTCGTTCGAAGGTAACGTCGGCGGCGGATGCCGACAGCGCGGTGCCAAGCAAAAGCGCACCGGCGATCGCGATGCGCGATCGGTTCAGGAAAGACATATATATCTCCTCATGCCTCACATGGCGCCCGGTTCCGGGCGCAGAAGATCCGTCAGTTGCCCCAGCGGACTCTCCGCGTCACTTGACCGCATCTGCGACGCGTTGTCGCGAATGAGGCATATAAGTTTTCGAAATGAGCGACGAAGGTCGTACGCAGCTGCCTCAGGCCCGGCGTACGTTCCGGATGGCGCCGGCCTGCGGATTGTAGCCGTGCGCGGCGAGCAAAAAGGCCAGCAAGGCACAGCCGGCGACCACGCCGAGGGAGAGCCAATTCAGCTGGCCGTAGGCGGCGAAGCGGATGAGCTCGATGGCGTGGGTGAAAGGGTTGGCCTGCGAGATGTAGTAGATCGGATAGGCGCCGGCCTCGCGCAGCTTCCACAGCGGATAGAGCGCGGAGGAGAGGAAGAACATCGGGAAGACGACGAAGTTCATCATGCCGGCGAAGTTCTCGATCTGGGGCGTGTAGACCGAGACGAGCAGGCCGATGGAGCCGAGCAGCAGCCCGGCCATGATGACGGCCGGGATAATGGTCAGCCAGCTCCAGGCGGGCATGGAGATGCCGAACAGGGCAGCGAGGATGAGGAACGCATAGACCTGCAGCAGCGACAGCATGGTCGCCGCGACGATCTTGGCAAAGAGCAGGAAACTGCGCGGCAGCGGGCTGACGAGCATGACGCGCATGACACCCGCCTCGCGGTCGTAGACCATAGAGAGCGCCGACTGCATGCACTGGAAGAGGATGACGATCCCGATGAGGCCCGGGATGATGTATTCCTGGTAGGGCGTGTAGGTCCGGTAGGGCGGGATGATCGAGAGGCCCAACAGGTCGTGGAGGCCCGTCGCGAAGACGAGCAGCCACAGCGACGGACGGATCAGCGCCGACAGCAGCCGCTCCGTCTGACGCAGGAATTTCAGGACTTCACGGCGCGTTATGGCGAGCAGGCCCAGCCACAGCGCGCCGATCGTTACTTGCATAGATGCTCCGGCTCATCGGTTCCGAGACTATCGAGTGTGTTCACCTGATGCTCGAAGCCGTCAAGCGGGGCCGCCGCGATGACTGCGTCTTCCGTGGAAAGCGTGATGGGCATTCGCATCTGGCCGTCCCAAGGGCGGAAGTTCAGTTGGTAGCCCTTGGAGCCATCGACGTTGAAGCGCGGACCGCGCAGCCAGGCGTCGATTTCGTCGGGCTCGGTCTTCCGCGACTTGCCATAGGCGGTCATCACGGACTTCGCGGCGACCCAGGTCGACCAGTCGGCGCCGTTCATGTGCAGATCGCCGGTGAGCTTCTGGAAGCGGGAGCTGACCTGCGCGGCGCCATCACGCTCCCAGGTCCACTGCCATTCGGCGGCGTCGAGGCCGGTGGAACCGATGACGGGACGCGGCAACTGCGTGGCGTAAGGCAGATAGCGGGCGTAATCGCCCTGCGTGTCGGCGATATAGATGACGTCGTAGTCGACGCCGCCGGTGACCAGCAGGGTATTGTTCTCTTCCATGCTCTCGGAATCGGTCGAGAGCGTCACCTGCCGCGTGTCCGCAATGCTGAGGCGCATGCGTTCGGCGGAGGCGACGAAGGTATCGGCCAGCACCTTGTCGCGCGGCGCCTGTCCATAAAGGACAAGCACGCGGGTCCAGTTGCGCACGCGCAGGAGCTGGACGAAGGAATCGGCGAGCTGCCGGTCCGACGCAGCGGTGTGGAGGAGATTGGGATAGCAGCGCTCGCGCAGGAAATCCTCGGACGCGGTGGCGTTGATCAGGGTAACCTTGAGGTCCCTGGTCTGCGCGG
Source organism: Hyphomicrobiales bacterium (assembly GCA_004144345.1). GTDB lineage: Bacteria > Pseudomonadota > Alphaproteobacteria > Rhizobiales > Devosiaceae > Devosia_A. The sequence goes on from SEEL01000009.1 coordinate 22,587, forward strand.
CGACCTGGTCGAGAATATCGGCTTCGAGATCGGTGATGATGAAGCGTTCGCCGGCGCCGACCATGTCGTTGACCTTGGCGACGAGGCCCGCAACGTCGGTGGCCTGCTGCGCATCCAAAGTGGCCTTGAAGCCACCAGCTTCGCCGAGGATGGCGAGATCTTCCAGCCCGAGGACCGCGCCCGGTTCGGGGCGGCGCAGCGGATCAAGGACGATGCCGAGATACTGGCGGGTGTCGTAACGGGCATCGTTTTCGAGGCTGAGATAGCCGATCTTGACGTCGCGCGGCGCAGCGGCGTCCTGCGCGACAGCGGCGAGCGGGAGCAGCGCGAACGCTGCCCCCATAAGCCAGGGCGAAAGCCTAGGCATGAATCATCACCGTGTGCGGCACGCGGCCGACGGGGATGGTCTGGACCGGCTCCAGCGTGGCCATGTCGACGACGGTGATGTCGTCGGAAAGGCCGTTCGAGACGATGGCAACCGATTCATCGGGCGACAAATCCACCGACCAGGCGCGCTTGCCCACGAGGATGTACTTGATGATCTCGTGGGTGGTGCCGTCGATGACGGCGACATGGTTGGCGCGGCCAAGGCTGAGCAGGATCTTGCTGCCATCCTTGGTGACGGCCATGCCGACCGGTGTCACGTCCTCGGGCTTGAAACCCGGCGGAACGAAGAACAGCGAGTCGCCAACGATCTCGTTAGTGGCGCGATCGATGATGAAGATCTCGCTCGACAGCTCGCACGACACCCAGACCTGCTTGCCGTCCGGCGTGAAGATGAAGCGGCGCGGGCGCGTACCGACCATGATGTTCTTGATCACGGCACCGGAAGCGACATCGACCACGTGCACCATGTCGGCGACTTCCGACGTGACGTAGACCGTCTTGCCGTCTTCGCTGACGATGACGCCCTCGGGCTCGGCGCCGGTGGGCACCTGAACCATCGAGACGCGGCTTTCGAGATCGATCAGTTCGAGCTGCGAATATTCCTCGTTCGACACCCAGACACCCTTGTAGTCGGGCGTGAAGGCGAAGACCTCGGGGCTCGGGCCGGTCGGCACAGTGTCGACCACTTCGAGCGTCGCAACGTCGATGATGTCGATGGCATCATCGTCACCACACGCAACGTAAAGCTGCGTACGGTCCTGGTTGAAGTGCATGTCGCGCGGGCGCTTGGAGGTCGGGATACGCTTGACCTCGACATAGGATTTGTCGAGCACAACGACCTCGTTGCCCTTTTCGAGCGACACGAAGATGTTGCCCGTTCCGGCCGCGAAGGCGGGGCGGGCGACGAGAGCTGCGGCGCTAAGCGCGGCAGCTCCCTGCAAAATAGCGCGACGCGTGGTCATTTGACGATGAACTTGCCGGCGAGGCCGCGGTTCTCATAGCCCGGGACGTAGATGTCATATTCACCCGGACGGATCGGCACGAAGCTGATCCGGAACGTGCCTTCGTCGTCGAATTCGATGGAGTACAGGCCATAGGCCTTGGTCTCGAGATCGTTGACGACGATCTGGTTGAGCCAGGAATTGCGGAACAGTTCGGGGGCGACCACCGAGATTTCCTCATTGCCGTCGCTGGAGACGCTGAGGATGTAGTACTTGCCCGTCTCGAGTTCCCACTCGGTCTGCGAGAACTTCAGATCAACCGTGTCGATGTTCAGTTCAAGCTCAGTGCCCTGCGACGCGAGGTTGCCCGCGGCCAGAGCCGGCTGGACGGCCAACAGGGCCAGAGCCGCACCCGCGGCCAATGCCAAATTCTTCATCATGACGTCGTCGATTCCCTTATTTTTAATGAGAAATTCCGGTTCATGGTGGGCCGGGCGACCGGGCGGTTCAACGGCCGGTCCGCAATAGTCTATATTGATATGGGCAATGTGTCGCAGTGCTAGCTCAAGGTCAAATTCACTGGAGGATGCTCATGAAAAGCGCCATTCGCACCATAATCGCGACCGCCGCCCTCGCCGGAGCGATGATCGCTCCCGGCTTCGCCGCCGACCCACTCAAGCTGACGCTTGGCGCGATGGAAAACGGCACCGTGTTCTGGGAACTCGAGGCGATGAAAGCGCTCGAGCTCGACAAGAAGCACAATCTAGAACTCGAGGTCCGGCCGCTGGCCGATGCCAAGGCCGGGCAGATTGCCCTGCAGGCGGGTGAGGTCGACGTGATCCTCTCCGACTTCGTCTATGCCTCGATCCAGCGCAATAGCGGCAACGAGCTGACCTTCGTGCCGCACTCGCTGGCCGTGGGCGGCCTGATCGTCGATCCGGCGGCCAACATCACCAAGATCGAGGACCTGAAGGGCAAGACGCTGGCCATTTCGGGCAGCCCGGTCGACAAGAGCTATGTGATCCTGCAGGCCTATTACAACAGCGTGACCGGCACGGCCCTCGCCGACGATGCCACGGTGCGCTTTGGCGCCCCGCCGCTGATCAACGAACTGATCACCACCGGCCAGGCGCAGGCCTCGCTGAATTTGTGGAACTGGAACGCCCGGGCCAAGCTCGCCGGCAAGACCGAACTGATGTCGGTGTGGGACATGCTCAAGGCGCTGGGCGTCACCGAACAGCCGCCGCTCCTCGGCTGGCTGTTCAGCGACAAGACCGCCGCCGACAAGACCGCCGCGCTGACAGCGTTCCTCGATGCGTCGTTCGACACCAAGGCGGTGCTGCTGAGCGATGACGCGATCTGGGACACGATCCGCCCGGTGATGAACGTCAAGGACAATGACGCGCTGTTCGCGCAGCTGCGTGACGACTACCGCCTCGGCATCGTGAGGGGCTATGATCCCAACAATATCAGCGCGGCGCAGCAGAGCTTCGAGCTGATGGCGAAATATGGTGGGGCGGACGTGGTTGGCGATGTGCCGACGATGGCCGACGGCACCTTCTGGAAGGGATACAGCAAATAAGCTTCCTGCCTGCGGGCAAGCCACTGACCAAGGTCGCGCGTAAGAACACGCGCGACCTTGTGCTTGAGGCGCTCTCCCTGCCGCTGCTGCTGGCGATCTGGCAGCTGCTGGCGATGATTTTTCCCGGCCGCCTGTTCCCCTCGCCCATCGCCGTGGCGGTGGAACTGTGGGATCTGACGCTGCACGGCAAGCTGCTCGCCGATCTGGGCAAGACGCTGATGCGCGCGATCACGGCCTTCCTGCTTGCCATGACCGTCGGCACTGCCCTCGGCATCATTTTCGGCCGGGTGCGCTGGGCCGACCGGCTGTTCTCCACCTGGGTGGTGGTTGGCCTCAATCTGCCGGCGATCGTGATCGCCATCGCGCTCTATATCTGGCTGGGGCTGACCGAGACGGCCCTGCTGATTGCGGTGGTGCTCAACAAGGTGCCGCTGGTGATCATCAATATCCGCGAAGGCGTGCGCTCGTTCTCGCGCGACTATGACGAGCTGGGCGCGGCCTTCCGCCTGCCCTTCTGGCGGCGGCTGCGACTGATCTTCATCCCGCAGCTGATGCCGTTCGCGCTCGCCGCGGCCCGTACCGGCCTGTCGCTCATCTGGAAGATCGTTCTGGTGTTCGAGGTGCTCGGGTCGGATGGCGGCGTCGGTTTCCGGGTCTCGGTGTTTTTCCAGTTCTTCGACATCACCGGCATCCTTGCCTATACGACAGCCTTCATCCTCGTGGTGCTGGCGTTCGAATACCTCGTGATGCGGCCTCTTGAACGCAGGATTTTGAGATGGCGAGCGGACCCGGCATAAAGATCACCATAAGCGAGAAGCGCTTCGCGAATGCGGAGACGGCGCTGTTCACGGACATCTCACTCGAGATCGCGCCGCATTCGGTGACGGCGCTGGTCGGGCCATCGGGCGTCGGCAAATCGACCCTGCTGCGCATGATTGCGGGCATCGACACCGATTTCGACGGCGAGATCCGGGTTGGCGGGCAGCGCGCCGAAGCGGCACCGCCGCCGGGCTTCGTGTTCCAGGATGCGCGGCTGCTGCCGTGGCTGACGGCGCTCGACAATATTCTCGCCGTGGCGCCGCATGTGGCGGAAGAGACAGCACGCGGGCTGCTCGACCGGGTGGGCCTCAAGGGCAGCGAGACTGCCTATCCGCATGAGCTGTCCGGCGGCATGCAGCGGCGCGTGGCGCTGGCGCGGGCGTTCTCGGTGAATGCCGGGCTGCTGCTGCTCGACGAGCCATTCGTGTCGCTCGACCGGACGCTGGTGGGCGAACTACAGGGGCTCTTCCTCGAACTGGTGGCGGCAGAGCGGCCGACGGTGGTGCTGGTGACGCATCTGGCCGAAGACGCGGCGCGGCTCGCCGATCGCGCGGTGATGCTGAAGGGCCGCCCTGCCCGCATTGCCTCGGATATTGAACTGGCGGTGCCGCGCGGCGAGCGGTCGGCGCTCGACCATGCGCGGCTGGGCCGGCAGATCGAGGAGCATGTGCGATGAGCGAGCCGGTGCTCGACCTCGAAGAGGTGCGCAAATCCTACGGCAAGGTGGAGGCGGTGCGCGGCGTCAGCCTCAGGGTCGCGCCCGGCGAGATCGTCGGCCTGCTCGGACCTAACGGCGCCGGCAAATCGACGCTGTTCCAGATCGCGGCCGGATTGTTCGCGCCGGATTCGGGGGACGTGAAGCTCTTCGGGCTCGACTACAAGCGCAATTCGTCGAAAATCCTCAAGCGGCTGGGCGTGGTGTTCCAGTCGCGCTCGGTTGATCTCGACATGACGGTCAAGGCCAACCTCGCCTTCCACGGCAATCTGTTTGGCCTCACCGGCAGGACGTTGCGGGACCGGATCGCCGAGACGACGGAACTGCTCGAGATCGGCGACCTGACGGCAAAGCCGGTGCGGACGCTGTCGGGCGGCAATCAGCGGCGCGTCGAGATTGCGCGGGCGCTGCTCAATGCGCCGGATCTGCTGCTGATGGACGAACCGACAGTGGGCCTTGACCCGGCGATGCGGCGCCTCGTGACATCGCATATGCAGAAGGTGCGCGAGCAGAAGGGCACATCGATCCTGTGGTCGACGCATCTGGTGGAAGAGGTGATGGACGCCGACCGGATCGCGCTGATCATGAAGGGCGAGATTATCCGCGACACGACGCCGGCGGGTTTGCTCGACGCGACAGGCGCGGCCGATTTGACGGAAGCCTATATCAAACTAACGGGCGTGGCGGCGAACGCCGTTCCAGCGGCCGAGGCCTAGCCCGTCGACGTTACCAGGCGGATGGCGTCGAACTTCATCTCTTCGCGATATTCGTCGCGGCAGAAATCGACCAGGCGCCGGTAGATATTGGCGTAGGACGGCAAGGTCAGCAGATGCTTGGGCATCACCAGAACGAGATTGCGCACGATCTCGGTGGGGATGAACTGCAGCTTGACCCGATCGACATCAGGCAGATTGGGCAGCATCGACATGGGGCAATGTGCCGTGGCGAGGCCGGCGGCGACGATGTCGGTGGCCGCCGCATAAGTGATGGCGCGGAAGGTCGGCGACGAGCCGGGCAGATGGTGCCGGTACCATTCCTCGGTCTGGGCGCGCAGTTGCTGGTTGGAATAGACGTCGACGAAATGACCGAGCGGCTCGGGCAGCGGTTCGCCGCGCGGGCCGGGCTTGAGGGCGGCGCGCACTTCAGCGGCAGGAACGCTGGAGGGGACGACCCACGCCAGCTGGTCCTGGAAAATATCGGTGATGACGAAGGAGTTGCGGTCCTCGGCCAGCGCATCGACATTGATGATGGCGCAGTTGAGCTGATGGAGGCGGAGCTTTTCGACAAGCTCGGCACTCGACAGGCCGTAGAAGAGATCGAATTTGGTGAAGCCGGGCTCTTCGCGCGCGATGCGGGCCGCGGCGGCGACGAAGCGGCCGCGCAGCGTGGGCGTCACGCCGATATGGAGGCTGACGCTGTTGTCGATGAAGCGCTGGCGATGCTCGTCGACGGAATTTTCCATCTGCTGCAGCATGGAGTCGCCGGTGCGGAACCAGTATTCACCGGCGGGCGTGAGGCTTATGAGGCCGGTGCGGTTGCGGCGGAGCAGCGGGGTGCCCAGCATTTCCTCGAGCTTGGCGAGCTGCTGCGAGATCGACGGCTGAGACAGGCCCATGCGCCGCGACGCCTTGGTGATCGACCCGGCGACAACGACGGCCCGAAACATCTCGAGCTGTTTCAGCGAAATATCCAAGGGAGGGGCTCCTATCGAGCCTATCAGATAACGTTACCGGCCAGGGGGGAAGTATGTATTTAGTCGCAGTTTGAACGTTCCTAAAGGGCTTGACCGCAGATGTGATCGCGATCGCGGCGGGCGGCATGGAGCCGGGAACAGAGTTGATACCAATGAGTTTTGCGGCAGTTCCCGGCGGCCCGGCATATCGGAGCCGCCAATCTTGTTCATTGGAATCGCTGCAGCAGGCCCGTGCCAGTTTCAGCAACGAGGAAGCCGAGGAAACATGCAGGATATCGACGTCAGCACCGCCAACGCGGCGCCAAGGGGTAATGCCGTGCTCGGAACGCCGGCAGAAATCAGAGATTTTGCGCCGGTCCTCAAATGGCTGCTCGTGAATTTGCTGGTCGCGATCGCGCTGATCGTCCTGTGGTCGCTGGGGCTGATCCAGCAGGTGCTGGAGACCGACCACACGCGCGTGGCGCTGGTGATCTTCGCGATCTTTGCGCTGACCTCGCTGCATTGCTTGTATCAGACCTGGGTGACCTCGCGTGACCTCGTCACGGCGCGGCATGTGAGCGCCGCGGTGAACGCCGCCGACGCCATTCCGGTACAATTGGCCGATGGCCGCGTGATGCTGGATGGGCAGGTGCTAGAAGCCGGCGTGATTTCGACCCACATCGCCAATTTGATCCGCAAGGCCTCGCTCGGCCAGGGCGGCGGCTTCGACCAGACGGTGCTGCTGCGCTCGCTGGCCGACCGGCTGCGGTCGCGCGAGAAGCTGGGCCTGTTCGTGTCGGAAGCGCTGCTGCGCCTGGCGCTGCTGGGCACCGCCATCGGCTTCATCCTGATGCTTATCCCGCTGTCGGGACTTAGCTCGTTCGACGCCGAGACGCTGCGCGGCGCGCTCGCCGGCATGACCGCCGGCATGGCGATTGCGCTCAACGTGACGGTGACAGGCATCGGCGCGGCGCTGGTGCTGAAGTTCCAGTATTACCTGCTGGACGAGGCGATCGGCGAACTGTTCGAGATCATCACCGAGACGACCGAAGTCTCCGTCCTTCCCCGCATCGGCAAAGCTGAAGGATGAACGACGAGAGCCTGTTCACCGGGGCCAGCGACGACGGCACGTTCGTTCCCTTCACGGACATCCTGTTCAACGCGCTGCTCGGCTTTGCGGTGATGCTGTTCATCGCGTTCGCGCTGATCAAGCCGGACGACAAGACCGGCAATATCAACATCATGGCGGAGATGCTGATCACGGTCACCTGGCCGGACAACAGCCCCGACGACGTCGATGTGTATGTGCGCGATCCGCAGGACAACATCGTCTGGTACAACACGCTGGACCGCGGCTTCCTGCATCTGGATCGCGACGATCGCGGCGAATATCTCGACCAGGTCATGGTTGATGGCGAAAAGGTGACGTTCCCGCTGAACCAGGAGACGGTGACCGTGCGCGGCATCGTGCCGGGCGAGTACACGGTGAACGTGTATGCCTTCCTCAATCCGTCGGGCATGCCGATCCCGGTGTCGGTGAAGGTTGAAAAACTCAATCCGACCGTAAAGGTGATCTACTACGAGTCGATGAAGCTGACCTATGTGGGCGATGAGAGGACGGCGATCCGCTTCTCCATGGATGCGGATGGCGAAATCACCGATCTCAACACCATGCAGGATTCCCTCGTCGACGCCGTGAGGGCCCCGAAAAAATGACCGCGCAGCAGATCGCCCTGTGGGGAACGGTAGGTGTCTACGGGCTGGTGGCGCTGCTGCTGGTCAGCCTTAACATCTTTTCGCTGTGGCGGTGGTGGATCAAGGCGGCGGCCATCGTGCTGACCGGCGTGATGTTCCTGTCGGCCTACAGCGTCATCTCCGGCCTCATCGGCTGGCCCAGCGACGCGCGGCTGCCGACGCGCTTCAGCCTGCTCCACACCTATGTGGAGGAGCCCAACAAGCTGTCGGGCGACCCTGGCCATATCTATCTGTGGGTGCAGGAACTCGATGCGCAGCAGGTGCCGATTGCGGCCCCGCGCGCCTATGTGATGCCGTTTGTGGTCGAGACCATGAAGGGTGTAACCCAGAGCCAGGAAATGCTCGACCGCGGCGAAGCCGTGTTGGGTGAGTCCACCGAGCAGGTCGTGCAAAGCAGCGGCAAGCCGGGTGAAGAGGCGACCAGTTCGGACAACAAATATGCCGAGACCGGCGGGATAAACCTGTCGCTCGGCGGCACGCCCACCGACAAGGGCGCCGGCTCGATCTTCGGCTTCCCGGGCGGGCAAACTGTGAATTTCTCGCCGATGCCGCCGCCGCCGATGCCCCAGAAGGCCGCGATCCCGCAAGGCTGATCCCGCCGCACGCGAATGCGGCGGGACGAGCGGTTGCCATCAGACTGCCGCAGCGGCAATCGATGCGACGGCAACGCGCTGGAAGCCAGCTTCGAGCGCGAGATGGAAGTTCGAGCTCGCGCAGACATTGTCGTCGCGGCAGAACACATCGGTCAGCGGCGTGGCGCAGAACGAGAAGCTGCCGCCTTCGATGAGATGGTAACCCTCGCCCTTGCAGAAGGCGCGCACGTCGGCCCGCGAACCGCTGAAGTCGGTGGACGCCGGAGCGGCCAGAGCCATGGTTGCCAGACCCAGCAGAGCTGCAAGGCCAGTGGCGATAATCTTGGTCGTATGCATTTGTCGTTTCCTTGAACGTTGTGGTGCCCGTAACCGCGGTGGGGGTTTTGCACCCGGCGAAACGGCGCCGCGTCATCCGAGCGGAGGACGCGATTTCGGATTTCCGTTCAGTTAGTGTTCATCGGCCGGGGCCGGAGGGGCGGTTCATCCTGGCTTCAGCTTCAGGGGCATAGGGGGCGCCGGTTTTGCACAGGCGGCAGAGGCCCCATCATGCAAGTTCACACGATGCCGACGGCTTTTGCCGAGACCGACTTCTCCGAATTGGTGGCGAGTATCTATGACGCAGCGGTGACCCCGGCGCTGTGGAGCGACGTGCTGAATTCCTGCCGCGAGTTCATGGGTGGCGCGTCGGCCGACATCTTCGCCAAGAACGTGACCGGCCGCATCTCGCAGCTCTACTTCACCGATGGACGGCTCGATGAGAAACGGGCCCTGTCGTATTTCGACGGCATGGCGCTGATCGATCCGAGCAATTCAGTGCAGGTGCTGGGCGATGTGGAACAGGCGGTGATCACCAGCCAGCGCATCGACCTCGAAGATTTCGCCAAGACGCGGTTTGCGAAAGAGTGGGTGGCGCCGCTCGGGCTTGTCGACATGGTGGTGGCGCCGATCGAGCGGCGCGGCAGCTGGTCGGCGCTGTTCGGCGTGTTTCGGCACGAGCGCGACGGACTTGGCGACGAGGGCGTGCAGCGGCGCGTGACGATCCTGGCGCCGCATGTGCGCCGCGCCATCAATATCGGCAACATCATCGGCAAGGCGCAGCAGCGGGCCGACAATTTCCGCGAACTGATCGACGGCCTCGCCGCCGGGGTGTTCCTTGTGGATGCCGACGGGCGGCTGCTGCACGCCAATGCCAATGGCAGTGCGCTGCTCGAGACCAGCCGCGCCATTGCCTCGGGACAGGAGGGCACGCTGCGGCTCGACCGGACGAGCATGCGCGAGCTGATGCCGCGCGCGCTGCGCTCGGAGCCGAGTTCCGTCAGCATCGAGACGGCAAGCGGCGAGCGCATGATCGCGCATGTGCTGCCGCTGACCGGTGGCGCCCGGCAGTTCGCCGGCCTTGGTGGCGATGCCGTGGCGGCGCTGTTCGTGCAGCCGGCCGAGTTCTCGCCCGAGTCGATCCCCGAAACGCTGGAGCGGGCCTTTGACCTGACGCCGGCAGAGCTGCGCGTGGCGCTTGCCACGCTGCGCCATGACGGGGTGGCCGATGTCGCCGAGCAACTGGGCGTGGCCGAGTCGACGGTGAAGACGCATCTGAGCCGCATCTTTGCCAAGACCGACACCAAGCGGCAGGCCGATATCGTCAAGCTCGTGGCAGCGTTTGCCAGCCCATTGCGGACGATGGGTGCCAAGCGGCAGGACGATCATCCGAACGGATGACGCGGCGGCGAGCCGGGCTCTCTAGGAAGCATGCCAAGGGGCTTCCCACGGAGATCCATGATGACGCTCGACACTACCATGACTGAACCGGCGATCGACTTTACCGCCATCAAGCTGAAGCAGCAGGCGGCCTGGGCCTCGGGCAACTACGCCATCGTCGGCACGACCCTGCAGATCGTCGGCGAGAGGCTGTGCGAAGCGCTGAACCTCAGACCCGGCAGCAAGGTGCTCGATGTCGCCGCCGGCAATGGCAACGCCACGCTGGCCGCGGCGCGCCGCTTTGCAGAAGTGACCTCAACCGATTATGTCGGCCATTTGCTCGACAAGGGCCGCAGCCGTGCCGAAGCCGAAGGGCTCAAGGTCGACTTCGCCATAGCCGATGTCGAGGCCCTACCCTATGGCGATGACAGTTTTGACTGTGTGCTCTCCACCTTCGGCGTGATGTTCTCACCCGATCACGAGCAGGCGGCGGCGGAGATGCTGCGCGTGGTCCGCAGGAATGGCCGCATCGGCCTTGCCAACTGGACGCCGGACAGTTTCATCGGCCATGTGTTCAAGACGCTGGGCAAGCATGTGGCGCCGCCCAAGGGCGTACGCTCGCCGGCATTGTGGGGCGACTACAAGCATCTGGCGGTGCTGTTCGCCGGCAACCGCATCCACCTCACCGAGCGGGTGTTCAACTTCCGCTATCGCTCGGTGGCGCATTTCCTCGATGTGTTCCGTACCTATTACGGGCCGGTGCACAAGGCCTTCCTCAGCCTCGACGAGACCGGGCGCGAGGCGCTGACCCGCGATCTCACGGTGCTGCTGCAGAGCTCCAACAAGGCCGATGACGGCACGCTACTGATCGCTTCGGCCTATTCGGAAGCGATCATCGAAAAGGCGTGACGCAAAGCGGCCGGCGGATCGAGCCCTGGTTGGCAGTCGCGTTACGCCAACCAGCGGTCCCGGTTGGCGGCGACGAAGGCGTCGTCATTGAGGTCCGGGTAGAGCCGATAGACGCGGTCGATGGCTTCGGCCTGGCCGGGGCTCAGATCCTCATGCGGATCGAGGCACCAGCGCCCCTCGAGCAGGCCCTGGCGGCGCAGGACTTCGTGGCAGCCGGCGATGACGCCGTGGAAATTGTTGGCGACGTCGAAGAACGCGGCGTTGCTGTCGGTCACGGCACTGTCGAGGCGCAGCAGATCGGCGGGCACCGTGCTGGCGCCGCGAACGGCCTTGCAGCGGGCGAGCAGTTCCGTGGCCTTTTGCGTCCACACCGACCAGTGACCCAGCAATCCACCGGAGAACCGCATCTCGCCGTGCGGCGTGGCGAAGGGCAGGATGAGGTCGAGCACGATGTGATCGTCATTGCCGGTGTAGAGCGTGATGCGATCAGCGGCGCCCGCTGCCGCGACGCCATGCACCACATCGAGGGTGGCGTAGCGGTTGAACGGCGCGGCCTTGATGCCGATGACATTGTCGATGGCCGCAAAGCGAGTCCAGAAACTCATCGGCAGACGCATGCCGCCGACGGCCGGTTGCAGATAGAAGCCGATCAACGGCATCTCGGCGGCGACGGCCTCGCAATGCGCGATCAGTTCGTCTTCGCTGGCGCCCTTGAGTGCGGCGAGGCTGAGCAGCACAGCGTGATAGCCGAGACTGCGCGCCGTCTTGGCTTCCTCCACGGCCTGCTGTGTTTTCCCGGCGGCGCCAGCGATCAGCATGAGGGGGCGATCGGTCCAAGCAGCGGCGGTCTCCGCGGCCGTCTCGAGGACGGGGCGATAAAGACCGACATCGCGGATGGCGAACTGCGTCGTGTGGACACCAACAGCAAGGCCGCCAGATCCCGCATCAATGTAGTAGCGGGCGAGCGCGCGCTGGCGGCGCATGTCGAGCTTGCGATCGGCATCAAGCGCGAGGGGATGGGCGGGGATCACCGCGCCATCACGGAAGACGGCGAGAATGTCGGCGGGAATGTCGGACCAGTGCATTGTGCTATCCCAGTTCGGGGCCGGCGATGGCCCGCATTGCGTCGCCCATCGGGGCGAATGTACCCAGGCTCATGCGCGTGAAGGCGCGCTCCACGGCGAAGCCGCGTGATTGCAGCAAGTCCCGCAGCGCGTTCTCGCGGCGGGGAACGTCGATCAGGAGCGGTCCGGCGATGGCGTCGATGGCCCGTTCGCACAGCGCCGATGCCGCAAGCGGATCGGGGGCGAGCAGCGGGCCCAGTTGCGTAGCGGTGCGGCCGGGCCGGCCAAGCAGCACGCTGCCATCGAGCTGGAGGCGCGGGGCGCCGTCACGCTGCGCCAGACTGGCGATGAGGTCTCGGCGATCTGCACCGAAGGCGGCGTGATCAATGCGGCACGCGAGATCGATATCCATCGGGTCGTTCTGCGTCGCGCTGCCGTTGCCCGTGCCGCGCCAGCGCTCGATCACCTCACCATCAGAAAATCCGAGACGCCGGTAGACTTCGCGGCCTGCCGGCGTGGCGTCGAGCATTGGCGTCAATGCTTCGCCGCGGCACCAATCGATCGTGTGACCCAGCAGACGGGTCGCGAGACCGCGATTGCGGTGAGTAGTGGCAACGAGGACCATGCCGATCCAGCCGATACCCGGGCGGTAGGGCAGCACGATACTCGTCGCGACGACACGGCCGGTATCGTCGCGAAAGCCCGTGCCATGACCAGCGGTCAGCATGTAGCGCCAATCGGCCGCCACCTGGTTCCAGCCGGCCTCACTCACGAGCGCGAGGCCGTCGTCGACGTCGTCCAGGGTCAGCGGCGAGAGAGCGAGGTCGCCCTCAATAGGCGCCATCGCGAACCTCGAAGCCGGTCGGCTTGCCGAGCGCCGGCATGTCGCGCGACACCCAGTCGGCGACCCAGTCGAGCATCTGCGCCAGCGCGACCGTGGGATAACCGAAGAGGCCAAACGCCTTGCCGGCATTGTTGAGCCACGCCGTCGGCGCTTCCTCGCCGGTAAAGACCGGCGTGCGGTCCAGCCGCGCCCCGATCTGCTGCGCCAGCCAGCGCACCGACAGCGTCTCGGGACCGGTGACATTGAGCGGCACCGCGGGGGTGCCGACATGGCAAAGCGAGCGCAGGGTCATGGCGTTGGAATCGCCCTGCCAGATGACGTTGACGTAGCCCGTCGTAACGTCGATCGGCTGGTTCGCGAGCACCTTGGTGGCGATGTCGAAGAGCACGCCGTAGCGGCAGTCAATCGCGTAGTTGAGGCGGAACATCAGAGCTGCCGTACCGTTGCGGCCGGCTTCCCACTCGACGGTGCGCTCGCGGCCGACGCAGGAATTGGCATATTCGCCGGGCGGCGAGAGGGGGTAATCCTCGGTGGCGCCATTGGAATTGATCGGCACGAAGGGGTAGACGCAGCCGGTTGAAAAAGCGACTAGGCGGCGCTCCTTGAGGGTGCTGGCGACCTGCGCCGGGAGCAGTGTGTTGACGGCCCAGGTGCGGGCCGGGTTGCCGGTGGCACCGAACTTGTAACCCGTCATGAGGATTACGTTTTTGACCGGCGGAAGGGCGGCTACGGCGGCCGGGTCGAGCAGGTCGCACTGGATGGTGTCGATGCCCTGGCGCTTGAACTGATCGATCAGCGAGGCGTCGGAAAAGCGTGCGACGGCAATGACTTGCTTGTCGGGCGCGGCGCGGCGCGCCATGCGGGTGAGGCTGGGGCCGATCTTGCCCGTGGCGCCCAGAATCAGGATGTCGCCATCGAGTTCGGCGAGGTCGGAAACGACGCTATCATCCGGGCGCGAAAGCCTTTCTTCCAGCGCTTCGATGTCGGCAAAGCCGGTTTCCATGTGCATTTCCCCACTCGATCCAACTATCTAGTTGATAATCGGGTGAGCGGCACGGCTTTGTCAAGCGGAGGTGCGACGGCGGATGGCGTTGAGAGCGAAGTCGGTCAGGTGGGCGCGGCGTTCGTCGATGGCGCCGGGCGAGCCGAGCGGACGGTTGAAGGCGCGGCTCAGCGTGTGGACGTTGGCGAAGTAGAAGAAGCTCATGCCGGCGATCGACAGGTAGACATGGAGCGGATCGAGGCCGCGGCGGAACACGCCCTCCTCGGCACCGCGCTCGAGCGTCTTGCGCATCAGCTCGATGATCGGCCGGTTCATCGCCTCGACCGTCTCGGAGGCCTGCAGATGGCGGCCGTGATGGGCGTTCTCATCGGCAAGAATGCGCACGAAATCCGGGGATTTCTGCAGATAGTCGAAGGAGAATTCGACCAGCCGGCGCATCGCCTCCTCGGCCGGCAGCGCGTCGAGGGCGAGGGCCGCCTCCTGCTCGCGGATCTCGTGATAGACCTGCTCCAGCACAGCCGTGTAGAGCCCGTCCTTGCTGCCGAAATAATGGTAGAGCAACTGCTTGTTGATGCCGGCGCGCCGGGCGATGTCGTCGACGCGGGCGCCTTCAAGGCCACCCTCGGCAAAGGCCGCCCGGGCCGCGCGGAGCAACTGCCCCCTGGTGCCCTCGGCCGCCGCCAGATCCTTGTCCACCACCGTCATTTCGGTTCAACCAACCAGTTGGATTGTCTTGACTCAAGACATAACCCGCCCCACACTCGCCGACAAGTTTGAGCACCGATGGCTGCAAACGTAGGGGGTTTGGCGGGTGGTTTTTCCTGCAACAGCGGCGGAAGTCGAGCCAAGGGCACGCGTCGAGCGGCCGGCCCTCGTCATCGTCGACATGCAGAACGACTTCGTACGGGCGGGCGCGCCGCTGGAAGTCCCCGATGCGCGCAACACCATCGCCGCCCACCGGCGGCTGATTGCCGAGTTCCGCAGCCGCGGGCTGCCGGTGATCTACACGCAGTTCATCTCGCGCCAGACGGAGAATTTGCTGTGGCTGTGGTCGCCGACGAACGGTCCGGGCACGAAATGCTGCTGGAAGGGCTTCCGCCGCCGCTATGACGATGCGCAGGGCGAACTCGACTGCACCGAGGTGATCGACGAGCTGCAGCCGGAGCCCGGCGATCTGCGCATCGAGAAGTTCAGCTATGGCGCGTTCCACGGCACCGATCTCGACGGGCATCTGCGGACGCTGGGTGTCAAATCGCTGGTGGTGACCGGTACGGTGACGCAG
Organism: Hyphomicrobiales bacterium; assembly: GCA_004144345.1. Taxonomy (GTDB): domain Bacteria; phylum Pseudomonadota; class Alphaproteobacteria; order Rhizobiales; family Devosiaceae; genus Devosia_A. Next base: position 37,848 of record SEEL01000009.1, read on the forward strand.
ATCTGCGTGGACGACACGGCGCGCGGCGCCTTCGACCATGGCTATCGCACGACGCTGGTCAGCGACGCGGTGTCGTCCTTCGCGCCCGACCTCCACGATGCGACGCTCAAGAACTTCGCCATGAAGTTCGGCTGGGTGGCCGACACCTCGACGGTGATTTCATGGCTGTAGCCCGCGCCCCGCGACGGCTCGCCCTCGACCGCGACGGCATCTTCGTGCTGTTGGCGGCGACGGTGGTCACCGCGGCGCTGGCGATCCCCGCCTTTCGCGACCCGGCGAACCTCGCCAATGTCATCCGGCAGGCGGGCGTGCTCGGCATTCTCGCCATCGGGCAGACGTTCGTCATCACCGCGGGCATGATCGATCTGTCGATCGGCATGATCGCCGGGCTGGTGGTAGTGCTGAGCTCGGTGCTGCTCAATGGCGATGCGACGCTGACGCTGCCCATCGTAGCGCTGATGCTGCTGGTGGGCGCCGCGATCGGCACGCTCAATGGCGTGCTGCTCAACACGCTGCGGCTGCATCCGCTGATCCTGACCTTCGGCATGCTGTCGGTGCTGCAGGGCGCCATCTTCACGTTCACCGACAAGAGCGTCGGCCGCACCTCGGAGCCGCTGTCGATCCTCGCCAATGGCGACATCTTCGGCATCCCGTGGACCGCGCTGCTGCTCGCGGCGCTGGCGATCGGCGCGCATCTCATCTTCGCGCGTACGCGGTTCGGCTATCACCTCGTCGCGGCGGGCGGTAATCCCGAAAGCGCGCGCCGCGCCGGCATCAGCGTCGAGCGCATCCGCCTTGCGGTGTTCATCATCTCGGGCGCCACCGCGGCGCTGGCGGGCGTGCTGCTCGCCGGACGGCTGGGCACCGGCTATCCGCTGGCGGGCAACGGGCTCGAACTCGATGCCATCGTCGCGGTGGTGCTGGGCGGCACGCTGCTGTCGGGCGGCCGCGGCAGCATCTGGCGGTCGCTGGCGGGCGTGCTGATGCTGGCGGTGATTTCCAACGTGCTCAATCTGCTCGGCGTGTCGGCCTTCGTGCAGCAATTCATCAAGGGCCTGATCGTGATCGTCGCGATCCTGCTCAACCAGCCGCGCGGAGCCCAGTCGTGACCGCCGCCGCCCTGCCCCGCAAAGGTCTGTCGCTGCCGGGCGCCTCGCGCTACGCGATCTTCTTCGTGCTGGTGGCTGTCTATCTCGCGGGGCTGGCCGTGTCGCCGGCATTCGCCGAGCCCAATTACATCTTCAACATCCTGCGCCAGATCGCGCCGGTGGGCATTGCGGCGATCGGCGTGACGCTGGTGATGATCCTGGGCGGTGTCGATCTTTCGGTTGGCGCGGTGATCTCGCTGACGGCGGTGCTGGCGGCGACGTTGATGGGCGGCGATCCCGCCAACATCGCGCCGGCGATCCTCGTCGCCTGCGCGACGGGGCTCGGCATCGGGCTGCTCAACGGCATCATCGTGGCGTTCAGCCGCGTGTCGCCCTTCATCCTGACGCTGGGCATGGGCGTGGCGGTGATCGGGCTGACGCAGATGTTCACCGGCGGCACGGCCAAGGGCATCGTCGCGCCGGGCTTCCGCGAATTCTTCAACTTCCGCATCGGCGGGCTGATGCCCGTATTGGCGCTGGCGTTGCTGCTGCTCGCCTGTGTGGGCCTGTTCATCGAGAAGGCGACGACTTTCGGCCGCCAGCTTTTTCTCGTCGGCACCAACCGCGCCACGGCGATCCTGTCGGGCCTGCCGGTGCGCGGCGTCACCATTGCGGCCTATGCGCTGTCGGGCCTGTTCGGGGCGCTGGCGGGCATTGCGCTGCTGGCGCGCTCGGGCGTGTCGAGCACAGTGGCTGGACAGGGCCTCGAATTCCAGGTGCTGGCGGCGGTGGTGCTTGGCGGCACGACATTCGTCGGCGGCCGCGGCGGCATTGCCGGCACCGTGGCGGGCACGCTGGTGCTGGTCATTGCCTTCAACCTCGTGAACATCGGGGGCCTCCCCTACCAAATGCAGCTCGTCGTGATGGGCAGCATCATCATCCTCGCCTCCGCCCTTTACGGACGGATCAGCGAGCGTGTCGGCTAGTCGGAAATATCAACAGGGATGGAAAACATGAAACTCACGCGAAGACTGTTACTGGGCGTAGCGGCCCTTGCCACGGCGGCGCTGGCCTCGGGCCCCGTGCTTGCCGACCAGGCGAGCGACGCCGCGCAGACCGCCAAGGCCGCCGAAACGGTGGACACGACGGCGTTCAAGAAGGAAGGCCCGATCAAGATCGGCGTCTCGGCCGGCTACCTCGCCAATTCGTGGGTGGTGTTCGCGCTGCAGCATGTGCGCTGGGAAGCCAGCAAGCATGATGTGAGCGACGTCGTGGTGACCGACGCGGCCTTCAATCCGGCCAAGCAGGTTTCCGACATCGAAGATCTGCTGCGCCAGGACATCGACCTGTTGATCTACTGGCCGGTGGACGATGCCTCGGTTGCCGACGTGCTGAAGCGCGCCGTCGATGCGGGCGTGCCGACGGTGCAGGCCGGTGGCGGCTTCACCGACGCGCCGGGCGTTGTTTCCAACGCCTATATCAGCCAGTGGCAGTTGGGCGAGATGGTGGCGCGACAGCTGATTACCGACATCGGCGGCAAGGGCAAGATTGTCGCCATGCTGCCGATCGCCGGCACGACCGCGGCGGTGGACCAGCTCGACGCGCTGCAGACGGTGCTGAAGGACCATCCTGACGTTGAACTGCTGAGCGTCGAATATGGCGACTGGAACCGCGCCAAGGCCAAGCAGATCACCGAAAACCTGCTGCAGCGCTTCCCGGAGATCAACGGCGTGTTCTCGCCGGCCGGGCAGATGTCGATCGGCATGGCGGAAGCCTTCGACGAGGCCGGTCGCCTCGGCGACACGGTGTTCTCGCCGGGTGACGAATACAATGGCTGGCTGAAGTGGATTGCCAGCCACAACCAGGGTGGCGTCGTGACCTTCCCGACCCGCGCCGGCCAGGTGGCGGTGCAGATCGGCATGGACATCCTCGCCGGCAAGCCGGTGAACCGCGGCGTCGCCGTGCCGTCGGAATACATTGCGCCGGCCGATACTGGTGCGCTGACCGCGGCCGACAAGCCGGACGATTGGTGGGCGAGCGATCTGCCCGCCGAGTTCCTGCCGCAGTAAGGGACGACCAGCCGCATGCCTTTGCTCGAGGTCCGCAACCTCCATAAGCACTATCCGGGCGTAGCGGCGCTCAAGGGCGTGGATTTCTCCGGCGATGCCGGGGAGGTCCACGCCATCGTCGGCGCCAATGGCGCCGGCAAATCCACATTGATGAATTTGATCTCGGGCGCGACGGCCCCGACCGGCGGCGACATCCTGCTCGATGGCGCCGTGGTGAAGCTCAACAGCCCGCAGGCCGCGCAGGCCGCGGGAATTGCCACCGTCTACCAGGAATTCAGCCTCGTGCCGCAGCTCAGCGTCGCGCGCAACATCTTCCTCGGCCGCGAACCGCGCGGCGTCCTGGGGCTGGTGGATGAGGCAAAGCTCAATGCCGACGCGACGCAGCTGCTGTCGCGCTTTCATATCGCGCTCGATCCGCGCACCGAAGTGGCCGACCTCAGCGTCGCCGAACAGCAGATGGTCGAGATCGTGCGGGCGCTGTCGTTCAAGGCGCGCATCCTCATTCTCGACGAGCCGACGGCGGTGCTGTCACTGAGCGAGCAGGACAATCTGTTCGCCATCATGCGCCAGCTGCGCAGCGAGGGGATGCTGATCCTTTACGTGTCGCACCGGCTGGAGGAGATCCTCGCCATTGCCGACCGCGTGACCGTGGTGCGCGACGGCAGCAAGGTGGGCACGCGCGCCATTGCCGAGCTGACGATGGACGGGCTGGTCAACATGATGATCGGCGAGAGCCAGCGCGCGGCGCCGATGCGCAGCACCGTGCCGCAGGGCGCGCCGCGCTACGACATTGCCTATACGACCGCCGACGGTACGCAGCAGATCGCGGTGCAGCAGGGGGAGATCCTCGGGCTCGCCGGCCTCGTCGGCGCCGGACGCACGACGTTCGCCCGGGCGCTTGCCGGGATGGGCGGGAAGCACGCCGCGACACGCATCACGCTCGATGGCAAGGCGCTGCGCAATGGCTCGCCGGAGGCGGCGATGCGCGATGGCGTGGTGTATCTCACCGAGGACCGCAAGCGCGACGGTATCTTCGCCGGCATCGACATCATCGGCAATGCGACGGCAGCGGCGCTGCCGGGATTGGGACGGCTCGGCCTCCGCGATCGCCGCAAGGAACGCGAGCGGTCTGGCACGATCCTCAAGCGATTGCGGCTGGTGGCGGCGAGCCTCGACATGCCGATCGGCAAGCTCTCGGGCGGCAACCAGCAGAAGGTTGTTCTAGGACGGGCGCTGATGATGGCGCCGAAGCTGCTGATCTGCGACGAGCCGACGCGCGGCGTCGATGTGGGCGCCAAGAGCGAAATCCACGATCTGCTGCGCGAGCTGGCGGCGCAGGGCGCGGCGATCATCGTGATCTCGTCGGAGATCGATGAATTGCTGGGGCTGGCGCACCGCATCGTGGTGATGAACGACCGGCGCTTCGTTGCCGAAATGCCGGTGGAAGACGCCAGCGAAGCCGCTATCCTCACAGCCGCCGCGGGCGGCACGATGACGAACAAGGAACTGACATGAGCGCATTGCCGCGAACCGAACCGATCCGCGCCGCCGTAGCGCAGCTGCATCCGGTGCCCGACGATGTGGTGGGCAATCTCGCCCGCATCGGCACGATGGTGCGCGAGGCGGCGGCGGGTGGCGCGAAGCTCGTGGTGGTGCCGGAGACGGCGACGACGGGCTATTTCATCGCCGACCGGCTGGACCGGCTGGCCGAGCCGGAGGACGGGCCGTCGGCGAATGCGCTGGCGGCGCTGGCGGGCGAATGCGGCGTCTATCTCGCGGTGGGCATGGCGATCATCGCCGATGGCACCTATTACGATGCGCAGCTGCTGTTTTCGCCGGAGGGCAAGCGGGTCGCGACCTATCGCAAGGTGCACCTCTTTTCCGCGGAGCGCGAATGGTATGGCGCGGGCGATACGCCGGTGGTGGTCGATACGCCGCTGGGCAAGATCGGGCTCAGCATCTGCTACGATTTCATGTTCCCCGAATTCATCCGCCGGCTCGTCGACAATGGCGCCGAGATCGTCATCAACAGCACCAACTGGATCTCGAACGATTTCCAGCGCGGCATGGGATGGACCGGCGCGGCGGTGGAGTCGCTGGCGCGGACGCGGGCGCTCGAGAATGGCGTGTGGCTGGTGATGGCCAATTGCACGGGCGAGGAAGCAGGCTTCGGCTCGCTCGGCCACAGCTGCGTCTGTTCGCCGTCGGGCAATGTGCTGGCTTCGGCGGGTGATCGCGAGACGGTCGCCATGGGCGACATCGTGCATGAGAGCGAGGCGCTGAGCGCCTGGCGCGGCATCGCGACCTACCGCGCCGACCGGCGGCACGAGGTCTATTGAGGGCGTCGCCGTCGTGTCAGGCGCAGCAGGGCATCGACGATCGAGGCGCGGCGGCGGTCCGGCGGGCCGATCTCGGTGTCGGCGAGGTTCTGCAGATCGGCGAGGCTGAGCGGCTGGCCGTCGCTGGTGCGGGTGATGCTGCTGACCGAGCCGCCGCCGGTGAGGATTTCCCGAACGAGGGTGGCGCCGGCCATGGCTGATGGCGCGTAGTGCTGGCTGGGCCCGACGGTCAGCCGATACTTGATCAGATACACGTGGTGGACCTTTGCGCTGTCGAGGTCTTCAACGTCGCCGCCACCGGATCGATCCGGCAGCGTCGCTGTGCCGACCGAAAAGCAAGTGCCGCCAGATGCTGTATCGGAGGGCCGGACTATAGCCCCGCGGCGCAGCGCGATTCAACGCCGTGATGGGCGGCAACAAAGTTCAGGCACTCACGTTGGCCCAGTAACCAACAATGGAGAGTGTCATGAGACATGCAATTGCCATCGGCGCGGCCGCGATGCTGGCGCTGGCCGTTCCCGCACTGGGCCAGGAGGCGGGCGCCAATCCGTCGCTCAGCCTGAGCGGCGAGACGAGCGCCGTCGGGACGGCCAATCAGGGGCCGCTCGATGCCCAGATCACGGGCGACAACAGCTATGGCGCGCTGCTTGCCGCGATCAATGCGGGCGACGCGGTGGATCTGTCCGCCGTCAGCGACGCCAACCAGGTGTCGGTGGTGCTGGTGTCGACGCTGGAGGGCGACGCGGCCGAGCTCGACGCGGCTCTTGCCGGGCACAGCGACGCGCTGACGACGCTGCGCGGCAATGTGACGGCAAACGCGGCGATCAGCGCCAAGCTCACGGCGGATGGCCACAGTGTGGATGACGTGATTGCGCTGCGCACCGACGCCAATGGTCATGTGCTGGTGTTTGTCGACGACCGCGCGAAATGACGCGTAGCGGCCCCGTTGCTTGACTTTGCTGCCTTCACTCCTAAGTTGGAGGCATGCAACGGCTTCTCACATCGCTGAGTGATGCCGCTCGCGCGGGCCATGGCCGCGCAAGCGTCCTGCCCTAGGCGCTGCGCGCGCAGCGGTGTCTAGGGGCACAGCAGTTCGCGATCCGATAGATCGGGCCTGCCGTCGTTTTGCGCTTCCCCACCCTTAGCCGGCCCGAGGTGCATCTGCACCGGGCCACCGGATGGACAGCAAGCCATGCAACAAGATCCCATGCGGCCCGCGATTACGCTGGGCCAGAGCGAACATCGCAAACTCCGTATCCTCGCCATGATCGCGGCCGGTCATACGGCCGACGACAGCGACTTTCTTAACCAGGAACTGGACCGGGCGGCACTTGTGCCCGACGCCCACGTCCCCGACGATGTGGTGATTGTCGGCTCGCGCGTGACCTACGCGACCGAGGACGGGCGGCGCCACAGCGTGACCCTCGCTTATCCCGAGCAGGCCGATCCGGCAGCCGGGCGGGTTTCGGTGACGTCGCCGGTGGGCGCGGCGCTGCTCGGGCTCCGGCCGGGTCAGTCGATCACGCGGATGGGCTGGGACGGGGCGTTCACGCGCTTTGCCGTGCTGTCGGTGATCCCGCCGCGGTCGCTGCAGTAATTTACGCCCGCGTGCCGGCATGGGCGCGCTGACCCCGCGAATCAGGTATTTCGGGCTGGTTCACTGCGGCGGACGGGCAGATTGACGCCGGGCGAACTTGCCCCTACCCCATCCTTGTCCCGTGATGCTATCGCTAGATGGATCAACGGGATGGATTGATGCCAGACGGACTACTGCTGACCACGATAACGGTTCTGCCCTTCCTGGGCATGCTCGCCGCGCCCTTTATTCCGGCGCGCCGGGCCCGTAACGCAGCAGCAGTTTTGGCCGGTTTTGTTGCCCTTGCCGGGCTGGCGATCATGATCGCGATGTATCCCGGCATCGCCGATGGCGGCGTGGTGCGACACGACATCGCATGGCTGCCCGATCTGGGCCTCAACATCGTCCTGCGCCTCAACGGGCTGTCCTGGATGTTTGCGGTGATGATCACCGGCATCGGCTTTTTGGTGGTGCTCTACGCCCGCTACTACATGCAGCCGGACGAACCCGTGGCGCGCTTCTTCGCGCTGTTCCTCGGCTTCATGGGCTCGATGCTGGGCATCGTGCTGTCCGGCAATCTCGTGCAGCTGGTGCTGTTCTGGGAACTCACCAGCATCTTCTCGTTCCTGTTGATCGGCTATTGGCACGCCTCGTCGAATGCCCGTGACGGCGCGCGCATGGCGCTGATCCTCACCGGTACCGGCGGGCTCGCGCTGTTCGTGGGCATGCTGGTGCTCGGGCATATCGTGGGGAGCTACGATGTCGATGTCGTCCTCGCCTCGGGCGACATCATCCGTAACCACCCGCTCTATCTGACGGCGCTGATCCTCGTGCTCATCGGGGCCTTCACCAAGAGCGCGCAGTTTCCGTTCCAGTTCTGGCTGCCCCGCGCCATGGCGGCGCCGACGCCGGTGTCGGCCTATCTCCATTCGGCGACCATGGTGAAGGCCGGCGTCTATGTGCTGCTGCTGCTGTCGCCGGCGATGTCGGGCACCGGGCCATGGGTGTGGATCGTTACCTATACGGGCCTTATCACGCTGCTGATCGGCGCCTATTCGGCGGTGTTCCAGAGCGACCTCAAGGGGCTTCTTGCCTATTCGACCATCAGCCATCTCGGGCTGATCGTGACGCTGATCGGCATGAGTTCGCCGCTCGCCCTTGTCGCCGCGGTCTTCCACGTCGCCAACCATGCCACGTTCAAGGCCTCGCTGTTCATGGCGGCCGGCATCATCGATCATGAGACGGGCACGCGCGAATTCCGCAAGCTCAGCGGGCTGTTCCGCTACCTGCCCTTTACCGGCACGCTGGCGATGGTGGCGGCTGCCGCAATGGCGGGCGTGCCGCTGCTCAACGGCTTCCTGTCGAAGGAAATGTTCTTCGCCGAAACCGCGCTCAAGAACTCGAACGCGTTTGTCGATGTGTCGCTGCCGCTCGGGGCGGTGATTGCGAGCCTGTTTGCCGTCACCTACTCGCTGCGCTTCATCCACGACGTGTTCTTCGGTCCGCCGCCGACGCAACTGGATCGCGTGCCGCACGAACCGCCGGCGCTGATGCGGCGGCCGATCGAAATTCTCGTCCTGCTCTGCCTCCTCGTCGGCATCATCCCGGGGCTGACGATCGGCCCCTATCTCGAGACGGCGGTTCGCTCGGTGCTCGGTGACGAGACGCCCTATTACAGCCTTGCCGTCTGGCATGGCCTCAATGTGCCGCTGCTGATGAGCCTGGGCGCGCTGGTGGGCGGCGCGCTGCTCTATCTGCTGATCCAGGGCTATCTGAAGCGCGGGGCGGATGGTCCGCCGATTATCCGGCATCTGATGGGGCAACGCATCTTCGAGCGTATCCTCCTCCTCGTTTCAGTGAAATGGGCGCGCGCCCTCGAGCGCCTGCTCGGCACGCGCCGCCTGCAGCCGCAACTGGCGCTGCTGGTCGGCGTAGCGCTGATCGCCGGCGCCATTCCGCTGCTGATGAATCCGGCGGGCGGGCTCGGCGCCTCGCCGACGCCGATCGACCCGGCCCTCGTGATCGTCTGGCTGCTGGGCAATGCCTGCGCGGTCGGCGCGGCGTTCCAGGCCAAATATCATCGTCTCGTCGCGCTGGTCCTGATGGGTGGCGCGGGGCTTGCCACCACCATCACCTTCGCCTGGTTCTCGGCCCCCGATCTGGCGCTGACGCAGGTGCTGGTCGAAGTGGTGACGACCATCCTCATCCTGCTGGGCCTGCGCTGGCTGCCGCAGCGTCGCGAGGAAGTGGAGATCGACATCGCGGCGACGCGTGGCGCCAGGCTGCGCCGCGCCCGCGACCTCGTCATGGCGTGCGCGGCAGGCCTCGGCATGGCGCTGTTCTCCTACGCGATCCTCACCAGCGAGGCGCCCGACAGCATCGCCAAATTCTTCCTCGAGAACGCGTACAATCTCGGCGGCGGCCGTAACGTGGTCAATGTGATCCTCGTCGATTTCCGCGGCTTCGACACACTGGGCGAAATCACGGTGCTGGGCATCGTAGCGCTGACGACGTTCGCGCTGCTGCGCCGCTTCCGCCCGGCCGCCGACAGTATCGAGCGACCAGAACAACAGCGCCTGCAGAGCGAATATGAAGCGGCCTCGCCGGACGACGTGACCGGCAGCATCGCGTCGGACTTCCTCCGCGTGCCCGCCGTGACGATGCGCTGGCTGTTCCCGATCATCGTCGTGCTCTCGGTCTATCTGTTCCTGCGCGGCCACGACCTGCCGGGCGGCGGCTTCATTGCCGGCATCACGCTGTCGACCGGCTTCGTGCTGCAATATCTGGCGGGTGGCACGCGCTGGGTGGAAAGCAGGTTGCGCATCAACCCGATCATCTGGATCGGCGCGGGCCTGCTGATCGCCATGCTGACCGGGGTCGGAGCCTGGCTGTTCGGCATGCCGTTCCTCACCTCGAGCTTCCAGTACCTCGATCTGCCGCTGCTCGGCCGCGTGCCGCTGGCGAGTGCGCTGGCCTTCGATCTGGGCGTATTCGTCCTCGTGGTTGGCGCCACGGTGCTGATCCTCATCGCGCTGGCCCACCAATCTATCCGCAACGCCAAGCCGTCGGCGCGGCGTGCGGCCAGCGGAACGGGAGGCGCCTGATGGAAGCTGTCATTGCCATCAGCATCGGCATTCTTGCCGCCTCGGGCGTGTGGCTGATCCTCCGCCCGCGCACCTTCCAGGTCGTCATCGGGCTGTCGCTGCTCTCCTACGCGGTCAACCTCTTCATCTTCTCAATGGGCCGGCTGCGCAGCAATGCGGCGGCGGTTGTCGACGGCTCGGGCGATATCAGCGCCTATGCCGATCCGGTGCCGCAATCGCTGGTGCTCACGGCCATCGTCATCGGCTTTGCCATGACCGCGCTGTTCCTTGTGGTGCTGCTCGCGGCGCGCGGCCTGACCGGCACCGACCACGTTGACGGAAGGGAGCGGTAATGGACCATCTTGCCGTTCTCCCGGTCGTTCTGCCGCTGTTTGCCGGCGCAGCCCTGACGCTGATCGACGACCGCCATCACAAGACCAAGCTCGGGATCAGCATCGCTGCGACCCTGCTGCTGGTTGTCGTCAGCCTGCTGCTGCTGGCCGAGGCGACGCAGGGGCCGACACGCATCAGCACCTACCAGCTCGGCAACTGGCCGGTGCCCTATGGCATCGTGCTGGTCGTCGACCCGCTCTCGGCAATGATGGTGGCGCTGACCTCCGCCCTGGCGCTGGGGGCTATCATCTTCTCGGCCGCGCGCTGGCACCTTGCCGGCCAGCATTTCAACAGCCTGTTCCAGCTGCTGCTGATGGGACTGAACGGCGCCTTCCTCACGGGCGACCTGTTCAACCTCTTCGTCTTCTTCGAAGTCCTGCTGGCCGCCTCCTATGGCCTTGCGCTCCACGGCCAGGGCACATCGCGCGTCAAGGCGAGCCTCCACTATGTCGCCATCAACCTCGCGAGCTCGTCGCTGTTCCTGATCGGCGCGACGGCGATCTACGGCGTTGCCGGGACGCTCAACATGGCCGACCTTGCGATGCGCATCCCGCTGCTGTCGGCCAGCGACCACACGCTGCTGCAGACCGGCGCCGCCATCCTCGGCGTGGCCTTCCTCGTCAAGGCGGGGATGTGGCCGCTCGGCATGTGGCTGCCAACCACCTATGCCGCGGCTGCGCCACCGGTTGCCGCGATGTTCGCCATCCTCAGCAAGCTCGGCGTCTATGTCGTGCTCCGCCTCACCTCGCTGCTGTTCGGCGAGGGGGCCGGCCCGTCCGCACAGTTCGGCGACGCCGTGCTGCAATATGGCGGGCTCGCCACCATCGCCTTCGGCACGATCGGCGTTCTTGCCTCGCAGGGCATCGCGCGCATCGCCTGCTTCAGCGTGATCGTGTCGTCGGGCACCATGCTGGCCATGGTCGGGTATGATGACGCGGGCGTAACCGCGGGCGCCCTCTATTATCTCGTCAGCTCGACGCTTGGCCTCGCCTGCCTGTTCCTGCTGGTCGAACTGATGGAACGCGGCCGCTCGATGGGCGACGACGTGCTGGCGGTTACCCTCGAAGCCTATGGCGATGACGAGGAGCCTGAGCATATGCAGGAGGCGGGCGCCGCCACGCCGGGCACGTTTGCCGCGCTTGGCATCGCCTTCGTGTGCTGCGCCATCCTCATTGCCGGCATGCCGCCGCTCTCGGGTTTTCTCGGCAAGTTCGCCATGATCGGCGCCATGCTCGACCTCGGCGGCGCCAGCGGCACGGTGCCGGTGGAAGTCTGGGTGACGATCGGCATCCTGATCGCCTCGGGCCTGGCCGCGACGATTGCGCTGATGCGCAGTGGCATCAACACCTTCTGGGTGTCGCTCGAAGGGGTGATCCCGGCGGTGCGCGCGGTTGAGATTGCGCCGATCCTGATGTTCCTCACGCTCGGCCTGCTGCTGACGGTCTATGCGCAGCCGGTGATGAGCTTCATGGAGACGGCCGCGCAGTCGCTCTACACGCAGGGCGAATACGCCAATGCGGTGTTCGGCGTGGCCGGGGGAGAACGGCCATGATCCTGCTGAGCCGCCCCATCATCTGGCTGAGCCTCATCGTGCTGTGGCTGCTGCTGAACGGCAGCGTGGCGCCGGGGCAGATCATCCTGGGCATGATCGTCGCGACCTTTGCCTGCTGGGCCGCGTTGCCGGTGGTGCCGGGCAAGGCGCGGGTGCGCAATATCGGGACCGTGGCAGCGCTGGTGCTCGCCGTGCTGGTCGACGTGGTGAAGTCCAACATTGCGGTGCTGCGGCTGATCCTCAGCGGCCGGACGGCCCGCTCGGCCTTCGTCGACATTCCGCTTGAGCTCACCGACGAGAACGGCCTCGCGGTTCTCGCCTGCATCGTCACGGCGACGCCGGGTAGCGCCTGGGTGCAGCACAATTCGACGCGCAATGTGGTGACCATCCATGTCCTCGACACCGCGGACGTCGACGCGTGGGCGGCCGAGTTCAGGCAGACCTATGAACGACGATTGGTGGAGATCCTGCAATGATGGCTTCCGTGATCGACTGGATCTACCTCGCCGCGCAGCTGTTCCTCGGCTTTGCCATGCTGGCGGGATGCTGGCGGCTGTTCCGCGGACCGCGCGCGCAGGACCGGATCCTCGCGCTCGACAGCGTCTATCTGAGCGCCATGCTGCTGCTCGTGACCTTCGGCATGCGCTCTGGAACCTTGATCTATTTCGAGATTGCGCTGGTACTCGGCGCCCTGAGCTTCGTGTCGACACTGGCGCTCGCCAAATTCGTGATGCGCGGCGAGGTGATCGAATGAGCGCCGTGCCGGAATGGCTGCAGCTGGTGATTGCACTCGTCGTGCTGACCGGCGCGATCGTGACTTTCATCGGCACGGTGGGGCTGGTGCGCTGGGCGAGCTTTTACCAGCGCATACATGCGCCGACGCTGGGCAGCAGCCTGGGCGCGGCGCTGATCCTCCTCGCCTCGTCGCTCTATTCGAGCTTCGCGCTGGGCCGCCCGGTGTTGCATGAAGTGCTGGTGCTGTTCTTCATCCTCGTCACCACGCCGGTGACACTGACGCTGCTGGCACGCGCCGCGCTCTATCGCGACCGCTCGGAGGGCAGCGCCGAGGTGCCGCTGCCGCCAGAGACCGAGCCGGGCACCGACCGCTAGACGTCGGCCGCGGGAACGCGGTTCAGCCCTTCACGGCGCCCTGCAGCAGGGCGGCGACGAACTGCTTCTGGAAGAGCACAAAGACGATCACCGACGGCGCGAGGATGATGAGCGAGCCGGCGCACAGCAGCGGGATGTTGGTGCCCCATTGTCCCTGGAACGCCCCCAGCGCGCCCGCCATGGTGCGCTCCAGCGGTATTTCGACGAGCACCAGCGGCAACAGGAACGAGTTCCACGTCCAGAGGAATTGCAGGATCGCCAGCGACATGATGGGCGGGCGGGCCAGCGGCACCTGGACGAGCCAGAACTGCTGCCAGGCACTGGCGCCATCGATCTCGGCGGCTTCGCTCATCTCGGCGGGCACGTTCACGAAATGCGCGCGCATCCAGTAGATCGAGAACGGCATGTACAGGCCGATGAGCGGCAGGATGATCGCGAATTTGGTGTTCAGGAGCCCCAGCCACTGTATCTCGTAGTAGAGCGGGATGATCACCACTTCGAGCGGCAGCGTCAGCCCGATGACGAACAGCAGATAGACGAACTGGCTGCCGCGCGGCGCGAGCTTGGCGAGACCGAAGCCGGCCATCGTGCCGATCAGCACCGACACCGGCACCACGCAGGCGACGATGGTGATGCTTGAGAGCAGCAGCCGGTCGAGCTTGGCGGCGACGAAGGCGTCGACGAAATTGCTCCATTGCGGATCGGCCGGCCATTGCAGGCCCGGCGGATAGGTGCCCGAGGGGGCGAGTGCCGCCGAGAACATGGTGATGAACGGCAGCAGCGTGACGAGCATCAGGGCAATGAGAATGGCGCGGGCCGCGAATGCGCCGATCGGCGCGGCCCTTGCCGTCGAGGCCAGGCTCATCGGCGCCGCTCCCGCATGATCCACTGAATGGGCAGGATGCAGACGATCACGAGGATCATCAGCACGATGGCCAGCGCCGAGGCGAGGCCGACCTGCCGGTGTGCAAACGCGAGGCGATATATTTCCAAGCCGGGCACGTTGGTAGACCCGCCCGGTCCGCCGCCGGTCGCGATGTAGACAATGTCGAAGCTTGCCAGCGCCGCGATCACGGTCACGGTGATGCAGACGCCGATCTCCTGGCGCAGGCCGGGAACGGTGACATAGATGAACTCGTCCCAGCCCGATGCGCCATCGAGCTTGGCGGCCTCGTAGAGCGTGGGGTCGATCTTGGCGATGCCGGTCACCAGCAGCATGGTGCACAGCCCGAGCAGCACCCAGGCGCCGATGATGCCGACCGCCGGCAGGGCGAAGTCGAAATCGCCGAGCCAACCGCGCGTCCAGCCGCCGAGGCCTACGGCGCTGAGCAGCTGATTGACCACGCCGTTCGACGCCAGCATCCAGCTCCAGGCGATGCCGGCCGCGACGAGCGGAATGACCTGCGGGACAAAGAGGATGGTGCGCGCGGTGGTGCCGAACGGCCCGTTCAGATGCTGGCGGATGATCTGCGCGACGCCGAGGCCGATGCCGACCGGCAGCAGCGAGAAATAGAGGACCAGCTGAAAGGCGTTGCCGATGGTCGAGAGCAGATCGGGTTCGGTGAGAACCGTGATGTAATTCTGGAGGCCACGGAACTGCGCGGCGCCGATGCCATTCCAGCGCAGCAGCGAGTAATAGGCCGTCATGCCGATGGGGATGAGCACGAACGCGCTGTAGAACAGCAGCGCCGGTGCAATGAACAGCCAGGCCACAAAGGTACCGCGACCCCGATTTGACGTTCGGGGTCGCGGGCCTGGCCGTCGAGAGATCGACGTAGTGTCAGTCATCAATCACGCAGTGGACCGAGTTATCGCGAGAGCTGCTTCTCATACTCTGCCTGCACCGACTTGAGTACGGTGGCCGCATCCGTCCGGCCGCCGACCAGAAGCTGCAGCTGCGGCGTCCAGCCTTCGGCGAAGATCGCGCCGGTGGCATTGGCGATGAAGTCCATCGCGCCATTGTCGCCCGCCAGCACATTGCCGGCGGTCAGCGTGGCTTCAGTGACCGAGCCCGGGGCAACGGCCGGGATCGGCAGATCCGGCGGACCGCCGGGGTTGGAGCCACCGACCTCGACGTTGATCTTGCGCGCCTGCTCGTTGGTCGCGACCCAATTGAGGAAGAACGCCGCGCAATCGGGGTTCTTCGCCTTGGCGCCGATGCCGTAGGTGAGCGGAGCCGACATCGCGGCATGCTTGGCCCCGGCGACGGCTGGCGGCATCAGGAAGAAGCCCGCATTGCCCGCCATCTGCTTGTCGAGATTCCCCGACTCCCAGTCGCCATTGAACAGGAACAGGCCGGTGCCGCCGATGAACAGGCCCATATTGGCGCCGTAGTCGATCGAGTTCGCATCAGCCGGGAAATAGCCCGCCTTGATCCACTTCTCGAGATGCTCGGTCGCCTGGAGGTTCGACGGCGTGTCGATGGTGGCGCCGGGCTTCTGGAAGATCCAGTCGTTGATCGGCGTCGCGTCGCCATAGGCGCCCATGAGGTTCTGCAGCGGGAAGGCGAGACCGGCGGTCGGCGCGTTCCATTCCTGGATCGGCTGGATCCCGGCGGCCTTGGCCTTTTCGAGCAGCCCATCGAGCTCGGCAAGGGTCTTGGGCGCCTCGGTCATGCCGATCTGCGCCGCGAGGGCCTTGTTGTAGAACACGCCGGTGAGACTGTAGTTGAGGCCCATCGAATAGAGCGAGCCTTCGCCGCGCGGGCGGCCGGATTCGTGGATGCGCAACTGCACCAGCTGCGACGCGGGGAATTTGTCCCAGCCGAATTCGGTGAAATAGCCATCGAGATTCTTGAGCAGGCCGTCGACCACCAGATCGCTGATGCTGGGCAGGCGGATCAGGTCCGGCGCATTGTCACCCGCGAGCACGCGCGGGCTGTTCTCCATCAGATTGGCGAACTGGTCTTCCTTGATGTCGAACGTGACATTGGGGAACTGCTTGGTGAACTCTTCGGCAAGCCGGGTCGGCAGCGGAAAGCCCGTTTCGAAATAGCTGTTCAGCACGACGGGGTCGGCACCGCAGCTCGGCGCAGCTAGCGCCATGGTGCTGGTTGAAACGCTCGAAAGTGCGGCGACGATACCGACGGTCCAGAGAGATGAAACCCTCATCATGTCCTCCTCCTGATGGGTGCGACAGTATCTCGAACTGTTGCTAAAAGGATTTAGCACTAGGTTTCGTGGCGGTGTCAAGGCGCGTCGCGCGCGACTGTCCGGTCAGCCCAGAATCTGCCGCAGCGCATCGATGATCGCAGTGGCGCGATCATCGTTTCCGGCCTCCAGCCAGTTGGTAATGAAGGCAAAGCCGATTGCATGCTCCGGATCGGCAAAGGCCGACTGCCCCCCTGCCCCGTCATGCCCAAAGCTCGTGGCGGTGAGATAGCGCCGTGCCTCCGAATCGAGCTGGAAGCCCATTCCCCAGCGCGCATAGGGTGGTGGCGCGTCAAAGACCGGCGGGCCCGCCGATGCGGCGCGTGTCGCCAGCGCTACGGTTCCGGGCTGCAGGAGTTGCACGCCTGCCGTCGGCGTCACGGTGGCCGACCAGATCGACGCAAGAGCCGATGCGGTTGCGATGCCACCCGCGCCGGGTATTTCCGCCGATTGCAACCGGCGGTCGTTGAAGGCGCCCGAGGACGTCACCAAGGTTGGCGGCAAGGCGCCGCCCAGCGTCATGGCGCGGTAGGGCCAGTTGGGCGCCACAGCATCACGCGCCGCCTCCGCGTCCCAGAAATTCTCCAGCGTCGGGGCAAGCTGCAGATGCGCGACCTGCCCCTCAAAGCCGGACGGCAGGCCGATCCAGGCCGGCACATCGAGTGGCGCCGTGACGGCCTCGGCGAAGCAGGTGCCGACGCTCTGTCCCGCGACGCGGCGGATGATCTCGCCCGCCAGCCAACCATGCGTGATGGCGTGGTAGGCATAGCCGCTACCGGGCGACCACAACGGGCTCTGTCTTGCAAGGCGCGAGGTGGGCACGGACCAGTCGAGCAGATCGTCGAACGACCAGGCATCGGCCGGCGCCGACAGCCCGGCGCGGTGCGCCAGCACATCGCCGACGGTGATCCGGTCCTTGCCGCCTGCGGCGAACTCCGGCCAGTAGCGGGCGACCGGCGCGGCATAGTCGAGCCGGCCCTCTTCGACCAGCCTGGCCGCCAGAATGGAGACAAGACCCTTGGTGCAGGAGAAGATCACGGAGGCCGTCGACTCGCCCCATGCCGCTTGGGCCCGTTCGTCAGCGGTGCCGCCCCACAGGCTCACCACTTCCTCGCCCTTGTGCCTTATGGCAAGGGCCGCGCCCATGGTCGGCCGGCCGTCGAAGGCCCGGGCGAATGCATCGGCGACGCTCTCGAAGCCGGCGGCCACCCTGCCCTGTATGCTCATCAGGCCGCGCCCCGGAGGCCCAGCCCGCCATCCGCGTCGACGGACAGCGGAATGGGATCGCTGACGCCGCCGACGAAGGGACTGTCATTGCGAAAGCCCATGAGCGCCCATTCGCCATTTCGCTGGCAGACGAAACGTCCGGCGTAGAGACTTTGCGGCGCCAGCAGCCTTGCGCGCGAGGTATCGATGGGACCGGTGAAACTGTCGACGGGAATGTACCAGATGCCGCCCATGGTGCCGGCCAGCTTGCCGGAAAGGCGCGGCGTGTCGCAGCAGAATAGAATGTAGTTCCTGCCGCCGATGGTCGCGGTCTGGAACACTTCGAGATGCGCGAAGTCGATATCGGCCGCGCTCAGCGGTGGCCTTACTTCCCAGTGCTCCATGTCGGTCGACACGGCATGGCCGACGACGCCGCGCCGCATGTCGTCGCCATGGTTGGCGCGTGCGGTGATGAGCATGTGCCAGTTCTTCCCATCGGCATCGGGAAACACCCACGGGTCGCGCCAGGCTTCTTCCGGCCATGACGAGCTGCCGAGGGTTTCATACCAGCGCGGGTCGGCGGCGACGATCGGTCCGGGCTGCTTCGTCCAGCTGTAGAGGTCGTCGGACACGGCAAGCCCGATGGTCTCGATATTGGTGTTGCGATCCGGCGAGAGGAAGCGCGAGCCGGTGTAATAGAGGCGCCATTTGCCGTCCGCGCCCTGCACGACGCTGCCCGTCCAGTTCGCGGTGTCGTCGAAGCTGCCAGCGGGACCGGGCTCGAAGATGCGGCCGTGATCGGTCCAGTCGCGCAGATCCACCGACGTAGCGTGGCCAATCCGGGCGTTGCGGTGGCGCAGATCGGGATCGCCAAGAGATTTGGGCGCGTGGAGATAAAAGAGGTGATACCGCTCGCCATCATCGGCCAGCCAGAAATCCCAGACCCAGTGATCGGCCAGTTGAAAGCTCACGCTCGTCCTCTTGCTAAATGGTTTTAGCAGTTGCAACCTTGGCAGACACGTTGTCAACCTGATACGCGGGACGCGAGCGGGGGCAAGGCAGACGCTTTGGTGAAGAAACGGGTAACTTTGGCCGACGTGGCCCGCCTCGCCGGGCTCTCGTCGACGGCGGCGTCGATGATCCTCACGGGTCGTCCCGACACGCGCCTCTCGGCCGAAGCGCATGAGCGGGTGCATGCCGCGGCGGCGCAGCTTGGCTACCGCCCCAACATCGCGGCGCGGGCCCTGCGCACAGACAAGACGCGCACGATTGCCTTCATCTCCGACTATGTGGCGACGACACGCTTTGCGAGCGGCCTCATTCGTGGCGCGCTCGATGCGGCCGAGAAGGCCAACCATGTGATGCTGGTGCTCGAAACCGGTGGCGAACCGGCGCGCGAGGTGCAGGCCATCGAGGCGGCGCTTGACCGCCAGGTCGACGGCATTGTCTTTGCGGCGATGCGGTCGCGCGAGATTTTCGTCCCCGACGTTCCGGCCAACACCCAGGTGGTGATGCTCAACGGCACCAGCGCCAAGTACCGCAACTCGGTGCTCGCCGACGAGTTCGCGGGCGGGCGGGCGGCGGTGGAGGCGCTGCTTGCCCGGGGAATGGGCCAGCAGATCGCCCTGATCGGCCACAATGAACTGGCCGAGCGTGGGCTGTTCCGCTCGGAAACGGTCGAGAAGCGCTTTGCAGGCATCCGGCACGCGATGGAGGAGCACAAGCTGGCGTTCGTCGCCGAGGAGAGCTGCTGGGAGTGGGAGCCGCATCACGGCTATGAGCTGGTCCGCAAGCTGCTGAAGCAGGGACCTAAATTCACCGCCCTGCTCTGCCTCAATGACCGCCTCGCCTTTGGCGCCTACCAGGCGCTGGCGGAAGCCGGCCTGCGCATCCCTACCGACGTCGCCGTCATGGGCTTCGACAATGACGAACTCGCCTCCTATCTCCGCCCGGGACTGACGACGGTCGCGCTGCCGCATGAAGAAATGGGCCGCAAGGCGGTGTCGCTGATGATGGGCGATGACGAGCCTCGCGAGCATCTGATCGATATGCCGCTGGTCGTGCGCGGCTCGATCTAGGGCTCAGTTCGCGGCGATCATGCGGTAGCCGACGCCGGGTTCTGTGAGGATTATCCGGGGGTTGGCGGCGTCGTCGTGGAGCTTTTCGCGCAGATGGGCGATGGCGATGCGCAGGTAGTGGGTATCGGCCAGATGGGCCGGACCCCACACCGTCGTAAGTAGCTGTTTGTGCGTCACTAACCGGCCAGCGTGGCGCGCCAGCAGAGCCAGGACCTCGAATTCCTTGCGCGTCAGCTTGACCTCGCGGCCGTCGATTTCGACGGTGTGGGCCGCCAAATCGATGCGCAACGGCGGCAAAGATATGGTGCTTTTGGCGGCGACAGCGGGCTTGCGCGAGCGAAGGAGCGCGCGCAGGCGGGCGAGCAGCTCGCCGGTCGCGAAGGGCTTGGTGACATAGTCATCGGCACCGGCATCGAGGGCGGCGATCTTTTCGGTCTCGGCATCCCGCACCGAGAGGACGAGGATCGGCAGGTCGCTCCATTCGCGGATGGCCGAGATGACCGCCTTGCCGTCCATGTCGGGCAGGCCCAGATCGAGGATGACGAGATCGGGCGCCTCGGTGGCGGCCCGTTCGATGCCGAGGCGGCCGCGATCGGCTTCGAGCAAAGTGAAGCCGGCGCTCTCGATGGCGATGCGGAGGAAGCGCCTTATGGGGGCTTCGTCTTCAACGATCAGAATGCGCGCTTCGCTCATTGCCCTGCTGCCACCGGCAGCTCCAACTCGATGCTGGTGCCACGCCCGCCCGGTCCGGCTAGGGCGCGCACGCGACCGCCGTGAGCCTCGACGAAGCCGCGCACGATGGCAAGGCCGAGCCCGGTGCCGGTCGGCCGGCGATCGCCTTCGGTGACGCGATAGAACAGGTCGAACACCTTCTCGCGCTCCGCTGCGGGGATGCCCGGCCCTTCATCGGAGACAGCCAGGATCACGCTGCTGCCGGCGGCATGCGCGGCGATGCGGATGGTCGAGCCCGGCGGCGCGTATTTGGCGGCGTTCTCAAGCACATTGGCGAGCGCCTGACCGATCAGCACCGGATCGGCATCGATACGCGGCAGATCCGCCGGCAGGTCGAGCGCGAGTTCGTGCCCTTCCAGCCCGCGGCGGAGATCGGCGCGCGCCGTGCCCACCAGTTCGCGCAGATCGACAATCGTCCGGCGCGGTTGCAAGGCGCCGTATTCGAGCCGGGTCATATTGAGGAGGTTCTGCACATAGCGATCAAGCCGCCGCGCTTCATCGAGGCCGGTTTCGACCAGCGCATCGCGGTCCGCCTTGGGCAGATCGCCCTCGAGCCCGGTGAAGGCACCGATGACCGACACCAGCGGCGTGCGCAGATCGTGGCTCAGTGAGTTGAGCAGCGCACTGCGGAGTTTTTCGCCTTCAGCCTCGACGCGCAAATTCTGCAGATCCGTCGCCATGCGCGTGCGCTCGATGGCGACGGCCACCTGGTCCTCCACGGCCTGCAGCAGCCGCCGGATTTCGGGGTCGGCGCCGCGCCGCGCATCGGCGAATTGCAGCCCGACGACACCGAGCGGCGTGGCGGCGGCCAGGGGCACGAACATCCAGGCGGATGTGGGCAGCGTGGCAGTGCCGGCGCCCGCCGCCTCATTGTGCTCGAAGGCCCAGCGGGCGGCAGCGGCGGCGCGCGGATCGAGTTCTTCCTCGATCGAGGGATAGCCCTGCATCTGTTGCAGCACACCCGAGCTATCGGGCAGGAGGATCAGCGAGCGGCAATTGAGAGTGGCCGCGATGTGGTAGGCGCCGGCATAGAGCACATCGTCGAGGTCGGATTTGTCGGCGATGCGCTTGGCGAAATCGTAGAGCATTTCGGTGCGGCGCTGGCTGGTGCGCAGCGACATCAGCTGCTGGCGCAGCCGCCCCGCCAGCGTCCCGGTGAACAGCGCGCCGATGAGGAAGATGATGATGGCGAGGATGGATTCGGGCTGCGCTACCGCAAAACTGAGGCGCGGTTCGGTGAAGAAGAAATTGTAGGCGAGGAACGACACAATGCTGGTCGCCAGCGCGGGGACGAGGCCATAGCGCGCGCCGACGGCGAGGACCACGACGAGGTAGACGACGGAAAGCGTGCCGGCATCGACGATCTGCACATTGTCGATGCCCCAGGCGATGAGCGTGGCCAGCAAGGCACCGCCGAGGCCCGCCAGCGCCGCCTGCCACGACAGGCTGAGTTTCGGCCATTGCGGCCCTGGCGCCCGGCCCGCATCGCCCGAGATGATGGTGATTTCGAAATCGCTGGCGGCGTCGAGCAGGCTATCGGCCACCGCCTCGCGGCCAAGACCGAACAGGCCGCGCGGCCGCGGCCGGCCGACCAGCAGCCGCGTCACATTGCGGGCACGGGCGAAAGCGACAAGCTCGGTGGCAATGCCGCTCTCGACGCTGAGCGTCGCCGTTTCGGCGCCGAGCGCCTCGGCGAGTTGCATGGCCTCGGTGGTGAGGCGGCGGGCGGTGTCGGGCAGTGCCTCGTGGCGCGGCGTGACGACCGTTGCGACGATCCAGGCGATGCCCGAGCGCTCGGCCATGCGCTTGCCGGCCCGGACCAGCGACTTGGCCAGCGGCGTTTCGTTGATGCACACCAGCAGCCTCTCCTGCGTCGGCCATGGCCCTTCGACCGCCCCCTGACGCATCAGCGACAGCATCTCGGCATCGACGCGGCTGGCAGCCGTGCGCAGCGCCAGCTCGCGGAGGGCGGTGAGGTTGGGGCGGGTGAAGAAATTATCGAGCGCCCGGCCGACCGTGCCGGCGCGATAGACCTTGCCTTCGTGCAGGCGCTTGATGAGTTCCTCGGGCGGCAGATCGATCAACTCGATCTCGTCGGCGCGCGCCACGATGGCGTCGGGCACTGTCTCCTGCACGCGGACACCAGAGATGCGCGCCACGGCATCATTGAGGGATTCGATGTGCTGGATGTTGAGCGCGGTGGTGACGTCGATGCCCGCGTCCAGCACTTCGATCACGTCCTGCCAGCGCTTCACATGGCGGGAGCCGGGGACATTGCTGTGGGCCAGTTCATCGATCAGCGCCAGTTGCGGCCGCCGCAACAGGAGGGCATCGAGGTCGAGTTCATCGAGACGCTGGCCACGATAGTCGAGCGCCTTGCGCGGCAGCATTTCGAGCCCCGTCAGCAGGGCTTCGGTTTCGGCGCGGCCGTGCGTTTCGACAATCCCCACCACCACGTCGGCGCCCTGCGCGCGCCGCGCGGCTGCCTCCTGCAGCATGGCGTAGGTCTTGCCCACGCCGGGCGAGGCGCCGAGAAAAATCTTCAGCCGGCCCCGCTCTCCGCGCTTTGCTTCGGCGAGGAGCGAGTCCGGCGATGGGCGATCGGCAGCAGCGGTGGCTATGGCTTGAGCGCATCCAGCGCAAGGTTGAGGGCGAGAACATTCACCCGGGGCTGGCCCAATATACCAAGGTCTGGACCCCGAACGTTAGCCGCAATCAGCTGACGCAGGGCAGCCTCGTCCAAACCGCGGGATGCGGCAATGCGGGGCATCTGGGCCAGCGCGCCAGCGGGGGAAATGTCGGGATCGAGGCCCGAACCGGAGGCGGTGACCAGATCAGCCGGGACGCCATCGGGATAGGCGGCGGCCCGCTCGGCGAGGCTATCCAGTAGCGCCTTGCTCGAGGGGCCCAGATTGGTGCCCGAGGAGGTCGCCGCGTCATAGTTCACCGCCGAGGGACGGCCGTGGAAGTAGCTGTCGCGCTCGAACAGCTGGCCGATCAGCGCCGAACCGAGCAGCGTGCCATCGGCACGAACGACCGGCGAGCCGCTCGCCTGATGCGGGAACATGGCCTGTGCGGCGCCGGTGATGGCGAGGGGGTAGGCAATACCGGTGAGCGCGGCGAAAAACAGCGTCAGGGCGATGGCGGGACGAAGATGAGTGAACATTGTCGCCTCCTTCAGGCGAGGTGCAGCAGATCGACCAAGAGGTCGATGAGCTTGATGCCGATGAAGGGAGCGATGAGGCCGCCCACACCGTAGATGAGGAGATTGCGGCCGAGCAGCGCCGAGGCGGAAGCCGGGAGATAACGCACGCCGCGCAGCGCCACCGGAATGAGCGCCACGATGACGAGGGCGTTGAAGATCAGCGCCGAGAGAATGGCCGAGGCGGGCGTGCCGAGGCGCATGATGTCGAGCACGGCAAGGCCGGGATAGGCGGTGACGAACAGCGCCGGCAGGATGGCGAAGTATTTTGCCACATCGTTGGCGATGGAAAAGGTGGTGAGCGCGCCGCGCGAGATGAGCAATTGCTTGCCCACCAGGACGATCTCGATGAGCTTGGTCGGATCGCTGTCGAGATCCACGAGATTGCCCGCCTCCTTGGCCGCGGCCGTGCCCGAGTTCATCGCCACGCCGACATCGGCCTGAGCGAGCGCGGGCGCGTCGTTGGAGCCATCGCCGCACATGGCGACGAGGCGGCCATCGGCTTGCGCGGCGCGGATCAGTTCGAGCTTTTTCTCCGGCGTCGCTTCGGCGAGGAAATCGTCGACGCCCGCCTCGGCGGCGATGGCGGCGGCGGTGAGCGAATTGTCGCCGGTGATCATCACCGTGCGAATGCCCATCTGCCGCAGCTCGGCGAAGCGTTCGCGAATGCCGGGCTTCACCACATCCTTCAGATGCACGACACCAAGCAGGCGCGTGTCCTCGGCGACCACCAGCGGCGTGCCGCCAGAGGAGGCGATGGTGCGCACGATACGGTCGAGCTCCTGGCTGGCGGGCAGGCCCACATGGCGCAGCATGGCGTCGGACGCGCCCTTGCGGATGGCGGTGCCGTCGGCAAGGTTGGCGCCCGACATGCGGCTCTGCGCGGTGAAGGGAACGAAGCTCGCGCCCTTGGCCGCATCGCCGCGCAGGCTGAACTGCTTTTGCGCCAGGTCGACGATGGACTTGCCCTCGGGCGTGTCGTCGGCGAGCGAGGCCAGCCACGCCGCTTCGGCCAGCTGATGCACCGTGACGCCCTCGAGCGGCATGAAGGCATCGGCCATGCGGTTGCCGAAGGTGATGGTGCCGGTCTTGTCGAGCAGCAGCACATCGATGTCGCCGGCGGCTTCGACGGCACGGCCCGATTTGGCGATGACATTGGCCTTCACCAGCCGGTCCATGCCGGCAATGCCGATGGCCGAGAGCAGGCCGCCAATGGTGGTGGGGATCAGCGTGACGAACAGCGCGGCGAGATAGATCACCGGGATCTGCGTGCCGCTCCAGATGGCAAAGACCGGCAGCGATACGACGACGAACAGGAACACCAGCGTCAGCGCGGCGAGCAGGATATCGAGGGCGATCTCGTTGGGCGTCTTCTGGCGCCTGGCGCCTTCGACCAGCGCGATCATCCGATCGAGGAACGTATTGCCGGGCGCGGCGGTGACCTTCACCACCAGCCAGTCGGAAACAAGCCGCGTGCCGCCCGTCACCGATGAACGATCGCCGCCCGATTCACGAATGACCGGCGCGGATTCGCCGGTGATGGCGCTCTCGTCCACCGAGGCGACGCCTTCGACCACTTCACCATCGGTGGGGACGATGTCACCAGCCTCGACGAGGATGACGTCACCCTCGACGAGCGCCGCAGCATCCTTGGGCACGGCGATATCGCGGCGCGCGGGATCCATCAGCGTCTTGGCCCGCGTGGTCGAGCGGGTGGCGCGGAAGGCATCGGCGCGCGCCTTGCCCCGGCCTTCGGCGATGGCTTCGGCGAAGTTGGCGAACAGCACGGTGAACCAGAGCCAGACCGCGACCTGCACGCCGATGCCGAAGGTGGCGGCCCCGGTGATGCCATCGCGAATGACGAGCAGCGTCACCAGCAGCGCGGTGAGACCGGTAACGAAGATCACCGGATTGCGAGCGAGGCCGCGCGGATTGAGCTTGAGCACGGCCTGGCCCAGCGCCCGGCGCAGGATGGCGCCGTCGAACAGGCCGATTTCGCCGGTGGTGGATGTCTTTGACATGATGAACCTCAGAAGCTCTGCCCGGCCGCGATCGAGACCTGCTCGGCGATGGGGCCGAGGGCGAGCACGGGCAGGAAGGTGAGCGCGCCGACGATGATGATGGTGGCGCAGAGAAGCGTGACGAAGACCGGCCCATGGGTCGGGAAGGTGCCGGAGGAGGCAGGCGCGGTTTTCTTCTGCGCGAGCGAGCCGGCGATGGCGAGGATCGGGATGATGTAACCGAAGCGGCCGACCAGCATGGCGAGGCCGAGGAAGGTATTGTGCCAGTCGACATTGACGGTGAGGCCGGCGAAGGCCGAGCCATTGTTGCCGGTGGCGGAACTGTAGGCGTAGAGCAGTTCGGTGAGGCCATGCGGCCCCTGATTCAGAACGGCGCTCTGGCCGGTGCCGGCGACGATGGAGAGCGCAGCGAAGGCCAGCACGCCGATCGGCATCACGAGCAGGGTGAGCGCGGCGAGTTTTACTTCGCGGGCTTCGATCTTCTTGCCCAGATATTCCGGCGTGCGGCCGACCATCAGCCCGGCGAGGAACACCGTGACGATGACCAGCAGCAGCATGCCGGTCAAACCGACGCCGGCGCCGCCGAACACCACTTCGCCCAGCTGCATGTTGAGCATGGCCACCATGCCGCCGAGCGGCGAGAAGCTGTCATGCATGGAATTGACGGAGCCGTTGGAGGCGGCGGTGGTCACTTCGGCCCAGAGCGCCGAATTGGCGACGCCGAAGCGGATCTCCTTGCCCTCCATATTGCCGGTGCTGACGACATTGGCGGGATAGAGCGGATTGGACTGGAGCTCCGACGCATAGATGGCGCCGAGGCCGATGACGAACATGATGCCCATGGCGGCGAACAGCGCCCGGCCCTGCTTCTTGTCCCCGACCATGCGGCCGAAGGTGAAGCAGAAGGCGACCGGGATCACGAGGATCGCCAGCATCTCGAGGAAATTGGCGATCGCCGTCGGGTTCTCGAAGGGATGCGCCGAATTGACGTTGAAGAAGCCGCCGCCATTGGTTCCCAATTGCTTGATGGCGAGCTGGCTGGCCACCGGGCCGATGGCGATGGTCTGCTGGCCGCCCTCGAGCGTGGTGGCGGCGAGGCTGGTGTCGAGCGTCTGCGGCAGGCCCTGCCAGACGAGCAGCAGCGCCAGCACGACCGACAGCGGGATGAGGACGTAGAGCGTGGCACGGACCATATCGGCCCAGAAATTGCCGATGGTCTTGAGCTGCCGGCTGGCGAGGCCGCGTGCCACGGCGGCGGCGACGGCCATGCCCGTCGAGGCGGAGACGAAGTTCTGCGTCGTCAGCCCCGCCATCTGGCTGAGATAGGACATGGTGGTCTCGCCGCCATAGGACTGCCAGTTGGTGTTGGTGACGAAGCTGATGGCGGTGTTGAAGGCGAGCTGGCCGCTGAGACCGGGCAGGCCGAGCGGGTTGCCGGGCAAGAGGTCCTGGAATTTGAGGATGAGAAACAGCAGCACGAAGCCGGCCGCGTTGAACGCGACGAGGGCCAGCGCATAGGCGCTCCAATGCTGGCCCTGCTCGGGCTTGATGCCGGCCAGCGCAAAGATGGGCCGCTCGATGAAGCGGAGGAAGCCGGCCTCGCCGGCGAAGACACGCGCCATATAGGCGCCGAGCGGCATGGCGAGCGCCACGAGCACTGCGCCATAGAGCGCGAACTGGATGAGATCGGTGGCCATGGCTCAGAACCGCTCCGGGCGGATCAGCGCGATGAGGGCGTAGACGAGGATGGCAGCCGCGAAGGCGAGGCCGAGGGCGATGTCGAAGCTCATCAGAGCCTCCCCGCCAGCGAGACGGAGAGGCCGATCAGCCCGAAGGCCGCCACTCCGCCGAGGAAATAGAGGATGTCCGCGAACATGGCGCGCTCCATCTGTTGCGATGGAGCGGAGGTAGTCCCGGGGGGCGTAAAGCCGCCATGTCGAAGCGGCGGCGGCGGCGTAAAGCGCGCGTAAAGCTCAGCCGAAGTCCTCGGGGGTGTCGAAGTCTCTGAGAGTGCCCGGCGGGGCGACAACGCGGATGGCGGTCGCAAGGAGGGGGCGCGCGCCCTGATCGCCGTCCAGCTGGGACAATCGGGCGAAGTAGTCGCGGCCGATAGAGACCGGCGGCATCGGCGGGGCGGTGGCGTCCGCGACCGAGGCGACGATGGTGCTGCGGTTAGCGCGGCCGATCAGATCCAGCAGATGAGCGGGCGTGACGAGGGGCATGTCGGCGAGGCAGATGAGCAGGACAGAGGAGTGCCCGGTTGCTGCTTTGACGGCGAGCGACAGCGAGTGGCCCAGGCCCCTCTCGGGTTCGGCATTGGGCACGAGGGTGAAGCCCGAGGCAACAAGACTATCGCCCAGCGGTCCCGTTGGGCTGCAGACGGCGACATGGCGGGCGAAGGGCAAGGCCGCCAGCATGTCGGCGGCATGGCTGGCGAGCGGTTTGCCGTTGAACGCCGCCAGCAATTTGTCGGCAGCGCCGTAGCGGCGCGAGAGGCCGGCGGCCAGCAACGCGACGGTTACGTCGGACAGTTCCGCCATCAGCCGTCGAGCTGCATGCGGGCTTCAAGGATTTCGGCGAGCACCGAAATCGCCAGCGAAGACGAAGTGCGGGCCGGACCGAAGAGACCGATCGGACCGCGCAGGTGGGAGAGCCGCTCAACCGGCATCCCCGCGGCGCCGAGCCGTTCGAGACGTTGCGCGTGCGTGCGCTGGCTGCCGACCGCACCGAGATAGAACGGCTCGTAGGAGAGGATGTCCTCGAGCAGGCGGCTCTCCTTAAACCGGTCATGCATGACGATAACGATCGCTGTAAACGGATCGACCGGCAGCGTTGGCAGATCGGCGCCCGTGATGAGTGTCGCGGGAGCACCGAGATCGTCAACGATTCCACGGTGGGTGTCGGCCGTGAGAAAGCTCGCCACGGACAGGCCGGCGCTCAGCGCAGCCCTCGCGAGAGCGACGAGTTCGTTGCCCTCCCCGACCAGCACCAGGCGTGTCAGCGGATGATAGTGCCGGAGCAGTCTCCCGGCGCGCATGTGCGTGCGCTCGGTTGCGCCGGCATCGAGGATCAGTTCGATTTCGTCGCGCAGGCCGATGGCGAGGCAGAACGGCGTTCTTGCTTCGATCAGGCGCAGCGCCCGCTCGACGATCTGCAGGTCCGGTCGGACGCTGACTTGCACATCGAGGCTGCCGCCGCAGGGCAGTTCGATATCGAGGAAGAGCGAGCCGGCGCCAAATCGCATCCGCTCGCCCGCGCCAGCCCGGATGCAGCGGATGGCCTCGGCCGCGACGGCGGCTTCGACACAGCCGCCGGAGATGTAGCCGCAATAGCGGCCGTCCTCGAGCACCGCCATCTGTGCCCCGAGGGCGCGTGGCCCGCCGCCCTTTGTCTCGACGATGGTGAGGAGCGCTCCGGACAGCCCTTCCCGGCTGCCCGACTCGAGCAGCCGGAAGACCGATGCGGGATCATCCGGATCGAGGAAGGTGTCGCGAGGCGGGGCCGTCGTCGCGATCTCAAGCATGTCGGGTCTCAGGCGAATTTGATGGATTTGCCGAGCGGCAGTTCACGGATGCGCTGGCCGGTGAGCGCGAAGATCGCATTGGCGAGCGCCGGCGCGGCCGGCGGCACGCCCGGCTCGCCGATGCCCTTGATGCGCTCGGCATTCTCCAGCACCTTCACCTCGACGCCGGGCCATTGCTCGAGACGCAGCGGCTCGTAGTCCCAGAAATTCGACTGCTCCACCTTGCCATCGGCAATGGTGATGGCGCCGCGAATGGCCGCCGAGAGCCCGAACACCATCGCGCCCTCGACCTGGCTGGCGATATTGCGCGGATCGAGCGCGACGCCGACATCGACCGCCGCCCAGGCGCCCGTGATGCGAATGCCTGCACTTGTCTGCTCGACCTCGATAATTTCAGCCGCCGGCACGCCGAAGGCGAGGCAGAAGGCGACGCCGCGTGCCCGTCCGGGGCGGGCCGTGCCCCAGCCTGACATCTCGCCGACCGCCTCGAGCACCTTGCGCGACACCTCGTCGTCAATGTGCTTCAGGCGGAACTCGAGCGGGTCGGCGCCGGCGAGATGGGCCAGCTCGTCGATGGCGCTTTCGTGGAAGAAGCCATTGAGCGACGCGCCGACCGAGCGCCACGAACTGACCGGCACCATGTCGGGCGCGCGGTAGCCGGTGACCCGGTGGTTGGCGATTTTGTACGGCTGGTCCCACGCCCCCTGCGTGATCATCGCGTCCGGGCCGGGCACGTTGAGGCCGAGCCGCCCCATCTGCCCGGCAATGACCGAGGACGAGGCCACGCCATAGTCGAAGGCAGCGATGGTGCCGCCCTCGAGCTTGCCGCGCATGCGGCAGAGCGCCGCCGGGCGATAGAAATCATGCGTCATGTCCTCCTCGCGGCTCCAGGTAAGGAGGATCGGCACGCCCGGAGTCGCCTTGGCGATGATCGAGGCCTGCTCGATGGTGTCCATCTCGAGCCGGCGGCCGAAGCTGCCGCCCATCAGCAGCGTGTGGAAGGTGACATCGGCAGGTTCAATGCCGGCGGCCTTGGCTGCCGCGTTCACCGCGAGGTTGGGGATCTGGTTGCCCGCCCACACCTCGAGCTTGCCGTCCTTGAACAAGGCGGCGGCGCTCTGCGGCTCCAACGGCGCGTGGGCGAGATAGGGGACGGCATATTCCGCCTCGAACACTTCGCCGGTCTTCAGCGACTCGTCGACATTGCCGTCGTTGCGCTTGACGCTGTCGCGCCGCTCGTCGGTGAACGAGGCAGCGAGTACGGCGCTGATCTCGGCACTGGTTTGCGGATAGGTCGCGGGCGCCCAGTCGAAAGTGATGGCGTCGGCTGCCTGCATGGCCTGCCAGGTCGTCGCCGCGACCACCGCCACGCCATTGGCGAGCGGCACGATCTTGTCGACGCCCGGCATCGCTGCTGCGGCGGCGGTATCGGCGCCGTTCATGGCGGCGCCGAGATAGGGGTTCGCCTTGACGGTCGCAAAGCGCATGCCCGGCAGGCGGAAATCCACCGCAAAGGTCGCGGTACCGGTGACCTTGGGCACCATGTCGAGGCGCGGCAGCGACGTGCCAAGCAGCTTCCATTCACTGCGCGGCTTGAGCTTGGGCTCGCCCGAAAGCCCGATCCCCGCCGCCTCGGCCGCGAGTTCGGTATAGGGCAAGCGCGTTCCATCGGGCACCAGCACGGCGCCCAGTTCCGTCTTCAGGCTGCTGGAGGGCACACCAAGCCGCCGGGCCGCGGCCTCGATCAGGGTGGCGCGCGCCGCGGCCCCCGCGAGGCGCATCCGGTCAAAGCCATCGGCGGCCGAGGAGGAGCCGCCGGTCATCTGCATGCCGACGAACTTGCCCGGGATGTCCATGGCGTCGCGCGCCGTTTCGGCGAGCCAGCTGCGGTCGGTGGGCATGAAGGGCACCGCCTCTTCGAGGACGGCCGAATTGTAGTAGGCACTGCCCGAGGGCGGTCCATGGATTACCCGAACCGCGTTCCAGTCGAGATCCATTTCCTCGGCGACCAGCGCCGCGAGCGTCGAATGCACGCCCTGCCCCATTTCGGCGCGCGGCGCGACCACGGTGACGCCCTCGGCATTGATCAGCACGAACGGATTGAGCGTCACTTCGCCCTCGCCCAGCCCGGGCTCGAGCGGATTGTCGCCCGGGCTGGCATAGCGCCACCAGCCAAAGGCGACGCCGCCGGCGAGTGCGACGGCACCGAAGAGGAAGGTGCGGCGAGCGATTGTTGCGATCCGGCCCATCTCAGAGCTCCCGCTGCTGCTGCAGCCGGCTCGCCGCGTCGTGCACGGCGGTACGAATGCGCGAATAGGTGCCGCAACGGCAGAGATTGCCAGACATGGCTACGTCGATGTCGGCGTCGCTCGGGGCAGGATTGGTGGCGAGCAGAGCCGCCGCCTGCATGATCTGGCCGGACTGGCAGTAGCCGCACTGCGCCACCTGCGCATCGGCCCAGGCCGCCTGCACGGCGTGCATGGCGTCGGGCGTGCCCAACCCCTCGATCGTGGTGACAGCCGCACCGGCCACATCGGCGAGCGGCGTCTGACAGCCGCGCACGGCCTCGCCATTGAGATGGACGGTGCAAGCGCCGCAGGCGCTGACGCCGCAGCCGAACTTGGTGCCAGTAAGGTTGAGCCCGTCACGCAACACCCAGAGGATCGGCATGTCATCAGGCAGGTCTACGGTGACCGCCTTGCCGTTTAGTACGAAACTCGTAGACACGCTCGAACCCCTCCGCAGACAGTGCTGACAAATTGGACGAATTATGTCAGTACGTCAACTTTAGGGATTGGCATGCCTCGGACCGGCAGTGTGGCAGATGAGTGAATCCATAACGAGCACTGCTTCGACGGGAAGCCGCGAAGAGTTGATCCTTTCGGCCGCTTTCGAAGCCTTCGGGATCTACGGGTTCCGCAAGACATCGATGGACGACATCGCCCGTGTCGCCGGCATGTCGCGTTCGGCGCTCTATCTCAGCTACGCCAACAAGGAGGACATCCTCCGTAGCCTTGCCCGCCACATGCTCGATCAGAGCCTCATGCGGGTAGAGGCGGTGCTTGAGGCCGATGCCGGAGGCCGCGAGGACGTGCTGCTGGCCGCCTTCATCGCCAAGGATGGCGGCTTCATGGAAGCCGTGCTCAGCACACCGCATGCCCGCGAGGTTGTCGAAGCCGGGCTGTCCGCCACCACCCAGATCGTCGCCGAGACCGAGGCCCGGCTACGCGAGATGCTGGCGCAATGGCTGGCGCGGCGCGGCGTTCCTGCGACCCTCGGCACGCCCGCCGAAATCGCTGCCGCCATCGTCAGCGCGCTGCACGGCCTCACCTTTACCAGCCCCGACTATGCCGCCTACCGCGACGGCCAACGCCGCCTCGCCCGCATCTTCGCCCTGGCCCTCGCCTGAGCCCCATAGACGGACATTCCAGTCATCGAGACTCTGAGACGATCCGTCAGTCCAGATGGAACACGCTCGGCATCATTGCCCACCATTCGCCGGGAGCGCGGTGTTCGAGCGGCTGCTGGCACGGCATGCAGATGGCCCACCAGTCCTTGTTGATCTGGGCCTCGGCAATGGCGCGGGCGTCCGCCTCGTAGTCGTCACCGACATACTCCCAATAGCCGAACAGCAGATTCTCGGGCTCCTTGAGGAAGATCGAGTAGTTGGTGATGCCGTGGCGGCTGAGCAGCTCCAATAGCTCGGGCCATACGGCCGCATGCAGGCGCTTGTATTCCTCAACCTTGTCGGCCTTGACGCCGAGCACCATGCCCATCCGCTGCATCTCAGTACCCCTCCAGATTGTGCCGTCCGATATCGGCGATCGATCGCTCGCCGCAAAGCGCCATTGTCGTGTCGAGCTCGCTGGCGATGATATCCAGCGCCCGCGTCACCCCGGCTTCGCCCAGTGCGCCGAGCCCGTAGAGGAAGGCGCGGCCGATATAGGCGCCCTTCGCGCCCAGCGCGAGCGCCCGGAATACGTCCTGACCGGACGTGATGCCGCCGTCGACCTGAACCTCAATGCGATCGCCCACCGCCTCGGCGATGCTTGCCAGCTTCGAGATACTGGAGGGCGCACCATCGAGCTGGCGGCCGCCATGATTGGAGACGACGATCGCATCGGCGCCGGTCGCAGCGGCAAGGCGTGCGTCCTCGGCGTCGAGCACGCCCTTGAGGATGAGCTTGCCCTTCCAGCGCTCGCGGATAAAGGCGATATCGTCCCAGCAGAATTCGAGATCGAACTGACTGGCCACCCATTGGGCCATCGAGGTGAGGTCGTCGGCGCCCTTGGCATGGCCGACCAGATTGCCCAGCCGGTGGCGTCGTGTCCTCAACATATCGAAGCACCATGCCGGGCGACTCGCGAGCTGTAGTGCGGTGGACAGGCCGAGCCGGGGCGGCGTCGCCATGCCATTGCGCAGATCCTTGTGGCGCTGGCCGACCAATTGCAGGTCGAGCGTCACCATCAGCGCCGGACAACCGGCGGCCTCGGCGCGCTGCATCAGCGATTCAACGAAGCCGCGGTCGCGCATCACATAGAGCTGGAACCAGAAGGGCGCCTTGCTGTGGGTCGCTACATCCTCGATGGAGCAGACGCTCATCGTCGACAGCGTAAAGGGCACGCCGAACGCCGCCGCTGCGCGCGCGCCGAGGATTTCGCCATCGGCCCGCTGCATGCCGGCGATGCCCGTGGGGGCGATGGCCACCGGCATCGCGACCTGCTGCCCGAGCATGGTCGATTGCAGCGACCGGCCCGAAAGCTTGCGGCCGACCCGCTGGCGCAGCTTGATGGCCCCGAGATCGGCTGCGTTCGAGCGATAGGTCGATTCCGTGTAGGCACCGGAATCGGCATAGTCGAAGAACATCCTTGGCACCCGCCGACGGGCGAGTGCCATGAGATCGGCAATTTCAAGAACCTGCATCTCGATCCTGGCTATTCGATCGCGATGACGGCGTGGATCGCGAAATCGGGCACGGCGATGTTGAGCGTCTTGCCGGTGACTTCATAGACCACCTCGCCCGCCGGCGCCTGATGCACCGATTTGACCGAGGTGAGGTCGAGGCGCTCGAGATCAAGCTCGACCTCGATGCCCGACATCGCCGGCAGATTGTCGCCAATCGAGAGCCGCGCCGGATCGCCGGCATAAATGTTGCAGAGGTGCAGCACGTAGCGGCCGGCCTGGCGGTTGAGCGTGATCTCGATCCCCGGTCCCGCATTGGTGCGCAGCAGCGGGGTTCCCACTGCATCGGCGACCATCACGCCAACCAGTTGCTTGATCCACATGTTGGGCGGACCATCGCACTTGATCGGGAACGCCAGATAGCGCGACAGTCCCTTGCCGAAGCGGTTCTCGACAATGCCCGGATGCGCATGCCGCCACAGCGGCGGCGACTCGCCCCAGAGCACGGTGGTGGCGTCGGTGCGGCGCGCCTCCGGTTCAGCGGCGGCGGCGATTTCCGTGCCGCCGGCCAGCGTCGTCGCTATGCCCGGCCGATCGACGAGGATGAGTTGCGGCGTCACCGCCGCCTGCAGCCGCTCGTCCTTGAGCGAGAGATAGATGAAGTCGGCCGGCACCGGCCCCGCATAGTCGGCGCCGAGCACATCGGCGAGGCCGAAATTGGCGCGCCGCTGGCCCCGCTCATCGAACAGGGACGTGTTGCCCGTCGAGATGAGTTTGCCACCGTTCTTCACAAAGTCGCGCAGCCGCTCGATCTCGGCATCGCTGAGCGCCGTCTGTTCGGCCAGCACGACCACCTTGTAGGCCGAGATGTCCTTGTCGAGCCGGACGATGTCGAACTGCACGTGATGGGCGACCAGCGCCTCATGCGCGGCCTCGGCGCCCGCGGTCATGCGCTGCCAGTGCGCCGATGCCTGTCGCGGCTTCGCCGCGAGGACCAGGGCGACGTCGGCGACGCCCTGCGCCCCCACCAGCCAGGGCTCCATGTCGCGGATCGGCTTGAACACCTTGCCGAACGTCTCGAAGGTCGCCGCATGGGTCGAGCCATCGGGCTGCGGCGCATGTCCGATCGTCGGGTTTCCTGCCTGCGCCACCGCGATCGCCGCCTCGAGCTGCATCATGCTCGCCGGCTTCTGGTCGAGCGAGTTCCAGCCGCCGCCGGTCGGCGTGCGCGAGATGCCGCCCGCCGTCATCATCTCGTAGGGCTTGTCGTGTCCCTTGGCCCACCGCGCCAGAAAACTCTGTCGCGAGTAATGCGGGCCGTGGCCTTCGATCGAGATCAGATCGGCGGAGTCGATCGGATCGCCCGGCGCGCCCGCCGCATTGTAGGTGATCACGGCGTTGGGGCGATGCTTGCGCAACACCGCGTAGGCCTTGTTCATGAAGGCATCGACCTCGGCGGTCATCACCTCGAAGATTTCGTCGGTCTCGGCCGGCGTCGGCGCCAATGGCAGTCCCTTGCCCGTCACTTCGCGATAGCGCTTCTGCGCATAGAGCGAGTAGTCCGGCACGGGATGCGGCTGGATCATCCACAGTTCCTGCGGCAGATGCCGCGCCAGGGGAATGATATCGAGCCAATAGCCATCCACATCATACTTGCTGGCGATCTCTTCAAGCTGGGTCAGCAGGAAGTCCGAATAGGGCGAGCAGACCGAAGCATGGAGGAACGGGCCGGTCTTGTGCGGGTCGCCGGCCTCGTTGACCGCGCGCCATTCGGGATGGAGACCCAGCGCGTAATTGTCGAAGAACATGCTGACATAGGCCATCAGCTTGATGTTGCGCTTCTTCAGCTCGGGCAGCAGTTCGCCAAGGATATCGCGCGGATAGGGCAGCCCGAGCGAGCTCGGGAAGTAGCAGACGCCGTGATGATCCTTGCAGTAGAGCTGCACGCAATCGACGCCAGCGTCGGCATAGGCCTGCGCATAGGCGGCGGCGTCGAACTCCTCGCCGCGCCGCTCCGCCCATTGCGGCGACACGTAAAGCAAATGGACCTTGCGGAAGCTCTCACGAAACCACTGTGACATTGTTCTTGTTCCTATTTTACGGCACCGGCCGTCATGCCCTTACGGATCTGCTTCTGGAAGACGAAGTAGAACAGGATCATCGGCAGCACGGTGAGACTCATGATGGCAAAGAGTTCGCCCACGGCAGTCTGTTGCGCCATGGATGAAGGCTTGTAGGCGGCAATCGCCAGCGGCAGGGTACGGAAGCCGAGCTTGTCGAGCAGCACGAGGCCGAAGAAGAGCTCGCTCCATACCCAGCCGATGTTGATGATCGCCATCGACGACAGCGCCCCTCGCGACACCGGCAGCACGACGCGCCAGAACGTGCCGAAGCGGGAGCAGCCATCAATGCGCGCGGCTTCCTCGAGTTCACGCGGGAACGAGAGGAAATAGGAGCGCATCAGGATCGTCGTGAAGGGCAGGCCGAGCGTCGCGTAGAGCAGGATCAGGCCCAGCAGATTGTTGCGCAGACCAAGCTCGCCGAAGAAGAAATAGATCGGGATCAGCAACACATGCACCGGCACCGCCAGGGCGAGAAGGAAGAACTGCTGCGCCGCGGCGCTGCCCGGGAACTTGCCCCGCGCGAGGGCGTAACCCGCCAGTGACGAGACGAGCAGCAGGAGCGCCAGCGTACCGACGGTCACCACGACCGAATTGAACAGATAGACGAGGATCGACTGGTTGGTGCGGCCGCCGTCGATCACCGCCACATAGTTGGAAAACTGCGGCGGGAACGGAAACGAGAACGGCGCGGACAGGATTTCCGGGTCCGACTTCAGCGACGTATTGAACAGGAAGATGATCGGATAGACCTGCACCACCAGCCAGATCAGCAGCAGCGCGGTGACGGCGATGCGGCCGAGAAGCGACCAGCGGAACGGGCTCGGCCCGGCTGCAGCATCAGTACTCAACGGAGTCCACCTTGCTCAAGCGGTTGTAGAGATAGGTGACGGTAAAGATCACCGCGAACATCGCGACGGCCACGGCCGAGGCGTAGCCATATTCCTGCTGCTCGAAAGCGCGGCGGTAGAGATAGGTGCCGAGGACTGCCGAACTCTCTGCCGGTCCGCCTTTCGTCATCACCCAGACGAGGTCGAACACCTTGAGCGAGAAGATGAGCTGCACCACCGAGATCGACACGAGCACCGGCCAGATCATCGGTATGATAAGGTAGCGCATGCGCTCGGGCTCGCTCACCCCGTCGAGCGTCGCTGCCTGATGCAGTTCTTCGGGGATACCCTCGATCGCCGCCAGCAGGACGATCATCGGGAAGCCCGCATACTGCCAGATGCAGACGGCGATCACCGACGGCAGGGCGAGGTCGAGGCTGCCGAGCCAGGTCTGGGCGAGAAAGCCGAGACCAATGGTTTCGAGCGTGGTGTTGAGCAGGCCGAAATTCGGCTCATAGATACGCGCCCACAGGGCGGCCACGACGGTCATCGGCAGCATGACCGGCAGGTAGAATGCGAAACGGTAGAGGCCGTGTAGCGGCACGCGCCGGGAGATCGCCACGGCCAGCAGAAAACCGATGCCAACCGTGCCAACCGTCGCCGAGATGGCGAAGATCACCGTGTGGCTGAGGGCGTTCCAGAAATAGCGGTCGGCAAACAGTTTTTCGAAATTCTGCAGCCCAACCCATTTGCGCGGCAGCAGACCCTTCCATTCGAAGAACGACAGTTCGAGCGAGCGGTAGAGCGGGAAGCCCATGAAGGCTAGGAGCAGCAGCAAGGCGGGCGCGACGAACAGGTACCAATGTGCGTTCGCCCGCAGCCGGGACGCTAGACTCTGTTGCATGATCGGATCTGCCGTTGAGGAAGTGAGGAGACCCTGGCGGCGCACCGCCAGGGCCGACTTGACCGCTTACTGCGCGCGGGCCGCTTCGTAGGCGTCCTGCATGGCCTGGCCGGCCTGCTCGGGCGTGATGACACCGTTGAGAACTTCGCCAGCCGTGCGCTTGAGCGTGTTCAGGACATCCGCCGGCACCGAGGATTCGTAGAGCGCCGGAGCGCCCATCGTGCCGACGTCGGCGGCCATCTGGGCAACCATCGGCTGCAGCGTCGCCTCAAGCGCTGCCGCATCGACGTCGGTGCGACCGATGGTCAGACCGGAAGCCGACGAGTAGGCCAGCGCGCCTTCACTCGAAGCGAGGAAGGTGATGACCTTCTTGGCGGCTTCGAGGTTGTCGCGGTTGAACGCAACGTAGCAGTTCGGCACCCAGCTACCGACCGGGCCATAGGCCACTTCGTTGATCGGCGGATAGTAGAAATAGCCGACTTCGAACTGGTCCTGGCTCAGCATGCCACCGCCGCCCCACGAGCCGGTCTGGTACATGGCGGCCTTGCCCGAAGTGAACATCGACTTGGCGACTTCATCGTCGATGATGCCGGCAAAGCCGTCAGCAGCGAGGCCCCTGTCGACGATGTCCTTGAGCGTCTGGAAGATACGCACGCTGTCGGCATCGGTCCACTTGTAGGCCTGCTCGGCTTCGCTCGAGGTGGGCGACCAGTTGCGCAGCATGGCGTTGTACTGGTCCTGCGACCAGGAGCGCATCATCAGGCCATCGACGAGATGGTTGACCATGCCGAAATCATAGAGCGTGACCATGGGCTGGAAGCCGGCCTCACGCACCTTTGCCGCGACCGCGTAGAGCTCGTCCCAGGTCTTGGGGATTTCGAGACCAAGGTCGGCAAACATCTTCTTGTTGTAGAAGACATAGGGGGTCCACACGACGTCCGTGTTGACGCCATACTGGTGTCCGTCCGGCTCGGTGAAATAGGCCTTGGTGCCGTCCGGGTAACCGCCATTGGCATAGATCTCGTCGAGCGGCGCGAGCATGCCGGCCGCGACCATTTCCTTGTACTGGAACGACGGCGAGCACCACCACCAGCTCAGATCCGGGCCATCGGACGAGGCAAACATGGTGGTCGGCGCGGTCGCCTGCCAGTTCAGTTCATCGGTCTGCACTTCGACATCAACCTGGATATCCGGGTTGGCTTCGTTCCAGGCCTTGATCGCCGCCAGCGTGCCGTCACCGGCAGCACCCACGATCGTCGTCATGCGCAAGCGCGTTTCGGCCTGCGCCGTCACCGGCAGCACCGACATCGCAGTGGTAAGCAGCACCGCCACGGATGCCCGTAGAATGCCGTTTGATAGTCCCCTCATGATCCCTCTCCTTTTGAGATTTTTTCGTTGTGAGCCGCTTTTGAGCGGTGGGCTGGCCAGGATGGGCCCGGTCAGTCTTCTTGCGATGCGATGTCTTCCTGGAGCCGTGCGATATCGCGCTGCACCTGGCCGACATGGCCCTGCATTGCCTTGGTGGCGCCAACGGCGTCGCCCTTCTCGATTGCCTCGAGGATGCTGTAGTGAAAGGTCTGCGCCGTCCGCGCACTGTGGGCGACGAAGAACAGGCGCTTGCGCTGCTCGTTGAGCACGTCGACGATGGAATAGAGCATCATCGACACCAGCCGGTTCTGCGTGCAGTCGGCGATGGCAATATGGAAGCGGTGATCGGCGGCAATGAAGGCTTCGACATCGCCGAACGCACCTTCCATCGTCTCGACTTCGCGACGCAGCGCCTTGATATCGTCAGGCGTCGCCCGCTCGGCGGCGATACCGGCCACGGTCGGCTCGATGATCCGGCGGATCTCGACCAGATCGGCGAGCTTGTGGTGCGCCCCGCCGACCGACAGCGCCAGTTCCAGCGAGTCGCCCAGCGCCTTCGAGGTGGCGTCGGCTACGTAGGTGCCACTGCCCTGCCGCACCACCACCAGCCCGTCCTTGGCCAGGGTGCGGATCGCCTCGCGCACTACGTTGCGGCTGACGCCATAGCTGGCGGCGATCTCCCGCTCATTGGGGAGCTTCTTGCCCTGCGGCAGCTCCCCGGAGACGATCCGGGCCCGGATTGCGCCGGCGATCTGCTCGTAGAAACGGACTTGCGTAAGCTGCTGCATGGACCAAAGTGGTAGGATGACTTAGCCACCCTACCTACCGCACAGTTTTTTCCTGCGCAAGAGGCTTCGGCCCTCGGGCAAGCAAAACCCGGCACCGCGTGGGCGCTGAGCTACCTTTGGAAGGCTTGGGAATGCTGGCGAGTATCGGGAGTTGACCGAGGCGGGCGCCCGGTCGTGAGGTT
This sequence comes from Hyphomicrobiales bacterium, assembly GCA_004144345.1. Lineage (GTDB taxonomy): Bacteria > Pseudomonadota > Alphaproteobacteria > Rhizobiales > Devosiaceae > Devosia_A. The sequence goes on from SEEL01000009.1 coordinate 78,063, forward strand.
GACCGGCAGTCAACGGCTCTTACGTCATCTGCCCCAGCCGGGTCAGCGGAACCAGCTGCCGTCCATCTTGGGCCGTCGGCCATCGTGCAGCCGCGCCCGGTGGAGCGGGCGTGGCAGCTAGCCCTTCACGGAGCCCGAGGTGAGGCCGATGACCATGAAGCGCTGGGCGATGAAGTAGAGGATCATCAGCGGCACCGAGGAGATGACGGCCCCGGCCATCAGCGGTCCCCAGGGCAGCACGTCACTCGTAATGAGATAGTTCAGCGCCAGCGGTGCCGTGCGTTTTTCCGGGTCGGTGATCAGCACGAGGGCGAGCAGCATCTCGTTCCACGCACTGGTGAAGGTGAAGATGGCGACGGCGGCCAGGCCGGGCGCCGACAGGGGCAACACGATGCGGAACAACGTACCGAACCGCGACAGGCCGTCGATCATCGCCTGCTCCTCGAGCTCCTGCGGCACGGCCCGGAAATAGCCCTGCAGCATCCAGGTGGCGAAGGGCAGCGCGAAGGTGAGGTAGACGAGGATGAGGCCCTGGATCGTATCGCTGAGCCGCAGATTGGCCATCACCACGGCGAGCGGGATGAACAGCAGCGAGGTCGGCGTGAGATAGGCGAAGAGGATGGCGCGTCCGACGAGGCCCCTGAACCGATAGCGGAAGCGGACCATCGAATAGGCAGCGAACGAGGAGAACAGCAGCGTGATGACCGTCACTGTGGAGGACACGATGAGGCTGTTGCGGATGTTGGTCAGAAAGCCCTTGTCGCTGATGAGGATGCGGAAATTGTCGTAGGTGAAGGTCGACGGCCATAGCGCCGGGACGCGATAGATTTCGCGCGGCAGCTTCAGCGAAGTGATGACCATCCAGTAGATGGGAAACAGCACCAGCACGAGGGACACGAGGATCGCCGCCCAGGTGAGGATGGGACCGAGCTGGAGCGGCCGCTGCGCGGGCGTGCCGGGGAGTCCGAGATCCGGCGTCATTTCTCATCTCCGCGCTGCATGAAGGTCGTTGCGAGCAGCACCAGGACGATGAGCGCGGGGAGCGTGGCGACCGAGACGGCTGCCGCTTCGCCGATGCGCTGGGTCTGCATGCCGAAAAAGGCAAGGACGGGGAACACCATGGTCGCGTCAGACGGCCCGCCCTGAGTGAGAAGCCAGACGTTTTCGAAGGAGTTCGCCGTCCAGATGGACGAGAGCAGCGCCGTGACGATGACTGCGGCGCGAATGCCGGGGAACGTCACTGCCCAGAACTGCTGCCAGCGATTGGCGCCATCGATGCGCGCCGCCTCATATAGGTCGTTGGGAATGGTCTGGAGCGCGGCGAGAATACTGATGAACCAGAACGGGAATCCACGCCAGACGGAAGCGAGGATGACCGACGGCATGGCGGTGGAGCGCTGGCCGAGCCAGTCGATGACGCCGAAATCGAAGCCGATCGCATCGAGGGCCAGGCTGAGCCCGCCGCCGATGGGCTGATAGAGCAGGCGCCAGACGAGGAAAGCAACGAAGGCCGGCATGGCCCAGGGCAGCATGAGCATCGAGCGCACGATGCCGCGCCCCTTGAACTCACGATTGACGAGGAGCGCGAGACCGAGGCCGATGAGCAGCTTCAGCACGCCCGTGACCACCACGAGGACGACGGTGTTGTTGAGCGAAGCGAGGAAGGATGGCTTCTGCGAGAGGGCGACGAAATTGTCGAACCACACCCACTGCCGGCGTTGCCGACGACGGCATTCGTCATCGACACGTAGATGGCATAGAGGAACGGGTAGCCGACCAGCCCGACGAGGATCAGGACCACGGGCAAGACGAGCAACCAGGCGAATGTCGTCGGCGACATGGGTCGCCGCTTCGCAACTGGTGATGTTGAAGTCAACGACATGGCCTGCCCCCGTAACTGGCGAGAAACCTCCCGCGCCGGAGCGCGGGAGGATGGTGTCAGTGCTGCTTAGCGGTACTTGTCGTAGATCGCCTGGATCTGCTGGTGCGCCTCGGCGATGGCTTCGTCGAAGCCCCAGCCATCGACCACGACGCGCTGCGCCATCTTGGGGATGATGAAGTTGCTGGAGATTTCGGCATAGGCCGGGTTGTAGACGTCGGGAGCGCCCGGCGCCGTGCCGTTCTTGACCACATCGAGCAGGCCGGAATGGATGGCGTTGCGGCCATCGAAGGTCTCGAACGCGGCCTGGTTCTGCAGCACCGGCCCATAGATGGCGGCCGCATAGTACGCGCTGATGAATTCAGGCTGCGACAGATGTTCGATGAGCGCCTTGGCCGCCTCGACATTGCTGGCCGTGCTCGGGATGGCGCGCAGCTGCAGCGAGAGCGGAGAGATGGTGCTCAGCGGACCGGACGGAAGCGCCGAGTAGCCGGTGGCCTCGAAGAGCTCGGGGTCCTGCGTGCTGGCCGCGATGCCGACCGAGCCGGTATTGGCGATGAAGGCAGCCTGGCCCGACAGATAGGCCTGGTTGTCGCCAGCACCGTCCCAGGTGGTGGCGCCGGGCGAGAACACGCCCTTGTCCCAGGCGTTCTTCAGCCAGGCGAGATAGACGCGGGTCGCCTCGGAATCGATCGCCGAGTTCTTGCCCTCGGCGTCGCCGATGCGGCCGCCATAGGACTGCAGAATGGAGATCTGCAGATTCGCGTCCCAGTTGTTGGAGAGCGCGAGACCAAGGCCGAACACGGATTCCTTGGTGACGGCGGCAGCCTGCTCGACCAGTTCGTCCCAGGTCTTGGGCGCTTCGGGATAGCCCGCGGCGTCAAGCAGATCAGTGCGGCGGAGCAGCAGATTGCCGGTGATGCCATACGGGATGCCCATGCGGCCCTCGGCGAGCGCCGCCGCCTGATCGATGCCGGCGAACCAGCCGCCCTGCGCCGCGCCTATCTTGCCGTAGAGATCATCGAGCGGGACAAAGAGGTCCTGCTGGGCGAGGACCGCGAGCAGATCGAGGGTCAGGTCGAGCACGTCGGGCATCGAGCCGGACTGCACGGCCGCCGAGACCTTCTGGACGGTCTCGTTGACGTTGATCATCACGACACTCGTCTCGACGCCATTGTCGGCGCCCCATTTGTTGACCGTGTCCTCGAGCAGGCGATTGGCCTCGTCCGAGAAGATCAGGCCGCCCCAGAAGGTCAGCTTGGTGCCGGGTTCGAAGGCGGCGAGCGCCGGGAACGTCGCAGTCGCGCTGAGCAGCGCGGCCGATACCACCGACAGCGCCAGCATCTTGCGGCGCTTCCAGTTCACTTCAGTAGTCATAGATAGTCCTCCTCTTGAGAGCCGCCGGCGCCACAATGGCAGTCCGGCACATCTAGAATCTTGTTCGTCCCCGGTTTGGTCTCAGGCCACCTTGTAGGCCTTGACCGCGTCCCAGTTGATCTCGACACCGAGACCCGGCTTGGTGGGGAGCAGGATTTCGCCGTCCTTGAAGACGAGATCTTCCTGGGCGAGTTCGCGGCGCAGCTTCTCGACGCAGAGCTGCGGCGGCAGGTACTCGATGAAGGAAATGCCGGGCGTCGCGAAAGCGAGATGCGCGGTGGCCGAAATGGACACACCGGTCTTCCAGCAATGCGGCACCACGGGGAGACCGCGCTCTGCTGCCATTTCGCAGACGCGGCGCGCCTCGGAGATGCCACCGACACGGCCAACGTCCGGCTGCGCGACGCCGACCTTGCCGCGATCCATCAGTTCCTCAAACTCCCAGCGCGTGGAGAGCCATTCACCCGACGCAATGGGAATGTTGAGCGATGCCGCAAGGGCGGCGTGCTCGTCGAGCAGATCGGGCCAGATCGGTGTCTCGAGGAAATAGAGGTTGAACTGTTCCCAGTCCTTGGCGACCGACAGGGCGGTCTTGGCGTCACGCCACAGATACTGCACGTCCACCATCAGCGTGATGTCGGGGCCGAGCGTCTCGCGCACCGCCGCGACGACCTCGGTATGACGCGCATAATTCTCGTTCATGCCGTTATGCGCATAAGGGCCGTTCATCGTGCATTCGGCCTTGACGGCCCTGAAGCCGAGGCGCTTGGCCTCCTCCGCCGAGCGGCAGAGCGCATCGCGATAGGCGGTAAACGTGGTGCCGGCGGGCTGCAGCGACGCATAGGGAATAACCGGCGTGTCGCGCTTGGGCCCGAGCAGCTGCCAAAGCGGCACGTTCTTGGCCTTGCCCTTGATGTCCCACAGCGCCATCTCGACCGCGCCGAGGGCATGGACGACCGCACCGCGGCGGCCATTCATGGCCGTCATCGTGTAGATTTCCTGCCAGAGGGCATCGATATCGGACGGGTCGCGCCCGATCAGCATCTCCTTCATGCCCAGGCCCATCGTGTGGGTGCCCGGCGCTTCGATGCAGGCCTTGCCGATCCACGGATTGAGATCACTCTCGCCATATCCGGTGATCCCCTCGTCGGTGTGCACCACGACGAGCAGGCTGTCCTGTGCGGACGAGGTGAAGCTCGGGTCGTAGTCATCCGCGAGCAGAACATGGCACTCGATGTCGGTGATCTTCATTCTTGGTCCTGGAAGTAGAGAAATGGTGGCCGCTACCGTCGCCGTTAGCGACGGTCCGAAAACGGCCGGAGGGAGGGGTTCAGTCCGTTGGCAGGCCGGCCTGAGAGAGAACTTTCGATCGGTAGCCGGTGATATGGTCGGCGAGCTCGTCGGTCAGCTCCGCCTCGTCGCCGGACATGAGGACTTTCAATAGCTGCTCATGCTGGGCGACGATCGAGTCGAGCGGTATTCTATAACTTTCGAGTCCGAAGATGATCATGACATGGTGGGCAAGCCCTTCCCACATGCGCATGGCCAGCCGGTTGTCGGCGATGGTCAGGGCGGTGCGGTGAAAGTCGATGTCTGCCCGGTTGACCGCGGCAGCATCACCCAGCGCGACCTCGCGCTCCATGCGCCGGATGCTGTCCCTGAGCGGATCGAGCAGCGAGGGCTCCGCCTTCGCCCGCAACAGCACGGTCTTGAGCATCGTGGTCTCGAGAGCCAGACGGACCTGGTAGGTCTCCGACAGATGGCGCTCGTCGAAATCGGCGACCTGCCAGCCCCGGCCGGGTGCAGATTCGAGAATCCCCAGCGAGCCGAGCTTCAGGATGGCCTCACGCACCGGAACGCGGCTGACGCCGAATTCCTGGGCGACGTCGGCCTCGACGATCCGCTGACCGCGCGGCAGCCGTCCCGATGCGATCGCACGGATCAGGCGTTCCTGCGCCTCGTCGGCGATGCTCCACCGCTCGATCCGCCCTTCCTGCCCCGTCAACAACACGACCGCCTCCTCGTACACCGCACTCGGTATCCATGTACTCGGTATACTGAGTCCAGATGACGGTCAAGCGCCGAAGCGTTCCTCGGGTGGGAGTCGTGGGTTGGGTTCAAATTTGGCGCGGGCTTCGGCTTGCAGCCGCGACCTGCATTCGAGGCCAGCGGCGATGGGCAGCCGATGCTCCAGCCAGGACCGGAATCATGTCCATTTCGAAGGAGGGGGCGCGTGCTCGGCCATCTGCTCCACGGCCATCGGCGGCAGCCATTGTCGCTCACCGCGCGGCCAGCGGATGGTCCGCTACATCCTCGATCAAGAGACGTGTGGGCTGGTCAGCGGGTCACGGGCCGCAGGGTCGCATCAGCATCGCGCGAGCCAACTACCCGGTCGATGAGAAGCCGCTCCCCGCGAAGGATCTCGCGGAACGAAATGTCCGGACATATCGTGAAATGGCGCGCCCTAAGAGATTCGAACTCCTGACCCCCAGATTCGTAGTCTGGTGCTCTATCCAGCTGAGCTAAGGGCGCGCACGGCTTCGTGACAGGGTGTTCCCCCGGAAGCGGCGCCACCCATACACAGGGGGATTGGGCTTGGCAAGCGCTCGTGACGACACTCAGCCGACACGACTTGCCGCAGGCATCAAAATGTCGAAGCGGGCGCCCGGTTCGAGCGGGATGTAGCTGAGCGTGCCACCATGCGCCGCCACCAGTTCGCGGGCGATGGCGAGGCCGAGGCCGGTGCCGCCGGCCTTGGCCGAGCCCTCGAAGGCGACGAAGAGATTCTCGCGGGCGCGCGGCGGCAGGCCGGGGCCGTTGTCGGCAATCGAGATGATGTAGCCGTCGGGGCTGTCGGTGAAGCTGGCGGTAACGCGCAGCTCGCCGGGCTGGTCGGCAGTTTCGAGCGCCTCGCGCGCATTCTTCATCAGGTTGACCAGGACGCGCGCCATCTGCTCGGGATCGACGCGGATGGCGATGTCGTCGGGCACCTCGTTGAGATAGCCGATGTCGGGATTGCTGCGCAGCCCCGCGTCGATCGCCGATTCATCGATCAGCACCCGCAAATCCACCGGCACGGGCTTGGGCGGCGTACCGGACTGGCGACCATAGTCGAGCACCGACTGGGCGAAGGCCACGGCCTTGTCGATCGAATGCAGCAGCCGCGGCGCCAGCCGCTGGATCTTGGGATCATCGAGCGCCACTACCTGGTCGGACAGCATCTGCGCCGAGGTCAGCGTGTTGCGGAGGTCATGGTTGATCTTGGCGACGGCGAGGCCGAGATCGGCGAGATGGCGGCGCTGCCGCAACATCGAGAAGATGTCGGTTTCCATCGCCGCCAGCTCGTTCTCGACGATGCCGATCTCGTCGCGGCGGCCGGTGGGCGAAATGATCAGCGTCGCGTTCTCGGGGTTGATGCGATAGGCGACGAGGTTTTCGGTCAAGCGGCGGATGGGCGCGATCAGCAGCTGGCTCACCAGCAGGTAGAGCACGATGGCGGTGAGGGTAGCGACCAGCAGCGAGACGAGAACGATGTTCCACGAATAGGCGACGAGATCGTCATGCAGCGGCCTCTCGTCCATCAGCACTTCGACCTGCGCGTCCTCATCGTCGCTGTCGGGCACGCCGAGGATACGCAAGGTGCGGTCGCCACCATGCGTCAGCGTATCAAGGGCGCCCATGATCAGCGTCGCATAATCGGTCTGCCGCATGTCGATGGTCACCGCCTCGCGCGGCATGGTGATGTCGTTGAGCTCGATCAGCTGGCTCTGGCCGGAGCGGCGATAGACAATCGCGATGGCGCCGGCCGAGTTCAGCAGATTGTCGGTCAGCATGGCCGGCAAATTCATGACGTCGGGCACGGTGTCGAGCACGCGCGCGGCGACGATGCCGATGCGCAGCCGGTCATTGAGCCAGGATTGCCGGTAATTGCCGGCCGACGGCAGATAGATCGCCACTTCAACCGCGAGGATCACCAGCGTGATCGTAGCGATGAGTTTGACGGAGAGCCCGGACAGGGGGCCGGGCATGGCGCGGGGCTCGCTCATCTTCGCGCCAGCGTAGTCACATTTGCCTAGCGCAACAAGCGGTTGAGGGCAAAGAGGCGGGCATCGAGCCGGCTGACCGGCGCCGTTGCGGCCGCCATCGCCCCCAATTGACGCGCCAGATCGGCGTAGCTCGGATAGGGCGCGGCCAGTTCGGCGAGCTTGGCCGCGTCGATCTTCTGCTCGATGGCGAGGGCAAAGAGCGCCGCCAGTTCGGCGGCTGCGGTGCCGACAATGCCGGCGCCGAGAATCTGGGCATTGCGGCCGACGATCAGCTTCACCACCCCCATGCCGTCGCGGGTGGCGCGGGCGCTGTCGTTTTCGGCATAGGCGGCGCGGAGCACCGAAAAGCCGGTCTTGAAGCGGCCCCGGGCCATTGGCTCGGTGAGGCCGATCTCGGCGATGGGTGGATCGGTCAGGGTCAGGCGCGGCATCGCGGCCGGATCGAAGCGCGACGGCCGGCCGAGCAAGGCGGCGCGCACCACGAGGTCGGCCTCGATGGTGCCCAGATGCGGCGACGGCGCGTGACCGGCTGCCTCGCCGACCGCCCAGACCTTCGGGTTGGTGGTGCGCAGCGAGGCACTGAGCGACAGCGCGCCTGGGTCGGTCTTGGAGCGCCGGATCTTTGCCGCATCGAGATTGAGGTCGGCCAGATTGGCGAGGCGGGAGGCCGCCACGAGAATGTGGGACGCATCGAGCGTCGCCGGCTCGTCGCGGTTGCGCACCACGATGCCGATGCCCTGGCTGCGCGCCTGGACGGCGACGATCGCCGATTCTTCATAGAGCGCCACGCCCTCTTCGCGGAGGCGCCTGAGCGCGATGGCGGCCAGTTCCGGGTCGGCCTGCGGCAGCGCCCGGCCGGGCTCGATGACGCTCACCTCGCAGCCGAGGCGGCGATAGCTCAGCGCCAGTTCGAGCCCCATCGGCCCGGCGCCGATGACGATCAGATGGCTGAGCTTCCTGGTATTGGCGAAAATCGTGTCGGTGGTGAAATAGGGCACCGAGAACAGGCCCGGCACATCGGGCAATACCGGCTTGGCGCCGGTGGCGATGACGAAGCGGCGGGCCCGAATCTGTGTCTCGCCCACCGCTACCGTGCGCGGATCGGTAAAGGCGCCGATGCCGCGGATCAGGTCGATGCCCTGCGCCGCGAGTTTTGCCGGCGCCACCTCGCCGGTGCCGCGGCCGATGATCTCGGCAATATGGTCGTGCACCTTGCGGAAGCTGACCTTGGCCGGCTCGCCGAACACGCCGAAGGGCTCGCCATTGCGGGCCGCCACGGCCTTGCCGGCAGCCGCGGCCAGCGCCTGCAGCGCCAGCGCTCCGGCCTTGTGGCTCATGCCGCCGGTCTCGCCGCGTTCGACCATCACCACGCTGGCGCCCAGCCGCCGGGCCGCCTCGGCCACAGCAAGGCCCGACGCGCCCGCGCCGATGACACACAGATCGGGGGTCAAAACTTCAGCCAATCCAGACCTTTGCCGCCGCTGGAAGGAAGGAACGGACCGGTTCTAGAGGAAAACCGCCAAAAGGCCAGAGGCGGGCGCCGGGAAATGGCCGCCAAAGGCCCGAAATCCGCCCGATTGCGCTGCGACATCGCCGCTGGCGCTAAACACGCCAATCCCACGCCGATCCGTTGACTTGGGCGGGTCCTTTCTTTATAGCCCGCCACCAATCTGCCCGCGTGACGGGTCGGCGTTGGCTGGCCTTACGGCGTGGCGTCGATCCAGCGTGAATCGAAGTTCAAAGAGGACCGCGCCCGGCGTGGTGTGAAACTATGAAGCGTACCTACCAGCCGAGCAAGCTCGTCCGCACCCGCCGCCACGGTTTCCGTGCCCGCATGGCGACCAAGGACGGCCGCAAGATCCTCAACCGCCGCCGCGTGCTGGGCCGCAAGGTCCTGTCCGCCTAAGACCGGCTGTGACACCGGCCGAGCCGCCCAAGGCAGGTCTGAGGCGCCTCACCAAGCGTGGCGAGTACCTCAATGCCGCGCGTGGCGTTCGGGCCGGTCGCACTGCTTTCTCGTTGCAGGCGATTGCCGTCGAGAACCAGGCAGTGCCCGGTGTGGGGCTCACCGTTACCAAGAAGACCGGCAACTCGCCGGAGCGCAACCGCATCAAGCGGCGTTTGCGCGCAGCCCTCAGGGCTTGCGACGAGCATTTCCGGCCCCAACATGATTATGTGCTCGTGGGCCGCCGCGACGCCCTGACTTTGCCCTTTTCCAGGGTCGTTTCCGACCTTTCTTCCGCCATAGCCAAAGTGCACGCCAAGCGCGCGACACCGGGGACCAGAGACGAATGAACGAGACCAACCGCAACATGATCATCGCCATTGCGCTCAGCGTGGTGGTGATTTTCGGCTGGCAGTTCTTCGTGGCGGGGCCGCAGCTCGAGCGGGCACAGCGCCAGGCGCAGATCGCCGCCGAACAGGCCGCGGCCGCCAATCCGGGCCTCGCGACCTCGACGACGGCCACTACCACCAATGCACCGGCCGGTTCCGGCACCGCCCCGGCCAGCACCACCGCGACGACCTTCGCCGACCGCGCTGCGGCGCTGGCGGCGTCGCCCCGCGTGCCGATCGTCACCACCGCGGTCGATGGCTCGATCAGCCTGACCGGCGGCCGTCTCGATGACCTCCATCTGCTGCGCTACACCGAGACCATCGCCGAGGACTCGCCGGTCATCACGCTGCTCTCCCCCTCGGGCGCGCCGAACGGCTATTACATCGAGCAGGGCTGGGCCCCGGCGCCGGGCGGCACCATTGCGGTGCCCACCAACACCACGCTCTGGTCGGCCGAGGCCAATGCCCAGCTGACGCAGGCGACGCCGGTCACGCTGACCTGGGACAATGGCGCGGGCCTCATCTTCCGCCGTACCTTCGCGGTCGATGCCAATTACCTCTTCACGGTGACGCAGAGCATCGAGAACCAGTCCGGTTCCGATGTGGCGCTGTTCCCCTATTCGCGCGTGGTGCGCGAGGGCACGCCGCATGTCGCCAACTTCTTCATCCAGCATGAAGGCCCGATGGGCGTTCTGGGCTCGAACAATCTCGTGTCGAAGAAGTACTCCGACATGCAGAACGACAAGCAGATCCGGCTCGACAACACGACCGGCTGGCTTGGCTTCGCCGATAAATACTGGGCCACCGCGATCATCGCCCCGCCGGGCGAGAGCATCAACGCGCAGTTCAGCTACCTGACCGGCAACAACCGCGTCGAGTACCAGAGCACCTATGTCGAGACCAATCCGGTGGTCGTCGCCAATGGCGCGACGGTCGATGACACCTCCTATGTGTTCGCCGGCGCCAAGGACGAAGCCGTCATCTCGGGCGTACAGCAGACCCTCGGCGTCGACCGGCTGGACCTGCTGATCGACTGGGGCTGGTTCCACTTCCTGACCTACCCGATGTTCATCGTGCTGCGCTTCCTCAACGGCCTGCTCGGCAATTTCGGTCTCGCCGTGCTGGCGCTGACGGTGCTGGTCAAGCTGATCTTCTTCCCGCTCGCCAACCGCTCCTACGCCTCGATGGCCGCGATGCGCCGCGTCGGGCCGGAGATGAAGTCGATCCAGGAACGCCTCAAGGACGACCGTCCCGCCCAGCAGCAGGCGATGATGGAGCTCTACAAGCGCGAGAAGATCAATCCGCTCTCGGGCTGCTGGCCGATCCTTGTCCAGATCCCGGTGTTCTTCGCGCTCTACACCGTCATCTTCATCAGCCTCGAAATGCGCCACGCGCCGTTCTTCGGCTGGATCCAGGATCTCGCGGCGCAGGACCCGACCAACGTCTTCACGCTGTTCGGCCTGATCCCGTGGAACCCGACGGCCCTGCCGCTGGTGGGTGGCCTGCTGCACCTCGGCATCTGGCCGATCATCATGGGCATCACCATGTGGGTGCAGATGCGCCTCAACCCGCCGCCGCCGGATCCGACGCAGGCGATGATCTTCAACTGGATGCCGATCATCTTCACGTTCATGCTGGGCACGTTCCCCGCAGGCCTCGTGATCTACTGGAGCTGGAACAACTTCCTGTCGATCACGCAGCAGTATTTCATCATGAAGCGCCATGGCGCCGAAGTGGACCTGTTCGGCAACATCCTCACCTCGCTCGGGTTGAAGAAGGCGCCGCCGGCCAGCACGCCGTAAGCAGGTGGACGCGGTCACGATCATTACCGGCCGCCGGACCGGCGCCGGTCATCTGTTCGCCCTCACCCGCAATTTCGAGGCCGTCGCCATGCGCGACGGCCTTTTTGCTGACAGCCATGACGACGCCGCCGACCGCATCCGGCTGGTCGAGGCCGAAGCGGAGGCGGCAGGCAAGTCGCTGCTGCTGCTCAAGGCGACCTCCGCCATGCCGCGCGACATCCTCGAGCAGGACATCCTCAACCGCCGCGACATGCGTGCCGTGTTCGTCGTCCGGCGCAGCATCGACACCTATGTGTCGCTGGCCAAGGCGCGGCCGCTCAATGCCTGGCGCGATACCGACCTCACCAACGTCAAGGTGAAGCTCGACGCCGGCCATTTCCTCAACTGGATGGACGAGCAGGATGCCTGGTACGCGCATTGGCGCACCTGGCTCGAACGCCGCTCCTTCCCGGTGCCGGTGCTGCGCTACGAGACCCACATCCAGGGCCTGCCGCACGAAACCGTGCTGCGCCGCTTCGCCGCCGCCATCGCCCAGGTCGGGCTGACGCTGCGCGTGCCGCCCGCCCTGCCCCATCCGGGCCTCGTCAAGCAGGACCGCGAGAAGACCATCGCCCTCAAGGTCAAGAACTGGCCGGACTTCTCAAAAGGCCTCGTCGAGCGCGGCATTGAGAAACGCGCCTTCGGCTATCCGCTCTGACAGATTTGCTCTATTGAGCCTGCCATGACCCACGAGATCGACATCGAAGCCGGACGGCTGCTGTTCGCGCGCCCCATTGTATTCGTGAAGGGCTGCGTGAAGCTGGCCGATCTGCCGCCCGCCGACCGGGCCGAGATCGCCTTTGCCGGCCGCTCCAATGTTGGCAAGTCGTCGCTGATCAATGCGCTGACCGGCACCAAGGACCTTGCCCGCACCTCGAACACCCCGGGGCGCACGCAGGAACTCAACATCTTCGAATCGGAGTCGGCGCCGCTGCGCATCGTCGACATGCCGGGCTACGGCTTCGCCGAAGCGCCCAAGGCCAAGGTCGAGGCGTGGACGAGGCTGATCAAGCAATACCTGACCGGCCGCCCGAACCTCCGCCGCGTCTATGTCCTGATCGATGGCCGCCACGGGCCGAAGGCCGTCGACCTGACGATCCTCAACCTCCTCGACAAGACGGCGGTGAGCTACCAGATCGTCCTGACCAAGGCCGACAAGATGCTGCCGCGCGACCTGGAGGGCATCATCACGGCAACCAAGGCCGCTATCGCCAAGCGCCCGGCCGCCCATCCCGATGTCATCGTCACCTCGTCGGAGACGCGGGACGGCATGGAAATCCTGCGCGCCGAAATCGAGTTCCTGACGCGCAGCTAGGCGCGGCGCAGGAAGGCGGCGAGATAGCCGGCGATTTCGGCGCTGTCGCTCTGGCGTGACACCGAGGCGATCGCCTGTTCAATCAGTTCGTCCGGGGCCTTGCCACGGCGCAGCTCGGCCAGCGCCAGCGTGTAGTCATCGGCGAATTCAGGATGCGGCTGCAGGCTGATGGCGGCGCCGTTGCGATAGAGCAGCCCCGCATGGGGCGTGAAGTCCGACGCCAGGAACGTCTCCGCCTCGCCGGGCGGCGTGATCACCTGGTCCTGGTGCGAACAGGCGATGGCGAATTCCGGCAGGTCGCCACCCAGCTGCGCCGGCCGCGATCTGACGCCATAGACGTGGCGGCCGAGCCCCCAGCCCTTGTCGGATTTGCGGACATCGCCGCCCAGCGCATCGGCCATGATCTGGTGGCCGAAGCAGATGCCCACCATCGGCGTTCTCGCCGCATAGGCCGCGCGGATATAGTCGCGCAGCGGCGCCATCCACTCATAGTGCGTGTCATAGACGCCGGCCGCCGAGCCCATGATCAGCGTCGCCTCGAGCCCCGCCGGATCGGGCAGCTTCTGGCCTTCGCTCAGCTTGATCGTCTCGAAGGCAAAGCCCTCTGCGCCGAACATCCGTTCGAACATCAGATGGTAGGCGCCGAAACGGTCGCGCAGCGGCGCGGGCACGTCGGTGGGCTGGATCAGGGTGAGTTTCATGCTCCCTAGATGGATCAGCCCACGGCGCGTCGCAAGCCGCTTCCGGCGCGGGTCAGCGTTGAGCCGCTAGAACACGAAGGAGGCGGTCATCAGGGCAATGATGACGACGATCACGGCGCCGATCAGGAACAGCGCGAACAGCACCTTGGCGATCGTGCCGGTGGCCGCCGAGGCCCGGTAGAAACCGAAATAGCCCGCCGCGAGAGAGATGAGGAAAAAGATGAGGGCCCATTTGAGCATGGGAAAACTCCGCTGACGCTGATCTGCGGAGTGAACTCTGAGCGGGGCCCGGCGGTTCCGTGGAGGGTGCCCCACCCTCATCCGCCCTTCGGGCACCTTCTCCCATCCAGGGAGAAGGCCACCCCACCAGCATCTCCGTCCCATGGCCTTCTCCCTTGATGGGAGAAGGTGGCGAAGCCGGATGAGGGTGGTGCCCTCGTACTGGACGCGCCTACGCTGCCTTGGGCACGAATTTGAGGGCGATGCCGTCCATGCAATAGCGCAGGCCGGTCGGCGCCGGGCCGTCATTGAAGACGTGGCCGAGATGGCCGCCGCAGCGGCGGCAGTGGATTTCGGTCCGCGTCATGCCGAGCGAATTGTCGACCAGTTCGCCGACGGCATTGTCCAGCGGCTGGTAGAAGCTCGGCCAGCCCGTGCCGCTATCGTATTTGGTGGCGGCATCGAACAGCGGCAGGTCGCAGCCGGCACAGTGGAAAATGCCCTCGCGGTGCTCGTCGAGCAGCGCCGAGGTGAAGGGCCGCTCGGTGCCCTGCATGCGCATCACGTAATAGGCATCGTCGCCGAGGATCCGGCGCCATTCCTCGTCGGTGCGCGTGATCTCGAAGGTGCCTGGCACCGGACCTTCGCCCTCACCGGCAATCGCGGCACCGAGCCACTGCATTGCGGGGATCGCGGCAATGGCGCCAAGCGCCGTGCCACCGAGCAAAAGAGAACGACGCTTCAGTGTGGTCATCATCATCTCCTCGAATGCATCGGATCCCGCATGACCGGAGGGACGGCATGCGGGGTCCGGTTGGGGCATCCTACACCAAGTTAGGGTGCCCGCTTGTCAATTGCATGTGTCCGGCACGTGGTGCGGACGCATGCGGGATCACATCTTCGGCAGCAGCACGGCGTCGATGACGTGGATCACGCCGTTCGACTGCAGCACGTCGGCGACGGTCACAGTGGCAACGCCGCCATTCTCGTCGGTCAGCGTAACCTTGTCGCCGTCGACCTTGGCAATGATCTTGCAGCCACCGACGGTGTCGATCACGTGCTCGCCGCCATCATCGGCGACCATCTTGGCAACGTCGGTCGACAGCGCCTTGGCGCCCACCACATGGCAGGTCAGGATCTTGACCAGCTGGTCCTTGTTTTCGGGCTTCAGGAGGTTGTCGACGGTGCCGGCCGGCAGCGCGGCGAAGGCTTCGTTGGTCGGCGCGAAGACGGTGAACGGGCCGGGGCCCGACAGCGTCTCCACGAGACCGGCGGCCTGCACGGCGGCAACCAGCGTCGTGTGGTCGGCGGAGTTCACGGCGTTCTCGATGATGTTCTTGTCTTCGAACATCGCCGCACCACCCACCATCGGGTTTTCGGCATAGGCAACGCCAACGATGGCCGAGACGGAGAGCATGGCGCCGAGCGCGAGAGCAGAGAGTTTCATGGGGTGACTTCCTTCCTCTGGGGGACCGGTATGTTCCGGTTGAGACAGCCAGAGCTACGGAGGAAAATCGCCACCGGTTTCGTCAAAAGCGACAATGCAAAAATATAGTCCGGACAGCGATCCAAAGTGGAACTTGTGATCGTATGTCGACGTTTCGCGCGCCGCGATGGCGGCCGGCAGGAGTGATCGGAAACGATCCCGAGCCCCTCTTCCCGCCGGCCCCCTTCGCGCAAGTCAGCGTGTCGTTCAGACACAGCAATGAGACGCGGGTGACGCGCAAAGGCTTGGGGTGGGTTGGTAGATTTCTCGCAGCGTGTGTGGCCACCCCACCCACCAGCCTTCGGCTGGTCCCCCCTCCCCAGCGCTACGCGCCGAGGAGGGAGAGGCAGGCATCGCGCCGCACTTGGAGTGGAGCCCCTCCCTCCCCTCCGGGGAGGGGGGACCATGCGAAGCATGGTGGGTGGGGCCGCAACAAGCACCGCCCGACTAAATCTGCGTCGCCATGCCCTTGGCGACCACCGGGCCCTGTGGCGCACCGGTGGGCGAGCCGCCCTTCTGCTCGATCGTGATCGCGAGCACCGAGCCCGCACCGAAATCGGCCTTCACGTTTTCGGGCAGTTCCATGTCCATCGACGCATCGATCGGCACGACGCCCATCGACACCGGCGCATTGCTGCCCTCGATGGCCCAGAGTTCATAATCCTGGTCTGGCATCGTGTCGCCCGACAGCGCGGTGAGGCGGATCTGTCCCGTCTGCGGATTGTAGAGCGCGACGAAACTCACATTGGTGCCCTGCTCATGCAGCGCCGCCACCAGTTCGGCGGCGAACATGTTGGCGTCGGGCCGCGGCGTCAGCACGTTGAGCGACACAGCCACCACGGCCACGGCAGCGGCCGCCGCGGTGAGGCTCCGCCACAGCGCCAGCGAGTTCCAGAAGCCGGGCTTGGTCTGTCCGGTGAACAGGCGCTGCTCGAGCCGCGGCCAGACGCCTGCTGGCGCCGGCGTCTCAGCGAACTCGGTATCGAGGCTCGCGAGCCGGTTGCGCCAGAAGGCCAGATCGGCGCGCAGCGCCGGCTCGGCCTTGATGCGGGCGCGCACGCCCTCATGCTCGCCCACGGGCAAGACGCCGAGCGCATATTCGGCCGCGAGGAGGTGATCCCCGTCGCGTCCGTCGATGTTGCTCTCGTCGCTCATGCCGTGAGGCACTCTCTCAGTTTCAGCAGGCTGCGGCGCAGCCAGGTTCGCATTGTGTTGAGGGGCACCTTGTGGCGCACCGACAACTCCTCATAACTAAAGCCGTCGAGATAGGCGCCACGCACCGCGTCGGCCTTCTCGCTCTCCAACTGGCCCAGGCAATTGTCGATGCGGCCACGCTCGCCCCGCGCGGCTTCCAGCTGCTCGGGATCGGGTCCGGCATCGGCCACGTCCAGGGCCATGTCGATATCCTCGCCCCGAGGCTTCCGCGCACGCAGGACATCGAGCGAATGGTTGCGGGCGACCGCCACCAGCCACGAGATCGGCGAATAGCCGCCCGGTACATAGCGGTCGGCGCGCTGCCAGATCTTGACGTAGACCTCCTGCAGCGCCTCTTCGGCTTCCGAGCGGTCCCTCAAGATACGCAGCGTCACGCCGAACAGTTTCGCGCTGGTGCGGCTGTAGAGATCGCGGAACGCCTGACGGTCGCGCAGCGCGCAACGGGCGATCAAATCGGCGATATCCGCACTCCCTGCCATGGGCTGGACCCTAGCCGCTTGCACGGGACCTGCCTACCCCCGGCCCGATCACAGCCGCAATGATCGGGAGTTTTCGCCACAAGCATCGGCGAGACTGTTGACCCCGGCGCGGGCGCTCGGGAAACTATGCGGATTGGGGGAACAGCATGGCCATCGACACCGGCGCGGGCGAGCGCAAGACCAACGTCTTCATTTCCTACTCGCGCCGCGACGCCGAAGCCGCCGACCGGCTGCATGAAGCGCTCACCGCCCAGGGGCTCAACCCCTATCTCGACAAGCACGACATCGCCGCCGGCGAGGACTGGAAGGCGCGTCTCGGCGGGCTAATCGAGTCCGCCGACACGATGGTGTTCCTGATCAGCCCGGATTCGATCGCCTCGTCGGTGTGCGACTGGGAGGTCAACCACGCCGAGCTCAAGGGCAAGCGCATCCTGCCGGTGGTGATCCGCGAGCCGGGCGAGGGCGTGCCGGAGCGGCTGCAGCGCCTCAACTACGTCTTCATGCGCAATCCGGACGAGGAAACGGGCGCGCTGCCCCGCCTCGCCGATGCGCTTGCCGTCGATATCGCCTGGATCCGCAATCACACGCGCTATGGCGACGATGCCGGCGAATGGGAGACGGCGGGCAGGCCCTCGCGCCTGTTGCTGCGCGGCGCCTCGATCGGCGAAGCGGAACGCTGGCGCGACAGCCGGCCGCCGACCGCGCCGCAGCTCACCGAGACGCAATCGGCCTATATCGCCGCCAGCCGCCGCGGCGCCACCAACCGGGCCCGCGGCTGGACCGCCGGCAGCATTGTAGTGGCGCTCATTGCCATCGGCCTCAGCGTCTATGCCTTCATCCAGCAGCAGGCGGCCGAGGCGAGCCGCATCGTCGCCGAAGCCAGCCAGCAACGGGCCGAGGAGAGTCAGGCCGCGGCCGAGGCCAGCGAGCAGCGGGCCGTCACCGTCCTCGCCACTTCCGACCTTCGCCAAGGCACCGACCTCAGCGGCGATGCCGAAACCGCTGCCGACGGCATGGCCTACCTCGCCCGCGCCGCCGAAGCCGGCGATGACAGGGCGCAGACGCGGCTCTGGACCATGCTGCAGCAGCGCAGCTTCTGGCTCCCCGCCGCCACCGCGTCCGCCGTCGAACCAGCCGAACCGCCGCCTGCCGTGCCGCAGGACATTCTCGACCGCTTCGCGCAGGTCGATGTGAATGGCGAGCTGCAGACGCCGCAGAACATTGCCATCAGCGGTGACGGCCGGCGCGTCTTCACCGCCGTGGGCGACGTTCCCAACCAGATCACGCCCATGGTCAAGGTGTGGAACGCCGACGGCACGCCGGTCACCGATTGGTGGGAGCCGCCCTATAGCGGCGATTTCTACCTCTATCGCATCAGCGGCACCTTCAATCATGACGGCCGTTATCTGGCGGTCGAGCTCGAAGGCTGGCGCGAGACCTCGACGCTCGTCGCCTATGACCTCGAGACCATGGCGCAGCTCGAAACCGACATCACCGCCTCGGGCCTGTTGCCGCAGACGCAGTCGATCGGCTTCAATTCCGTGCGCTTCGTCGAACGTCCCGCCACGTCAGACCGCGAGGCCGAGACCTATCTCGTCACCGCCGCCGCCAAGGGCGATGCCGTGGTCTATGCGCTGTTCGGCACCCGCCTGGAGGAAGTAGCGCGCAACCGCCACCGCGCTGCCGTGCGCGTGGCCGACATCGACCCTGACGATCAATGGCTGATGAGCGCCGGCTGGGACCGCAGCGTCTCGATCTCAACGCTCCACACCTTCAACGCCATCGGCAATCTCGTTTTCGCCGACAGCGTCCCCACGGCGCTTCGCCGCAGCGGCCCGGCCGGCCTGATGGTGCAGGGCGAAACTGGCGGCTGGGCGAGCTACAATCTCAAGGCGCCGGTCAAGCGCAAGCCGATGCCGGTCGCGCCGCTCGATACCGAGGGCGGGCGGCAGGAAGCGTGCCTGCGCATCACCGACCCCTATGGTGAGGGCCAGACCCGCTTCGAGCATCCCTCGGGCCTCCTCCTCACCGCCGAGCCCAACCGGCAGGTGGGCGCCGCCCGCGCCGGCGAACCCGCGAAACTCTCGCCGGCCTTCACCGCCGACCTCTATGTCGTCTGCGCCAGCGACGATGGAAGCCTCGTCACCGTCACCACGGCCGATTTCCGCACCGAGATCTGGACCGCCGATTTCTCGGCTCGCCTCGGCCCCGCCATCAATGAGCGGGCCTATTTCGGCGACGGCTCCACGCCCGAGAAAACCGACTGGGCCGCGATTTCGCCCGACGGCAAGCGGGTGATGATCCGCTCCTCGTTCTGGAATCCGCCCAATCTCGAACTGTTCTGGATCAGCCTGTGGGATATCGAGACCGGCCTGCCGCTGATGGACCGGACCGCCTTTGCCGATGACGGGCTGACCGATGGCGTCGTCCGCTCGGCCCGGTTCGCGGGCGATGGCCACCTCACCTTCATCGGCGACACGGCGCTGACGCCCGCCACGCTCGAGCTGACCACGCCCGCCGTACTGCCCGCCGCCCTCCCCGATTATGCCGAGGCCATCGCCGGCCAGAGCATCAATGCCCAGGGTCTTGCCGAGCTCGTTCCCAACCGCGCCGGGGCGCTGGAAGCGGGCAACAGGCTGCTGGAATCGCTCGCCGAGTAGGAACTTGTAAGGCTTGGCGGGAGTTCGGAACGCAAAACCGCTTTTCCCCTCCGCCAATTGCTTTATACGGTTCGCCGAAATGAGCACGAGCCGCCACATGCCCGATATCGAATCGTTTTCCCGCGATGCCGCCGTCCTGTCGCAGGCTCTGCCCTATATGCAGCGCTACGAGGGCAAGACCGTCGTCGTGAAATACGGCGGCCACGCCATGGGCGACGCCGCCCTCGGCCGCAATTTCGCGCGCGACATCGCGCTCCTCAAGCAATCGCGGGTCAACCCGATCGTCGTCCATGGCGGCGGGCCGCAGATTGCCTCGATGCTCAAGAACCTCGGCATCGAATCCAAATTCGAAGGCGGCCTCCGCGTCACCGACGCCCGTACCATGGAAGTGGTCGAGATGGTGCTCGCCGGCTCGATCAACAAGGAAATCGTCGCCCTCATCAACGCCGAAGGCGAATGGGCGATTGGCCTGTGCGGTAAGGACGGCAACATGGTCTTCGCCCGCAAGGCGAACAAGACCTGGAAGGATCCCGGCAGCAATATCGAGCGCGTGCTTGATCTGGGCTTTGTCGGCGAGCCGGTCGAAGTCGACCGCACCCTGCTCGACACCCTGGCGCGTTCCGAGATGATCCCGGTCATTGCCCCCGTGGCCCCGGGCCGCGACGGCAATACCTACAACATCAATGCCGACACGTTCGCCGGCGCCATCGCCGGCTCGCTGGGCGCCAAGCGCCTGCTGTTCCTGACCGATGTCGACGGCGTGCTCGATGCCAACAAGAAGCTCATTCCAGAGCTCACCATGCGCGATGCCAAGGCCCTCATTGCCGATGGCACCATTTCGGGCGGCATGATCCCCAAGGTCGAGACCTGCCTCGAGGCGCTGGACAATGGCGTCGAGGGTGTCGTCATCCTCAACGGCAAGACCCCGCACGTGGTGCTGGTCGAGCTCTTCACCGAACACGGCGCCGGCACGCTGATCGTCAGGTAAGCGGCCGGGCGGCGCTCATCGCCTCGATGGGCGCAGCAGCTGCACCGCGCAGAACAGATAGGCGCAGAACAGCGCCAGCCCGCAGCCGAGCTGGTGGTCGGTGAACATCCCCGCAACGAAGCTGCAGACGACGCCGCTCAGCATCTGGAAGCAGCCGTAAAGGCCCGATGCCGACGCGGCCTGCGGACCGGCGAGCCGCAGCGACATGCCGATGGTGATCGGCCCCAGCCCGCCCGCGCTGAACAGGATCAGCATGCTCAGCGCGACGACGCTTACGGGCGTCAGCAGATGCGCCAGGGCGCCGATGAGGAACAGCAGGCCGGTGAGAAGGCCGAGCAGGGCAAAGACGCGCTGGATGATCTTCTCGTCGATCCTGCCGACCAGCGAGCGGGTGATGAGCGTTCCCGCCGCCGCCGCCGCCAGCGTAGCGGCAATGCAGTAGCCCACGGCCTGGATGCTCAGCCCCATGTCGGCCGACATAATGAAGGGCGCGGACACGAAATAGGCGTAGCAGGCGGTCGAGCCGAACGCGCCGCCCGTGACGACGCGCATATACGGCCCATTGGCGAGGAGGGCGCGGAACCCACCGAGAGCCTTGGACGCGTCGAAGCGGCGCGTCGGCTGGCCGGTCTCAGGCAGTGTCAGCAGCGATGCAATGAACGTCCCCAGCGCCATCAGCGTCAGCGCGACGAAAATACCGCGCCAGCCGACCAGCTCGGAAATGTTGGCGCCGAGCACCGGCGCGAGTCCCGGCCCGAGCAGCAGGATCATGTTGAGCACGGCGATCCCCCTGGTCGCCCCCGCCCCCTTGCTGGTGTCGGCCACCACCACGCGCGTCAGCGCCAGGCCGCCCGCGCCGCCCAGCGCCTGGAGGAAGCGTGCGGCGATAAGGAACTCGGGCGATGTGGCAACGCCACTGGCCACCGAGCCGATGATGTACACCACGATCCCGCCCAGGATCGCCTTGCGCCGTCCGATCACGTCCGACAGCGGGCCGTAGAAGAGCTGCCCCAGGGCGAGGCCCAGCGTGTAGATGGTGATGGCCAGCTGGATCGTCTGGGAGTCCGTGCGCAGGTCCCGCGCGGCGGCCGGCATGACCGGCACGAAGATATGCATCGCCAAGGTGCCGGTGAAAGCGATGAAGACGAGCAGCATCAGGGAGACCCGCTGGGGCGCTTGCTCGGGTGTAGTCGTAGACATGAAAGACACGGAGAAGAGGGAAAGAACGTCCGCCCGGATGGCGGCCTGCGCGGGCGATCGCGATCGCTCAGCCGTCGGGAATGCTGGCGGCGATGCGGGTCAGCACCCGCCGCGTCACGGCGAGGTCCTGCTTGCTGATCGTTTTGACAAAGCTCAGCTCAAGCTCGTAGCTCTTGGCGATGATCCGCCGCGCCCATTGCCGGCCGAGCGGCGTGAGCGACAGCAGTTTCGATCGCTTGTCGCGCGGATCGGGCACATTGGAGACAAGCGCCCGCTCTTCGAGCAGACCGATCACCCGCACCAGCGCCGACGCCTCAAGCCCGAGATAGTCGGCGAGATCGCGCTGGCGCATCGCCTCCCCCGCATGATCGTGCAGCGCGATGAGCGGGCCGCGCGTCGCATCGGTGAAGCCCAGATCGCGGAACTCGTCATCGACATAGCGCCGCCATTTCCTGAACACGCTGCCGAGCAGGCGTCCGAAGCGTTCGGACCGCTCCGGCAGCACAACCTTCGAAGAAACGTCGGACGCGGCATCAGATGACATGTCATCTACTTAGTCTGTCCTGGGCGTCCTGGCAACAGCCGTCGTTACGCAAGGGACGCCGGTGCTGAAGATGGTGCCGGGCGCATCGGCACACATCAGATCCCGCCATCCGAAGGCGCCCGTGTCGACGCGTGTGACTCGAGCAACTTCCCTCGGCGCCTGCTGTCCCTGACCGACGTCTACGGGGCGCTCGACGCCAACAAGAAGCTCATTCCAGAGATCAACATGCGCGACGCCAAGGCCCTCATGGCTGGCACCATCTCGCGTGGCATGACTCAAAAGTCGAAACCTGCCGAAGCGATGGCCAGTGACTTAGAGAGTATCGTCGTCCTCAAGGGCAGACCCTGCATGTGGCACTGATAGATTTGAGGCCACAACATAAGTATAAAAAGTTCATGCCGACCAAAGAATCGGATAAGTAGTCAGTTATTACTCCTCTCATTTCCCGTGTGTAGTGGACGGCAAACTGGAGGAACTATTCGTTGTCGATGACCCGCAACAACTACAGGTCGTCCTAAATCGCAAGCTTGCGGGATAGCTAAGGAGACGGAGAGGCATGTCTAGATGCACTGCACCAGTGAGGGGGCATCGCTCATCGGCCGCCGCAGCGGCTTGTCCTGCATGCGGAGGTCGCTATGGCCGCAGTTATGGAGGGTATGGCAGCGACTACAGCAGCCGCGCATCATACTACTCCCCCTCACACTCCTCCTCCGGGAGCAGCAGCGGTCGGAGCAGCGGCGGATCGGGACGGCGCACTTCAAAGCCGCGCTGGTCCGGAGCGGGCTCGGCAGCATGGTACACGCCCGAGCAGGTACAGGCGCTCACACCGGTTCGAGAAAACGTGGAGAGCCTAGCGGCTTCGCAGCCTGATCTTCGAGACGTGTTTCTGTGTCACGCTTGGGACGACAGGCAAGGCTCTGCTAAAGAATTGCATGACCTGCTCGAAGCTCGCGGTGTCCGTGTTTGGTTTAGCGAGAAGGACCTTGGTCTTGGGGTGCCCATGATGCGGGCGATAGACAAGGGTTTGGTAAACTCACGCGTCGGTATAGTTCTCGTGACCCCGGCTATGTTGCGACGCCTTCCGGCGGAAGGGATCGCAGACAAAGAGCTTTCGGCACTTCTTCGGCGTGAGCGGCTTGTCCCGGTTGTTCACGGAACGACGTATGAAGAACTTGAGCAGGTTAGCCTCCTACTGGCCTCTCGCGCCGGGCTGAGCACCGCCGAAGAGTCCATGGCCGAAGTCGCTGCCAAAATCGCCGAACTGGTCGCTATTTAGTCCGGGCCTGCGCAGAAACAAAAGGGGCGCCGGCGCGCCCCTTCATAATCTCATGCTTCCGCCATCACCGGCGGCCCGGCCTGTGCCGTGCCCTGCCCGGCGTTTGGCCGCCCCTTGAGGAACAGCACCAGCACGAACACCAACGAGAAGCTTCCGACGAGGTACCAGATGGCGGTCGACGCCGAGACGGTGAAGGCCTGGTGCATGGAGGTCGCGCCCCATTCCCGCGCCCCTTCGAGGCTCGAGAAGAAGATCTGGCCGATCAGCGCCACGCCGACCGCGCCGCCCACCTGCTGGAACGCCTGCAGGGCTCCGGCGCCCGAGCCGGCGTCGCGCGGCGGCACCGTCGACAGCACGGCCTGGAACAGGGCCGAGAAGCCGAGGCCGAGGCCGATGCCGGCGATCAGCAGCGGCGGCAGGAACCACCAATGGTCGATTTCGTCGACAATGCCCGCCACGATGAAATGCATCCACAGCATGCCGCCGGCGAGCAGCAGCGCGCTCACTGCTGCACGGGTGCGCAGGTAACGCGAACCGAACCGGCCGGCCACCAGCGACACCAGCAGCACGCCCACCGAGAAGGGCAGATTGGTGAGGCCCGACATCAGCGGGGTGAAGCCGAAGCCACCCTGCAGGAGGATCGAGATCACCATGAAGAAGCCGGGAATGCCCGACGCGAACACGGTGACAATCGCCATGCCGAGCAGATAGCCGGGATTGGTGAGGAGGCTGAAATTGAGCACTTGCGGCGCGTTGGTCTGCGCCTGCCGCCGCTCCCACAAAACGAACAGCGCGAGGCCGACGAAGGACGCCGCCATGAGGCCCCAGCTCCAGGCCGGCCAGCCATAGGTGCGGCCTTCAACCAGCGGATAGACCAGCGCGACGATCGAGGCGCCGAACAGGGCGATGCCGACATAGTCGTTGCGCATTCCCGGATGGCCCGGCGGACGCGGGATGATGAACCAGCCCAGCACCACGGCGAGAATGCCGATCGGCACGTTGACGAGGAAGATCGGGCGCCAGTCGAGGCCGCCGAAATTGGCGCCGATCAACAGGCCACCGATGATCGGGCCGGCCACCGCCGCAAGGCCGGCGCTGAGGCCGAACAGCGAGAAGGACTGGCCGCGTTCCTCGGGCGGAAACGTCACGGTGGCGATGGCCAGCACCTGCGGCGTCATGATGGCGCCCGCCAGGCCCTGCAGGACGCGCGCGGCGATCAGCCATTCGATCGAGGGCGCGAGGCCGCAGGCCGCCGAGGCGATGGTGAAGGCGGTCACACCGATAAGGAACATCTGGGTGCGCCCGACAATATCGCCGAGCCGCCCGAACGGCAGCAGCCCCAGCGCGAAGGCCAGCACATAGGCGGCGATCACCCATTGGATATGGCTGGCGTCGGCGCCGAGGTTTTCCTGCATCGAGGGGATGGCGACATTGACGATCGTCACGTCCATCAGATTCATGAAATTGGCGATCAGCAGCACGGCCAGCGCCAGCCAGCGGCGTGGATCGGCTTCGGCCTTCGATTGGGGAACGTGAAATTGTGCATTCATGTTCTAGTTTCCGTTCGGCTGGTTTGGCTTGCGAATGGCGCGCTGCAATTCCCCGACCAGGCGGTCGAACGCGTCGGAGTTCTTGTTCGGGTTGCGGCAGAAGCCGATCATCGACGACATGATGATCGTGGCGGCCGCTTCAGGGTCGAGATCGGCACGATAGGCGCCCTCGCTGACACCTTCTGACAGCAGGTCGACCAGCATCTGCCGCCAGTACCGCTTCATCGGCAGGATGGCCGCCGCCATGCGCTCGTCGCGCCGCGCCCGCTCGATCAGTTCGGAGAACACCAGCATGACGCCCGGCTTTTCGAGTGCAAGCTCGCGGAAGTCGACGAATTCGAGGTCCATGCGTTGCGCCGCGGGCAGATGGGCGCGCGGCCGGTCGATATTCTGTTGCATGAACTCGCGGCGCAGCGACTCCGCCACCAGCTCGATCAGCGCTTCCTTGGTCGGCACATGATAATGCAACGTCGCGACGTTGATGCCGACGCGGTCGGCGATATCGCGGGTGCGTAGCCCCTCGACGCCTTTTTCGACGATGATCTCGCGCGCCGCCAGCGCAATGGCGGCGCGGCGGTCGTCGGAGGCGGCCCGCTTGGGCGAAAGGGGTGGCAGCTCGATCATGGGCGGCGGGCTTATACCCGGCCGCTGTCTCAATCAATCATTTGATTGAGACAATTCTGCAGAGCTGAACTGCACGGTGCGCAGGTGAAAGCGCCGGAACTTGGGATTCCGGCGCTCTTCGAGGTCATCCGCCTCAGGCGGCCTTGCGGTTGGCTTCCGTGATGCCGACCTGGCTCAGCTTCTGGTCGGTGGCGATCTCTTCCTTAAGCGTCGCATCGAGCAGCTTCACCGCGTCCTTGTAGCCGAGCTGTTCGGCCCAGGTCTTGAGCGTGCCATAGCGGGCAATCTCATAATGCTCGACTGCCTGCGCCGACGACACCAGCCCGGCGTCGAGCGCCGGGGCGCCCTTGAACTCGTCCATGATCGACTTGCCTTCCTCGAGAATGCCGAGGATGGCGTCGCAGGTCTTGCCGCGGGCCGGCTTGTCCAGCATCGCGAAGATCTGTTCGAGCCGGTCGACCTGCCCTTCGGTTTCGGCGAGGTGCTGCTCGAAGCCGGCGCGCAATTCATCCGACTCGGCCGCCTTGGCCATTTTCGGCAGCGCCTTCAGGATCTGCTTTTCGGCGTAGTAAATGTCCTTCAGCGTATCGAGGAAGAGATCGTCCAGGGTCTTGTCGTTCTTGGCCTCGGCCATTTCGTCACTCCATCAATTGTGCCAAGCGGGACCAGTGCCCGCCTGCGCCCTCAAATTGCGAAACGGCCGTTGGTTCCGGCCCGGCAAATTCATCGCCGGAGGCGAAACCAAACGCGCAGGGCGCAGTTACCCTCCGACATTGCGGAGGACCTCGACATGCCCACCACCGAACTTCCCGAGACCAAGCAGAAGGCGCACGAGATTGCGCGCCAGATCGCCAATCAGCGGCCGCTGAAGAAGGACAAGGACGCCCCCGACGCCAATGTCAGCGGCGGCTTCAACCAGAAGAGCCGCACCAGCGACGCGCCCCAGGGGGATGCCGAATAATAATAAGTATCAGTACTCAGCCGCCCGACCCGCGCCATCCGGGTCTGGCAACGCTTTGCCCGCAAGCTCAAGGCCTTCAACGACACCCGCTGACGCCGCTGCGCAAAGTCGCAGATGAAACCGGCCGGCCGATCTGGCATAATCGGGGCATGAACCAGCCCGCTGCCGCCCGCCCGAACTTCGCACATGTCACCGACTGGGTGTTCGATCTCGACAACACGCTCTATGCCCGCGAGTGCAATCTGTTCGCGCAGATCGATTTGTTGATCTCGGCCTACATGGTCGATGTGACCGGCCTCCCCTATGCCGAGGCGCGGGCGCTGCAGAAGACCTATTACCGCGATCACGGCACGACGCTGCACGGGCTGATGCTGCATCATCAGGTCGATCCCGACCATTTCCTCAAGACCGTGCATGCCATCGACTATTCGGGCGTGCCGGCGCATCCCGATCTCGCCGCGATGCTCACGGCCCTGCCCGGCCGTAAATTCATCCTCACCAATGGCGATGTCGGCCACGCCTCGTCGGTGCTCAAGCAGGTCGGCGTCGGCGACATCTTCACCGATATCTTCGATATCCGCTCGATGAAGTTCAAGCCCAAGCCCCTGCCCGAGGCCTATGGCGAATTCTTCGCCCAGCACGGCATCGACGCCACCAAGGCGGCGATGTTCGACGATCTCGAAAAAAATCTGCTGGTGCCGCACGATGTCGGCATGGTCACCGTGCAAGTGGTCGCCGCCGAGGATTTCGTCCACGACCAGGTAGAAAGCTGGGAACTCGGCCGCAGCGGCGAACCCCATGTCCACCACGTCACCGACAATCTGGCGACGTTCCTGCGCGGGATCCGCTAACCCGGCAGCTCGACATCCGGCAGATTGTAGTGCCGGCGAACGACGTTCCAGCCCTGCTCGGCGCTGTCCACCACGGTGAACAGCTTCACATCTTCGGGCGAAATGGTGCCGGCGTCGGCCAGCGCCTTGAAGTTCAGCACCTTCTCCCAGAACTCCATTCCAAACAGCAGCAGCGGCACGCGTTCCATGCGGCCGGTCTGGATCAGCGTCAACGTCTCGAAGAATTCGTCGAGCGTGCCGAAGCCGCCGGGGAAGATCGCCACGGCCCGCGCCCGCAGCAGGAAGTGGATCTTGCGCGTCGCGAAATAGTGGAAGTTGAAGCAGAGGTCCGGGCTGATATAGGGGTTCGGCGCCTGCTCGTGCGGCAACACGATGTTGAAGCCGATCGAGGGCGCGCCGACATCGGCGGCGCCGCGATTGCCCGCCTCCATCACGCCCGGGCCGCCGCCCGTCACCACCACATAGTCCTTGTAGCCCAGTGCCTCCGAGGTCAGCGACGCATATTGGGCGAAGCGCCGCGCTTCGTCGTAATAGCGGCTGGCACGCTCGAGGTTGCGCTTCTGCTTTTGCGTGCGGGCCGCCCAGGCGGCCTTGCCCGGCTCGGGAATGCGCGCCCCGCCGAACAGCACCACGGTCGAGCGGATGCCGCGTTCGCGCAGCGAAAATTCCGGCTTCAGATATTCGAGCTGGAAGCGCACGCCGCGCGTATCGTCCGAAGTCAGGAACTCGTCATCGGCAAAGGCCAGCCGGAACGCGGCCGACGCCGTCTGCGGGGTCTGCGGGCTGCGCTTGACGGCGGCAACGTCCTGCTTGGACGTTCTGAGCGGCGTGGGCCGGCGAGGGCGAACAGCCATGACGATCTCCGGTTCAGCGCGAATCCTATCGGGCTGCGGTTAAGCGCGCGTTGACTCGCCGGAAGCGGCTTGCCATGACGCTTCCCGTATCAAGGGGACTGCACATGGCCGACAATTCGCTCGAAACCACCATCAATGCCGCCTGGGAGGCACGGGCCGAGATTTCGACGTCGACCAAGGGCGAAGTCCGCGAGGCGGTCGATGCCGCGCTCGAAGCACTCGACAGCGGCAAGGCCCGCGTCGCCAACAAGGCGGCCGATGGCAGCTGGACCGTCAATCAGTGGCTGAAGAAGGCGGTGCTGCTGAGCTTCCGCCTCAACGACAATTCGGTCATCCAGGGCCCCGGCGGCACGAATTGGTGGGACAAGGTCCCGTCGAAGTTCGAAGGCTGGGGCGAGAACCGCTTCCGCGAGGCCGGCTTCCGGGCCGTGCCGGGCTCGATCGCGCGCCGCGGCGCCTATATCGGCAAGGGCGTCATCCTGATGCCGAGCTTCGTCAATATCGGCGCCTTCGTCGATGACAATTCCATGGTCGATGGCTGGGCCACTGTCGGCTCCTGCGCCCAGATCGGCAAGAACGTGCATCTCTCGGGTGGCGTCGGCATTGGCGGCGTGCTCGAGCCGATGCAGGCCGGCCCCACCATCATCGAAGACAATTGCTTCATCGGCGCCCGCTCCGAAGTGGTCGAGGGCGTCGTGGTCGGCGAAGGCTCGGTGCTGTCGATGGGCGTCTATATCGGCGCCTCGACCAAGATCATCGACCGCGCCACCGGCGAGATTTTCATCGGCCGCGTGCCGCCCTATTCGGTCGTCGTCTCGGGCAATCTGCCGGGCAAGCCGCTCCCCAACGGCCAGCCGGGCCCGTCGCTCTATTGCGCCGTCATCGTCAAGCGCGTCGACGAGCAGACCCGCAGCAAAACCTCGATCAACGACCTCTTGCGCGACTGACCGGGCCGCGCTTTCATTGGTCCCTCTGGGAGGGGCCAATGTCACACGCACTCGAAGGAACGCCCAAGCCGGGCCTGACGCTGACCGAACAGGCCAACAGCCAGCGGCTCTGCCGCTCGATGTTCATCGGCCACAGCGTGGGTTATCTGCTGATCCTCGCGATCGCCATCGGCGCGCTCGCCTTCTTCGGCTTCACCCGGCCGGTGAGCTATGACGCGATCTTCGCCGTCACCAGCCCGCCCACGGTGCTGCATTTCCCCTATGTCGGCCTCCACCCCTACGCGACGGTCGGCCTCGCGCTGCTCGCCTCGATCATCTGGACCGACCTCACCGTCCGCCGCCGCCACGACCGCGGCCGCAGCGGCGTCGATGCCGTGATCTGGCAGATCCTCTTCCTCGCCAGCGTCATCATCCACACCTTCGCCAACGCCCCCGACATCGTCGGCTGGCTCGATGCGGCCCTGGCGCTTGGCGCGATCTACCTATTCGTCGTCCTGATCCTGCTCCCCGGCACCAGCGGCGACAACCAATACGGCGCCAGGCCCCGGCCGAGCTGAGGCCAGATCCGCACCAGCGGCACCCCCACCCACCACGCTGCGCGTGGTCCCCCCTC
>SEEL01000055.1 GCA_004144345.1 Hyphomicrobiales bacterium
GTCGCCGAAATTGGGCGGCGGGGCGATCGAGAAGGCGGGCGGCTCGATGCTGGTGGTGGGCGGCGGGATGACGATCTCGATGGTGTCCAGATCGACGTCGACCGGCTTGGTGAGGAAGAGCGTCACCAGTTCGGGCCACATGATGAGGGCGCCCACCAGCATCAATTGCAATACCAGCCAGGGGATGGCGCCCAGATAGATGTCGCGCGTCTTGACCTTTTCGCGGGGCACGATGCCGCGCAGGTAGAACAGCGCGAAGCCGAAGGGCGGATGCATGAAGCTGGTCTGCATGTTGGCGCAGATCATCACGCCCAGCCAGACGAGGTCGATGCCGAGCGCATTGGCGGTGGGCACCAGCAGCGGGATGACGATGAAGGCGATCTCGAAGAAATCGAGGAAGAACGCCAGCACGAAGATGAAGATGTTGACGAAGATGAGGAAGCCGACCACGCCGCCGGGCAGATGCGACAGCAGATGCTCGATCCAGTGGCCGCCGCCGACACCCTGGAACACCAGCGAGAAGACGCGGGCGCCGAGCAGGATGAACACCACCATGGCGGTGAGGCGCATGGTCGAGGTCATGCCCTCCCAGGTGAGCCGCCAGCTGAGCCGGCCGTTGAACCAGGCGAGCAACACGGCGCCGACGACGCCCATGGCGCCCGCTTCGGTGGGGGTGACGAGGCCCATCAGGATGGTGCCCAGCACGACGAAGATGAGGGCGAGGCTCGGCACCATGCCGCGGATGATCTTGGACCAGAGCGGCCAGCCGCGCAGGGTGCGCGCTTCGGGCGGCAGGGCCGGCACATCCTGCGGGCGGATGATCGAGAGAATGAACACCCAGCCGGCAAACAGCAGGACCTGGAGGATCGAGGCACCGGTGGCGCCGATATACATTTCGCCGGGTGAGCGCTGCAGCTGGTCGGCGAGGACGATCAGCACCAGCGAGGGCGGGATCAGCTGCGTGATGGTGCCCGAGGCGGCGATGACGCCGGTGGCGTGGCGCACATTGTAGCCGTAGCGCATCATCACCGGCAGCGAGATGAGGCCCATGGCGATGACCGAGGCGGCGACGGTGCCGGTGATGGCGCCGAGGATGGCGCCGACGATGATGACGGCATAGCTCAGGCCGCCGCGCACGCCGCCGAAGAGCTGGCCGAAGCCTTCGAGCAGATCCTCGGCGAGGCCGGACTTTTCGAGGATCACGCCCATGAAGGTGAAGAACGGAATGGCGAGCAGCAGCTCGTTACTGATGACGCCATAGAGCTGGTAGGTGAGGTTGCCGAGAAAGTTGGGGGCGATCAGCCCGAGCTGGATGGCGACGATGCCCGAGAACAGGCCGATCGCGGCGAGCGAAAAGGCGGCCGGATAGCCGATGACGAGGAACAGGACGAGGCCGCCGAACATGATCGGCCCCATGTTCTCGGTGACAAATTCGATCATTGGATCGGCTTCTCGTAGGCGAACTCACGATGGTAGCTGGTCGTGAGTGCAGCGATGCATTTGATGATCTCGGCGATGCCCTGCAGCAGCAGCACGCCGAAGCCCAGCGGCAGCATGAGGCGGACGGGCCAGCGGGGCAGGCCCCCCGAGGCGTTGGACATGACGTTGCGCGTCCAGGCCTCCATGAACCACGGCCAGGTGAAGTAGATCAGGAGGATGCACAGCGGCAGCAGGAAGAACAGGCCGCCGAGCAGGTCGATCCAGGTGCGGGCGCGCTCGGAGATGGCGCCGTAGAGCAGATCGACGCGGACATGCTCGTTCAGCTTGAGCGTCCAGGCGCCGCCCAGCATCACCATGCCGCCGAACATGTACCAGACAGATTCGGAGAGGACGTTGGAGTATTGGGTGTAGAAATGCACCATGCCGCCGAAGATGCCGCCGCCGTAATTGCGCTCGAGTTGCAGCATGGCGGCGATGGAATAGCGGAAGACGGCGTTGAAGGCGCTCAACAGGGCCGAAAAGAGCACAAGCCAAATTGCAACGAGGCCGACAAGCCGGCTGATCTCGTCGATGATGCGCGTGATGCGCAAGGCGAAAGCCAAGATGTGTAGTCCTCCCGAACCGCCAGAATACACAGGGCAATGGCTGCGCCAACCCTTGAAACAGCGATCCGCCCCATTGTAACGGAGAAGCGGCACGCGGGAGGTTCACAAATGTTCGTAGTCGGCGGCGAAAGCCTGATCGATCTCAAGGAAAAGCCGATCAAGGACGGCGTCATGCCGATGACCGCCCATGCCGGCGGCTCGCCGATGAATTGTGCCATTGCGCTGAAGCGGCTCGGCCACGATACGGGCTTTCTCTGCCCGATCAGCGAAGACAAGTTCGGCACCATGATCCTCGACCCGCTCAAGGAGGCGGGGGTCAAGGTGCTGCTCAAGAAGCGCGTCAAGGAACCGACGACGCTGGCGGTGGTCTCCGACGACGGCAAGGGCAATCCGCGCTACCAGTTCTACCGGCATGCCGACCGGGCCTTTTCCAAGGAAGGGCTGATCGAGGCGCTGCCGCGCAAGATCGAGCTGTTCCAGTTCGGCGGCTTCTGCCCGATCGAAGCCTATGACGCGCGGGCCTGGATGGAGACCGCCAAGGTCGCCGCGGCGATGGGCGCGACGATCTCGATCGACCCCAATGTGCGGCCGGCGGTGATTACCGACATGGCGGCCTACAAGCAGCGGCTCGGCCGGATGCTGGACCTCGCACATATCGTCAAGGTCAGCGACGAGGATCTCGACTATCTCGAAAAGGGCAAGCCGCTCGAGGCGCATGCCGGGGCGCTGCTGGCGCGGTCCAACGTCAAGCTGGTGGTGATCACCCGCGGCAAGGAAGGCTCGCTCGCCTTCACCCGCGAAGCGCGGGCGGAGTCGCCGATCTATCCGGCGAAAAAGGGCGGCGACAATGTCGGCGCCGGCGACACGCTGATGGCGGGCATGCTCACCTGGCTGCGCGACCATCGCGCGCTGGCGCCGGAAAAGCTCGACAAGCTCTCGGGCGACAAGCTGGGCGAGATGCTGTGGTTCGGCGCGGTCGCCGCCGGCATCAATTGCAGCCGGGTCGGGGCCAACCCGCCGAGCCGGGCGGAAGTGGACGCGGCGCTGGCGAAGAAGCGCTAAGGGCGCGCCATACCACCGGCCTTAATCCCGTTCCTGTAAAATATAGTTCAGTTGCCCACTGCCCATGCCTCTGCTTTCTTCGCGGGCAATGGAGGGCGGCATGCGGCTGTTGCGGTGGATCATCCTTGGCGTGATCGTGGTGGGCGCGGGGGCCGGCATCTATATGCTGACGCCGGTGACCGGGCCGGCGCGCGATCTGACACTGGTGGCGGATGCGAGCCGGGGCGAGTATCTGATCCGGCTGGGCGGCTGCGTCACCTGCCACACCGACCCAAAGAACAAGGACGCGATGCTGGCGGGCGGCGCGGGGCTCCCGACGCCGTTCGGCACGTTCTATCCGCCCAACATCACGTCGTCCGCGAGTGCCGGCCTTGGCGGCTGGACGCTGGCGCAGTTCTCCAAGGCCATGAGCGATGGCGAGGGGCCGCAGGGGCATCTCTATCCGGCGTTCCCCTATGACAGCTACACGCTGATGAGCGACCAGGACATCGTCGATCTGTACGCCGCGCTGCAGCAGATCCCGGCGGTCGACACGCCGTCGCGGGCGCATGACGTCGGCTTCCCGTTCAATATCCGGCTGGCCATGGCGGGCTGGAAGCATCTGTTCTTCACGCCGCAGCGTTTTGTGCCCGATCCGGCCAGATCCGAGGCGTGGAACCGCGGCCGATACATCGTGTTCGGGCCGGGGCACTGCGTCAGCTGCCACAGCCCGCGCAACGTGCTGGGCGGACTGGAAGCGGGCCGCGAACTCGCCGGCAACAGCGCCGGTGGGCCGGGCGGCAAGGCGCCGTCGCTGCTCAAGGCCGACCTCGAAGCGCATCAATATGACGTGCCGGGCCTCGTCCAGTCGCTGACCGACGGCTTTACCCCGGGCTTCGACACGCTGGGCGGCACAATGGCCGAAGTGATCGCCGACGAGACCTCGCAATGGACCGATGCCGACCGGCAGGCGGTGGCGGAATATCTGCTGAGCGAGTGAGCTTGCACTCATGGCGTGAACGGCCTAACTGAGCCAAACGCCTGAGGAGTTCGCCATGCCGCAAGATACCGCTGCCCTCCGTTCGACGCTCTCGCTGGCACCGGTCATTCCGGTGATCATTCTTGACGATGTGCAGAAGGCGCGGCCGCTGGCCGAGGCGCTGGTGGCCGGTGGGCTGCCGGTGCTGGAAGTGACGCTGCGCACGCCGCATGCGCTGCAGGTGATCGAGGAGATGGCCAAGGTTGCCGGCGCCGTGGTCGGGTCGGGCACGGTGCGATCGCCGCTGCAGATGGGCCACTCGGTGGATGCGGGCTGCCAGTTCATGGTGTCGCCTGGCGCGTCGCCCCGGCTGCTCGAAGCGGCCGACGGGTTCTCGATCCCGCTGCTGCCCGGCATCGGCACCCCGACCGAGGCGATGACGGCGAGCGAGCATGGCTACAATTTCCTCAAATTCTTCCCGGCCGAAGCGCTGGGCGGGGTCAAGGTGCTGAAGGCCTATGCCTCGCCCCTGAGCGACATCACCTTCTGTCCGACCGGCGGCATCGATATCGTCAAGGCGAAGGAATATCTGGCGCTGCCCAACGTGATCTGCGTCGGCGGCTCGTGGATCATGCCGCAGGACGCGATCGAAGCCGGCGACTGGAAGCGCATCGAGAGCCTCGCCCGCGAGGCCGCGGCGCTGAAAAAGGCCTGACACATGGCGAAGCGGAGCGGCGCGCCGGGGCTCACCCATCTGCGCGTCACCTTCTCCGACGATTTCTATGTCGGCCCCGGCCGGGCAGATCTGCTTGAAGGCATCGCCGAAACCGGCTCGATTGCCGCCGCCGGCAAGCGCATGGGCATGAGCTACAAGCGCGCCTGGTCGCTGGTGCAGGCGATGAACGAGGGCTGGCGGACGCCGCTGGTCGAAACCTCGCGCGGCGGCGCAGGGCAGGGCGGCGCGAGCCTCAGCGCCGATGGCCAGCTCGTGCTGGAGCGCTACCGCGCCATGCAGGAAGCCAGCCGCAAGGCCATCGCCGCCGATGTTGCGGCAATCTCGAAACGTCTCGATATGTCCGGCCGGAATTAAATCTTGCCCGGCCGGGGCAGCTTTGCGACAAGCGATATAGTCATTCGGACATATCGGGAGAGTTCTATGCGCGCCCTGCTTGCCTTCGCCACTGTCGCCAGCCTCGCCTTCGTGCCCATGGCACACGCCGGAACGGTGAATGCGGCGGTCGCCGCGAACTTCACCAAGGTCGCCGAGCAGATCGGCGCGGATTTCTCGGCTGCCACCGGCCATGATGTGGTGTTCAGCTTCGGCGCGACGGGGGCGCTCTATACGCAGATCACGCAGGCGGCGCCGTTCGATGTGTTCCTGTCGGCCGACGACAAGCGCACGGGCACGGCAATCGCCGACGGTTTTGGCGTCGAGGGCACCGAGTTCACCTACGCGGTCGGCAAGGTGGCGCTCTATTCGCCGTCGCTCGATCTGACCGATGGCGCGGCGGTACTGCGGGCGGGCGCGTTCCAGCATATCGCCATCGCCGACCCGGTCACCGCGCCCTATGGGGCGGCCGGGGTGGCGGTGATCGCGGCACTGGGGCTGACGGAGGCGCTGACGCCGAAGATCGTCACCGGCCAGAACATCACGCAGGCGCTGCAATTCATCGACAGCGGCAATGCGGAGGTCGGCTTCGTGGCGCTGAGCCAGGTGCTCGGCGAGCCGGCGACGCAGATCTGGCTGCCGCCGCAGGAGGACTATCCGGCGATCCGGCAGAATGCGGTGCTGCTCAAGAACGGCGAGGCCAATGAGGCGGCGACGGCGTTCCTCGACTATCTCCGCTCGGACGAGGCGGCGGCGATTATCCGGGCCGCGGGATATGTGCTAGAATAGCGTTATGCCGACGCTCGACGAAATCCTGCCGCCCATCATCCTGACGGCCTCGCTGGCTGGTGTCACCACAATCCTGCTCTTGGTCATCGGCACGCCGATCGCCTGGTGGCTGGCGCGGACGCCGTCGCGCTGGCGCGAGCCGGTCGCGGCCATCGTAGCGCTGCCGCTGGTGCTGCCGCCGACGGTGATCGGCTTCTATCTGCTGCTCGCTTTGGGGCCGAGCGGGCCGGGCGGGCCGCTGGCGGCGCTGTGGGGGGCGCGGACGCTGGCGTTTTCCTTCGAAGGGCTGGTGATCGGCTCGATCCTCTACTCGCTGCCCTTCATGGTGCAGCCGATCCGGGTGGCGTTCGAGTCGATGGGGCCCGATCCCATCGAGGCGGCGCAGACACTCGGGGCGCGGCGCTGGCCCACCTTCACCCGCGTCATCGTACCGGAGACGCGGGCGGGGTTCCTCACGGGCGTGATCCTCACCTTCGCGCATACGATCGGCGAGTTCGGCGTGGTGCTGATGATCGGCGGCAATATTCCGGGCAAGACCAAGGTGCTGTCGATCGCCATCTATGATTTCGTCGAGCGCGGCGAATGGCTGAAGGCGCATTGGGTGTCGGCCGGAATGGTGCTGTTCGCCTTCCTCGTGGTGACCGCGACGATGCTGCTCGACCGCCGCTTCGGGCGGCTGACGGGGTAGGCAGCGAACCTCTCCCGCGAGGCGGGGGAGAAGGACCCGACAGCGAAATCTCGTGAGTTGATTGTTCACCAATCCATACGTTATCCCTGATCAATGTCTCAGGATCTCGCGCGCATCCGCGCTTTCGTCCAAGTGTTCGACGCCGGCGGCTTTTCGGCGGCGGCGCGCCAGCATGGGCGGTCGAAGGCGCTGCTCAGCAAATATGTGACCGATCTCGAGGACTATCTCGGGGTGCGGCTGATGAACCGCACGACGCGGAAGCTCAGCCTCACCGAAGCGGGCGAGGCCTATTACCGCGAAGCGAGCCAGCTGCTGCAGCAGCTCGACGATCTCGACAATTCGATCCTCGACCAGACGGCGGCGCCGCGCGGCTTGCTGCGCGTGTCGGCGGCGCGCAATTTCGGCGAGATGATCCTCGCGCCGGCGATCTTCGCCTTTCTCGCCGAGCATCCGGAAGTGACGCTTGATCTCAGGCTCGAGGACCGCTTCGTCGATCTCGTCGATGAGGGCATCGACGTGGCGCTGAGGATTTCGGCGGCGCAGGATTCATCGCTGATCGCGCGGCGGATCGCCGACATGCAGCATTCGGTGGTGGCCTCGCCAATCTATCTCGATGCGCATGGCACGCCGCAGACGCCCGAGGACCTCCGCAACCATGCGGCGATCATCGACACCAATCTCCAGGGCCAGGCGAACTGGCGCTTCATCGACAAGGGGCAGACGGTCTCGATCCATGTGAACGGGCCGGTGCGGGTCAACTCGCCGCTCTCGGCGCGCGACGCGGCGATGGCCGGCCTTGGCATCGCCTTATTGCCGGGGTACCTCGCCGACCCGATGATTGCCGAGGGGCGGCTCAAGGAAGTGTTGCAGGGCTATGTGCAAACCGGCTCACGCCTGATGGCGGTCTATCCGCATCGCCGCCACCTTGCGGGCAAGGTCCGCGCACTGATCGACCATCTCGTCAAATGGTTCGAAGTGCATCCGTTCAGCTAGAACATGATTCGTCTTCCGCACCGCGCAATGGCGGCTTTCGCTGCCCTGCTGCCGCTGCCGGCGCTGGCGCATCCGCATATCTTCATCGATGCCCGCGCGACGATCACCTTCAACGATGCGGGCCAGGTGATCGGCGTCCACAATGACTGGACGTTCGACGAGGGCTATTCGGCCTGGGCGGTGCAGGGGCTGGACAGCAATCTCGACGGCGTGGTGAGCCGCGAGGAATTGCAGCCCTTGGCCGACGACAACATGCAGGGGCTCGGCGAGTACGACTATTACACCTTCGCAGGCGAGGGGCCGG
The DNA here is from genome assembly GCA_004144345.1 of Hyphomicrobiales bacterium. Lineage (GTDB taxonomy): Bacteria > Pseudomonadota > Alphaproteobacteria > Rhizobiales > Devosiaceae > Devosia_A. The sequence goes on from SEEL01000055.1 coordinate 7,948, forward strand.
ACAATCTGCGGTTCGGCTATGGCAGCAATCCGGTGATGGATTATGCCGGCGGCAAGCAGACGCTGCGCTTCGACGTCGCGGTGGAGTCGCCCTATCTGATCAAGCAGCGGCTCGAACTCGCGATCAACGATCCCGAATATTACGTGGCGATCAGCTTCGCCGGTGCGGACGCGGTGCAACTGGTCAATGCGCCGGCCAATTGCCGCGTGACGCTGACCGACCCGCAGCCGATGTCCGACGCGTTGCAGGAAGAGCTGCTGGCGCTCGGGCCCGACATTCTGCGGCTGCCGCCGGAGCTCGAGCAGCAGATGCGCGGCGTGCAGGGCGCCATCGTCATCGACTGCCCGGGTGGCAGTGCGACGGGCCTGCCGCTGGCGGTGGCGGAGACGGCGCCTTCGACGGCGCTCGATGCCGCCAATGACATGGCCGCGGCCGCGCCAACGCTGGTGACGTCGGGCGATCTGCCGCTGGGCGGGCCGCCGCCGGAGCCGGGGCTGGTCTTGCCGCGCACCGGGTTCCTCGGCTGGATCGGGCAGCAGCAGGCCGATTTCTACCAGGCGCTGGTCAAGTCGCTCGATGCGCTGCGCACCGACTGGACGGCGTTCTGGGTGCTGGGCGGGCTGAGCTTTCTCTACGGCATCTTCCATGCGGCCGGGCCGGGGCATGGCAAGGTGGTGATCTCGTCCTATGTGCTGGCGAATGAAGCGCAGGTCCGACGGGGCGTCGGGCTGAGCTTCCTCAGCGCCATGCTGCAATCGCTGGTGGCGATCGGCTTCGTGCTGCTGGCGGCGCTGGTGCTGGGGATGACCAGCCTCGCGATGAACGATGCGGCGCACTGGATCGGCGTCGCCTCCTGTGGGCTGATCGTGCTGCTCGGCGCGTGGCTGATCGCGCGGAAGATCTTCGGGCTCGGGCACCGGCATCATGAGCCGAGGCCGGCCTCGACGCGGGAGCTGGCGCGGCGGCATCTGGCGCATGACCATCACGATCACGACCACCAGCATGGCCATGACCATCATGAGCATGATCACGGCCACGCGCATGTGGTGACGCCGGACCAGCTGGGCGGCGGCTGGCGCGAGCAATTGGGGGTGGTGCTGGCGGTGGGGCTCCGGCCCTGTTCCGGCGCGCTGATCGTGCTCGCTTTCGCGCTGAGCCAGGGGCTGCTGGCGGCGGGCATCGTCGCGGTGCTGCTGATGGGGCTCGGGACGGCCATCACCACGGGGGCGCTGGCGGCGGTCGCCGTCGGGGCCAAGGGGCTCGCCCGGCGGCTGGCGGGCGCCGACAACAAAGTGGCGGCGTCCGTGCTGTGGTGGGCGGAACTAGGCGGCGCTCTTGCCGTCTTCGGCTTCGGCGTGGTGCTGCTGCTCGCGAGCGTCTAGCTCGGCTGTCGCTTCCTTGGTCTTTTCGATATCGCGGATGAGCCAGGCCGCGATGACCTTGCGCTCATTTCCCATGGTCCGGAAATCCAGTTCGTCGGCGAGACTTGCCGCGAACACCTGAGCCTGCTTGTGCGTTTGCCGCTCCATCAGCGGCAGTTTTCGCCAGCGTTCGAGCGCCAACTTCTGTGCGTCGTCTTTAGTCACTACTCCCCGCAATCTGAGCCCCGGACGATGGCAACACGCGAGGAGTCAAAGGGTTCCATCTGAGCTGTGTACAAAACCAGTTGCAAATGATTTGCAACTAATCCAGTTGTTGCAAATGATTTGCAGTGGCGGCGGACAAGCCGCTACAAAGGATCGTTCGACATGAGCGCAGAGCCGATGGACACCACGCCCGCCCGCCGCCCCGCCTGGCTTCGCGACAGCACGACGCCCCCCTTAGCCGACGTCTTCCGTTCCATCCCCGTCAGGGCCAGCAGCACCGGCTGGCGGCGCTTCCTCGCCTTTGTCGGGCCGGGCTATCTCGTCGCCGTGGGGTATATGGACCCCGGCAATTGGGCGACCTCGCTCGCCGGCGGCAGCCAGTTCGGCTACGCGCTGCTGACGATCGCGCTGCTCTCCAACATCATGGCGATCCTGTTGCAGTCGCTATGCGCGCGGCTTGCCATCGGCACCGGCAAGGATCTGGCGCAGGCCTGCCGCGACGCCTTCCCGCGCTGGCTGTCCTGGCCGCTCTGGGCGCTGGCGGAACTCGCCATCTGCGCGACGGATCTTGCCGAAGTCATCGGAACGGCCATCGGCCTCAACCTGATCTTCGGCATCCCGCTCGAGATCGGCATCATGATCACGGCGCTCGATGTGTTCCTGATCCTGTGGCTGCAGACCAAGGGCTTCCGCTGGATCGAGGCCTTCATCATCTCCATGATGGGCGTGATCGCGTTCTGCTTCATCTTCCAGATCGCGATGGCCAATCCCGATTGGGCCGCGGTGGTGAAGGGCTTTGCGCCGACCACGGACGTCTTCACCAATCCGGATATGCTCTATCTGGCGCTCGGCATCATCGGCGCCACCGTGATGCCGCATAATCTCTACCTCCATTCGGGCATCATCCAGACCCGCGCCTATGGCAACACGCTGCCCGAAAAGCGCGAGGCGCTGAAATTCGCCACCATCGACTCGACGGTGGCGCTGATGTTCGCGCTCACCATCAATGCCTCGCTGCTGATCCTTGCGGCCGCGACCTTCCACACCACCGGCCAGGTGGTGGCCGATCTCAATGTGGCGCATGGGCTGTTGAACCCGCTGCTCGGCTCGACCATCGCGCCGGTGCTGTTCGGCGTGGCGCTGCTCTGCTGCGGCCTCAATTCGACGGTGACGGCCACCATGGCGGGCCAGATCGTCATGGAGGGCTTCATCGACATCAAGCTCGTCGCCTGGGCGCGGCGGCTGGTGACGCGGCTGGTGGCGATCGTCCCGGCGATCGTCGTGATCCTGATCTATGGCGAGGCGCAGCTGGGCCAGTTGCTGATCCTCAGCCAGGTGGTGCTGAGCCTGCAATTGCCGTTCGCGGTGATCCCGCTGGTGATGTTCACCGCCAGCCGGGCCAAGCTCGGCGAACTCGTCGCGCCGCGCTGGCTAACGGCGCTGGCGGTGCTGATCGCGGCGCTGCTGATCTCGCTCAATGCCAAGCTGATCTTCGATTTCCTGTCCGGAAATCTCTGATCGGCGGGCGCGACATTAGGCCGGACTTGCGCCCGGCGTCGTGGCGACTATGTTGCGCGCAAATTAGAAGCCTTCTAAAGCGCGCAGGATTATGCCGGTCCAGAAACCCGCCGATCATCCCACTATTCCAGCCCCCCGCATCGGGGTGCTGCTGCTCAATCTGGGGACGCCCGATGGCACCGACTACTGGTCCGTGCGGCGCTATCTCAGCGAGTTCCTGAGCGACCCGCGGGTCATCGAGACCAATCCGCTGATCTGGCAGCCGATCCTGCAGGGCGTGATCCTCACCGTGCGGCCGAGCAAGAGCGGCGCGAACTATGCCCGCATCTGGGACAAGGAAATGAACGAGAGTCCGCTGCGCGTCATCACGCGGCGGCAGGCACAGAAGCTGCAGGCGCGGCTGGGGCAGGATGTGCTGGTCGATTTCGGCATGCGCTATGGCAATCCGTCGACGAAGTCGCGGATTGAGGCGATGCAGAAGGCGGGCTGCCAGAAGATCCTGATCGCGCCGCTCTATCCGCAATATTCGCAGACCACCACCGGCACCGCCAATGACAAGGCGTTCGATGCGCTGAAGACGCTGCGCTGGCAGCCGGCAATCCGCACCCTGCCGGCCTATTTCGAGACGCCCGAATATGTGGCGGCGCTGGCCAAGTCCATTGCCGACGGCGTCGCCGCGCTGCCCTTCGTGCCGGATGTGGTGCTGACTTCCTATCACGGTACGCCGACCAGCTATCGCGATGCAGGCGACCCCTATCACTGCCAGTGCCTCAAGACGACGCGCCTCGTGCGCGAAGTGCTGGGATGGAGCGAAGACAGGCTCAGAGTGACGTTCCAGAGCCGCTTCGGCCCGACCGAATGGCTGCAGCCCTACACGGTGTCGGTGCTCGAGGAACTCGCCCGCGAGAAGAAGAAGGTTGCCGTCCTGGCGCCGGCCTTCTCGGTCGATTGCATCGAGACGCTGGAAGAGATCGCCATCACGGGCCATGAGCAGTTCGTGGAAGCGGGCGGCGGGCATGACGACTACGCCTACATCCCCTGTCTCAATGACAGCGAGGGCGGCATGAACATGCTCGAAAGCATCATCCGCAATGAGCTCAAGGGCTGGATTTAGTCCCCCGCACGCGCCGGTAACTCCGACCGCCCCCACCACCGCCTACGGCGGTCCCCCTCCCCCGTAAACGGGGGAGGATAAGGCGCAGACTTCACAGTCGGGAACATCCTCCCCCGTGAAACGGGGGAGGGGGACCAGCGAAGCTGGTGGTGGGGGCGGCCGCTTGCACTATTTCCCCGCCACTTCCTTCATCATCGCCTTGGTCACGGTCTGGTTGAGGTCGAAATATTCCGGCCAGGGGTCGGGGCCCTGCGCCCGCGCGGCGGCTTCGCCGAGCGAGAAGGCATTGGCGGTGGGGAGGGCGTCGATCTCGTCCCAGCGCAGAGGCGTCGCCACCGGGCAGCCGGGCTTGGCGCGGGTGGAGTAGGGGCTGACCGCGGTCGCGCCGCGTTCGTTGCGCAGATAGTCGACGAACATGCGGCCGGTGCGTTTGGCCTTCCTGATGTTGCTCGTGAAGCGATCAGGCTCATCGGTCGCCAGCCGCTCGGCGAAATCGTGGCAGAACTGCTTGATGTCTGGCCATTCGAGCGTGCGGCGCAGCGGCGCGATGACGTGGATGCCCTTGCCGCCGGTGACCATCGGAAAGCTCGTTAGCCCGAGCGCCGCCAGCCGGTCGCGGATGTCCTTGGCCGCCTGCTTCGTTGCCGCGAAGTCGAGTCCCTCATCGGGGTCGATATCGAAGATGATGCGGTCGGCCTGTTCGAGCTTGTCGATATGGCTGCCCCAGATATGGAGCTCGAGCGCCGACATCTGGACGCTGGCGACCAGCCCCGCCGCATCGTCGATATACAGGTAGATATCGGTCGGGCCGGTGGTGTCGGTGATCTGCACCTTCCTGAAGGCGTCGGGGAAGCCGCCGCTGTCGTGCTTCTGGAAGAACGGCTTGCTGCTGCCGGTGGGGCGGCGCACCAGCGATAGCGGCCGCTTCGCCACGTGGCGCAGCATCGGCTCGGCCACCGCATCGTAATAAGCGACGAGCTGCGCCTTGGTGATGTTGCCCTCTTCGTAGACGATCTTGTCGGGACTGGTCAGGCGGACGCCCAAGCGCTCGGCGGCGGCGATGCCCATCGCGTCGGTGAAGACCAGCGGCTTCACGGCGTTGCCCCGCGCGGGGGCGCTGGCTCTAGCGGGGACGGGAACAGACTTGGGCGTTGCAAGCGTCACCTCCTTGGCGTCCTTGTCGCGGCGCAGGCCGAACAAGGACGGATGGCGCACGATAGCGTCCGGCGTGAATTCGGTGAAGCCGCTGCCGGCGACCCTCTCCGGGGTCACAAACGCGTTGATTCAACGGAAGTTTGCCCCAAACGTTCCCCGTGCATTGCGCCGGGGGCCCGAGGCACATATTTCTCAGTCAGTGCGGTGCCGCTCTGTTCATTCACCCCGGTACCGTCAGGGGAGATAATTATGGATTTTGCGCTCGATGGCGGCAGCATCACCCTGATCGTGCTGGGCGTGCTGGCGGTGCTGGTGCTGCTGGCGGCGGTGAAGACCGTGCCGCAAGGCTACAATTACACGGTGGAGCGCTTCGGCCGCTACATCCGCACCCTGAAGCCGGGGCTCAACCTCATCATCCCGTTCATCGACGGCATCGGCCGCAAGATGAACATGATGGAGCAGGTGCTCGACGTGCCGCACCAGGAAGTCATCACCAAGGACAACGCCTCGGTGACCGCCAATGGCGTGACCTTCTACCAGATCCTCGACGCGCCCGCCGCGGCCTATGAAGTCAACAATCTCCAGAACGCCATACTCAACCTCACCATGACCAACATCCGTACGGTGATGGGCTCGATGGACCTCGACGAGCTGCTGTCCAATCGCGACGAGATCAACCATCGCCTGCTCAAGGTGGTCGATGCGGCGGTGTCGCCCTGGGGCCTCAAGATCACCCGTATCGAGATCAAGGACATCGACCCGCCCAAGGATTTGATCGAGTCGATGGGCCGGCAGATGAAGGCCGAGCGCGAGAAGCGTGCGCTGATCCTCGAAGCCGAAGGCAAGCGGCAGGCGGCGATCCTGCAGGCCGAAGGCGCCAAGCAGGCGCAGGTGCTGGAAGCCGAAGGCCGGCGCGAGGCGGCGTTCCGCGATGCCGAAGCGCGCGAGCGGTCGGCGGAAGCCGAAGCCGAAGCGACGCGCGTGGTGTCGGACGCCATTGCCTCGGGCAGCGTGCAGGCGATCAACTACTTTGTCGCCAACAATTACATCAAGGCGCTGGAAGGCATTGCCCGCTCTCCCAACCAGAAGCTGCTGATGATGCCGGTCGATGCAGCCGGCGTGATCGGCGCCATCGGCGGCATCGCCGAGATCGCCCGCGAGACGTTCGGTGGCGAAAAGCCGGCGACGCGGCCCGCCAGCGGCTCGAGCGCCCGTCCGCCGTCGACCAACACTTAACCCACGGCTAGAGGAGCATTCCAATGGTTCTGCTCGATCTCTTCATCCAGTACGGGCCCTGGGCCTGGTTCGTGATCGGCCTCGTGCTGCTGGCGCTGGAGCTGGTGGTGCCCGGCGGCTGGTTCCTGTGGCTGGGGGCCGGCGGCATCCTCACGGGCCTGCTCGCTTTCATCCCGGGCCTCACCTGGCCGTGGCAGATGACGATCTTCGGCGTGCTGGCGCTGTTGACGGTGTTCGGCTGGACCTGGGTCAGCCGCAACCGCAAGCAGACCAGCGACCGGCCCTTCCTCAACAAGCGGGCCGAGGCCTTCATCGGCTTCGAGGGTGTGCTCAACGAGCCGATCAGCAATGGCTTCGGCCGGCTGATGCTGGGCGATACGGTGTGGCGCATCGCCGGGCCGGACCTGCCGGCCGGCGCCCGCATCCGCGTCGTCGGCGCCGATGTTGCGGTCCTGAAGGTGGAAGCGATCTAGCCGCGACCCCACCCTCATCCGCTCGGGCACCTTCTCCCATCAAAGGAGAAGGCAATAGAGCCGAGAGTTCTCAGTTACGCCTTCTCCCTTGATGGGAGAAGGTGGGCGAAGCCCGGATGAGGGTGGAGCAACTCCACCTCTAGCCTCAGGGCTTCAGATCTACCGGCACCGGCGGCTTCTCGTAGAGCAGGGTGATCGAGACGCGCTGGTTGGCCGGCGCATAGGGGTCGCTCGGAAAGAACGGGTCGCTGTCGCCGCGTCCGATCACCGACTCGACACGATCACTGGCAAAGCCGGTTTCCTGGAGGATCTGGCGTGCCACATTGGCGCGATCGAAGCTCAGCTCCCACGGACCGTAGCGTGGGTTCTCGTAGGTGCCGCCAGAGGCGGTGTGGCCGGTGATGCGGATGCGGTTGGGCAGCTTCTGCAGCGACGGCGCCATCGCGGCGATGGCCTTGCGCGTCAGCTCATAGGGATATTTGCTGCCGGGCGGGAACATCGCCGCGCCATCGCGGTCGGAGATGATGATGCTGAGCCCGTCATCGGTGTCCTCGAAGTCGATATTGTCCGAAAAGCTGGTGATCTCGGGCAGGTCCTGCCAGGCCTGAGTGAGGCTGGCGGCGGCCATCGCATATTGTGCGGCGCGCTCGATGCTGGTGCGGTCCTTGGAGAAGGTGTTGGCTTCCTGGCCCTGGCTTTCGTTCTGCCGGTTGTCGGCGCTCGCGATATCGGTCGAGGCCTTGGTCGAGAGCGGCGACATGTTCTTGAGGAAGTCGCGCTGCGGATTGCCATCGCGCTCCATGACGCCGGTCATCGACGCAAAGGGCTGGATGCCGAAAGCGTTCTGCACCGAGCCCGCCGCTTCGTTCAGCTTCTCCTGGTCCTGCACCGAAAAGCTCAGCAGCATGACGAAGAACGCCATCAACAGGCTCATCAGATCGGCGAAGGAGACGACCCAGCTGCCCGAATGGCCGCCGCCACGAGCCGCCGGGCGCTTGCGCAGCAGGGCCATCAGGCGGCCTCGAGCAGCGCGTCGCGGCTGTGGAGCGGCAGGAAGCTGGCCAGTTCGTCCCGGATCGCGGCCGGGTTGCGGCCTTCTCGGATCATCACCAGCGCTTCGATGATGAGCGTGCGGTTGATGCCCTCGGTGGTGCCGCGATGCGCCAGCTTGTCGGCGATCGGCAGGGCGAAGACGTTGGCGATGGCGGCGCCGTAGAAGGTCGCGAGCAGGGCGATGGCCATGCCCGGGCCGATCTTCTTGGGGTCGTCCATGTGGCCGAACATCGAGACGAGGCCGATCAGCGTGCCGACCATGCCCATGCCGGGCGCGGCGTCGCCGAGCGCCTTGAAGATGTTGTGGCTCTCCTCGATGCGTTCATAGTCGAGGTCGCGTTCGCGCTCGAGCGACGAGCGGATCGCGGCGGCCGAATAGCCATCGGCGATCATGTTGATGCCGCGGCGGGTGAAGGGGTCCTCGACATGCACCTGCTGCAGGGCGATCGGCCCCTGGCGGCGCATCATGTCGGCAATGCCGGCGATCTTGTCGATCAACTGGGTCTTGGAGACATGCTTGTAGAAGATGGCGCTGTGGATGCCGAGCTTGAGCGCCGGTACCAGGCCCTTGAAGGTGTAGCGGACCATGATCGCCATGGCCGAGCCGCCGATCACGACAACCGCCGGCAGCAAATTCAGGAAACTCGTCGGGCTCGATCCCTCAAGCAGGATGGCGGCGATGAGGACGGCAAAGCCGCCGACGATGCCGATAATCGTTGCAATATCCACGGGGATGTCCTGACGCTCAAACGGGTATTCAATGTCTGGCGATCATGCGCGCCGGCGATAAAAGTGCGCTTAAGTCAGGTGGTTAAGCCGCGCTGAAAGGATTGGCGCAACACTGCGCTTCAAGCCTTCGTTAACCATAAGCTGCAAGGGTTTGTTAGCGCCGTCCGGCGGCGCGAGGAGACCCGTTTGCGCCTGTTGCCGCGCGCTGTTCCCGCTGTATTGGCCGCGCTTGGCTGCGCCATGCCGGCGCTCGCGCAGGAATCGGCGGCGCCCGACGGCATCGACTGGAGCGTCGGTCTACGCGGCAGCTATGTGACGGGCAGCGGCGGGGCCGGGCGTGCCGAATTGTTGCTGACGCCGGAAGCGTCGCTGGCGCTGGCCGGTGGGAGCACCGAGACGCGCCTCGATGCGGGCGGCGAGTTCATCGTCGACAGCACCGGGCAGGTGCGCGTCGCCAATGTGCGCGCCGGGGCCGAGAGCACCCTCAGGGTCGATGCCGAGACGACGCTGACCGGCTCGATCGACAGCGAGATGCGCCAGCTGCGTCCCGATGATTCCAGCCTGCCGCTCAACACGCTGACGGCGCCGCTCGACTGGTCCACCAGTGCGCGGGGCAGCGCCACGCGCGAGTTCGGGCCGTTCACTGCCCGCGTCACGCTCGATGGCGAGCGCCTTACCCGTGGGCCGACGACGCTCGATGATCTCAGCACCATCGACAACAGCGACCAGAGCTATTGGCAGGGCGGCGCGACGCTGCGGCTCGGCTATGCCGTGACGCCGCTGCTCGATGTGTTCGTCGAAGGCGAGGCGAGCGCACAGAAATTCGATGCCCCCTCGCCGGTGCTGCTGACCTATCTCGACGGGCGCACCTACGAGGCGCGCGCCGGGCTGAGCTATGCCCACGGCACAGCCATTGCCGCCGAAGCCTCGATCGGCCGGGCCTGGCTCGACTATGTCGATCCCGGCCTCACCGACGCGCCGAGCTGGGTCTACAATGCCAGCCTCAGCGTGCGGCCGGATGAAACGCTGGAGCTCGAAGGCGCGCTTGAAACGACGCTCGGCCCGTCCGCGACGGTGGCCGGCGACACCGATGTCACCATCAGCGCGACGCAGACGGCGCGCTACAGCGTCAATCCGCTGCTGACGCTGCGCGGCAGCGCCGGCTGGAACCAGACGAATGTGCTGGGCGCAGGCGATGTCTCATGGGGCTATGAAATTGGCGCCGGGCTCGACTATCGCAGCTCACGCCATGTGGTGTGGACGGCCGACTATCTGTTCCGCCGCGACGAGGCGCCGCCGGCCCCCGCCAGCGACACCCACAGCGTGAGCGTCGGCGTCAGGGTCGAGCGCTAGAGCAGCTTCAGCTTCCTGAGTTCGGCGACGAAGCCGTCACGGATATCGTCGCGGTCGAGCGCGAAGGCGACATTGGCCGTGAGGAAGCCGATCTTGCTGCCGCAGTCGAAGACGCGGCCATTGTATTTGACGCCGGTGAAGCTCTGCTGGCGGATCAGGATCTGCATGGCGTCGGTCAGCTGGATCTCGCCGCCCGCGCCCTTGTTCTTCTCGCTGAGGATGGTGAACACTTCCGGCTGCAGGATATAGCGGCCCGAGATCATGAGGTTCGATGGCGCATCGGCGGGCTTGGGCTTTTCCACCATGCTGGTGATGCGGAAGCCTTCGTCGGGGCCGTCGCCACGACCGACAATGCCGTAGGACGAGACTTCCGCCGGGGCCACTTCCTCGACCGCAATCACGTTGCCGCCGGTGGTCTCATAGGCTTCCATCATCTGCTTGAGGACGCCCGGATTGGCCTTGAACAGCATGTCGGGCAAGAGCAGCGCGAAGGGCTGGTCGCCCACCAGTTCGCGGGCGCACCAGACGGCATGGCCGAGCCCGAGCGGCTCCTGCTGGCGGGTAAAGCTGGTCTGGCCGGCCTGCGGCAGGTCGCGCTGCAATTCCTCCAGCGCCCAGTGCTTGCCGCGGCTCTGCAGCGTGTGTTCGAGTTCGAACTGCTTGTCGAAATGGTCCTCGATGACCGCCTTGTTGCGGCCGGTGACGAAGACGAAATGCTCGATGCCGGCCTCGCGTGCCTCATCTACCGCATATTGGATAAGCGGCCGATCGACTACCGTGAGCATTTCCTTGGGCATAGCCTTGGTGGCCGGCAGGAAGCGTGTGCCGAGACCGGCAACCGGAAAGACGGCTGTGCGAACGCGTTTTGACAAGGTAGTTGGGCTCCCGAGGGCTTCCGGTCTCAAGACTTCGACCGTAGCATCTTTGCGATTAACTGGAGATTGATCAATGGCGGTATTGGTGACCGGCGGCGCCGGCTATATCGGCAGCCACATGGCCCTGAAACTGGGCGATTCCGGGGAAGAGACGGTCGTGCTCGACAATCTCGTCACCGGCTTCGACTGGGCCGTCGACCACCGGGCAAGTCTGGTCCAGGGCGACGCCGGCGACATCGATTTCGTCTCCCGCGTCATCGCCGAATACGGCATCACGGAGATCGTGCATTTCGCCGGCTCGATCGTGGTGCCGGAATCGGTGGTCGATCCGCTCAAATACTATCGCAACAACACGGCCACCTCGCGCAATCTGCTCGAAGCGGCGGTGAGGGGCGGGGTGGAGCGCTTCATCTTCTCGTCCACCGCGGCCGTCTACGGCATGACCGGGCTCGCCCCGGTGGAAGAGACGACGCCGCTCGCGCCGATGTCGCCCTATGGCAAGTCGAAGCTGATGACCGAATGGATGCTGGCCGACGTCGCCGCCGCGCATCCGATCAAATATGGCGTGCTGCGCTATTTCAACGTCGCGGGCGCCGACCCCGACAAGCGCTCGGGCCAGTCGACGCCGCTCGCCACCCATCTCATCAAGGTCGCGTCGCAGACGGCGCTCGGGCAGCGCGCCAAGATGGACATTTTCGGCACCGATTATGAGACGCCGGACGGCACCTGCGTGCGCGACTACATCCACGTCATCGATTTGATCGACGCGCATGCGCTGCTGCTCGGGCATCTGCGCAATGGCGGCGACAATGTCACGCTCAATGCTGCCTATGGGCAGGGCTATTCGGTGCGCCAGGTGATCGACACGGTGAAGGCCGTCTCGGGCGTCGACTTCAAGGTCGATGAAGGTCCGCGCCGCGCCGGCGATCCGGCCTCGATCACCGCCACCGGCGAGAAGATCCGCGCGACGCTGGGCTGGGTGCCCAAGCATGACGATCTCACCGAAATGGTCGGCACCGCGCTCGACTGGGAACGCTGGCTGATGACGCGCAACCGCTAGCCACAGAATCGGCCGTTTGCTGCGCTGTTATCGGGGCAGAGGCGAGGGAGCTGGGCCAATGCTGAGAATGTTGCTGGTGGCGTTGCTGGTCATGCTGCCGGCGACGGCCCGCGCCGAGACGTTCAGCGAGTTCCTCCGCGCCTTCGAGGCCAAGGCCGTGGCGTCGGGCGTTACGCGCGACGTCTATCGCCGCGCCACCGATGGGCTGACGCCCGACCCGAACGTGCCGAAGCTGGTCGAGACGCAGCCCGAATTCACGACGCCGATCTGGGATTATCTTGAGCGCCGCATCACCGCCGACCGCATTGCGCGCGGCAAGCAGGCGATCGAGGCCAACCGCTCGCTGTTCGGGGCGGTGGGCCAGCAGACGGGCGTCGACCCCTACATCCTCGGTGCCATCTGGGGCGTCGAGACCGACTATGGCGCGGTGCTGGGCAATGCCAAGCTGATCAAGCCGATCATCCGCTCGCTCGCGACCGTGGTGTTCCAGAAGCGCGGGCGGCTCAGGGAAGACGAAGCCGATTTCATCGCGGCGCTGCTGCTCGTCCAGCGCGGTCCGCTCGAGGCGTCGCAACTGGTCGGCTCCTGGGCCGGGGCCATCGGGCATCTGCAGGTGAACCCCTCCAACGTCATCGCGCATGGGCTCGATGGCGATGGCGACGGCCGCGTCGATCTCCACAATTCGCTGCCCGATGCGCTGGCGACCAGCGCGAAATTCCTGCTCGACCTCGGCTATGCCAGAGGCGTCGACTGGGGGTTCGAGGTCGATGTGCCCGCCGGTTTCGACTGGCTGCTGGCCGATCGCGAAACCCTCCGCCCCATCGCCTTTTTCGCAGAGCGGGGGGTGCGCCGGGTGAAGGGCCGCGATTTCGCCGATGCCACGCTCCCGGTGTTCCTCTATGCACCGGCCGGGGCGAGCGGGCCGAAATTCCTGATGACGGGCAATTATCTCGTGCTCAAGGGCTACAATTTCTCCGACAGCTACGCGCTCTCGGTGGCGCATCTGGCCGACCGGCTGAAGGGCGGCGGCGGCTTCGTCGCCAATTGGCCGACCGGCACCAAATTCCCCAATCTCAAGCAGCGCGAAACCATCCAGGCCAGGCTCAGGCAACTGGGCCTCTATGATGGCGTTGTCGATGGCCGGCTCGGGCCGATCACCCAGGCGGCCTATGCGAAATTCCAAGCGAGCCGCGGCGAAACTGCCGATGGCTTCATCACGCACAAGAGTTTTGAAGAGCTTTCGGCGGCACGATAGTCTTCATTTCGCCCGTAAAGCCCGCCATAGAGGGGCCATGAACCGTCGCGCCATCCTGATGCTGCTGCTCGCGCTGTTCGCCATTGGCGAGCTGGCGCCGTCGCTTATCGTCGGCGATGCGGTGGCGCAGGAGCAGCCGGTCAAGAAGAAGCGCAAGACGCTGATGGACATGCTGTTCGGGGGTGGCGAGGAAGAGCCGCCGCCGGTGGTCGAGGCGCCGGTGGTCACCAAGCCCAAGAAGGCGGCGCTGCCCGCCCCGGCCAAGCCCGCCATCGAGAAGGTGGAAACGGCGACCCGGCTCGCGGTGTTCGGCGACTCCATGGCGGTCGATCTCGCCAAGGCGCTCGATCGCTATTACGCCGAAGACCCCAATATCGTCATCATCAACCAGGGCGTCGGCTCGTCCGGTTTCGTGCGGCCCGATTTCTTCGACTGGGACAAGACGGCGGCCGAGCAGGTGACGGCGAATGCCTTCGACATCGCCGTGATGATCGTCGGCATCAACGACCGGCAGACGCTCAAGAGCGACGGCGAATCCTACAAGGCGCTGACGCCCGAATGGAGCGAGATCTACAAGACCCGCGTCTCGAGCTTCGTCAGCGCCATCCGCAACGCCAACAAGCCGATCATCTGGGTTGGCCTGCCGCCGATGTCGAAGGCCGACTATTCCAACGCCATCGGCCAGATCAATTCCATCCAGCGCCTCGCGGTGTTCGCGGGCGGCGCGGAGTTTGTCGATATCTACGACCGCTATCTGGGCGAGGACGGCAAATATTCGAGCTTCGGTCCCGACCTCAACGGCAACCGCGTGCGCATGCGCAAGGATGACGGCATCCATTTCAGCGCGGCGGGCGCCGACAAGCTGGCCTATCTCCTCGGCCAGCAGATCAAGCTCTATTACACCGGCGGCGGCGGGGTCAGCATCGAGATCGCCGATGCGCTGGCCGGCACCGATGCGGGGCTCATGGTGCGTCCGCCCTATCAGGGGCTCGGCCAGACGCGACTGCTCGAAGTTGCCGGTGCCGTCATCCCGCTGAGCCGCGCCCCCAAGCGCGCCACCGATCTTGTCACCGCCATCGATCTCGCGCCTGTCGCCGATGCCTTCGATCTCATGCTGATGGTCGAGGCGCCCAAGGGCCGCGCCGACGATTTCGGCGTCGGCAAGCTGCCGCCTGCCGACGACACCGGCAATACGCCGGTCGCGTCGGCGCGCTGATGCGCTGGCTGCTCGCCGGTCTCGTGGCCCTCATGGCAAACCCTGCATTGGCCGACGATGCCGCCTTCTTCGCCGCTGCCCGCGCCAATGATGCCGCTGCCCTCACGCAGCTGCTCGCGGCGGGCCAGGACGTCGAAGCGCGCGACGCTGGCGGCGCCACCGCGCTGCTGATCGCGACCCATGCCGATGCATTGGCCGCGGCGACCGCGCTGGTCGAAGCGGGCGCCGACGTCAACGCCAGGGACGGCATCAGCGATACGCCCTATCTCTATGCCGGCGCCGAAGGCCGCACCGAGATCCTGAAGCTGCTGCTGGCTTCCGGCGCCAACCTCACCGACACCAACCGCTTCGGCGGCACCGCCCTCATCCCCGCCGCCGAAAAGGGCCACCCTGACAATGTGCGCCTCTTGCTCGAGGCGGGCGTCGATCCCGACCACATCAACAATCTCGGCTGGACGGCGCTGGTCGAAGCGATCGTGTTGACCGATGGCGGCCCGGTGCCTCAGCAGATCGTGCAATTGCTGATCGATGGCGGCGCCGACGTGAACCTCGCGGACGGCACCGGCGCCTCGCCGCTGGCGCTGGCGCAGCAACGCGGGTTCAGTGAGATCGTCGCGCAGCTCGAAGCGGCGGGCGCGACATAGCATGATTGACGCCCGATCCCTGGTGTTCGAGACGATCAGGCAACGTCTCGATACGGTGCGCGGACCGGGCCTCACCATGGTTGCCGTCGATGGCGTCGATGGCGCGGGCAAGACGCGCTTCGCCGACGATCTCGCCCAGCAGCTGGAGGCGGACGGGGTCACGGTGGTCCGCACCGGCATCGATCATTTTCACAATCCGCGCGCCATTCGCTATGCGCGCGGCAAGGACTCGCCCGAGGGCTTCTATCGCGACTCCTTCGATCTCGCCGCCCTGCGTGAGAAGCTGCTGTTTCCGGCGCGCATCGATTTGCCGTTCCGGGTGGCGGCCTTCGACCACCGGACCGACCGGCCGGTCTCGTCCAATCCGCTCAAGGTGCCGCTGCCCGCGATCCTGATCTTCGATGGCCTGTTCCTGCATCGGAAAGAATTGCGCGACGAGTGGGATCTGACGATCTTCCTCGATGTGCCATTCGCCGTCTCCTATGCGCGCATGGCGAAACGCGACGGCTCCGACCCCGATCCCCACGCCCCCGCCAACCGGCGCTACCTCGAAGGCCAGCAACTCTACTTCCGCGACGCCAACCCGCAACGCCAGGCCGACATCCTCATCGACTACGCGGATACCGACCAGCCGAGGGTGGTGCGGAGCTAGCTGGGGGGCACGAACCCCGCC
>SEEL01000010.1 GCA_004144345.1 Hyphomicrobiales bacterium
ATGTTAAGAAAGTACTAGGTACGAAAATGCTTGTGCGCCAAGTCTTTCCGAACTCGGCTTAAAGACTCGGGAGTAATCCCTAAATAGGATGCGATCATCCATTGAGGAACACGCAAAGTAAGATTTGGATAAAGCGTAATAAAATTAAGATAACGCTCCTCTGCTGTTGCACTCAACAACATGTTTATTCTTTTTTGCATGAAGCGGATGGCATTGTTAAGCATCTTATTGTTTAAATCGTTCATGCATGTAACGTGCTTTGCCGCTTCATTCATAAAGTCTTTTGTCATAATTACTGCTTTGGTAACTTCTACGGAATCGATAAAAAAATCTGAAGGCTCATTAAAAAGAAGACCATTTCTTTCCGACAACCACCATTGTTCAGGTGCAAACTGAATGATGTGCGTCTTTCCTTTGCTGTCTATAGAATAGCTCCTTAAAAGCCCGGTCGACACGAAAAACCCCTGAGAAGAAACATCACCTTTCATAAGAATCATCTCATTCTTTTCGAAGCTTTTAACTTTTAAATGGACAGCGATCAAGTTAAATTGCTCATCCGTTATTGATACTTTTTTTTGAAGATAGGTTTTAAAGATTTCAAGATGAGCATCCATAGATAAAACTACTTTTTATCAGGATTGATGGCAGAAAAATCGACT
The DNA here is from genome assembly GCA_004144345.1 of Hyphomicrobiales bacterium. Lineage (GTDB taxonomy): Bacteria > Pseudomonadota > Alphaproteobacteria > Rhizobiales > Devosiaceae > Devosia_A. Next base: position 660 of record SEEL01000010.1, read on the forward strand.
CCACACTTACAATTAGATGCACATCCCCCGCTTTTTGGAGAAACAGCTCTATAAATGATGCGACCTACATAAAAAACTGCAGCAGCAAAAATCAGGATGATCAATATCATTTGTACGTCCATATCACAAAAATAACTAAAGTGGCAAATGCAGCCGTCTTGTAAATGTCAATTTAACGTTGCAGAAGGCCTACGGTGCCACCCACCCAGTCAAAGTCTTTATTATACCTCACCCCAATCATTTTACCTCTACTTAAACGGGCTAGATTTATACAAAGTTGAGGTTCTCCGCCATCTGGGTTGCCAGTTTGTCGTGGCCAAGCTTCAGCATGGCGACATCGTCGGGAGCCTCCGCCTTCAGCCGCTCCACCTGGCGCTGCACGGCCCGCGAATAGCTGACATATTCCTGGGCGAGCCGCATCTTCTCGGCGCCCAGGCTCCCGGAGTCGCGATGCCGGCCGGCGCGGAGCAGGGTGGTTTCCTGGTTCATCACGTCGACCAGGGCGCGAAGCGTGCCCTCGGTGAATGCGATCAGGTCTCGGGCGGGCAGGTCGTCGAGGGCAGCGAGGCGTTGTGCGGCGGTCATGTCGGACTCTCGTTCTATATTACTGGTTTGCTTCCTGGAGGCGAAGGAGATCGCCCATCAACTGGTCGGCGAGGCCAATGCCGCCATTCTGGGCCAGCACGTCGGCGAACTGTTCAGCCTGCATGCCGCGCCACGTCTCTTCAGCGAAGCCGCCTCCAAAGTTGGCCTCGGAGGTGTCGAGTGAGGAGAACATTTCCTTCATCAGCGTGTTCAGGAACACCCCCTCGAGTTCCACCGCCTGCTTGTGCAGCTTGTCGTAGCCGGCGGGCTTGTTGGCTTGGTCGATCGCAGCGACGTTCATCACATCACCTCGATGGCGGCTTGCAGGGCACCCGACGCCTTGATCGCCTGTAGAATGGCGATCAAATCGCGCGGGCTGATCCCCAGGGCGTTGAGGCCATCCACCAGCTCCTGCAGGCTCACCGACTCCTTGACCAGCGTGAGGTCGGAATTGACGAGGTCGACATTGAGGTCGGTGCGCGGGACGACGACCGTCTCGCCATCGCTGAACGGGTCAGGCTGGGAGACTTCCGGGGTTTCGGCGATCGTAACGGTGAGGTTGGACTGGGCGACGGCGACCGTCGAGACGCGCACGTCCTTGCCCATCACGATGATGCCGGAGTTCTCGTCGATGACGATCTTGGCGGGCTGGTCGGTTTCGATCACCAGCTGTTCGACGTCGGTGATGAGGTCGACAATGTTGCCGTTGAAGTTCGGCGGAAGGTTGATGCGCACCGTCGCCGAATCCTCGGGCGTCGCGCAGGGCACGCCGATGAAGTCGTTGATCGACAGTGCGACGCGGCGCGAGGTCGTGAAGTCGGGGTTCTTGAGCGACAGGCGGATAGTGCGCAGCGCGCCCATGGTGAAGCCGATTTCGCGCTCGATCAGCCCACCCGAGGAGATCCGGCCGGTGGTAGGGACGCCTGAGACGATCGTTGCCGCCTGGCCCTCGGCGCTGAAGCCGTTGATCGTTACCGAGCCCTGCGCGAGGACGTAGACTTCGCCATCGGCGCCCAGCAGCGGTGTCACCAGCAGGGTGCCGCCCTGCAGGCTCGAGGCGTCGCCGAGGGCCGACACGTTTACATCGAGGCGTGAGCCCTGGGTGGAGAAAGCGGGGAGGTTGGCAGTGACCATCACGGCGGCAACATTTGCCGTGCGCATGTTCTCGCCGCGGGTGTTCACGCCCAGGCGTTCGAGCATCGCCTGCAGGCTCTGCCTGGTGAAGGGCGAATTGTTGAGGCCGTCGCCGGTGCCGTTGAGACCGACGACGAGGCCGTAGCCGACGAGCTGGTTGTCGCGGACGCCCTCGATATTGACGATGTCCTTGATGCGCGCCGTCGCGGCCTGGGCCGGCGCCAGCGGCGCGATCAGCGTGGTGAGGGCGAGGATCGCCGCCAGTGCCTGCTTGAGTGCCCGATAGTTCATTTTTCAGTCCCCGGTCGTCGACCCGTCCCCACGGGCCAATTCTCCCAAGGCAATGCGAAGACCGTGCCAAACAGGCAGGGCACTGAAATTATTGATGAAATAGGCCAGCCGGGGCCATGCGGCGGCAGCAATTGCCCGGTGCGTTAACGGCCTGTTAACGATGGGCGGCAGATTTTGCCGGTCACTCAACGACCCATGCAGAGTCGCGTTATGCGCATCGAAACCACCATACGTTCCAGCGCTGTTCAGAGCCGTAGCGGCGTCGGCCGCAGCGCCAGCGGTGGTTTTTTCGTGCCGGATCAAGCCACTAGCAGCCAGACCGCCTCCGCCCAACCCGTCGCCCACGCCGCCGGCCTCGACTCCCTGCTCGCCCTGCAAGCCGTTGATGATCCTCTATTAAAGAAGAAAAAAGCGATCCGGCGCGGCAACTCGCTGCTCGACTCCCTCGAAGCCGTGAAGGCCGACATGTTGCTGGGCCGGGTCTCGGAAGGCCGCCTCAACCAGCTCCTCGCCCTCGTCACCACCGCCCGCGACCGCCAGATGCCCGAACTCGACGCGGTGCTCGACGATATCGAGCTTAGGGCGCGGGTAGAACTCGCGAAATTCGGACGCTTCCCGAACCCATAGTCCTCCGGTCATCTGCGGATGGGCGAATTTATCAAGCATTAAGCCAACGCTTGCGAGGGGTCTGGCGTCCAACTATAAGGCGCGCAACTCGGGGAAGGTGAGTTGAGTCCTTATGGTGCGCAGTGCAGTAGCAGAGGCTGAATATCGGCCCACTGAAGACGAACCCTTCATGAACCCGCGTCAGCGGGAGTATTTCCGGCGGAAACTGGAAAACTGGAGGGAGGATATTCTCCGCGAGAGTCGCGAAACTCTCGAGAACCTCCAGGAAGAAAGCCAAAACCACCCGGACATGGCCGATCGCGCGTCATCGGAAAGCGACCGTGCGCTTGAGCTTCGTACGCGTGACCGGCAGCGCAAGCTGATCAGCAAGATCGATGCGGCGCTCAAGCGGATCGAAGACGGCAGCTATGGCTATTGTGAAGAGACTGGCGATCCGATCGGTATTGCCCGCCTCGACGCCCGCCCCATCGCCACCCTGAGCCTTGAGGCTCAGGAGATGCATGAGCGGCGCGAAAAAGTGTACCGCGACGAGTGATTGTCCGAGCAGAGAATTTGGAAGGCCCGCAGCGATGCGGGCCTTCGTCTTTTCAATCGCGGGTTAGGCCCCAAGCGGCATAGAGCCGGTTGAGCTGGCCAATGTTGTCGATTTCCACAATCGGCAGACCGGCCCTCGGCAGTTCCTGGCGGTAGCGTGCGAGGTTGCCGGGCGACACCACCAGGATCCAGTGCACCATGGACCATTTGATGCCACGGTCGCGTGCGCCCTCAAGATAGCCGGCGCGCTGCGTCTCGAAGAGGCTGCGACGGATGTAGCGAATGAGGTTGGCCCAGCGATTGGCGCCAAGCAGCACAATGCCCGTGGCGCGCTTGAGGCGGGCGGGCATGAGCTTGGAGTAATTGCCCTCCATTACCCAGCTTTCGCGGCGGATCGCGCTGTCGTGCAATGCTGCGAACTCGGTGTCGGGCCGCTGCACCCAGTCGGTATCGGGTTGGTGGCGAAAGCGGTCGAGGTGGACGGCGGGCCACCCGGTCCGGCGCTCGATTGCGACCGCTAGCGTCGACTTTCCGTTGCTGGACGGACCGCAGATCATCAGGCGCGGCCCGAGGCCCGCAAGTGGCGGTATCTCCATACTTCCTCCCAGAGACGAAAAGGCCGCCCCGAAGGGCGGCCCGTCAATCCCGCAGCGCAGCCGTTACTCCGGCTGCTGCTCCTTGCCGGTGTAGACCTCTTCGACCCAGTACTGGTCGCGGCGGTCGAAGCCGTTGAAGGGCGTCAGTGACGCCTGCGTGTAGGCGCCCATCAGGCCGAATTCGACCCAGTCGTCCTCGTCGATATCGGAGGGCAGGGTGAATACCTGCGGCAGCACGTCGTAGCTGTCACAAGTCGGGCCCCAGATGGTGAATTCCGAGAACTGCGTGTCGTTGTCGTGGAGGCGCGGGCCGCGCCAGACGCGCACCGGCGGGGTGAAGTGCATGAACTTCACTTCCATCAGCGAGCCATAGGCGCCGTCATTGACGTAGACCGACTGGCCGCCCCGCTGGTGTTTCACACGCAAAAGCAGTGACGTAGATGAGGTCACCAAGGCGCGGCCGGGCTCGATGATGAGCTCGGGGCCGGACTTGCCGAAATTGTCCTTCACAGCGGTCGCGATGGTCTCGAAATAATAGTCCATCGGCGGGGCTTCGCTGGTCGGGTAGGGGGCCGGATAGCCGCCACCGATATTGAGGCGCTTCAACTCGATACCGGCCTCTTCGGCGATCTTGGCGGCCGCTGCGATGTGGCGCTCATAGGCATAGGCGTCTTCGCACTGGCTGCCGACGTGGAAGCAGAGCGAGGGGGTGAAGCCCATCTGGTCGACGAGCTTGACGATCTCGGCCGCGCCGTCCTGCATGACGCCGAACTTGATGCCGAAATCGTATGATTTCAGGGCCTTGCCGGCCTTGAAGCGGGTGGTGACTTCGATGTCGCGCGAGGGGGAGACGACTGCCGCGAGCTGGTCGAGCTGCTGCGGGTGGTCGATGGTGAAGGAGCGGACGCCGAACTCCTCGTAAGCCCTTTCGATCTCACGCTTATTCTTGATCGGATTGTTGTAGTGCATGACCGCGCCGGGGGCGTTGTCGCGAACCAGTTCCATCTCGCGATTGGAGGCGACGTCGAAGGCCTTGAGGCCTTCCTCGTGCAGCTGCTTGATGATGTGGGGCGACGGGTTACACTTGACCGCATAGGTCAGCAGGCCGTCGAAGCCCTTCCGGAACACCTTTACGGCGCGATGCAGTTCGCGCTGCGAGAACAAAAAGCTCGGGAAATCAGGCTCTTCGGTCGCGATGAGCTGTGAGGTGTTGGCATAGACGGTCTGGTCTTCGGCAGCCATTGGGCATTCCCTTTCGGAGTGCGAGGAAACGGCAAAACGCGGCTGCATATAGGGACGTTCACCCCCCTGCACAACGGCATATTTTTCCGGGTTACAAATCGGTAAGCCGAAGCATCACAAAGGTGCCTAAATCCGGGCGTTTCGCTGGGTAGCAAAGGTGGGCAACAGCGCCCAACAGTCAGGTCGAAGTGGGAGTAAAGTCGTGGTTTGGCGGCACACAGTTCTGGCCCTTCTGGGGATTGCGGTGATGGTGGCGGCGCAGCCGGCGCTGGCACAGGGCGACGCCAGGCAGGTGCCGCAGTCGGAAGCCGAGGTGCAGCTGAGCTTTGCGCCGGTGGTCAAACAGGTAACGCCGGCGGTGGTGAACGTTTACGCCACCAAGACCGAGCAGGGGTTTGAATCGCCCTTTGCCAACGACCCGTTCTTCTCGCGGTTTTTCGGCGGTCGCGACATGTTCCGCAGCCGGCCGCGGACCTCGCAGTCGCTGGGCTCGGGTGTGATCGTTGACGCCAAGGGCGTGATCATCACCAATTCGCACGTGGTCAACGGCGCCGACGACATCCGCATTGCGCTGAGCGGCGGGCGGGAGTTCCCGGTGACGCTGCTGCTCGACGATCCGAAATCGGACCTCGCGGTGCTGCAGATCGAGAATGCCAATGGCCGGACCTTCCCGGCACTCACCTTCGCCGATTCCGACACGCTGGAAGTGGGCGACCTCGTGCTCGCCATCGGCAACCCGTTCGGCGTTGGCCAGACGGTGACCTCGGGGATCGTGTCGGCACTGGCGCGGACCGGGGTCGAGACCGGTAATTTCGACTATTTCATCCAGACCGATGCCGCCATCAATCCGGGCAATTCGGGCGGCGCGCTGGTCAATCTCAAGGGCGAACTGGTGGGGATCAACACGGCGATCTTCACCCGCTCGGGCGGTTCGGTGGGCATCGGCTTCGCCATCCCGGTCAACATGGCCAAGACCGTCGCGGCGGCGGGCACCGACGGCGGCGTGCTGGTACGGCCCTGGTTCGGGGCGCGGCTCCAGGAGATCACCACCGACATCGCCGACAGCCTCAATATCGACCCGCCGCATGGCGCGCTGATCGCCGAGGTTGCCGCCGGCAGCCCGGCGGACCGGGCGGGCCTCAAGCCGGGCGATGCGATTGTCAGGATCGACGGCATCGACGTCGACGCGCCGCAGGGTTTTGATTTCCGCTTCGCCACCAAGCAGATCGGGACCGATGTCAATCTGACCTATGTGCGGGCAGGGGAGATGGCGGATGTCCAGGTCGCCGTGGCGGCGGCACCCGGTACCGCAGCGGATGAGGTGACCGACATTACCGGCAATACGCGCTTCGCCGGGACGACGGCGCAGGTGCTGACGCCGCCGCTGGCGCAGGACATGAATCTGCCCTTCGACACGACAGGCATCGTGGTCAGCCGCGTTGCAGCCGGTTCGCCGGCCGACCGGATGGGCCTGCGCGCCGGCGACATCATCGTCAGCATCAATGGCGAGAAGATCGACGATGTGGGGACGTTCAGCTCGCTGGTATCGAAGCGGACGGACGGCTGGCAGATCGTGCTGCAGCGCAACGGGCAGACGATCCAGTCCTTCGTCAGTGGCTGACAGCGGGATCAATACGTTAGCGCCGGAGCGGCGCGGGACCTATATAGTCGCGAGGCTGGGGCGCCTGCCGCCGGCCGAATCCTCGCCGGAATATCCTGATGTCGCTGTTTGAAACCGCCGTCCCCCGCCCATTGGCGGAGCTCTTGCGTCCCCGTCACCTCTCCGAGGTAGTGGGTCAGGACCATTTGCTGGACGAGCAGGGGCCGATCGGCAGGATGGTGGCGTCCGGGCGCCTGTCTTCCTTCATCCTGTGGGGCCCGCCCGGGGTGGGCAAGACCACCATTGCGCGGCTTGTGGCCAAGGATGCCGGGCTCGAATTCGTGCAGCTTTCCGCCGTGCTGTCGGGCGTTGCCGATCTGCGCAAGGTGATCGAGGCGGCGCGCCAGTTGCGCGATGGGGCCGGGCGGCAGACGGTGGTGTTCGTCGACGAGTTGCACCGGTTCAACCGGACGACGCAGGACGCGCTGCTGCCGCATGTCGAGGACGGCACGATCATCCTGATCGGCGCCACGACCGAGAACCCGAGCTTCAGCCTCGTCGCGGCGCTGCTGTCGCGGGCCAAGGTCTACACGCTGCGACGGCTCGAGCGCGACGACATTGCTATCCTCGCCAAGCGCGCCGAGGAGCATTTCGGCAAGAAGCTGCCGCTCGACGAAGCGGCGCGGGACGCCATGTTCGAGATGGCCGACGGCGACGGACGCTACCTCCTGGGGTTGTGCGATGAACTGCTCACGCTCAATCCGCCGGCGCCCCTCGGCGTCGCCGAGCTGGCCGAAGTGGTCCAGAAGCGGGCGCCGGTCTACGACAAGGGCCAGGAAGAACACTACAATCTGCTGAGCTGCTTCCATAAAAGCCTGCGCGGCAGCGACGTGCAGGCGGCGCTCTATTGGGCGGCGCGGATGATGCAGGGCGGCGAGGCCCCGGCGACGATCTTCCGGCGGTTGGCCTGCGCCGCTTCCGAGGATGTCGGCATGGCCGATCCCCAGGCGATGGTACAGGTGCTGACGGCCTGGCAATTGTTCGACCGCACCGGCCTGCCGGAGGGGCGGCTGTTCATGGCCCAGGCCATCACTTACGTGGCGACGGCGCCGAAATCGAATGCCTCCTATCTCGGCTTTGCCGCCGCGGCCGCGCTGGCGGAATCGACCGGCTCGCTGATGCCGCCCAAGCACATCCTCAATGCCCCGACCAAGCTGATGAAGGAACTCGGCTATCACGAGGGCTATCGCTACGATCACGACTATCCCGACGCGTTTTCGGGCCAAGAGTTCTTTCCCGACCAGATCGCCGCCAACCGGCCCGAGTTCTACGTGCCGAACGAGCGCGGTTTCGAGCGGGACATCAAGAAGCGGCTGGCTTTCTGGGATGCCCGCCGGGGCGCCGAGGACACTGACTCCTGAGACGGCGGCCGGCAGCGGCTAGGTAGGTTGCCTGCGGCTTACGGCGCGAAAGCCAAGAAACGGCTTGAGTATTCTGGCCGCTTGCGCGCAAAGAGGGCCAAGTTGAACGGGCCCAGGCAATGAACGCATATCTTCTGGTTGGCATCGGCGGCGCGCTGGGCTCCATGGCGCGCTATGGCAGCGGTGTGCTCGTCGGGCGGGTTTGGAACTCGGGTTTTCCGCTGGCGACGCTGCTGATCAACATTGCCGGATCGCTGGCGATGGGGTTGTTCATCGGCTGGCTGGCCCGTACGACGCCTGACTGGCAGGCGGATGCGCGGCTGTTCGTGGCAGTGGGCGTGTTCGGCGGGTTTACGACCTTTTCGTCGTTCTCGTTGGACGCCATCGCGCTGATCGAGCGCGGCGAGATCGCGCAGTCGGCGATCTATATTCTTGGCTCCGTGGTGATCGCGATCCTCGCGCTCTATGTCGGCATGCTTGTGACAAGGGGGGCGGCATGAGCGGCACCAGAACGCAAATCGTAGCGAATGACGAAGATGGCATGCGGCTCGACCGCTGGTTCGGTGTGCATTTTCCGCAGGTGACCTTCGGGCATCTGCAAAAGCTGATCCGTACCGGGCAGGTGCGGATCGACAGCGGCCGCGCCAAGACCAATTCCCGGCTCGAGGCAGGGCAGCAGGTGCGCATCCCGCCGCTCGACGCCGAGGTCGGGCGCATCGAGCGCAAGATCGATGCCGAGGATGCGAAGTTCCTGCGCGACCTGATCATCTATGAAGATGACGATCTGTACGTGTTCAACAAGCCGCCGGGGCTCGCGTCGCAGGGCGGCAGCGGCACCAAGCGGCATATGGACGGGCTGCTGAAATCGCTGCCCAACAAGCAGGGCGAGCCGCCGCGGCTGGTGCACCGGCTGGATCGCGATACGTCGGGCGTGCTGGTGGTGGCCAAGACGCGTGCCGCGGCCTCGCATTTTGGAAAAGTGTTCCAGTCGCGCGAGGCGCGGAAGATCTACTGGGCGGTGGTTTACGGCAATCCGAAGCCGCCGCAGGGCAGCATTTCGTGCTTCCTCGCCAAGCAATTGGTCGAGGGCATCGAGCAGATGGTGGTGGTGGACCAGAGCCATCCTGCGGCGCAGCACTCGCTGAGCTATTACTCGACTACCGACACGGCATCGCGCCGCTTCGCGTGGATGACGCTGAAGCCGGTGACGGGCCGCACGCATCAGCTGCGCGTGCACATGCAGCAGCTGGGCAACCCGATCATGGGTGACCCGCGCTACTTCAACATCGAGAACTACCAGGGCGCGCCGGGGCTGGGCGAGGGACTGAATCTTCACGCACGCCGCATCCGCCTGCCGCTGCGATCGGGCAAGATTCTCGATGTGTCGGCGCCGCTGCCGCCGCACATGGTGCAGAGCTTCGAGGCGCTGGGCTTCGACGCCAACCGCTATGATGTTAAGGATGAGGATCCTGAACACTGAGCGATCAACTCGCCGCGAGCGGTCAACCGATCGCGGCTGAGCTGTGTTCCCGTGTTGCGCCCCATAATGGGCGAACAAGGGAGATTTCAATGAAAGCCATCCTTGCGGCGGCCGCTGCCGCAGCCACGCTTGCCATTGCCGCGCCCGCGATCGGGCAGGACGCGGCCAACATGACCTTCTTTGTGACCAGCGCCGGACTGGGCGACGGCGCCAATCTGGGCGGGCTGGCCGGGGCGGATGCCCATTGCATGAAACTGGCGGAAACCGCCGGCGCGACCGGCAAGAACTGGGTGGCCTATCTCAGCGCCGAGGGCACCAACGCCAAGGACCGCATCGGCGCCGGCCCGTGGCAGAACTTCAAGGGCGATGTGATCGCGACCGATGTGGCCAACCTCCACAGCGACGCCAACAATCTGACCAAGCAGACGGCGCTGACCGAGGCCGGCTCGACGGTGAACGGCCGCGGCGACACGCCGAACGTCCACGACATCCTCACCGGCTCGAACGCCGACGGCACGCTGGCGGCGGGGCAGACCTGCGGTGACTGGACCTTGAACGGCGAAGGCACGGCGATGCTGGGCCATTCCGACCGGATGGGGCCGGAAACGCTGGCGACCGGCACCTCGTGGAATGGGGCGCATGGCTCGCGCGGCTGCAGCCAGGACAATCTGGTCTCGACCGGCGGCTCGGGCCTCTTCTACTGCTTCGCCGCCAACTGACGGCGACCGTCAAAGCTGGTGCGACGGCGCGGGGCGTGACACGCCCCGCTTTTTGTGGTTCTGAGCGGGCCAACAAAGGATCTGTCCCTTGCGGCTCGTCATTTTCGACCTCGACGGCACGCTGATCGACTCTGTCGCGCTGATCGTCGAAACCGTCACCAATTCCTTCTCGGCTGTGAACGAGCCGGTGCCCGAAGAGCGGTTGATCCGCGCCATTTCCGGCATCACGGCGCGCGACGCGATGGGCATCCTCGCGCCCGGCGCCGGGCCGGAGCGCGTCGAGATCATCCTCCAGAGCTATCGCGAACATTATCTGCGGCAGGCCGGCGTGACGCGCGAGCCGATGTTCAGCGGCGCCCTGGCGGCGCTGGACCGGCTGCAGGCGGACCCCGAGACCCTTCTCGCGGTGGCGACCGGCAAGGGCTACAAGGGCGCGATCACGCTGCTCGAACGGCACGGCATCATCGGCCGCTTCAACTCGATCCAGACGCCGGACCACAACCGCGGCAAGCCCGATCCGCAGATGATCGAAACGGCGATGGAGCGGGCCGGGACGCGCCGCGGGCAATCGGTGATGATCGGCGACACGGTACATGACATGCGCATGGCGAAGTCCGCCGGCGTGGGCGCCATCGGTGTCGCCTGGGGCTATCATGAGGTGGCCGAGCTCAGCGAAGCGGGCGCCGATATCGTGATCGACGATTTCACCCAGCTCGACCGCGCTGTGACCGATTTGACCGGAGGCAAGTATGCGTGAGTTTCTCGACGACGCGCATGCCCATCGCGACGATGGCTATGGCCGGGCGCAGAAGCATGTGAAGCGCGAACTGCCCAAGCGGTTCTACAAGGACGCGGCGGTGGTGTCGCTCGAGGGTGGCTTCGGTGTCGGCCTCGATGGGCGCGTGCCCAAGACGCCGGGGCAGAAGCAGGTGCTGGTGCCGCTGCAACCGATCGCCGTGGCGATGGCGGCGGAATGGGCAGCGCAGGGCGAGTTCATCGATCCCGAGACAATGCCGCTGGTGCGGCTGGTGAACTCGGCGGTGGAAGCGGGCGAGGAGACGATGCCGGCGCTCCGGGCCGAGATCGTCAAATATGCGGGCAATGATCTGCTGCTCTATCGTGCCGACACGCCGGACTCGCTGGTGAAGCGGCAGGAGGCGCACTGGGACGGCGCGCTGGTGAAGCTGGCGCGGCAGTTCGAGGTGAGTTTCCAGCCGACGATGGGCATCCTGCATCAGCCGCAGCCGGCGGCGACGCTCAGCAAGGTCGGCGAGCTGCTCGCGGATGAGCCCCTGCTGCCGCTGACGGCGATGAATGCGGTGATGTCGATCACCGGTTCGGGTCTATTGGCGCTGGCGCTACGGCACGGGCTGCTCGACGCCGAAGCGGTGTGGGCGGCGGCGCATGTCGACGAGGACCACAATATCGAGCTCTGGGGCGAGGTGGAGGAGATCACCACCCGCCGCGGCAAGCGCCGCAAGGAGTTCGACGCAGCGGTGCGGCTGCTCGAGATGACGGCGCGCTAATCCTCAAAAGCTCTGGGGGCTCTGCACGAAAACTGCACAGCCGGGCCGCATGCTTTGGTCATGCGCAACCCGATTCAGCCTTCGCCCGACCGCCCCATCCCGCTGCCCGATTGCATCCTGATGGATTCGTGGTGGGCCGAGCGGCATGACGAGCGGCGCGAGCCTTCGTCCGGTCTGCGCCTTGTCAGCGACAGGGAAGGGGGCCGCGATGACCGAGACCACCATAGCGAGCGGCACGACTGAGGCCGGCAACTGGTCGCCGCGCGCGCTGGCAAGCGGGGGTGCGCTGGCGGCGATCATCGCCTTGGGCGACTTCCTGTTCTGGGCGAATGAGCCCGGCATCAGCTTCTTCATTTTCTTCTTCGGGCTGAGCCTCGCGATTGTCGCGCTCCATCCGCAGCGCTGGCGCGCTGGCCAGACGGTGGCGCTGTTCGTCGTGGCGCTGCTGGCGGCGGCGCCGATCGTCGAGGCACTGAGCCCGTTTGCCTTTGTCATTGCGCTGGGCGGCGTCGGGCTGCTCGCCATCGGTATTTCGGGGCAGCTGCCGCAGTTCGAGGATTGGCTGGGTACGGCGGTCCGCTTTGCGGTACTGGCGCCGCTGCGGCTGGCCGATGACGGGCTTGGTGTGCTGATCGGGGCCGGGCGGCAGAAGGTCGGCGGGCATCTGCTGCGCGGCGTGGTGGCGTGGATCGTGCCCCTGGTTTTCGCGCTGGTGTTCGTCATGCTGTTTGCGGCGGCCAATCCGGTGGTGGAGTACGGGCTGCGCGCCATTCGGCTCGACACGCTGCTGGAACTGGTCAATCCCGGACGCCTGATCTTCTGGGGTGTGCTGGCGTTCATCGCCTGGCCGTTCCTCGCGCCAAAGCTGCTGCGCTGGACGGGCATGGCGGAGATGCACGGGCCGGCGCTGCCGCGGGCCGAGAGCCTGCTGTTCGGCAGCACCGCGATCCGCAATTCGCTGATCGTGTTCAACGCGATGTTCGCGGTGCAGACGGTGCTCGATCTCATGTTCCTGTGGGGCGGGGTGCGGCTGCCGGACGGCATGAGCCATGCCGAATATGCACATCGCGGTGCCTATCCGCTGATCGTGACGGCCATTCTGGCTGGCCTCTTTGTGCTGGCGGCGATGCGGCGGGACGGGGCGGGGCGGCAGTCGCCGCTGATCCGTGGGCTGGTCTACCTGTGGATCGCGCAGAATGTCTGGCTGGTCGTCTCCTCGGTGCTGCGGCTCAAGCTCTATGTCGAGATCTACACCCTCAGCGAAATGCGCATCGCGGCCTTCATCTGGATGGGGCTGGTGGCGGTGGGACTGGTGCTGATCGTGGTCAAGATCGTCATGGACCGCACCAACAAATGGCTGGTGGTGAGCAATCTGGCGGTGTTGACCGCGACGCTCTGGGCCGTGAGCTGGGTCGATCTGCAGGGGTTCATCGCGCAGTACAATGTGCGCCACGCCTATGAGGTGACCGGCGAGGGCGTGCCGCTCGACTTCTACCATACGGCCGATCTTGGGGCAGCGGCGGTGCCCGCGCTGGACGAGTTTCTTTCGACCGCGCGCCACGCTTCGGACTCGACACTGAAAGAGTTCCGGCTGCTGCGCGAGGAGCTGGCTTCGCGCGCGGTCGTCGACGAGGGCTGGCGCAACTGGTCGTGGCGGGAGGACCGCCTCCGGCAGTATCTCGGCGAACACCCATTTGCGCCGGAGAGCGGCAAGGCTATTGATTAGCCTATGCCGAAGGTCCTCATCGCCGACGACGAACCCAATATCCGCGAGGTGATCTCCTTCGCGCTGGAACGGGCAGGATATGCCATCGCCACCGCGCGCAATGGCGGCGAGGCGCTGCAGCAGTTCCGCCGCGGGCCGCTTGATCTGATCATCCTCGATATCGGCATGCCCGAGATGGACGGGCTCGAAGTTTGCCGGCAGATCCGCAAGGCGTCCGAAGTGCCGATCCTCTTCCTCAGCGCCCGCGACGAGGAGATCGACCGCGTGCTGGGGCTCGAGATCGGTGGCGATGACTATGTGACCAAGCCCTTTTCGGCACGCGAGCTTGTCGCCCGGGTCAATGTGATCCTGAAGCGCGCCCGGGGCGGCGAGAAGCGCCCGCCCGCACTGGCACATGGCGACGTCAGGCTCGACGCGACGCGGCATGGCGTGTGGTTTGCCGAAACGGCCATCGCCCTGACGGCGCTGGAGTTCGAGATTCTCGCGGCGCTGCTGGGGCGGCCGGAGGTCGTCTTCTCGCGCGACCAGATCATGCAGGCGGCGTATGGCGCAGGCACCTATGTGAGCGATCGCACCATCGACAGCCACATCCGCAATCTGCGCGCCAAATTCGCCGAGGCCGGTTGTGCCAGCATCATCGAGACGGTGCATGGCGTCGGCTTTCGCCTTGGGACCTGCCGCTGATGGCCGCGCCGCGCGTCGCAGAAAAGTGGCGGCCGACACTGGCGATGATCGTCTTCGCGGTGCTGCTCACGGTGCTCGTGCTGCCCACCGCGATCGTGCTGTGGTTCCGCGCGCTGAACGATACGACGAACCAGATGGGGCCGCTCGAGATCGGCGCGCTGGCCGTGGCCCTGCTGCTGACGGTCGGGATCGCGGTGGTGTTCTCGCGCACCATCACCGGGCCGATCAACGCGCTGATCCGGCGCGCCGAGGCGATCGGCAAGGGTGGCCGTGCCGCCATCATTGCGCCCGACCAGCAGGGAACGCGCGAACTGGCGACGTTGAGCCAGAGCTTTCTCGACCTCGCCGAGCGGCTGGTCGATCGCACGGAATATGTGTCGTCATTCGCGGCGCATGTGAGTCACGAACTCAAATCGCCCGTGACCGCCATTCGCGGCTCGGCCGAACTGCTGCGCCATGCCGAGATGAGCAAGGAGGAGCGGCAACGCTTCCTCGATCACATCATTGCCGACAGCGATCGATTGACGGCGCTGCTCGACAGTCTGCGCGACCTGGCGCGGGCCGATCTCGATGTGAGCACCGGCACGGCCAGTGTAGCGCAGGCCGTTGGCGGCGAGGATGTCGCGCTGGCGGGCGATGTCGAGGTGCCGATGCGGCTTGGCGCGGAGGCCGCAAAGGCTGTGTTCGGTCAGCTGATCCGCAATTCGCACGAGCATGGCGCAACGCGGATTGCCATCGACGCCGCCAGGGACGAGTCGATGCTCCGCGTGACCATCGCGGACGATGGCGAAGGCGTGTCGCCCGGCAATCGCGATCGCATCTTCGAGCCGTTTTTTACGACACGCCGCGAAAGCGGCGGCACCGGCATGGGCCTGCAGATCGTGCGCTCGATGTTGGCTGCCCATGGCGGCAGCATCGTGCTGCTGCCGACCGAAAGTGGAGCGGCGTTCGAGTTACGTGTGCCGCTGGCCTAGGCGTTTGGCAAGCGCTCGCCGCTTTCCTTGACCAGCCCGACAATGCCGATGGTGGGCAAGGCATCGGGGTTCAGTTCGTCCTTGGGAACGAAGGCATAGGTGTAGGCATCGACCGTTTCCACATCAGCTGCCGCCGCAGCGATGGCTGCTGTGATGTCGATGCGCCGCTCGATGAACTTGAACTCATTGCTATCGTTTGGCTCGGCGTCGAAGAAATTGACCGAGCCGACATAGATGCCTTCCTCCGGCGCCGCGCCGACGCGGTTCGCGTAGATCAGGAACACCGTGTCGGGCGGCAGATTTGTCCGCAGGCCGCTGAGGATCAGGTAGAGATTGGTGTTCTCATCGCGCAGCATTTCGACGCTGTCGCGTGCCTCGTCGGAGTTGCGGGACAGTGTCACCTCGGTGGTACCGCTTCCCAACTGTACGGCGCCGTCGCTCTGGGCGATGGGGATCTGCCGGGCGCCGCCCGAGAAGATACGGATCGGTGGCAGATTGGCGGCCTGCCCGGGCAACAAATCGTAGACGTAGGACAATTGCTCGGTGGTGGTGACATCGCCGTTGCTGAAATCGACCCTGACGCCTGAATAGCCGTTGGGTCCTGAGGCGTCCGCGAAAGTGTGACGGCTTTGGAGCCATGCGGAGTCGGTCGGGTTCTGTCTACCTTCAACGACGTTCCAGGCGGCCCAGATCCGGTCGATGTTGCAGTGGTGGATCCAGAACAGGGGATCGCGTGCGGCATAGCGGATGACGCCCATGTTCTTCTGGCCGCCCACATCGACATGGACGTTGCCATGCAGGCCGCCATCGAGCTTACCGTTGAAGCCTTCGCGCATGCCCTGCGGCAGGTAGCTCGTTTCGGCGAGGGCATCGAGGTTGATCGAGGGCGCGGCGATGGAGTTGCCACCATTCGGTCCGCTCTTGCGGCGTTGCTCGTAGAGGACGCCGAAGCGCGGGTCATTCTCCATGCGGAACTCTTCAGGGATCACACCATCATTGGTGTAGTCCCAATAGGGCAGGGTGAACTCGTCGCGGCCGCTCACGGTGCGCACGATCGTCTCGAAGCAGTAGACGCAGGCACGATGCCACGGCAGGAAGTCGGCATCACGATCGTTGCTGTAGTGTGCCTGACAACTGTCCCACATGATGACGGCGAGATCGCGCGCCGGGCTGCTGGCCGCGCCGAAATGCGCGTTCAGTTCCGCCAGCTTCTGGCTATCGCCATTCACCCAATGGGTGAACCACTGGAAGGTCCAGGATGAACTCAGTGAGCCATCGAGTTTCTTCATGATTGCGACCACGTCGGCATAAATGCCGAGCATGTCCTTGCCTTCGGGCGTAGTGGCGTTGAAGCGCGTCCGAAGCGACTGGCTGTGGGCAAGCTGATTTAGCGGCACAGTGGCAGCTGCCGCGGCTGCGGCCCCAATCAACATCGTGCGGCGAGAGAGCAGAACCATGTCAAACCTCCCTGACGCAAAGTATTGCGCCGGGAGGGCGTTGGCAATGATGCAGAACTACTTAGCAATTTCTGCTTTTTGTTAGGCCAGATAGCGCCGCTTGAGGTGGTCTTCGAAGTACTGGCCGTTGAGCTTTTCGCCAGTTGCCTTCACCAGAAGCTCGGGGGTCGAGTAGCGCGAGGCCTGGGACCAGACCTTGTCGCGGCGCCAATTGTTGATCTCGACAAAGCGGCCATTGCGCATGTCATCGCGGGCGGTGGGATGATCCTTCTCGAGCGAGGCCCAGAGCTGGGAGGCGATCATGGCGCCGAGCGTATAGCTCGGGAAATAGCCGAAGGCGCCGGATGGCCAGTGGACGTCCTGCATCGGACCGTCCTTGTAATTGTCGCGCGTCGACAGGCCGAGATATTCGGTCATGCGGGCGTTCCATTCCTCGGGCACGTCCTTCGGCTTGATCGTCCCTTCGACGAGGCCCTTTTCGATCTCGAACCGGAGGATGACGTGCAGCGGGTAGGTGGCTTCATCCGCATCGACGCGGATGAGGCCGGTCTTGACCTCATGCACATGCAGCAGCAGATCGTCGATGCTCCAGCCCGCGATCGCCTGCGGGCCAAGGTGCTCGCTGATCAGCGGCATGGCCCATTCCCAGAACTCGCTGGAGCGGCCGATCTGCTTCTCGACGAACAGGCTCTGGCTTTCATGCATCGACATGCCGCGCGCCTTGCCGACGGCAAAGTGCGACCATTCCTTGGGCAGGCCCTGTTCATAGAGGCCATGGCCGGTTTCGTGGATGATGCCCATCAGCGATGACAGGAACTCACCGGTGACGTAGCGCGTGGTCATGCGCACATCGGTGGGCACGCCGCCGCAGAAAGGGTGGTGTGAGACATCGAGCCGGCCATGTTCGAAGTCGAAGCCCAAGGCTTCCATGACGACGAGGCCGAGCGCCTTCTGCTTGTCGATGGGGAAGGGGGCGTTGAGCGGCTTCAGCCCGCCGAGCGCCGCCCGCTTCTTGTCCTGATGATCCAGCGCGGCTGGAATGAAGTCCTTGAGGAAGGTCTTCAAACGGGCAAAGACCGGCGCGATGTCCGCCGAGCGGTTGCCCGGATCGTACTGCTCCATCATCGCGTCATAGGGATCGAGCCCGAGCGCCTTGGCACGCAGCTCGGCTTCCTCACGGGCGATGGCGACGACGCCTTCAAAGGCGGGCAGGAAGCCGGTCCAGTCGTCCTTGCCACGCAATTCGCGCCAAAGCTGTTCGGAGCGCATGCGGGCAATGACCTGCTTGCGGACGAAATCGCCGCTGAGGCAAGTCATGTTGGTGTAGACGCGCTGCTGCTCCTGAATGGCCGCCCGCTGCATCTCGTCGAGCGGCTCTTCGCCCGCGGCCTGCAGCCAGTCGACGATTTCGGGAGCGGTCGCCATCTCATGGTACATGCCGGCGAGGATCGACATGGATTCGGCGCGCTTTTCGCCGCCGCCGGTCGGCATCATCACGGCCTCATCGACCCCCAGCATCGACTGCGCATGCTCGATGGCCTCAAGCCGGCGGCCGAGTTCGGCAAGTTTTTCGAAGGCGGAATTGGCGGACATGGGCGGTCTCCGTTGCTGGCGGGAGACAGCGAATAGCGCAAAAGCGCCGGGGTCGCTACTTCTGCCGGCGGTCCATGGCGAGCCCGACGGCGACGCCGATCGCAATACCGAGGCCAGCGCCAATCGCAATGTTGCCCAGCGCCACGCCGAGACCGGTACCGATGGCGACGCCGATGCCTATGCCCAGCGCCAGCCCGGACCCTGCAGGCTGCCCCTTGTCGTTCATGTGCTCCTCATCGCTCCTACTCTCCTTTGGGCCGAACCCGGCCAATCCGGATGCGTTCCCAAAAAGGGGATGGGGCGCAGCCGGGGAGACTGCGCCCCTTGGAAGGCTACGCCCTTCTGGACTTCGCCTGGGGCCGGCCGCGCCAATGGGGGATTGCGGGGCCGGTATGGGGAGATCGATGGCGCGGGGAGCGCCGTCGAGGATTGGTGGGCGGCGTGCGGCCGCGGGGATCAGAAGGGCAGGATCGCGTCGGCGATCTGCTGGCCGTAGCGCGGCTGCTGCACGTCGGTGATCTGGCCACGCCCGCCGTAGGCGATGCGGGCTTCGGCGATCTTTTCGGACATGATGGTGTTGTCCGAGCCGATATCTTCCGGCCGCACGATGCCGGCGACGATCAGGTCGCGGACCTCGAAGTTGACGCGCACTTCCTGGCGGCCCTCGATGACGAGGTTGCCATTGGGCAGCACCTGGGTGACGACGACCGCGACGCTGGTCTGCAGCGTTTCCTTGCGGTTGACCGAGCCATTGCCGCCATCGCTGAGCGAGCCGCCGGTCGAGATGCCGCCAGTGGCGTCGACGTCGATGCCGGGCACCTTGGTGCCGAAGACTGAGCCGAGCGAGGTGCCGATATTGGCTTCGTTGCTGGCGCTGCGCTTGCGGGTCGTGGCGTTCGAGATCTGGGCGCTGTCGTCGATAGTGACGAGCACGGTGAGGATGTCGCCGATGCGGTGGGCGCGCTGGTCCTTGAAGAAGCCGCGGGCCTGGTTCGAGAACAGCGAGTTGGGCTGGTAGCTCGCCGCGACGATCTCGGGCATCGGCATGTTGACGGCCTTGTAGCCGGGCTGGGCCGTCGGGTTCTCGATGGCGCTGAGCTTTGGCGTTTCGCCGACGCTCGACAGCTTGTCGAGGGTGGAGCAACCGGCCAGGAGGGCAACGAGGCCGATGGTGGAGAGGATTTTGAGAAGGGTCATGATGCTCTCCTAGAGGCCAGCCACGGCAGTCGCCGTGAGGATTTCGACTGCGCCATCGGCGCGCGCGACGCCGTGCAGGATCTTGCGGGTAACGGAGTTGAGGACATCGACGGATTGGCCCGCCGACGCATTGGCGAGGGCCGTGCCCCTGACGGTGAGGGTCATCGGGCCGGTCTTGAGCAGCACGGTGACGAGCGAATTGCGCGACACCACGATGGGCGCCATGACATCGCTAGCCTTGAGCATGATGCCACCGCGCGACTGGCGCACCAATTGCTGGCCGACCAGCTGGGTGACATCGGCGTAACCACCGGCATCGGCGATGGCGAGCGGCACGCTGGCCATCTCGAAATCGTCAGCGCCGAGGATCGTGCCGGCGGGCAGGGTCGCCTTGAGGCGCGGGGCGCTGGTCATCAGTTCGATGCTGCCCGTCAGATCGACCGGGGCGTCGATGCCGGCGATCATGAAGCGCGCCGTGAAGCCGCCATTGCCGGGCGTATAGCGGAGGCTCACCAGATTGGCGGGGTCGGCGACGGCCTCGGCGTTGTAGCTCAGGTCGGCAACGTCGAAGCGGGTGCGGGCGGTGACGTCGCCCGAGACGATGCCGCGATGGGCGAGGTCGGCGCCGATGAGGGCGTCGAGGGCGGCGGCGTCGACGATGGTGGCGTCGCGGGCGACGCGGACCCGGGTGAAGCCTACATTCTCGAACTCATAGAGGCCGGCAAGCTTGGCCGCCTGGGTCAGGTCAGCGAGCGGCACGATGCCGGCGGTGCCCGGAGCGGGCGCGAGGAAGATGGCGGTCTCGGCGAGCGAGCCCGCATCGTCGAACATGTCGCCGACGGTGACGATCGCCTTGTTGACGGTGATGTCGCCCTTGAGCGTCGGCGTGGCGAACGCGGTGCCGGTGAGCAGCAGCGTCAGGACGGTGGTGAGGAGGAGTTTTTGCATCATCTACCTCAGCGCAGCTGGCTCGTGGCCTGCATCATCTCGTCGGCACCGGAGATGACGCGGGCGTTCATCTCGTAGGCGCGCTGGGCGGCGATGAGGTCGGCGATTTCGGTGACGGAGTTGACGTTGGCGCTTTCGAGATAGCCCTGCAACACGTTGCCCATGCCATCGGTGTTGGGCACGCCGGCCTGCGGCGCGCCGCTGGCGGCGGTCTCGACGAAATTGTTGTCGCCGGCGGATTCGAGGCCCGCCTTGTTGACGAAGCGGTACATCTGGATCTGGCCGAGCTGGGTCGGCGCGCCGTCGGTGCCGATATAGGCCTGGACGATACCGTCGGCACTGATCGAGATGGCGTTGGCGTTCTCGGGAATGGTGATGCCGGGTTGCACCTGGTAGCCGTCGACATTGACGAGCAGGCCTTCCGAGGAGCGCTCGAACGAACCGTCGCGGGTGTAGCCGGTGCGGCCATCGGGCAACTGCACGGCGAAGAAGCCTTCGCCGCGGATGGCGACGTCGAGTTCCTTCTCGGTGGGCTCGACGCTGCCCTGGGTCATGATGCGCGGCGTGGCGGCAACCTTGACGCCCGAGCCGATCTCGATACCGACGGGCACTTCGGTGCCGCTGCCCGAGGTGGTGGCACCGGCGCGGCGGTAGGCCTGGTAGAGCAGGTCCTGGAACTCCACGCGCTGGCGCTTGTAGCCAGTGGTGCGCATGTTGGCGATGTTGTTCGAAATGATTTCGACGTTGCGCTCCTGGGCAGCCATGCCAGTGGACGCGATGTAGAGAGCTTTCATGGGTCCGTCCTCCGGTTAGGCACGCACTTCGCCGAGCCGCTGGATAGCGGTCGAGCGCAGTTCGTCCTGGCGTTGCATCATGCTGGCGAGCGACTGGTAGGCCCGCTGGACGCGGATCATCGTGGTGATCTCGGTGACGCCCGAGACGTTGGAGCGCTCGATCGAGCCCTGCATCACGCGGGTGTTCACCGCAGCGACGCCGGCAGGGCCTGAGAAGTAGTTGTCGCCTTCGCGGGCGAGGGCCTGTGCATCGGCGAACTCGATGACCCTCAATCGCCCCTTGTCGCCATTGTTGGTGCTGATCGTGCCGTCGGGGCTGATGGTGATGTCGATGTCGGCGTCGCTGAACTTGACCGGGCCGGCGTCGGAGAGGACCGGGTTGCCGTTGAGATCGACCAGCGTGCCGGTGGCATCGATCTGCAGCGCACCGTTGCGGGTGTAGCGCGGACCATCGGCGGTCTCGACCTCGAGGAAGCCTTCGCCCATCAGCGCGACGTCGAGCGGGTTGCCGGTCTGCTCGATGGCGCCATTGGCCATGTCGTGCACCGTCGACCAATCCTGCGTGTAGTGGAGCGTGCGGTCGAAGCCAGCGAAGTCGTTATCGCGGGCGACCGGCATGAGATAGTCCTCGAACATCAGGTCCGAGGCCTTGAAGCCGCTGGTGGTGACGTTGGCCAGATTGTTGGCCACGACGTCCATCTGGTGCTGCAACGCGATCTGTCGCGAGAGCGATATCAGCTGCGCATTTTCCATGGCGCAATTCCCCGTTCTTATCCCCGAAGCTTTGCGACCTCCCCAGGCCACGCCGCTTCGACGTTAACGTTGCAGAAACCGTGCCAAGACGAAAAACCCAATGATCTCAATGTTGTCACGGTTCCGCCGGGATCGCGCCAGAGTGCTCAGGCTGCCATGCGGCAAGTTTGACCCGGCAATTTCTGCCGGTTGAGCGGTCTTTGGTAAACATTCGTTAACCATCGACGCCTTAGCTCTTTGTTAAGTGCCGGAATCGTCCGGAACACGGGGGTTTGCCCATGGCTCTGGAAGCCGACGCCGCGATTGAAGAAGGTCAGGCGCCCGTCGCCAAGAAGGGCGGCTCCCGCAAGATGCTGATCATCGCCGCAGCCGGGTTGATCGCGTTGCTCGCCGCTGGAGCGGGGCTCTACTTCTTCGTGTTCGCCGGGACCAATACGCCAGCCGCGGCACGGCCCGCTGCGGCGACCACCGAAAGCTTCATCTTCAATTTGCCGCCGATGACGGTGAACCTCAATGACGATGGCGCCGAAGGCGACCAGTTCATGAAGCTCACCATCGCGCTGGAAGTCGCCAATGAAGAGGTGATGACCGAAATCCAGCCGCGCATGGCGCGCGTGGTCGACGCCTTCCAGGTGTATCTGCGTGAATTGCGCAAGAGCGACCTCGAAGGGTCGGCGGGAATTTACCGGCTGAAGGAAGAGCTGCGCCGCCGCGTCAATGTGGCGATCTTCCCTGCGCAGGTGGACGGCATCCTGTTCAAAGAAATCCTGGTGCAGTGATGGCTGGCACGGGCGAACAGGACAAGCTGGCCGAAAACTGGAACCCGGCGGGTGATGGCGACGGGCTGTCGGCCGACTGGGCCGCGATGCTGGAGAGCGACTCGTCCGGCAAGGGTGGCTCCGACAGCACCGACCGCGTGTTGAATCAGGACGAGATCGATAGCCTGCTGGGTTTCGATGCGAGCAGCAGCAGCGCGGTGGAACTGACCGGCGTCCAGGCGCTGATCAATTCGGCGCTGGTGTCCTACGAGCGCCTGCCGATGCTCGAAATCGTCTTCGACCGCCTCGTGCGGCTGGCGACGACGTCGCTGCGTAATTTCACCTCGGACAATGTTGAAGTGTCGATGGAGTCGATCTCCTCGGTGCGCTTTGGCGACTATCTCAACTCCATCCCGCTGCCCGCCATCCTGTCAGTGATCAAGGCGGAGGAGTGGGACAATTTCGGGCTGCTCACTGTCGACAGCAATCTCATCTATTCGATGATCGACGTGCTGCTGGGCGGGCGCCGTATCGGCGGGCAGATCCTCGTCGAGGGCCGGCCCTATACGACCATCGAGCTGGCGCTGGCGCGCCGCATGATCGAAGTGATCCTCGAGGATACGCACAAGGCGTTCGAGCCGGTGACCGAGGTCAACTTCAAGCTCGAGCGGCTCGAAACCAATCCGCGCTTTGCTGCCATCTCGCGGCCGGCCAATGCCGCCATCCTGATTGAGCTCAGGATCGAAATGGACGACCGGGGCGGCAAGATCGAAATCCTCTTGCCCTACGCCACGATCGAACCCATCCGCGAGCAGCTGCTACAGATGTATATGGGTGAGAAGTTCGGCCGCGACCCGATCTGGGAAGGCCACCTCGCCACCGAGATTTATGGGGCGGACGTCCAGATCGAGGCGGTGCTGCACGAGTTCGACTTGCCGCTGAGCCGCGCGCTGTCACTGAAGCCTGGCGAGACTATCATGTTCGACCGCACGCCGTCCGAGCCGGTGAAGCTGCGCTGCGGCGATGTCGAGCTGACGCAAGGCGTGATGGGACATATTGGCAATCATGTTTCGGTGCGCGTCTCGCGCCCGCTCAACCCGCCCAAGGTGACGATGGCGGCGTTTGAGGCTTTGGATAAACCGTTGGAGGGGCGCTGAATGTTGGGGTTGAGCCTGGGGATGATCGTCGAGGGGTCGGTGGCGGTGCTGCTGGCCGTGACGATCGGCTATTGCGTCATCCTCAATTCGCGCCTGAAGCGCCTGCATGGCGACCGTGAGCAATTGCAGAAGATGGTCGGCGATCTGGTGCAGGCGACGGCGCTCGCCAATCATGCCGTGATGGAACTGAAGACGGCGGCCCTTGAGGCCGACACCAAGCTCAGCGAGCGCCTCGAAGAGGCGACCACACTGCAGCAGAGCCTCGTCGAGAATGTCTCGGTCGGCTCGCAACTCATCGAGAAGATCGCGCGCATCACTGCCGCCGCCAAGACGCAGCCGCTGCCTGAGGCAAAAGCTGCCGAGGCCAAGCCGGTACCGCAGCCGCCGCAGCAGATGGTCGAGCCGCAGGGTCGACTTGCTTCGGCGTTGCAGCAGCTTGCGATGCGTCCGGGTATCGGGGGCAAAGCCGCTTGAAATCCATCCGCCTCCTCCCTGTCGTCATCTTCGCCGCGCTGGCGCTCCTGATCTTCAAGGGGATCGGGCTCGTCACCAATGGCGGCTATGTGCTGGTCGGCACCGAGCAGGTGCAGGCGGCGGGTGGTGGCAGCGGGGCCGAGTCTGCCGGGACGATGGAAGCGGTCATGACCGATACCAGCCCGACCCTCGACGATACCTCGCCGACACTTCCGACGGGCCCGGCGAAGGCGGAGCATGCTGCCGCGGAGACCGATCATGGGTCATCGGCTGCATCGAGCGAAGCGTCCACTGTCCCCTCGGGTGATGCGAGTTCATCTACCGAGATGCCGACGCCTTCGGCGCAGCCGAGCAGCGCTGCTGCCAGCGAAGTGGCCTGTCTGCCGAGCGCTGTATCGTCTGAGGCCGGCGGTCACGACAGCTTGCCGGAAAACATCGACGCCGCCTTTGCCGACTGCCCGGAGGAGGCCGTCGCCGTGAACGAGCACGGGGATGCGGTGCCCACCATTCAGGACGGGGCCGGCAACATCGTGCCGCTGGCGACCGCCGAAGGCGACACCAGCGAGCAGGCGCTGCTGTCTCGCCTCAGCGAGCGCCGCGTTGCCCTCGACACGCGAGAGGCCGACCTCAACATGCGTGCGTCGCTGATCGAGGCGGCGGAAAAGCAACTGGCGGAGCGTACACAGCAGCTTGCGGCGCTTGAGGTGCAGGTGGCGGCGCTGGTCGACGAGAAGCAGGCGGCCGATGACGCGGGCTTCCGTGCCATCGTCAGCATGTACGAGACCATGAAGCCCAAGGAAGCGGCCAAGATATTCGACAAGCTCGAATTGCCGGTGATGCTGAAAGTCGCTCGGGCCATGAGCGCCCGGAAGATGGCCCCGATCCTCGCGGCGATGAGCGCGGGGCCGGCCCAGGCCCTGACCACCGCCATGGCATCGGTCGACAAGGCGCCGCCGGTGGCGGTTGCCAGCGGCGAGAATCTGGCGGCGTTGCCGCAGATTGTTGGCCAATAGACCGCGAAAAAGCCCCGGAATCGTAAGCCGACGTTAAGTCAGCGCCCCTATGCTTAACGCTTGTTTGCGTGAGTATCGAGTTGCGTCCGGCTATGCATGGGGATTGGCGGCGGGCAGGCGTGCCGGTGCGGCTTTGGCTGGCCGTGCTGCTATGTCTTGTCGCCAGCATCGTGCCGGCCGCCGCGCAGGCTCGCATACAGTTGCACACGAGCGTAGAGCAGGGATACGGACGGCTGCTGTTCGAATTCCCGGGCCGGCTCGATTTGCCGGGCTACCGGGTCAATTTCGACAACAACGTTCTGGCGGTTACGTTCAGCGAGCCGGTGACCCTGGCGCTGCCCGACTTTGCGGCGACGATGCCCGACTATCTGACCATCGGCCGTGTCGACCCTGACGGAAAGGGCGTGCGTTTCGGCCTCCGCATCCCCGTGACCGTGCACAGCATGGAGGCGGGCGAGAGACTGTTCATCGATTTGCTGCCCGCCAATTGGCAGGGACTACCGCCGAGTTTGCCGCCCGAGGTGATCGCCGAGCTCACCGAGCGGGCGAAGAATGCTGCGATCAAGGCCGAGCAAGACCGCAAGGCAGCAGAAGCGAAGGCCCTCAATCCGATCGCGACGCTACGGGTTGGCCGCAACCCGACCTTTACGCGCGTGCAATTCGACTGGAGCGTCGCGACCGAGGCCACGTTCAAGCAGGACGGCGCTCGCGCCTCGATCGTCTTCGACTGGCCTGTTGACGTCGATCTTTATGCGCTGAAGGCGGACCTGCCGAGCGAGATCATGGGCGTCGCCAACACGGTCTCGCCGGCGGGCAGCGCCATCGAGATGACGCTGGTCGATGGCGTGGTGCCGCGGTTCTATACCGAGAACAACCAGCAGTTCACGCTCGATATCGACCTCAACGCGGTCGAGGCGAAGGCCATCCGGACCACGGCGGAGCAGGCCGCCCGCCAGGCGGAAGAGGATGCTGCCAAGGCCGTGGCTGCGGCCAAGGCCGAGGCGGCCGCATTGGCCGAGACCGACGGGGCGGCGGCGCCAGACGGCGCCGACGACGCCGGGCGCGTAATCACGCCGCTGATCGATGAGCAGTCGGGCACCATCCGCGTGAAATTTCCCTTTGAGCGCGACACGGCGTCGGCGGTGTTCAGGCGCGGCGATACGCTGTGGATGCTGTTCGACACCAAGGCGTCGATCAACCGGCCCGGTCCGTCCGAGGCGCTCGACACGATCGCCTCTGCCTTCGCGGTGATCCCCGCCGGCGACACGCAGATCGTGCGGGTCGATCTATCGACCGAGCGGCTTGCGACACTGGCTTCGGAGGGGCGCTCCTGGGTGCTGTCGGTCGGTGACGTGTTGCTCAATGCGACCGAGCCGCTGGAACTGCAGCGCAGCCGCGATCGCGACGGCAGGTTCCAGATGACCGCTGCGCTCGGCAAGCCGAGCAAGGTGCATACGTTCCGTGACCCGGTGGTCGGCGACATGCTGGAAGTCGTGACGGCGTTCCCGCCGGCGCGTGGCGCGGTGCGTGATCTCAGCTATGTGGATTTCGACGCGCTGCGTTCGGTGCATGGGCTCGTGGTCCGGCCGGACAATGACGAACTCGACGTCAAGCTGGACCGTGACGTCGCGGTGATCACCACACCGCAGGGGCTGACGCTATCCGACCAGGATGGACGGCGGACACTCGACAGCGGCAATGCCGACGAGTTCCGCGACAGCTTTGTCGATTTCGCCCTGCTGCGCGAAGACAATCCCGCGGCGTTCGTACGCCGCCGCGAGGAATTGAGCACGGCAGCCGCCGAGCGGGAAGGGCAGGCGCGGGAAGTGGCGCGCCTCAACCTCGCGCAATATTATGTGGGCAACCAGTTCGCCCAGGAGGCGATCGGCGTCCTCCGGGTGCTGAAGGGCGATCTCAAAAGCGAGGAGATGCTCAAGAAGGTCCGGCTCACCGACGCCATTGCAAATGTACTGGCATCACGACCCGCCGAGGCGCTGGCGACGCTCGCGGCTCCGGCGTTCGGCGACGAAGTCGATGCGGTGATGTGGCGGACGATCGCCCGCGCCGAGAGTCTCGATTATGTCGGTGCGCGGAGCGACGCGCTTGCCGCGGAGTCGGTGCTCGACTCCTATCCGAGCTGGGTGCAGCAGCGGTTCCTGTTCGCCGCCATCCGCGCCGCGATCGAAACGTCCGACGTGCCGCTGGCCCAGAAGTACATCCAGCGCATCTCGTTTGCGCAGCTCGATCCCGAAGGGGTGTCGCTCTACCAATTGATGCAGGCGCGCATTGCCGAGGCGCAGGGCCGGAGCGACGAGGCGCTGCGTGGCTATGGGCAGGTGATCGCGACCGATGTGCGGCCGACGCGCGCCGAGGCGGTGTACCGGACCTTGCTCGTGATGAAGGCGACCGGGTCGGCCGATCTCGGCAAGGCTACCGACACGCTGGCGGCGGAGGCGATGCTGTGGCGCGGCAATCCACTCGAAGTGGATATGGAGAAGCTGCTGGCCGAGCTCTATTTCGAGAACAAGCAGTACCGGCTTGGGTTCGAGATCACCAAGCAGACGGCCGAGCACAGTCCGGAAAGCCGTTCTATCGAGCTGCTGACGCAGGAAGCGGTGGCGCAGTTCGCCGATCTGTTCCTCAACGGCGCCGCCGACCAGTTGAACGACCTCGAAGCCTTGAGCCTCTACTACGATTTCCGCCAGCTGACGCCGGCGGGTGCGCGCGGCGACGAGATGATCCGCAATCTGGCGCGGCGGCTGGTGCGGGTCGATCTGCTGGCGCAGGCGGCCGATCTGCTCGAATACCAGATCGACAGCCGCCTGCAGGGCGTGGCGCAGGCCCAGGTGGCGACGGACCTGGCGCTCATCCGTATTGCGGATCGCAATCCCGAGGGGGCGCTGCGGGCGCTCAACCGGACGCGGATCGCCAATCTCGCGCCAACGCTCGAACGGCAGCGGCGGATCCTCGAAGCGCGGGCACTCATCGATGCGGGGCGCGAAGATCTGGCGCTGGATCTCCTCGCGCGGCTGGAGGGGCGTGATGCCGACCTGCTGCGTGTCGACGGCTATTGGAAGTCGAAGAACTACGTCACCGCCTCCGGCCTGATCGAGAAAGTCTATTCGACCGAAGGTGAGCCGTTGAGCCAGACAGCGCGGATGAACATCATCAAGGCGGCCGTCGGTCTGGTGCTTGCCGACGATGAGCTCGGGATCAGCCGCATCCGCAGCAAGTTCGCCGAGCGCATGGCGCAGACGGCGGAGTGGGGGCTGTTCGACTACATCACGAGCCCGATGGCGTCGCCCGCCGGCGTCGAGTTCAAGCAGGCGGCCAAGATGGTGGCCAACCTCGACTCCGTGACCTCGTTCCTCCAGGCCTATCGCGGCATCTATGCGGTGGATCAGGGACTGTCGCCTGCCACGGCCAGCACCAAGGCAGCGATCTAGCTGCCGGTGAAGCTGCGGACGAGCGAGCCGGCCACCAGATGCCAGCCATCGACGAGCACGAAGAAAATCAGCTTGAACGGCAGTGAGATCACCACCGGCGGGAGCATCATCATGCCCATCGACATCAGCACCGACGCGACGACCATGTCGATGATGACGAAGGGCAGGAAGAGCAGGAAGCCGATCTCGAAGGCGCGGCGCAGTTCCGAGATCATGAAGGCGGGGATCAGGATGCGCAGCGGGATGGTTTCGACATTTTCGGGCGGTGCCTCGGCCGCGAGATCGTAGAACAGCTGCACGTCCTGCTCGCGGACGTTGGCCATCATGAAGTCGTGCAGCGGGACCGAGCCGCGGTCGAACGCTTCCTGGACCTCGATCGTGCCGGCCAGCAGCGGCGCGACGCCCTGATCATAGGCGGCCTGCAGTGTTGGCTGCATGATGAAGAAGGTGAGGAACAGCGCCAGCGACACCATCACCGAGTTCGGAGGCGCCGTCTGGAGGCCGATGGCGGTCCGCAGCAGTGAGAGCACGACGACAATGCGCGTGAAGCTCGTGACCATCACCAGGATCGAGGGGGCGAGCGTCAGAACGGTGATCAGCCCGATCAACTGGACGGCGCGCTCGGTGAGCGTCGTGTCGTCGCCGAAATCGATCGAGACGTCCTGGGCGAGGACGAGGCTGGGGATCAACAGCGCTGCCGCGGCAAGGAGCGCGAGCAGCAGCGGACGCGGGATGCGAAACCGCTTAGCTGCGGTCGCGGAGGACGCTCCTGAAGAACCGGTTTCTGCCGCCAAGACCCGTTTGTCCGCCCGCCGTATCGACCGAGCCGGTATTAGCTGAGTCGCTGGCCGCTCCCGCTGAATTATCGATGCGGAGGGCCGGGCCGATGGGGATAACGTCGGATTCCTGCCGCGCGGGGCGCAGCAGATTGGTGTGGCGCAGCGAAGTTCGGGGGCGGAGCGGGGCCGGGCGGGCGAGGTCGTTCAGCCGGTCCACGGTATCGCGGGATACCGGGCGGTCGGGATTGATCGGGGTCGCGATATCGGCCGACGCCGTTGGTGTTGCGGGGCGCGGCGGTTCCCCGATAGCGATGCCGGACTCGATGACAAGGTCCTGCGGGCCGCCGGTCATGATCAGGTGTTCGACGTTGTCGCGGCGGATAATGAGCACCTTGCGCTTGCCGTCGACGCTGGCGCTATCGACCACGACGAGGCGCCGCTGCTTGCCGCGCGACATGTTCTCGCCGGCGCGTGTGAAGACCTTCAGCGCCCACATGGCGAGGACAATAAGTACGAGGACGATGCCCAGCGAAAAGCCGGCATTGAGCAACGTGCCAGCCGATCCGCCGAAGAGGGACGTCATGAATTGCATACCGCTCTCCACCTTTGCCGACCCCCGTACGGCGAAAACCAATGCAGAATTTGCCCAGTAGTATCGACAGATTATGCAAAATGCGAGGCAAAGGCACAGGTTCCAGTGCCCGGTTAACCACCTCTTAACCATCAGTCGGCAATTTCTGCCTATCGTGGTGAACAGAGTCTGAAGATGCAGGTCGGTGGATTATCGCTGTTCCAGGCGCTTGGCGACAAAATGCGCTGGCACCAGGCGCGTCAGGGCGTGCTGGCCGAGAACGTCGCCAATGCCGATACGCCCGGTTACCGGGAGCGTGACCTCAAGGCGTTCTCGCTGAGCGAGGTCGGCAAATCCAGTGCCATGGTGACCACCAGCGTCACCAGCCCGACCCACATCTCGGTTTCGAGCGGCGGCGGCCCGGCCGCCTACGGTTCGAACGAGTCGGGCAATTTCGAAATCACCCCCAGCGGCAATGGCGTCACGCTCGAAGACGAGATGATGAAGGTCGCGGGCAATGACATGGACTACCAGGCCGTCACGGCGCTCTACACCCGCTCGATGCGGCTGCTGAAGATCGCCATCGGGCGTGGGGGCTAAGGAGAAGTAGATGAGCGATTTTCTCTCGTCACTCAGGATTGCCGCGACGGGCCTGCAGGCACAGAACGCCCGCATGCGGATCATCGCGGAAAACATCGCGAACGCCGATTCCGCCGGCAAAACGCCCGAAGAGGATCCGTACCGGCGGCGCATTCCGACCTTCGAGGCCATCATGGACTCCGAAGTTGGCGGACAGATCGTCGAAATCGGCAAGGTGGCGCTGGACCAGTCCGACTTTTCCAGCCGCTACGAGCCGGGTCATCCCGCGGCCGATGCCCGGGGCTACGTCAAATACCCCAACGTCAACACGCTGATCGAAACGATGGACATGCGCTCGGCGCAGCGGTCCTACGAAGCGAACCTCAACGTCGTCACGGTCACCCGGTCGATGCTCGGTCGCACACTCGACATCCTCAAAGGCTGAGAGGCTAGAATCACCCCATGAGCACGCCGTTCAACGCCGTCGCCGCCGCCTATAGCAACGCCTCGCGGCTCATCTCCGACCCGGGCAAGACTTCACTCGGTGGATTAGGTGGGGCAGGCCAAGGTCCTGATTTCGGGAAGCTTGTCGCCGAGGGCATGCAGGGCGTCATGCAGGCCGGCGCGACCTCGGACAAACTCTCGCTTGATCTCGTCAACGGCCAAGCCAATGTGGTCGACGTTGTGACGGCCATCAGCCAGACCGAACTGGCGATGGAGAGCATGGTAGCAATCCGCGACAAGGTGATTTCCGCCTATGAGGAAATCATGCGGATGCCGATCTAGGGATCAAGCAAGTGGACGGGGGTCAGGTTCTCGATATCGCGCGTGACGGCATCTGGGTGATGATCCTGGTGGGCGCGCCGATGATGATCGTCGGTCTTGTGGTGGGCGTTGTCATCGCCCTGTTCCAGGCCCTGACGCAGATTCAGGAGCAGACGCTGACCTTCGTGCCCAAGATCATCGCGATGTTCGTGACCATGCTGGTCGCCTTGCCGTTCATGGGCGCGGCGATGGGCGGCTACATGTTGCGGGTCGCCGATCTGATCGTGACCGGCGGATGATCTCGCTCAACTGGCTGCCCGAGACAGCCTATCTGTACATCTTAATCTTTGCTCGCGTGGGCAGCATCCTGATGTTGATGCCGGCCCTAGGTGAGCAGACGATCCCTGCGCGGATGCGGCTCAGCTTTGCGCTGATATTTGCGGCGGTGATCTACCCGATCGTTTCGCCAACCCTGCCGCCGCTTACCGGCGATGTGCTCCAGGTCGTCCTCTATCTGCTGCATGAGATCGCCATCGGCCTGATCCTGGGCGCCATCACCCGGCTCATCACGCTCGCCGCAGCCGTTGCCGGGTCGGTCATCGCCTTTCAATCCGGACTCTCGGGCGCGCTCGGTGCCGATCCCACCAATGGCGGCATACAGGGCGCGCTGCTCGGCACCTTCCTGTCCATGCTCGGCGTTGCGCTGATCTTCGCCACCGATTTGCATCACGTCGCGCTGATGGCGATCCGCGACAGCTACATGATCTTTTCGCCGTCGCAGCCGATCATGTGGGGCGACGCGGCGCAGGTGGCGATCCAGGCGACCGCCTCCGCCTTCGTGATCGGCGTCCAAATGGCGGCGCCGTTCCTCGTCCTCGGCCTCGTCTTCTACCTGGGCATGGGGCTGCTCGGTCGCATGATGCCTCAACTGCAGGTGTTCTTTATCGCCATGCCACTCACGATCTGGGCGGGCCTGGCGCTTCTCGCGCTGTTACTCGCGATGATGATGGGCTGGTACCTCACGCATTTTGAGAACGAGCTTGCCACCTTGCGGGGTGCTTAAGTGAGCGACGAGGCCCCGGAAGAATCCTCGAAAACAGAAGAGCCCTCCCACAAGAAGCTCGAGGACGCCCACAAGAAGGGAAATGTGGTCAAGAGCCAGGAGGTCAACAACTGGTTCATGATCGCCGGCTCCGGCCTGCTGTTCGCCACGATGGCCGCGCCGACCACCGCCGCGCTCACCGATACCCTCGGTACGCTGATGGCCAATGCCGATCAGTTCAGCATCGGCGGCAACGCGCTCAACGCTTTCCTCGGCAATCTGGCATTCACGATCCTGCTGGTGGCACTGGTGCCGCTTGCGGTCCTTGCCTTCTTCGGCATCGCCGCCAACCTCGTCCAGCACCAGCCATTGCTTTCGGTCGAGCCGATCACGCCGAAATTCTCCAAGATCAATCCGATCGAGGGCGCCAAGCGCCTGTTCTCGCGCGACGCGCTCGTCAATTTCGTCAAAGGCCTGCTGAAGATTGCGGTGGTAGCGGGCGTGACCTACGCCGTGATCTGGCCGGAGCGTGACAGCCTCGAGACGATGGTCACGATGGACGTGGCGATGCTGCTGCCGACGTTTCAGGCGCTCGGACTGAAGGTCTTTGGCGCGGTGATCGCCGTCGTGACGCTGATCGCCCTGATCGACTACGTGTACCAGCGCAACCGCTGGTGGAACCGTCTCCGGATGACGGTCCAGGAGGTTCGCGACGAGTACAAGCAGATGGAAGGCAGCCCCGAGGTCAAGGGCCGGATCCGGGCCATCCGCAACGAGCGGAGCCGCCAGCGCATGATGGCCAACGTGCCGCAATCGACCGTCGTGATCACCAACCCGACGCACTTCGCCGTGGCGCTCAAATACGATCGCGACATGGCGGCGCCGGTCTGCATGGCCAAGGGCACCGACGACGTGGCGTTCCGCATCCGCGAACTGGCCAAGGAACATGATATTCCGATCGTCGAAAATCCACCCCTGGCGCGCGCGCTTTTCGCCTCGGTGGATATCGACGAAACCATTCCGAGTGAGCATTTCAAGGCGGTCGCGCAGGTTATCGGTTTCGTCATGCGGATGAAGCAGAAGCCGAGCTGGAAGGCCTGACGAGGAGCCCGCCTTGACGATGCTTGCCGCCATCATCGCCTGCATCCTGCTGGCCGCCCTTGCCGTGTTCCAGGCGGCGCTGGCTGCGGGAGCCCCGGCGGGTCATTTCGCCTGGGGCGGGCAGCATCGCGTCCTGCCGCGCCATTTGCGGATCGGCAGCGCCGTCGCGATCCTGATCTATGCGCTGTTTGCCGCGATATTGCTGCAGCGCGCCGGGCTCGTGACTTTGCTGCCGGCGCCGGTAGTTGATATCGGCATCTGGGTGCAGCTTGCCTATCTGGCTCTCGGCATTCCGATGAATGCCATATCCCGCAGCCGGCCCGAGCGTTTCACCATGACGCCGATCGTCATCGTGCTGTTCTTGCTCGCTCTCACGGTCGCAATGGGTTGGTAAGGGCGGATTTGCTGAGGGCCGAGGGCCAAAGCGCTACCCGCTGACTCCCCCTTTTGCTAGAGGTTAAAGGCACTGATTCGAAGGGCGACGAGGATGTCCAGCATGCCGGCTGACGAGGACAATTATCCCAGCCCTCTGGTCAGCCGCCCACGCAGCGCGTCGGGCTTGTGGCGGGTCATCGCTCTGGCAGCGGCGTTCATCGTCATCGCGGTCGTGATCTCGACGTTTGGCGAGTACATCCCTCCCGATGCCGTGCTGGTTTTTGTGGGGCTTCTCGCCGTTGTCGGCGTCTTCTGCCTGTTCGCCCTGACTGCGGGCATCTTCCGCTTCGCCTCCGCGAGCGAGGACAAGGGCAGCGTGTCGCGCGCCGTGATCGACAGCCTGCCCTTCGGGGCGGTGGTGTCGGACCGCGACGGCAAGATCACCTATGTCAACGCGCAGTATGGTGAGATCGCCGGCGGGATTGCCGACGGCGTGCCGGTGGGCGTGCCGCGCCTGTTTGCCGGCCAGCCCGAAGCCAGCGAGGCAGTCTACCGCCTGTCGCGGGCGGCGCGAGAGGGGCGTCCCGCGCTCGAAGACATCCGGCTGATCGGCGGGCTCGCCGGCAGTTCGTCCGGCTCCAGCAAGCCGATCTGGTATCGCGTCACCGTGCGGGCGCTGCCGCAGGTCGAGGGGAGCAGCAAGCCGCTGGTGCTGTGGAGCGTCGAGGACATCACGCGCGACCGCGAGCGGCAGGATAACGCCTTCCTCGAACTGCAGCGGGCCATCGACTATCTCGACCACGCGCCTGCCGGCTTCTTCTCGGCCGACCAGCAGGGCAGGGTGCAGTATCTGAACTCCACGCTGGCGGACTGGCTTGGCTACGACCTCGCCGAGTTCGAGGCCGGCACCGTCCAACTGGCCGACATCATCCGCGGCGACGGCTCGAGCCTCCTGATGCGTGGTCGGGCCGACGGGGAGATCGGCACCGAAATCATCGATATCGACCTCGTGAAGCAGAACGGCACGCTGATCCCGGTGCGCCTGCTCCATCGTGCGGCGCGCCTTGCGGATGGCGAGCTGGGCGAGACGCGCACCCTCGTGCTCGATCGCCGCAGCGGCGCCGAGCAGGAGGAGGCACTGCGTGCGTCCGAAGTGCGGTTCTCGCGCTTTTTCAACGACACGCCCTTTGCGATTGCAACGCTCGACCAGGACGGCCGGATTATCCGCACGAACGCACCGTTCGGCCGGATTTTCGACTGGCAGGGCAGCGAGCGTCCGCTGGACCGGGTCGGCATGTCGGAACTTTTGTCCGAAGCGAGCCGCGTCGCTTTCGCCGAAGCCATCGCGGCGGCGGTTGCGAACAGGTCGGAGATCGAGCCGGTCGACGCGCAACTGACGCGCGAGGGCGACCACGCCGTGCGGCTCTACATTTCGGGCTCCGAAGAGGCCCAAGGCTCGCCGGAGCGCGTCAATGTCTA
Source organism: Hyphomicrobiales bacterium (assembly GCA_004144345.1). Classification (GTDB taxonomy): domain Bacteria; phylum Pseudomonadota; class Alphaproteobacteria; order Rhizobiales; family Devosiaceae; genus Devosia_A. The sequence goes on from SEEL01000010.1 coordinate 36,080, forward strand.
CGCGCTCGACATGACCGAACAGCGCAAGCTCGAGGCGCAGTTCGCGCAGGGCCAGAAGATGCAGGCGGTTGGCCAGCTCGCCGGCGGCGTGGCGCATGACTTCAACAATGTGCTCACGGCCATCATCGGCTTCTCGGATCTGCTGCTGCTCAAGCACAAGCCGGGCGATCCGAGCTTCCAGGACCTGATGTCGATCAAGCAGAGCGCCAACCGCGCTGCCGGTTTGACGCGCCAGTTGCTGGCCTTCTCGCGGCGCCAGACGCTGCGCCCGCAAATCCTTGAAGTGCCGACCAATATCGACGATCTGACGGTGCTGCTGAAGCGCCTGATCGGCGAACAGATTACGCTGCATGTCGATCACGGCCAGCAGATCTGGCCGGTAAAGGCTGATCTCGTGCAGCTCGAGCAGGTCGTGGTGAACCTTGTCGTCAACGCGCGCGATGCGATGCCGAATGGCGGCTCGATCACGCTCAGGACGCGCAATGTGAGCGAACGCGAGGCTACCAGCGCGAACTACACGGGCATGCCGCCCGCTGACTATGTGCAGATCGAAGTCGAGGACACCGGTACAGGCATGCCGCCCGAGATCATGGAGAAGATCTTCGAGCCGTTCTTTTCGACCAAGGAACTCGGCAAGGGGACCGGCCTCGGCCTCTCTACCGTCTACGGGATCATCAAGCAGACCGGCGGCTTCATCTACCCGGAGTCCGAAATGGGCAAGGGCACGGTGTTCCGCATCTTCTTGCCGCGCCATCTGCCGGTCGAGGGCGAAATGCCGGCCAAGATCGCAGCCGCGGCGGTGGTCAAGGACCTCACCGGGCACGAGCGGATCCTCTTGGTCGAGGACGAGGACAATGTTCGCGCCTTCTCCGCCCGGGCGCTGCGCGCCACCGGCTATGAGGTGTTCGAGGCGGATTCCGGCGAAGAGGCCCTGTGGGTGCTCGAGGATATCGGCGGGCAGATCGATCTGATGGTGTCGGACGTCGTGATGCCGGAAATGGACGGCCCCGCGCTGCTGCTTAAGGTTCGCGAGCGCCTGCCTAACCTCAAGGTGATCTTCGTGTCCGGCTACGCTGAGGAAAGCGTGCGGCAGGACATCGCCGACGACCAGTCGGTGGAGTTCCTAGCCAAGCCCTATTCGCTCGACCAGATCAATTCCAAGGTCAAGGAAGTGCTGGGCAAGGGCGCCCAGACCATTCAGTAATCCGCGGATGCACGAGCATCCGCTCGACAATCCGATCTGGAACGGCCTCACCGGACCGCATAGCCATCTGGGCGTAGGGGACGGCAAGGTGCGGCGCTATCGCGCCGATGTCGCCATGTTCGTTGCGGTCGAGGATCCGGCCGATCCCGACATGCCGGGACTGGCTGCTCTGATCGGCGAGGGAAATGCCGGGTTCGTGACCTCGAGCCCCGTGTCGCTGCCTGGGGGTATCGAGGTAGTGCGAATTGCCGATGTGCTGCAGATGGTTGTGGCGGACTGGCGGCCCGTGCCGGTCGACCTGCCGATGGTGCCACTGGGCGATCGCGACGAGCCTGCGATGGTGGAACTGGTCGATCTCACCAAGCCCGGACCGTTTGCGCCGCGCGCCCGGCTGATGGGCGCGTTTCGCGGCTTGTTCGATGAGGGCAGGCTTATTGCCATGAGCGGCGAGCGGATGCGGACGCAGGATTTCACCGAGATCAGCGCCGTCTGCACCCATCCCGACTATCGCGGGCGCGGCTATGCCAAGCAGTTCGTGTCGCAGGGTGGCAACGAGATCATCGCGGCGGGGAAGACGCCGTTCCTCCACGTTTTTGCGGATAACCAACTGGCCATCGCCACCTACGAGAAGCTCGGCTTCATACGCAGCCGGATGATGCAATTCACGGTGATCCGGCGCGCGGCGCGGTAGCGGCGGCTGGCAAAGCCCCGCCTACCGGCCTATATGCTGGGCAAATTTCCCCAGCACCGTGGACCACTATCATCGACAATTCGCTGTCAAAGACCGACCAGTTCTACGCCCTGCTTGAGGCCGCCTTCGGGGACGGTAGCCTGGTGAAGCTGGCGTTGCGTGCCTATGACGGCACGGACCCGACGATCCGGTCGATCGATATCAAGCCGGCGCTGATCAAGCGGCAGAAGCAGTTGAGCTTTACCTGGCACTTCAAGACGCGCGACGTGGTGCGTAACCATGCCTGGGATGAGGCGCTGGTCGAACTGAAGGGGCTCGTCGGCGTCGAGTTCAATCTGGCGCAACTGTTCACGGCCGAGGCCGACTGGTCGCTGGACTTCCAGGGCAAGTCGCCGCGCCTGAAGCAGGCGGCGCCGACACAGAAGGCGCCTGCATCGCTGTCGCACAACCGCGAGAAGGTGCGGGCGCTGCCCGCAGCCGGGCGCGCCTGGCTGCGCGATCTCGGCATCACCACAGCGGACGGCAAGGTTGTGCCGGGGGCGCAGGACAAGTTCCGGCAGATCAATCGCTATGTCGAAATCCTCGGGCCGCTGCTCAAGGCCATTCCGCGCGGCAAGCTCAGCAAGGTCGTCGATATGGGCGCCGGCAAGGGCTATCTCACCTTCGCCGTAGCCGATTATCTCGCGAACACGCTGCAATCCGAGGCCAAGACGGTCGGCGTCGAGTTGCGTCCCGACATGGTCGAACTCTGCAACGGTGTCGCCGGCAAGGCGGGGCTCAGTCAGCTGAGCTTCGCGCAGGGCTCGATCGACGGGTTCGACAGTGCGGGCACCAGCGCGTTGATTGCGCTCCATGCCTGCGACACGGCGACGGACGATGCGATCGCCAAGGGCATTGCGGCCGAGGCCGAACTGATCGTCGTCGCGCCGTGCTGCCACAAGCAGATCCGGCGCGAGATCGAGACGGCCAACGCCCCGACGCCGCTCGATTATCTGCTGCGGCACGGCATCTTCGTCGAGCGGCAGGCCGAGATGGTGACGGACGGGATCCGGGCGCTGATCCTCGAATATTTCGGCTACAGCACGAAGGTGTTCGAGTTCATCTCGGACCAGCACACGCCCAAGAATGTGCTGATCGTGGGCCAGCGCAACGGCCGCCGGGGCGACCCCGCCATCCTTGACAAGATCAAGGATGCCAAAGCGATGTTCGGCATCCGCCAGCACTATCTGGAAGGCGTTACGGGCCTTTAGCCGGCGATGCGGCCGCCGGGCAGCGGCGTGCCCGGCGCCACCAGCTTCTGGTCGGCGAGGGCGTCCCAGAACCCGGCCGGGATCGGGGAGTTCCACCATTCGATGATGCCGTTGAGCTCGGCCGGCGATTTCGGACCAGTGACGACGTTGCACACCACCGGATGAGCGAGGGCGAAGTGCAGCGCCGCGGCGGGCAGCAGCACGTTGAAGTCGCGGCAGACCGCCTGCAGGGCGCCGACGCGCTCGAGGACTTCCGGCGGCGCCTTCTGGTAGACGCCGTTCGCGGGGCCCCAGATGTCGCTGCCGGCGAGGATGCCCGCGGCGAACGGGCCGGCCGCGATCATCGAGGTGCCGCGCTTGAGGCAGGCCGACATCAGCGGCTCGAGCGGGGTCTGCTCTAGCAGGGTGTAGCGGTTGGCGAGGAGGAAGACGTCCCAATCGCCCAGCTCCAGCGCGTCCATCAGGATGGGCCATTCGTTGACGCCGAGGCCGATGGCGCTCACCAGCCCCTGCGAGCGCAGTTCGGTGAGGGCCCGGTAGCCGCCATTGGCGAGGTCGGCCCAGTGCTTTTCGTGCAGCTCGCCATGGGTTTGGGTGCCGATATCGTGGACGAGCAGGATGTCGATCTTGCCCAGGCCCAGGCGCTGCAGGCTGTCCTCGAAGGAGCGCATGACGCCGTCGTAGGCGTAGTCGTAGACCATCTCGAAGGGGAAGGGCTGCGTCCAGCCATGCGGGACCGTGCGGTCGGCATCGGAGCGGACGGGCTTCATCAGGCGCCCGACTTTGGTTGAGATTACAAAGGGTTCGGGGCGGAAGCGGAGGGCGTCGCCGGTGAGATGCTCCGAGCGGCCGCAGCCATAATGGGGGGCGGTGTCGATGTAGCCGATGCCGGCGTCGAGGGCGGCGCTGACGGTGGCGCGGGCCTGGTCGGGCGGCACCACCGTGCCGCCGGCGCCCACCAGAGTTGCCGCGCCGAGGCCCAGTTCGGTGACCTGCAGCGATGTCCGGCCGACCTGACGCAGCTTGAATCCGGGCATTTTTCTTTCTCCTTTGGACGCCGGGCGGACACTGACATGTTAGTGCCGCAAGTCAATTCCTGCCAAAGGCTTAGCGGAAAATATCCTGTCGTATGGCGGGCCGATGGCGGGGCATTCGGCTGCGAAAAGCGGCGAACCGCGGGCGCGGTTCGTCCGTTCGTCGCGGAAGTGCCGGCTATTCGCGGGCCAGCGCCTGGACCGGATCGAGCCGGGCCGCCGAGCGGGCGGGCATGAAGCCGAAGACGATGCCGATCAGCGTCGAGGAGGCGAGCGCCGCGAAGATCGAGGCAGCCGAGTAGGAGAGGCGGGCGCCGGCCATCAGCTGCGTCAGGCCATAGCCGAGCACGAAGCTCAGCGCGACGCCGGCGGCGCCGCCGACGATGCAGACCAGCACCGCCTCGGTGAGGAACTGGCGCATGATGTCGCCACGCCGCGCGCCGACGGCCATGCGGATGCCGATTTCGCGGGTCCGCTCGCTGACCGAGACGAGCATGATGTTCATGACGCCGATGCCGCCGACCACGAGCGAGATCACGGCAATGGCGGAGATCAGCAGCGTGAGGGTTTGGCTCGTACTTTGAATCGTTTCGCGGATGGTGTTCGTGTTCTGGAGGAAGAAATCGGTGGTGCCGTGGAGGCGCGTCAGCAACGCCCCGATCTCGGCCTGCGCGGTGTCCATGTCGGCGCTGTCGGCGATGCGGACGGTGATCTGGCTGAGATAGTTCTGGCCGAGGATACGGTCCATCACCGTGGTGTAGGGCAGGTAGATCGAGGGGTTCGAACTGCCCGGCCCGAAGGTCGAGGTGATGGCGACGACGCCGATGACGCGCGCCGGCACCTTGCCGACCTGGATGATCTGGCCAATCGGGTTCTCGCCATTCTTGAACAGCGCCGTGACCGCATTGGTGTCGATGACGGCCACCTGGGCGCGATCGTTTATGGCGCTGGTGTCGAAGCTGCTGCCACTGGTGACGGTCGAACCCGAGACGCGGAAATAGTTCTGGCCGACGCCGCTTATCTGCGCGTTGGCCGAGACGCTGCCGAACAGCACTGAAGAGTTGGTCGAGACGCGCGGCGTCACGCTATCGGCGTAGGGCTCGCGGGCAATGGCCTCGGCATCGCTCGCAATGAGCGTGCGGATGCGCCCCGAGCCGCGGTCACCAAAGCCGGTGCCGGGATAGACGTTGATGGTGTTGGTGCCGATCGAGGCGATGTTTTCGAGCACCGTCTGCTGGCTGCCCTGGCCGAGCGCGACGACCGACACGACCGAGGCGATGCCGATGATGATGCCGAGCATGGTGAGGAAGGTGCGCAGCTTGTGCGCCACCATAGCGCGCAGCGACATGCGCAGGGCTTCGCCGGCATCGTCGAGCCATTTGCCGGCGCGGAAGCGGCGCTTCTGCTCCGCCGGCCGGCGATCGCCGCGGCGGGCATCGGCGTTTGCCTTGTCGGCAATGATCTCGCCGTCGCGGATTTCGATGATGCGCTCGGCCTGCTGCGCGACGTTGGCGTCGTGCGTTACGATGATGATCGTGTGGCCCTCGGCGTGCAGTTCCTTGAGGAGCGCCATCAGTTCGGCGCCGCTGCGGGAATCGAGGGCGCCGGTGGGCTCGTCCGCGAGGATCACCTCGCCGCCATTCATCAGGGCGCGAGCGACGCTGACACGCTGCTGCTGGCCGCCGGAAAGGGCGGCCGGCCGGTTGCGGAGGCGGTCGCCCAGCCCGAGGCGTTGCAGCAGTTGGGTGGCGCGCGCATTGCGCGTCGAGCCATCGATGCCGGCATAGATGGCGGGCACGGCGGCGTTCTCGACGGCGCTGAGATCGCCCAGCAGCTGATAGCGCTGGAAGATGAAACCGAAATGCTCGCGGCGGAGCTCGGCAAGCTCATCGGGGCCAAGCCGGCTGATGTCGCGCCCGGCGAAAAAGTACGTGCCCTCGCTGGCCCGATCGAGGCAGCCGAGGATGTTCATCAGCGTCGACTTGCCCGAGCCCGACTGGCCGATGATCGCGATCATCTCGCCGGGATGGATGTCGAGGTTGACGTCGCGAAGGACCGTGACGGTCTCGGCCCCGGTCACGAAGCGCCGGGTGAGGCCGCGCAGCGAGATCAGCGGCTGCGCCATATCAGCCGCCCCCCGGGCGGCCACCCATCATCGGTCCGCCGAGCAGGGCGCCGCCGGCACGCGCATTGCCGCCACGTGCCCCGCCGGTGGCAGCGAGGGCCGCACCGCCGGCGACGACGAGATCGCCATCGTTGAGGCCGCTGACGATCTCGGCCGTGATGTTGTTGTTGAGGCCGACCTGCACCTCGGCCGGGCGCGTCTGGCCGCTCTGCGGGTCGTAGACCGAGACCATGTAATTGCCGCCGCGGCCGGCCTGGCCGAGCACCGAGGCGGGGAGGGTCAGCACGTCATCGACCGATCGGATGGTGATGGTGACCTGCGCCGTCATGGCGATGCGCAGCTTGTGGTCCGGGTTCGCGACCGAGAAGATGCCGTTGTAGTAGATGGCATTGTCGCTGCCGAGGCCGGTATCGGCCGTGGCGATGGCGTCGGGCGCCGGTTCGACCGATTGCAGCACCGCGTCGATGCGGGTGCGGGGATCGCCGAGGATGGTGAAGGTCGCATGCTGGCCGGGTTCGACCTTGGTGATGTCGGCTTCCGAGATCTGCGCCTTGATCAGCATGGTGTCGAGATCGGCGATCTTGACGAGAGTGGGCGCCGATTGCTGCGCGCTGACGCTCTGGCCTTCGGTGACCAGTACGGCGACGACGGTGCCACTGACGGGCGCCATGATGCGCGTGCGCTCCAGGTTGAGCTGGGCGGCATCGACGGCGAGTTCGGACTGGCTGATCTGCGCCTCGAGCGAGGCAATGGCGGCCTGCGCGGAGGCGAGGCTGGCTTCGGCGGTCAACTGGTCGGCTTCCGACAGCAGGCTCTGCGCCTTGAGCTTGTCGGCGCGGGCGAGGGCGGCCTGCGCGAGCTTGAGATCGGCCTGCCGGGCGCTCAACTGAGCCTGCATGTTGGCGAGCGAGGCCTGGGCCGACTTCACGGCGTTCTGCTGATCGACGGAGTCGATCTCGGCGATGAGGTCGCCCCTCTCCACGGTGTCGCCGAGCTTGACCGAGAGGGTCTGGATGCGGCCCGACACTTCGGCGCCGACGCTGGTTATCGACTGGGCCTGCAGGGCACCCGAGGCGAGAACGGTCTGATCGACGCTGCCGCGGGTAACGGGAATGGTGGTCGGCTCTACGGCGGCCTGCGACGGCGCCCACAGCGTCCAGCCGGCGGCCACTGCGCCACCGATCGCCACAAGTGCAACGACAATCCAAATTGTGAGCTTCTTCATTGCCCCGGCCCGTCCAGTTTTCTACCCGTCCCCAGCGTCCTATATGGGCGCGGCCGGAGGCAAAGTAATCTTATCAATCAGTAATGTAGCTCACGGTTTGGTAATCTGGCCGGAGGCCGATATCCACCGGGCGAAAGCTCCTGTGCGTAATCGCCACCGGGCGATACGAAGCGGGTGGCGCGATGCTAGCGTTGACACGTTGTGGGGTTATTGGCGGGCCTGAGCGTGGCGACTACGGCGCTTTACATAGTGATTCAGAGTAGAGGTAAGTGGTGGGTGGACTTCGAAGGTCGCGGCCACGGACCTCATGATACGCGTGAGGGAGCGGCGCTCGAGGCCCGCAACCAGGCGCAGTTCATGGCCCATATGAACCGGCCGGCAGAAGTGCTGGTGCCGGACGACGAGGGCAAGTTCTGGGTAGTCTGGAACAGCCGCGACGCGGCCGCCGGCGTGCCCAAGCCGCTGAGCTCTCCCGGATCGGCCCGCGCCGCCTGATTTTCCGTTTTCGCCCCCGCGCGAGACGCACCGACGCCATGGCAATGTGCCGGCGGCGGGCGTAAGGTCACGACGTAGACAGACTATGCACTTCGACGATCATCGATCCGAGGGGAGTGACTATGTCGAGATACGCCCTAGCCGCCGCGCTGTGCCTTGGCCTGCTGACCGGCACACCGGCAACTGCCCTGAGACTTGACGAAATCACCGCCGACGGCGCCTGGGACTGCAAGGACCCCGGCGGCGGCGTAGCGGGCACGCTGGTGCTCGCCGAAAAGACCTACGCCTTCATCAAGACCGATGGCCGTCTCGGCGGCTATGGGAAGCTGTTCCTGATCCGCGAGAATTTCGACCTGCCGCATTTCGCGATCATTGACGGCTATCTCAAGGACGAGCTGAAGTCGCAGGGCATCGGCATGCGCGGCCCGCGCGACAATCCGCACGAACTGCGCGGGCAGATCTTCGTGAACCTGATCTTTTCGGCCGACGGCGCCGGCGCGCTCGACTGGGAATGCGTCCGGCGCGAGGCGCCCGCGGCCTAGCCGCCGAGGCGCGAGACGATGAAGTCGCGTTCGATGGCGAGGCCGGACAATTCGTTCGGCGTTTCGCTGTCGAAGATGAGCGTGTAGGGGCCGGTGTAGCCGGCCGCTTCCGCGAGGTCGACGCATTTGCCGTAATCGGCCGCGTCGAGATCGCCATCGATGAAGCCGGCTTTGGCGTGGCAGAGTTCGGCGCGGCCGAAGATCTGCGCGAGGTCGGCATATTTGCCGTCGCCCCGCCAATTGCCGAAATCGCCCAAGAGCCCGAGCTCGCCGCCCAGCGCGTCGAGCACATAGTTCACTTCCTGCGGCGAGGGCAGGAGATCGAACCAGTTCTCGGTGGTGAGGCGCACGGTGGAGCCGGCATTGTGGTCGAGGAGGCGGCGGAGCGCGGCGACTGAGCGGTCGAGCGTTTCGCGGCTCGGCTTCTGCTTGCCGGCGATGATGCGGGCATGCTGGGCGCCGAGGGCATTGGCGATGTCGATCCAGCTGGCGATCCAGGCTTCGTCGCGCGCGCCATATTCGGGGTGGGTGATGTCGCCGGCGTCGATCAGGAGGGTCTGCAGCGTGACATTGCAGGTGTCGAGCTGGTCGCGCAGTTCGCCCAGATAGACCGGGTCGCGGCTGGGCAGGTGGAACGACACCAGCTCCATGCGGCCATAGCCGTGATTGTTGAGAACGGAGGGGATGTCGAGCAGCGATTCCACGCCTTCGCCGTAGGTTTCCTGCACTTCGCTGATGGCGGTGGTGCTCAGATCATGCGGGTAGGTGGTGCCGAGGAGGCGATGCAGCGACCACGTCGAAACCGCGATCCGCTCCTGTGTGGGGGTCGGCATCTCAAGCACCTCGCATCAATTTGGGGGGACTCTGGCACGCCCAAGGGGAATCGAACCCCTGTTCCCGCCGTGAGAGGGCGGTGTCCTGACCGCTAGACGATGGGCGCGCGGAGACGGGGCTCAGTACCTTGGATCGGTCCGCGCCGTCAACGGGGTCGGCTCAACTCCCGTATTTCTCCACCCAGGCGGGCACCGGATCGTTCGGCGCCGGGCGGGCGGCATAGATGCCGCGGGCAATGGCGCGGGCGAGGCAGACCGCCACGGCGTGGCCGAGATGGATGATGTCGACGATCGGGTCCGCAACCGGCCTCGTCCCGGTCGAGACGGCAAAGACGATGTCGCCATCGACCAGCGCATGGGCGGGGTTCACGGCCCGGGCGATGCCGTCCTGCGCGGCGACGGCGAGGCGCTTGAGCTGCGCTTTGGTCAGATCGGCGTCGGTGGCGACGATGGCGATGGTGGTGTTGGCGATAGGGTTGTTGGCGTAGTCGCGCTTGGTGAGGCTCGATTCGAGGAACGGGATCGGGTGCGGCCAGGTCCCCAGCCCGCCGAACTCGGCATCCATCTCATAGGGCGCGGCCCAGAAATTGGCGCGCTCGCCCGCAGTGACCGTGCCGGTGCCATTGGCGCCGACGAGGGTGCCGACGGTGTGGCCGGTGCGCAGCACCATCGACGCCGAGCCGAGGCCACCCTTGAGATTGGCCGTGAGCGCGCCGGTGCCGGCGCCTGCGGTGCCGATCTCGAACGACGTTCTGGCGTTGTCGAGGGCGCGGCGGCCGAGCGCGCGATAGGGGTTGTTGGCCCAGCCCTTGTCGCCGCCATTGATGAGATCGAAGAGGATGGCGGAGGGCACGATGGGCACCGTGACATCGGCGACCGGGAAGCCGCGGCCCATGGCGCGCAGGCCATCGCTGACGCCGGAGGCGGCGTCGAGGCCGAAGGCGGAGCCGCCCGAGAGGACGATCGCGTCAATGTCCTCGACCAGCTTGTCGGGCGCCAGCAATTCGGTTTCGCGCGTGCCGGGCGAGCCGCCCATCACATCGAACGACGCGCGGAACGGCCGGTCGCCGACGAGCACGGTGCTGCCGGTCTTGATGTGATGGTCCTCGGCATTGCCGACGCGGAGGCCGGCAACATCGGTGATCAGGTTCAGTGGTCCGGTCTTCATGCGGCGGCTAGTCCATTGCGTACGAGGGCGAGATCGCGATGGAGCGGCACGCCGTCGGGATCCCAGATGCGGCGCATTTCGAGCATCTGCTCGGCGACGCGCCAATTGCCAAGCTTCAGATGCGCATCGAGCAGGATCTGGCCGAACAGATCGCGCTGTGCGTGGCTGCCGCCGATCTCGGTCATGCGCGGATTGGCGATGCCGAGATAGCGCGCCGCGTCGGCCCAGTTGCGCCGCGCATGGGCGAGCACGCCGCGCGCCGCGGGCAGGGCGACGTCGCGCCAGACGATGCGGTCATAGGCTTCTGAGGTGGCGGCCTTGTCCTCGATGGCCGCCATCAGCTGGTCGGCCTCGGCGAAATCGGCGCGGGCGAGGCCGTAGAGATATTGCAGCGTGAGGAAGGGGAGGATGGTGTCTTGCGCCCGCGGCTTGAGATAGGTCGCGAGCTGCTGCCAGCGCTCGCCGACATCGAGGCCGGCGATCTCCATGCGGGCAAGCAGCGACACGGCGCCCACCTGGTCCTGCGAATAGGTCGGCTCGATCCCCCAGACGTGATTGTCATAGGCATCGAAGACGGCGGCATTGTCGCCGGCACTGATGTGGAACAGCGCTTTATGCCACCAATTGTGGGTGTACATGAACGAGTTGAGATCGGTCCAGGTCTGCTGCGCCTCGCCGAGGAAGGCGATGCCTTCGCGGACGCGGCCGGTGCCGAGCATGACATGCGCCAGCGCATGCTGGGCCCACGGCTCCTTGTGCTTGAGCTCGAGCGCGCGGCGGGCAGAGCGCTCGGCCTGCCCGAGGTCGTGCATCTGCTCATAGCCAAAGGCGAGCATGCCATGGAGGTGCGGATTGTCGGGGTTGGCGGCTTCGACCGATTTGGCGATGGCCAGCATCGAGGCGGCGTCGCCGCGGTTGAAGCTGAAATATTGGTGGAGCTTTGCCGAGGCGAGGTCGCGCGGGAACTGCCTCGCGATCTCGGCGCCGAGCGCCTGCACGGCGGGGATGTCGCCTGATATCCAGCGCTCGAGCTGGCGCAGCAGCAGTTTTTCGCGCGCATTGGCGGTTGTGGCGATCTTTTCCGCGCGGGCGAGATAGAGGCGGGCGCGGTCTTCGGCGCCGGCGGCTTCGAGGAACATCCAGGTGAAGCCGGCATAGATGTTGGCGAGCGCGGCTTCCGGGTCGGCATCGGCCGCGGCGAGGATGTGGCCAGCCTTGTTCTCATAGCCGAGGAAGCCGGTGACGAAGTCGTCGACGCCTTGGAGCGTCGATCCGTTCGTGCCGCTCACTTCATTTCCGAGGGCGTCCTGTGCCATGACAGAAAGATAGCCACAGCAATCGCTTACGGGAAGGCCCAGCATGCCGCAGTTCGACCACCAGAGGGCAAGCATTCACTACGAGATCGCTGGGGCGGGCAAACCGCTGCTGCTGATCGCGGGAACGGCGAGCGACAGCGCCAGCTGGGGACCGCTCCTGCCGCTGCTGGCGGGCCGGCAGCTGATCCTGATCGACAATCGCGGCTCGGGTCGCACCAGGGTCGAGGGGCCGCTCGATCATGTCGAGATGGCCGATGATTGCGCGGCGCTGATCCGGCATCTGGGGCTCGGGCCGGTCGACGTGGTCGGCCATTCGCTGGGCGGCTATCTCGGGCTGCTGCTGGCGGCGCGGGCGCCGGCGCTGGTGCGGAGGCTGGTGACCCTGACGGCGGGCGGCATGGATGCCAAGAGCCGCGTGCTGTTCGAGGATATGGCGCGGCTCTATTTCACCATGGTGCCGCAGGATTGGTTCCGGCTGTTCTACCAGTGGCTGTTCTCGGCGCCGTTCTTTGCCAATGAAGCGGTGATCGGGGCGGCGGCCGAGGGCTCGACTAATTATCCCCACCGGCAGAGCCCCGGCGATTTCGCGCGGCAGATCGCGGCGGCGGCGCGCCCCACCGATGTCGATCTGTCGAAGGTGGCGTGCCCGGTGCTGGCCGTGGCGGCGGAGCTCGATCTGCTGACGCCGATGCCCTTCGTTCAGGCGCTGCACCAGAAGGTGGCGCAGGCCGAATACGCCACCGTCGCCGGCGCGGCGCATTCGATCCATTGGGAAAAGCCGGCGGAAACCGCCGGCCTCATCAATGGCTTTCTCGGCTAGATCACGCGGCCGCCATCGACCTCGAGGGCGACGCCCGTGATCATGCTGGCTTCGTCCGAGCAGAGGAAGCAAGCGGCATTGCCCATGTCCTCGGGCGTCGAGAAGCGGCCGATCGGGATGGTCGAAAGGAATTTCGCGCGCATCTCGGGCGTGTCCTCGCCCATGAAGGTCTTGAGCAGTGGCGTCTCGCCGGCCACCGGATTGATGGCGTTGACGCGAACGCCGAGCGGCGCGAGCTCGACCGCCATCGATTTGGTAGCAGTGACCATCCAGCCCTTACTGGCATTGTACCAGCTGAGGCGCGGACGCGGGCTCACCGCCGCGGTCGAGGCGACGTTGAGGATGACGCCGGTCTTGCGCGCCTTGAAGTGCGGCACCAGATGGCGCGCGGTCAGATAGACCGACTTCATGTTGACGTTGAACACCCGGTCGAAATCGGCTTCCGAGATTTCATCGAGCGCTGCGGGCTGGTGCGAGACGCCGGCATTGTTGACGAGGATATCGACCTTGCCGAAGGCCATCAGCGCCACAGCCGCCAGCTGATTGACGCTTGCATCCTTGCTGACATCGACATGGCCGGCCTTCTGGCCGAGCTCGCGCGCCAGCGCCTCGGCGCCGTCGACATTGATGTCGGCGATCAGGACCTGCGCGCCTTCGGCGGCGAATTTGCGGACGATGCCGGCGCCGAAACCCGAGGCGCCGCCGGTGACGATTGCCGTCTTGCCACTCAGCCGTGCCATGCCGCTACCGTCTTCAAAGTCGAGAACCCGTACAACGCTTCCATACCCTTTTCGCGGCCGAAGCCGGACTTGCCGGTGCCGCCGAACGGCAGCTCGACGCCGCCAGCGGCGCCGTAATTGTTGATGAACACCTGGCCCGAACGGATTGCCTTGGCGAGCCGCATCTGCCGCCCGCCATCCGCCGTCCATACACCTGCGACGAGACCGAATTCGGTACCATTGGCGATGGCCACCGCCTCCGCATCGTCGTCGAACGGAATGACCACCTGCACGGGGCCAAAGATCTCGTCCTGCGCCAGCTTGTGGTCGGCCGTGACCTTGGCGATCAGCGCCGGGGCGAGGTAGTGGCCGCCATCGGGGGCGTCGGCATCGACCTTTCCGCGCGCGGCGATCTCGGCAGTGCCGACATGGCCGAGGAAGCCCTCGACGATCTCGCGCTGGCGGGCGGACACCAGCGGGCCGACATCGCGGTCCGCAATGGCGGGGCCGACAGTCAACGCGCCATAGCGCGCGGCCATGCGGCCGAGCAGTTCGTCATGGATCGAGCGATGAACGAGAATGCGCGAGCTGGCCGAGCAGGTCTGGCCGGCATTCTGGATGCCGGCATTGACGAGGAAGGGCAGCGCCCGGTCGAGATCGGCATCGGCGAACACCAGCTGCGGCGACTTACCGCCGAGCTCGAGCGTCACCGGAACGATGTTCTGGGCGGCGGCGCGCTGGATGATCTGGCCCACCGGCACCGAGCCGGTGAAGGAGATGTGGTGGATACCCGGATGGGAGGTGAGCGCGGCGCCGGCTTCTTCGCCCAGCCCCGGCACGACGTTCAGCGCACCGGCGGGCAGGCCCGCTTCCTCGGCGATCCTGGCGAAGGCGATGGCAGTGAGGCAGGCCTCCTCGGCCGGCTTCAGCACCGCGGCATTGCCCATGGTCAGCGCGGCGCCCACCGAGCGCCCGAGGATCTGCATGGGGTAGTTCCAGGGGATGATGTGGCCGGTCACGCCATGCGGTTCGCGCAGCGTGTAGACCGTGTAGCCGTCGAGGAAGGGGATGGTCTGGCCCATCAGCTTGTCGGCGGCGCCGCCATAGAATTCCATGTAGCGGGCGAGCGCGATGGCGTCGGCCTTGGCCTGCTTGAGCGGCTTGCCGACATCGAGCGCTTCTAGCCGCGCCAGTTCGTCGGCGCGCTCCAGTACCAGCCGGCCGATGCGGCTGAGGACGCGGCCGCGATCCGCCGCAGTCATCTTGCCCCATTCGCCCTTGAGGGCGGCTTCGGCAGCAGCGACCGCGGCATCGATATCGGCTTTCCCGCCGCGCGGAATTTTCCCGATCACCGTGCCGTCCGACGGGTTCTCGATATCGAGATAATCGCCGCTCGCCGGCGCGACCCAGCGGCCGCCGATGAAGCATTTGGTGGAGTCGAAGAAGGAGGCTGTGAGATGTGCGTTCATGGCTTCGGGCATAGACCCGCGCGCCGCGCCGCCGCAAGGGGCAGTTAGTGTCGCGGGGCGTGTGGAGAGCCGAGCACGGCCTTGGCTTCGTCGCCCGTCTGGTCGATCCAGGCCACCAGATCGTCGCCATCAAGGCCGGAATTCTCGCCGGTCATCAGCACGGCCATGGCGAGGGCGGAGCGGATGGCGGGCAGGCTGGCGCCGGCGAGCGCTGCCATCAGCCCGAGATAGAGCGTGGTGATTTCGCGGCTGCGGTCGGCTGGGTCGCTGATCGTGTCCATGGCGCGCCATTTGGCTTTGGCACCGAAGCAGCGTAAACCTGCGGCGGGGCACAACAATAACGGCAGACTATGCAATCAATTGTTTGCATCTTGCCAATAATCGTTCGCATCGTCAAGGTTGCTCATGGCTGAGCCCGAGGGCAGGCCCGGCTTTGCCATGACGCTGGATGAACGCATCGCCCAGCTCGTGACCCTGGTCGGCGGACCGGTGCGGGCGGCCGCGATCATCGGCAAGACGCGCACCCATATCGACAATATGCGCAAGCCAAATGCGCCTCTGCGCCTCGACGATGCGCTGGCGCTGGCGCGCGAGGCGGGCGTGACGCTGGACTGGGTGGCGACCGGCTATCATGTGCGGCCCGACCTGGCGGAGCGGCCGGACCTCGAGGACGCCTCGGCGACCGGCTTCGGTTCACTGCCGGGCTTTTCGCGGCTGCTGCCGCTCAAGCCGGAGATGGTGGTGGCCGGCGGGCGCAGCATTGAACGCTGGACGCCGTCGGATATCGCGGTCAGCGCGCAATGGCTCAATAATGCTTTCGGGCTCACCGGCGACACGGCGCGCTATGCCGCGGCGGGCGATGGCGGGATGGCGCCGCTGATCGGCAAGGGCACGCTGCTGATCGTCGATACGCGGCCGGCGCGCACCCTGCGGACCGGTCTCTACCTCGTCAATGTCGGCGACGAACTGCTGCCGCGCCGCCTCAACCGGCTGCCCGGTGGCAATGCCGAACTGATCGCCGATGCCGATCCGCGCTGGCACTATCAGCTGCCGGAGCCGCCCGAACCCGGACCGGAACTCTACCGCATCGTCTGGTCGGGGCAGACGGTCTAGGCGCCGGCCATCGACCGTTCGAGGCTGGGCGTCGCCGCCAGCAGTTCCTGCGTGTAGGGGTGCTGCGGATCGCGGAACACGTCCTCGGTCTTGCCGCTCTCGACGATCTTGCCCGATTTCATCACCAGCACCCGGTCGGTGATCGAACGGACGACGCTGAGATCGTGCGAGATGAAGAGGTAGGAGATTTCGAGCCGGTCCGATAGCTCGGCGAGCAGGTCGAGGATCTGCGCGCGGATCGAGACGTCGAGCGCCGATACCGCCTCGTCGAGAATGATCAGCGACGGCTCGATGATCAGGGCCCGCGCGATGGCGATGCGCTGGCGCTGGCCGCCCGAAAATTCGTGGATGTATTTGTGCGCGTCCGACGGGCTGAGACCGACATCGGTCAGCGCCTTGTCGATGCGCCGCTGGCGCTCTTCGCCACGCGGTGCCGCGCCGCCGAGCAGATGGAACGGCTCGGTGATCAGCGTATCGACGCGCTGCCGCGGGTTGAACGAACCATAGGGGTCCTGGAACACCACCTGCAGCTTGCGGCGCGCTTCGAGGTCGGTGTCGCTGAGCGGCTTGCCGTCGAGCGTGATGGTGCCGGCCTGCACGGCCTCGAGCGCCATCAGCGCACGGGCGAGGGTGGATTTGCCGCTGCCGCTTTCACCGACAAGGCCGACATTCTCGCCGCGCTCGATGGTGAAGCTGACATCGTCCACGGCGCGGAAGGCGCCGGCGGGTCCAAACATCCGGGTGGGCGCGATGCGATAATCGCGCACGACGCCGCTGACTTCGAGCACCGGCGGACCGCCGGGCAGGGACGGGTCGCGTGGCGGCACATGCGAGGACGCCTCGAACAGCGCCTTCGTATAGGGGTGGGCCAGCGTGCGGAACACCTCGCGGGTCGGACCGGCCTCGACCACATCGCCCTGCCGCATCACGGCGACAGCGTCGGCAAGATCGGCGACCACGGCGAGGTCGTGGGTGATGAACATCAGCCCCATGCCGTCTTCGTCGACGAGGCGGCGCAGCAATTCGAGTATGCGCGCCTGGGTGGTGACGTCGAGCGCGGTCGTCGGCTCGTCGGCGATCAGCAGTTTTGGCTTAAGCGCGATGGCCGAGGCGATCACGACGCGCTGGCGCTGGCCGCCGGACAATTCATGCGGGAAGCGATCGCGCGGGAAGCGGTCGCGGGGCAGGCCGACGCGTTCGAGCACGCGGTCGGCTTCGGCATAGGCGTCGCGGCGGCTGGCGGCGCCATGGACCAGAATGGTCTCGGCGACCTGGTGGCCGATGGTCTTGAGCGGATCGAGCGCCGTCATCGGCTCCTGGAACACCATGCCGATTTCGCGGCCGCGGATGGCGTTCATCTCGCGCTCGGATTTCTGCAACAGCTCTTCGCCGTTGAGCAGGATCGAGCCGCCGCGCTGCGCCGCCTGCGGCAGCAGATTCATCACGCTGAGCGCGGTCATCGACTTGCCCGAGCCGGACTCGCCGATGATGCCGAGCACCTTGCCGGCATCGAGGCTGAGGTCGATGTCCTTGAGGATTTCGACATCGCCGATCGAGAGGCGCAGATCCTTGATGGTGAGCAGGGTCATCGGCGACCCCGCTGCAGGCGGGGATCGAAGATGTCGCGCAGGCCATCGCCCAACAGGTTGAGGCCGAGCACCGTGAGGATGATGCAGAGGCCCGGGATGATGGCGAGATGCGGCGCGAGCGCGATCAGCGTCTGGCTGTCGGCCAGCATCTTGCCCCAGCTGGGGATCGGCGGCTGCGCGCCGAGGCCGACATAGGCCAGTGCGGCTTCGGCGAGAATGCCGAGCGAGAACTGGATGGTGATCTGGACCACGAGCGTGTTGAGGATGTTGGGCAGGATGTGTTCGGCCGAGATGCGGGCGGCGCCCTTGCCGGCAACGCGGGCAGACAGAATGAAGTCGCGGGTCCACAGGCTTATCGCGGCCGCGCGGGTGAGGCGGGCGAAGACGGGGATGTTGAAGATGCCGATGGCGATGACCGCATTGGTGGCGCTCGGTCCGAAGATGGCGGTGATCAAGACGGCGATCAGCAGGGCCGGGAAGGCGAACACCAGATCGTTGGCGCGCATGATCACTTCATCAAGCAGCGTGCCGCGCCGCGCCGCGGCCCAGAGGCCGAGCGGCACGCCGATCATGACGCCAAGGCCGACGGCGATTACCGCCACGGCGATGGAGGTGCGGGCGCCCACGAGGATCATCGAGAACACGTCGCGGCCATACTGGTCGGTGCCGAACCAGTTGGCGGCATTCATGCCCTTGAGCTTGTTGGGGATGTTCTGCGCCGCATAATCGTAGGGCGTCCACACGAACGAGCCCAGCGCGATGATGACGAAGATGCCGGCAATAATAGCGCCGGCCATGAAGCTGGGCGAGCGCAGCGCCTGGTAGAGCCAGCCGGCGCGGCGGGTATCGGCGGTGGTTGCGGGCGCGGTCATGCGCGCCTCCGCAGCCGCGGGTCGATCGCCACATAGGCGACGTCGACGAGGAAGTTGACGAGGATCACCGCGAACACCAGCAGCATCACCACCGACTTCACCACGATGAGATCGCGCTGGCCGATGGCCTGGAAGATCAGCCGGCCGAGGCCGGGCAATGAAAAGACGTTCTCGATGATGATGGTTCCGGCGAGAAGGAAGGCGAATTGCAGGCCGATGATGGTGAGCACCGGGATCAGCGCATTGCGCAGCGCATGGCCCCACAGCGCCTGCCGACGGCTGAGGCCGCGGGCGCGGGCCGTGCGGATGTAGTCCTCGTCGAGCGTATCGAGCAGCGCCGAGCGCATGACGCGGGCGAGGATCGAGGCCTGCGGCAGAGCGAGCGCAATCGAGGGCAGGACGAGCGAGCGGAGGCCGGGCCACAGGCCCTTGTTCCAGCCGCCGAAGCCGCCGGCCGAGAACCAGTGCAGGGTCACGGCGAAGACGTAGACGAGGATGATGGCGAACCAGAAGTTCGGCACGGCGACGCCGATCTGGGTAACGCCCATGACGCCGACATCGGTGAGCGAGTTGCGCTTGGACGCCGCAAGGATGCCGGCCGGGAAGGCGATCAGCAGGGTCAGCGTCAGCGAGATGATGGCGAGCGGCAGCGACACGCCGATGCGCTGCATGATCAGTTCGGAGACCGGCACGCGATAGGTGTAGCTGAGGCCGAAATCGCCATGCAGCATGCCGAACAGCCAGTTGAAATAGCGCAGCAGCGGCGGGGCATCGAGGCCGAGCTGGGTGCGCAGGGCCGCGAGCGTGTCGGGCCGCGCATTCATGCCGAGGATGAACTGCGCCGGATCGCCGGGCAGCACTTCCATGACAAGGAAGATGATGATGCTGGCAGCCAGCAGGCTCAGGGCAACCGAGAGCAATCGACCGGCGAGAAAACGGATCATTCAGGCGTCGCTAGAAGCGATGGGGAAGCCCGAAGGCTCCCCCATCTGAAGGCTAAAGTCCATATCCTCACTCGGCCCAGGACAGGGCAGCGAGTTCGGTGATCGGCTGCGGCGCATTTTCCCACAGGCCCTGGACGTCCTTGTTGGCGACGGTGATGTTGGCGAACTCGAACAGATAGCCGGCGGCGAAATCGTTCGCGAGCTGGCGCTGGATGTCCTGCTTGAGCGCGATCTGCTTGGCCGGATCGGTGGTGGCGTTGAGCTGGGTCACCAGCGCGTTGAGCGCGTCAGCCTTGTAGTTGATGTAGTAGCCGGGCTTGCCGAAGGCGGCGAAGTCATTGGCTTCCACATGGCTGACCATGGTCAGGTCGTAGTCATAGGCGCCCTGGAAGACGTTGGCGATCCAGTCGGCCCATTCGACATTGGTGATATTGACCGTGATGCCGACATTGGCCAGCTGCTGCTGGATGATCGGCGCGGCGGCGCGGGCATAGGAGGCCGGCGGCACCTTGAATTCGAGCGTCGGGTTGGGGACGCCCGCTTCGGCGAGCAGGGCCTTGGACTTCTCGGGGTCGAAGTTCGAGATGTCGGTCAGGTCCACGTAAGCCGGATCGTTGGGCGGGAAGAAGCTGCCGATCGGGGTGCCGTAGCCGAACTGCGCGCCGTCGATGATCGCCTGGCGATCGATGGCGTGCGACACGGCCTCACGCACCTTGATGTTGTCGAGCGGCGGACGGCCATTGTTGTAGGCGAGGATGGTTTCGCCCTGGGTCGTACCGACCAGCACCTGGAGGTTCGGATCCGCCTTGAACTGCTCGAGCAGTTCGGGCGCCGGGAAGCCCGAGAACACGTCGACGTCACCCGCCATGACCGCGGCGCTGGCGGCGCTCGGGTCGGAGATGAACTTGAAGGTGACGTTTTCGAGCGAGGGCTTGTCGCCGGTGTAGTTCGGGTTGGGCACGAGGGTCAGGTGATCGGCCTTCACCCATTCGCCCAGCTGGTAGGGGCCGGTGCCGACCGGATTGGTCAAATTGGTCTCGGCAGTCTTGGGCGAGACGATCACGGCGTCGCCCCAGCCGAGGCCATAGACGAAATCGCCCTGCGGCTGGGTGAGGGTGATCTTGACGGTAGCCGGATCGACGACATCGACGGCAGCGATGTTGGTGAACAGCTGCTTCTGCGCGCTCAGCGAGTCCGGCGCGCGGTTGCGGTCGAGCGTCCACTTGACGTCGTCGGCGGTGAACGGCGTGCCGTCGCTGAAGGTGATGCCCGTCTTGAGATGGAACGTATAGGTCAGGCCGTCCTCGGAGATATCCCAGCTGGTGGCGAGGTCCGGCTGCACGGCGCCGTCCTTATCGATCCGGGTGAGGCCGTTGAAGATGTTCAGCACCGTGACGGTGCGGATCGCGGCGGGCGCGCCGCCGGTGGTCGGGTCGAGGTTGGTCGGCTCGAGCTGGATACCGATGGTCAGATCGGTCCGCGCCTGGGCGAGGGCCGGCGTGATGGCGGTGGTGGAAGCGAGGACGCCGGCGAGTGCCAGCAGAAGCAGTGATTTGCGCATGACTGTCCCTTCTAGATCGGCCGTTCCGGAGGCCTTGGATGGAAGTCTAGGATGCTTTGCGTCCGATAGGGAATGCCCCTTCTTCGCGACAAAACACCAATTACGACCGGCCCAGTAGATTATTCAGCGCCAAAGCCATGACCTTGGCGGAATCCAGCATATCGGTGATGCCGACATACTCGTCGGGCTGATGCGCCAGATCGAGGATGCCGGGACCATAGGCAATGCAATTGTGCAGCCGCCCGATGCGGTCGATGTGCTTCTGGTCATAGGTGCCGGGCGAGACGACATAGTCGGGCGTGAGGCCGAGTACCTCGCCGATCGCCTGATCGACGGCGCGCACCACCGGCGCATCGCGCTCGGTCATGGTGGGTGGGATGGTCCAGAGGTCGCGCAATTCGTAGCTGAAGCCCGGCCGCGTCGCCTTGAGCTTTTCGAGGAGGTCGACGACTTCCTGCCGTACGGCAGCAGGCGTCTCCTCGATCAGATAGCGCCGGTCGATGACGATGCGGGCCGAGTGGGCGACCACGGGCGCGGGGAACCCCGTATAGCCGGCTTCGGGCTCGGGCTGGCCGCCATGGATGGAATTGATGTTGAGCGTCGATTGCCGCGCCAGAGGCGGCACCACCGGCATGGCGGTCTGGCGTGAGGCGAGCGCCGGGTAGAGCGTCTCTTCGATTTCGCCGAGCAGCGCCGCCATGTGGCGGATGGCGCTATCGCCGAGGAACGGCATCGAGCCATGGGCGATGCGGCCATGCGTCTCGATCTCCGCCCACCACACGCCGCGATGACCGAGGCAGATGCGGTTCTTGTTGAGCGGCTCGGGGATGATGACGTGCTGCACGCGCTCGGGCGAGAAATAGCCCTGTTCGGCCATCCAGGCGACGCCGCCATAGCCGCCGGTTTCTTCGTCGGCGGTGGCGGAGATTTCGATATTGCCGCGGAAATCGGGGACGACATCGGCAAAGGTTTCGGCGGCGATGATCGAAGCGGCCAGACCGCCCTTCATGTCGCAGGCGCCGCGGCCATAGACCTTGTCGTCCTTCACTTCGCCGCCGAACGGATCGACGGTCCAGCCGCGGCCGACCTCCACCACGTCATGGTGCGAATTGAAATGCACCGTCTCACCCGGCGAAGCGCCCTCGCGACGGGCAAGGACGTTCCAGCGCGGATGCTTGTCGCTGTCGCCGCGCGCGCCTTCGGCCCGCAGCAATTCGCAGGTGAAGCCGCGTTTGCGCAGGCGGTTCGCCACATACTCGCAGATGTCCCGATAGTAATCGCCCGGCGGATTCACCGTGGGAAAGCGGATCAGATCGGCGGTGAGCGTGACGAGATCGTCGCGGCGGGCGTCGATCTCGGTACGGAGGCGGTCGGTGATATCGGTCATGATGGCGCCAGCCTGCGATGCGGCTTGGCGCAGGTCAATGCGTCACGCCAGCCGCTTTTCACCGGCCTCGATCCGAACCGGCAGCACGTTCTCCGGCGGCGGCAGCGGGCACACCGCGAACTGCGTAAAAGCGCAGGGCGGGTTGATGGCCTTGTTGAAGTCGAGGACGATCGTCTTGTCCGTGACGCTCTCGCCATAGACGAAGCGCGAGGCCGGATAGGTGGTGTCCTTTGAGGTCAGGTCGCGGATGACGAATTGCGGCGCTTCGGGCGTGCCATGCGTGGCGATCAGTTCGTAATGATGGCCATCCTTGTCGAACACCGCCTTGTGGGTCGCTTCGACTTCGGTGTCGATTTCGCCGGTGGTGCCGACGGTGAGGCCAAGCGGCGTTTCGAACGGCACCCAGTCGGCAACGATGCGCCAGTTCGGCTTGACGTCGAAATAGCGCAGCGGCTCAAGCTCATCCGGCGCGGTGGAATTGGTGTCGCGCACGCGCAAGGCGTTGCGGCCGTTGATGGTGGTGATCTCGAGCAGCAGGCCGGCGAGCAGGAAACGCGGCGGATGCTTCTTGTCGGGTTCGACCGTGATCGCCGGCGAGCCATCGGCCGGCACGAAGGTGACGCTGCCGGTCGCCGACTGAGTGAGCGTCCCAAGCGATTCCGGCCCGGCCGCGAGCACGATGTCATTGTCCTCGCCATTGCCGACGGTGACCGTACCGGTTTCGAGCCAGGTGCGGCCGATGATGTTGAGCCAGCCTTCGGGCGCCTTGAGATTGGCGAGGCGCTTGGCCTTCCAGGCATCGAGCTGGGCGAGGTAGTTGGCGGGGGCGGTCATGTCAGGCTTCCTTTGTCGTCACGGGCATGCGCGGCACGCTCGAAAGCAGGGCGCGCGTATAGGGATGTTGGGGGGCAGTGAGGATTTTGCGAGTGGGGCCGGTTTCGACCAGCCGGCCGCGTTCGAGAATGGCTACCTCATCGCAAAGCGCAGCGACGGCGCCGAGATCGTGCGAGACGAACACCAGCGTCATGTCGGCGGCCAGAGTCTTCAGCAATTCGATTATGCGGATGCGGGTCGAGAGGTCGAGCGCGCTCACCGCCTCGTCGGCCAGCAGCAGGCGCGGCTTGCCGACGATGGCCCGCGCGATGGCGATGCGCTGGCGCTGGCCGCCGGAAAATTCGTGCGGGTAGCGCGTCGCGACAAGCGGTTCGAGACCGACCGCCACCAGCGCCGCATCGACCATGGCCGGATGGTTGCCGGGCAGGCGCAGGGCGCGCAGCGGCTCGGAGACGATGCGGCGCACATTCTGGCGCGGATCGAGCGACGAGTAAGGGTCCTGGAACACCGCCTGCACCTGCCGGCGGAAGCCGCGCATGAAGCCTGCATTGCCCAGGTCGAGCGCCGCGCCATCAAAGCTGATGCGGCCCGATGTCGGCTTTGCAAGGCCGAGCAGCAGGCGGAGCAGGGTGGTCTTGCCCGAACCGGATTCGCCGACGAGGCCGAGGCTCGTTCCCGGCGCGATGGCCAGCGATATGTCGGTGAGCGTCGGCCGGTTGGCGCTATAGGCGAAGTTCACCTGGTCGAGGGTCACGAGGCTCATGCCACACCCTCCAGTGCCGCGTCGAACGCCTGCGCCGCCGCAACCAGCGCTTGTGTGTACGGGTGCTGCGGCCGGGCGAACACGTCGCCGACGGAACCGGATTCCACGGCGATGCCGCGCTGCAGCACCACGACGCGATCGACCACTTTCGCCACAACCGGCAGATCGTGGCTGATGAACAGCAACGCCATGCCGCGGTCACGCACCAGACCGTCGAGCAGCTTCAGGATCTCGGCCTGTGTGGTGACATCTAGCGCCGTGGTCGGCTCGTCCGCAATCAGCACATCGGGCCGGCAGGCGAGCGCCATGGCGATGGCGACGCGCTGGCGCTGGCCGCCGGAGATTTCGTGCGGATAGGCGCGGGCGATGCGAACCGGATCGGGCAGCGCGACCTGTTCGAGCAATTCGCCGATGGCCAGATCCAGCGCCCGGCCGCGGAGCGGCTTGCCGTCGCGGGCGGCGCGCCGCTGCAGCGGTTCGGCGAGCTGCCGGCCGATCCGCATCAGCGGGTCGAGCGCGGTCAGCGGTTCCTGGAACACGGTGGCGGTTACCGTGCCGCGAAGAGAGTTGAGGGTGCGCTCGCTCGCCCCGATGATCTGTTGGCCCGCAAGCTCGATCGAGCCGGTGGCACTGATGGCTGGCGGCAGGAGGCCGATCGCGGCGAGCGCTGTCAGCGATTTGCCCGAACCGGACTCGCCGATGAGGCCCAGCCTTTCGCCGGGCGCGAGGGTCAATGACAGATCGCTGACCAGCACAGTTTCGGCGGCGCGCAGCGTCAGTCCGTTGATGGCGAGGAGGCTCATGCGCGGCCCCGCTGCGTCGGGTCGATGAGGCTGCGCAACCCGTCAGCCAGAAGATTGACGCCGATGGCGAGGGTGACCAGCGCGAGGCCCGGCGCGATGGCCCCGATGGGCGCGGTGTAGACCGTGCCCTGTGCTTCCTGCAGCAGGCGGCCCCAGCTGGCATTGGGCGGCGGCGCGCCGAGACCGAGATAGCTGAGCGAGGCTTCGGCAATCACCGCGAGCCCGAATTGCAGCGCGAAATTCACCGCCAGCGTCGGCCAGATGTTGGGCAGCACATGCTCGATGACGATGGCCGGCCATGAGGCGCCGGAGGTGCGCGCCGCGGTGATGTAGTCGAGCAGTAGCACGCGCTTGGCGAGGATGCGGGTCAGCCGCGCAACGATGGCGCTGAGCGCAATGCCGAGCGCGAGGATGGCGGTGAAGAGGCTGGCGCTGTCGCTCGCCGCAACCACCAGCATGGCGATCAGCAGCGTCGGAAAGGCGATGAGGATGTCGAGTGTCGCCGCCAGGGCATCATCGAGCAGCTTCGTGGCGAAGGCGGCGATGATGCCGATCGTGACGCCGATGAGCGCGCCGATCAGCACTGCGCCGCTGCCGACGATCAGCGCGATGCGCGAGCCGATCATCACCTGGGTGAAGAAGTCGCGGCCGAGCCGGTCGGTGCCGGCCCAATGCTCCCATGAGGGCGGCGAGAGACGGCCACCGGTCATGCTCGAGGGATCGTAGGGCAGCCACACCAGCGTCAGCAGCCCGACGGCCACATGCAGCCCCACCAGCACGAGGCCGACCCAGAGCGTGAGCGAGGCGCGCGGGCGGCGCGTATCGGCGGCGACGGCGCTCATGAGTGCACCCGGCCGCGCAGTCGCGGATCGATCAGCCGCTGCAGCAGGTCGGCGGCGAAGCCGATCAGCAGCACGAGCAGCGTCGAGATGAACAGCACGCCCTGCACATTGGGATAGTCGCGCTGCTGGATGGCGAGCAGCAGCATCGAGCCGAGGCCGGGGAGGGCGTAGACCTTCTCGACCACCACGGCGCCGAGGAATGTGGTCGCGAGTTCGATGCCGAGGATCGAGACGACCGGCACCGCGCCATTGCGGACGCCGTGGCGGATCAGCGCCTCGCCGAAGCCGGAGCCGAGGGCGCGGGCGGTGCGCAGATAGTCGGAGCCGAGCACATCGAGCGTCGCGGCGCGGACATAGCGGATGAGCGACGCCGCGATCACCAGCGCCACGGTCAGCACCGGCAATGCCAGTGCGATGGCGGCCTCGCCGAAATTGCTCCAGCCCTTGAGCGGGAAGCCGCCCGAGGGAAAGAGGCGGAGATTGATGGCAAAGATGGTCACCAAGAGGATGCCCAGCCAGAACACCGGAATGGCGATGCCGAGCTGCGAGACGATGGAGATGGCCGCGCCATACCAGCGGTTCGATCTGACGGCCGCGACGATGCCGAGCGGCAGCGCGATGATGATGGCGAGGAGGAAGCCGAGGATGGTGAGCGGCAGCGTCACGCTCATCCGGTTGCCGATCTCGGTGAGGACGCTCGCCTTGCTGACGAAGGAGGTGCCGAGGTCAAAGCGGGCGAGGTTGCCGAGGAAATTGACGAACTGAACATAGAGCGGCTGGTCGGAGCCGAGCTGCGCCCGGGCGGCCTCGATCTGCGCCTCGGTGGCGCCGACGCCGAGCAGTGCATTGGCCGGGTCGCCCGGCAACAGGCGCAACAGGACGAACAGAACCACTGCCGCGATGACCAGCGACAGGGCAAGAATAAGCAGGCGACGGGCGAGATAAGCGAGAATGGCGGACGGCCTTCGGAAAACAGCGAGCGCCGCAGCTTATCGCGCGGCGCCCGTTACGTCATGGCAGAGAACGGAATTGAGTCCGTTCAGGTGCTTAGTTCGCCTTCTTGATGCCGTAGGCGAAGAATTGCGAGTTGAGGCCGTTCACCGGATAGCCGGTGACATTGGCGGCCGAAACGACGATCTGCGGGTAGAGGTAAAGCCAGTTGCTGGCAGCGTCTTCCGCGATGATCTTGTTGGCTTCGGTGAGCTTGGCGGTCTGCTCGTCGACGCTGTTGGCGGCTTCGGCATCGGCCACCAGCTTCACCACGTCGGGGTTGTTGTAGCCCCAGTAGAAGTCCGGGTTGCCGTAGAACACGATGTCACGGTGATTGACGTGTTCCTGCAGCGTCGCCTGGAAGTTCTTCTCCTGGTAGACCTTGGTGTACCATTCATTGGCGGTGATGATGTTGATGTTCACCTTGACGCCGATCTTGGCATATTCGGCCTGCAGGAACTGCGCGACGATCGGATGCGGATCGTAGTCGGGCGTATCGAGCGTGAACTCGAATCCATCTGGATAGCCGGCCTCGGCGAGCAGCGCCTTGGCGCTCTCGACGTCATAGGCATCGACGCCGGTGAGATCGACATACCAGGGGTCGGTCGGCGGCACGAAGGAGCCGATCAGCGTGCCGTAGTCGCCCCAGATGGAGTTCAGCAGCCGGGCCTTGTCGGTAGCGCGGGCGAGAGCCTTGCGGACCTTCACATTGTCGAAGGGCGCGACGCGGTCGTTATAGGCGAGCAGTTCCTTCGTGGTCGAAGCGCCTTCGGTC
The DNA here is from genome assembly GCA_004144345.1 of Hyphomicrobiales bacterium. Lineage (GTDB taxonomy): Bacteria > Pseudomonadota > Alphaproteobacteria > Rhizobiales > Devosiaceae > Devosia_A. Next base: position 63,444 of record SEEL01000010.1, read on the forward strand.
ACGGTGTAGGCGGCATTGCCGGTGAACTGGGCCAGCGAGTCCGGGCTCTGCACCGAGGTGATGACGTCCACCGCATTGGTCAGCAGCGCATTGTTGAGCGCAGTCGCGTCGGTGAAATAGGTGTAGACCACGTCGCCATTGGTCGGCGCATCGCCCCAATAGCCATCGTTAGGGGCCAGCGCGAGAGCCGAGCCACGGCGCCATTCGCTGAGCTTGTAGGGGCCGGTGCCGTCTTCGGTCGCCGTGATGTCGGCAGCGGCGTCGTTGACCACCCAGACATAGGAGAGGTTGTAGGGCAGCGAGATCGACTTGGCCGAGAGCGTGATGACAACCGTCTGGTCGTCCGGCGTCTCTATGCCGGTGATCGTCGACAGGCTGCGCTTGCGCGAGCTCTTCGAGGCTTCCGCGGTGACCCGCTCGATCGAGTACTTCACGTCAGCGGCGGTCAGCGGGTCGCCCGAGTGGAAGGTGACGCCCGGCTTCAGCTTGAAGGTGTAGGTGAGGCCGTCGGCGCTGGCTTCGTAGCTCTCGACGAGCTTGGGCTCGACGGTACCGGCATCGGTCAGCTGGAACAGGGCTTCGTAGACATTGCCGTTGAAGGCTTCGTTGATGCCCTGGCCGGCGCCGGCCGTGTTGTCGAGGTTCTGCGGCTCATAGAGCGAGCCGATGCGGATGCTGGCGTTGGCGTCGAAATCCTGCGCCAGGACGGGGGTAAGCGCGGTGCCGGCGACGAGCGCGGCCGCGAACAGAAGGCCTTTGATCTGCATTTGTAACTCCGATTTGCAGTTTGGCCGCAATCTAGTCTTGCTCGTCGGGATACTCCACTGAAGCACTCGACATTGTTATGCGGACTTCTGCCGGGTTGAGGTATAGCGTTCCGCAGTTTTGACGGAATGTGAAAGTCCATGTCCGAGACTGGGAAGAGCATGAGCGGCAAGCTGATCGCGCTGGCGGTTGGCGGCGGAATCGCCGCCTACAAGACGCCGGAGCTGGTGCGCCGGCTGATGGAGCAGGGGGCGACTGTCCGGTGCCTGGTGACGACCGCTGCGCAGCAATTCGTGACGCCGCTCAGCCTCGCGACCGTGTCGCGCCATCCGGTCGCGACCGATCTGTTCTCGGCCGAGGGCGCCGCCAGCCATATCCGGCTCGCCCGTGAAGCCGATCTCATCATCGTGGCGCCGGCCACCGCCGATCTCATCGCCAAATTCGCCAATGGCCATGCCGGCGATCTGGTTTCGGCCACCGTGCTGGCGAGCGACCGGCCCATCCTCCTCGCGCCGGCGATGAACAGTTCCATGTGGGCGGCAGCACCCGCGCAGCGCAATGTCGAACAACTGCGCCGCGACGGCTTCCATTTCTCCGGTCCCGCCAGTGGCGAGCTGGCGGAAGCCGGTGAAGCGGGCATGGGCCGCATGTCGGAGCCGCCGGAAATTGTCGCAGCTGCCGCCGACCTGCTGGCGCCACAGGCCAAACCCCTTCGCGGCCAGCGGATCATCGTCACGTCCGGACCGACGCGCGAGCCGCTCGATCCGATCCGGTTCATCTCCAACCGCTCCTCCGGCCAGCAGGGGCACGCCATCGCGGGCGCACTGGCGGCGCTCGGGGCCGAAGTGCATCTGGTCAGCGGCCCGGTGACCATCGCCGACCCCGTTGGTGTCACCATGCATCGCGTCGAGTCCGCCCTCGACATGGAGGCCGCCGTCGCTGCACTGCTGCCGGCCGATGCCGCGATCTTTGCCGCCGCCGTTGGCGACTGGCGCGCCGCCAGCATCGCCAGCGGCAAGATCAAGAAGCAGGGCCCGCCACCGGCCCTCGAACTGGTCGAGAACCCGGACATTCTGGCGGGCGTCGCCAAGGGGCCGAAGCGCCCGCGCCTCGTCATCGGCTTTGCCGCGGAGACCGACGACCTCCTCGCCAATGCCGGCGCCAAGCTGGCCCGGAAGGGCGCCGACCTCATCGTCGCCAATGATATCGGCACGCATGCCATGGGCGGCGCGCGCAACCGTGTGTCGCTGGTCAGCGCGGCCGGCATCGAGCCCTGGGACGAGATGGACAAGGCCGAGGTCGCGAGGCGGCTCGCCAAACTCGTCGCCGACCGGCTGGGGGCGATTTCGTGAAGCCGACCAATGCCGTCTACACCGGGCTGCCGACCACCATCTTCGAGGTGATGTCGCGGCTTGCCCGCGAACACAACGCCATCAATCTGGGGCAGGGCTTTCCGGACACGGACGGGCCGGAGGATGTGCGCCGCGCCGCCGCCGAGGCGCTGCTGTCGAGCTCGAACCAGTATCCGCCGATGCTCGGCCTCCCTGCCTTGCGGCAGGGGGTGGCAGACGCCAACAAGCGCTTCTACGGCCTCGATGTCGACTGGCAGACCGAAGTGCTCGTGACTTCCGGCGCCACCGAAGCGCTGGCCGATTGCTTTTCAGCGCTGCTCGAGCCCGGTGACGAGGTGATCGTCTTCGAGCCGCTCTACGACTGCTACCTGCCGCTTATCCGCCGCGCCGGCGGCGTGCCGCGCCTCGTACGGCTCGAGCCGCCGCACTGGAATGTGGATTCAGCTGCGCTGGCCGCTGCCTTCTCGCCGCGCACCAAGGCGGTGCTGCTCAACAATCCGCTGAACCCTGCGGCCAAGCTCTTCTCCGCCGGCGAACTTGCGACGCTGGCCCGGCTGATCGTCGAGCATGATGCCCTCGCCATCTGCGACGAGGTCTATGAGCACATCGCCTTCGATGGGCGGGCGCATATCCCGCTGATGACGCTGCCCGGCATGCGCGAACGCACCGTTCGCATCGGCTCGGCCGGCAAGACGCTGTCGCTGACCGGCTGGAAGGTCGGCTATGTCACGGCGCCGCCGCATCTGCTTGAGCCAATCGCCAAGGCGCATCAGTTCACCACCTTCACCACGCCGCCCAATCTGCAACAGGCCGTCGCCTTCGGCCTGAGCAAGGGCGACGACTATTATGCGGCGCTGATTTCCGACCTCACGGCGAAGCGCGACCGGCTGGCGGCCGGCCTGACGCGTCTCGGCTATGGCGTGGCGGAAAGCCAGGGCACCTATTTCCTCGCGGCGGATATTTCGGCGCTCAGCGGCGAGGACGATGTCGCCTTCTGCCGCCGCGTGACCATCGAAGCCGGCGTCACCGCCATACCGCTGTCGGCCTTCTATGAAGGCGACGGACCGCGCAACTTCATCCGCTTCTGCTTTGCCAAGCAGTTCGGCGTGTTGGACGAAGCGCTGGCCCGCCTCGCTGCCTGGCAGCGCTAGAGAGCCTTGGTCTTCCCAATTTTCGGCCCAATCCGAGGATCATCCGTTCGGATGACGCGGCCTATTCCCGTTCCTGTCAAAAGCACGTCCATCGCCGGGGGGTGATTGGAACCGGACTTTTGCAATGACCGACGACCCCACCTCGCCCGCGAACCGGGTCCGCAGCCGTAGCTGGCTGTCGGGCCTGCTTCGCCCCAACCGCATGCCGTCTGCCGCCGACCTGCCGCCCTATCTGCGCCGGGACATCGGTGTCACCGAGGACTTCTTCGACGCCCTGATGCGGCATCGCCGCTAGCAGCCTGCTTCCCGCTGCACGCCCGCGCCGCGATCCGTCGCGGCGCTGGCTTTTTCTGGACCACCCAAATGGACATGCTGATCAATCTGGCGAACGGCCTCTATGTCGTCGCCTATTTCACCACCAACATGCTGCGCCTCCGGCTGCTGACGCTGGCGGGCGCCGCCTGCCTCGCGCTCTACTTCGCAACGCGCCCCGAGCCGCTCTGGACGGTCGTGGCGCGGAACGTCTTCTTCCTGCTGCTCAACCTCGTGCAGGTGGCGCGGCTGCTCATCGCCGGTCAACGGCGCGTGCGGCCCGCCCCCTGACGCGCAGGCAGGCCGGTGGCGGCTCATCTGCATCGTGAGGTATGACTACGATGTCATTGATGGCGTTGTGACTTTCCTGGCGGCCACTCGCACGCTGCGTCCGGCGCCCGGAAAACGCAATTTCTCGCCTTTTGACGCGGTTTTTGGTAACACTCCGATGTGACTATGCGTTGAGGGCTCGCGCCAGGAGGCAACGCCGTACCGTGTCGAAAGAATCCAGCAAACCGATCGCGCCCGCGCATCTCGCGTCCGACGACGCCCGCGCCAATGGCTCGTGGTGGTCCCGCGTGCCGCGCGGCTGGATATTCCTCCTGCTGTTCGTGCTCTCCTGGCTCGCCGTGTTCCTGATCTGGAACGGTGTTGCATTCGTCACGGGCCGCTGAACCCCATCTATCCCCGCTAGTGTTGCGCTTCCTGCATGACTGTCATGTCGGGGTGCTGTTGCCGCGTCCGGGCAACCGTGTTCTCGTTCTTAACGGCAGTTAACCGTGTCGATCCAACTATAGGACCGGCCGCCGCCAATGAAGGTCGCTCGATGTAGTTGGTTCGACTGCATCTGCCTTGCCCTTCGTGCACAAGATTTGTGCGGATCGCCGATGGTGTCGCCGGGCTTGCCCGGCGGTGGGTCGCCCAGATGGGCATGCTGGTTCGGAGCGCGAGATGTCGATACTCAATGCTGGACTGGGTGGAGCTGCAGTCGCCACTGCCGGGCGCGGGCCGCGCGGCGGTACGCTGAAGCGGGCGTTCGATTTCACCTGTGCGCTGCTCATGTTGATCGCCTTCCTGCCGCTGATGGGGTTCGTGGCGCTCCTGATGCAATCGTTCGATCGCGGGCCGGTGCTGTTCGGTCATTCGCGCATCGGCTTCAACGGCCGCGTTTTCAAATGCCTGAAATTCCGCTCCATGGTGCCCGATGCCGCAGAGGTGCTGGAGCGCCATCTGGCGGAAAACCCGGCGGCGCGGGCCGAGTGGGACGCGTCGCAAAAGCTCCGCGACGATCCGCGGGTAACGGCGCTCGGCCGGTTCCTGCGCAGCACCAGCCTCGATGAACTGCCGCAGCTCATCAATGTGCTGCGCGGCGACATGAGCCTCGTCGGGCCGCGCCCGATCGTCCATGCCGAACTGCCCCGCTATGGCAGCGATGTCGAAGCCTACATGGCGGCGCGTCCCGGCATCACCGGTCTCTGGCAGGTGAGCGGCCGCAGCGATACCGATTATGATCGCCGCGTGCAGCTCGACAGCGAATATGTGCAGAACTGGTCGCTGTTCGGCGATGTCGCCATCCTGCTGCGCACGGTCAAGGTCGTGTTCTCGCGTTCGGGCAGCTATTGACCGATCCGGCACCGCTGGACGCCGTGACGATGCCCCCCACCAATATCCTGCTGCGCGATGAAGCCCTGGTCGGCTCAAGCACCGAGGCAAAGGCTCCGCGCCCCGACCGTCCCACCGTCTCGGTGATCGTTGCCAATTACAATGGCGAGCGGACCATCGGCGCGACGCTGGCCTCGCTGCTCGGCCAGTCGCTCAGCGCGCTCGAGATCATCGTTGTCGACGACGCCTCGAGCGATGCCAGTTGCGCCATCGTGCGCCAGCTGCAGCAGCGCGACCCGCGCGTCCGCCTCATCGCCAGTGCCGCCAATGGCGGGCCGGCGCGGGCGCGCAACCGGGCGCTCGACGCCGCCCGCGGCGAGTGGATCGCCATCGTCGATGCCGACGATCTCGTCCATCCGGAGCGGTTCGAGCGTCTCGTGGCCGCCGCCGGGCAGCTCGATGCCGATATCGTCGCCGACGATCTGCTGTTCTTTTACGAGGACGGAACCCCGTCCTCGCTGCTCCTGCCAAGCGGGCAGGAGGGGGCGTTCGAGATCACGCCCACCAGCTGGGTGCTGGCCGGCCGGTCCGTCGGGCCGCCGCTCGGCTATCTGAAGCCGCTGGTCCGCTCGCACTGGCTGGCGACGCTGCGCTATGACGAGACGCTCGGCATCGGCGAGGATTTCGATCTGATCCTCCGGCTGCTGCTCGATGGCGCCCGCATGCAGGTGGTGGCCGAGCCCTGGTATCTCTACCGGCGCCACGCCGCGTCCTACTCACACCGGCAATCCGCCACGCATATCGAGGCCATGATCGAGAGCCAGCGGCGGCTCGAGCGCTCATTGAGTCCGGTGCCGCCGGCGCTGGCCGAGGCGTTTCGCGCCCGGCAGCGCGATCTCGAAAACTTCCTCGCCTTCCAGCATCTCGTCGCTGCTCTCAAGGGGCGCAACCTCGCGCGGGCCAGCCGGATGATACTGACGAAGCCAGCGCTCTTGCTGCCGCTCGCGAAAGCGTTCGGCGAGCATGTTGCGGCGCGGCGCGGCGCTGTGCCGGTCAGCTCCCGCGCAGCCACACCCGAGCCGCCGGCCTATGTGCCCGCGCACATCGCCCAATGGGGCGGCGAGTCACGCCGTCGCCTCTGGCTGCGCTTCGCCGATCTGGTGGACGACGGCGACAATGGTTCGCGCGGCGTCGCATCCGCCTACGCCGCCGGCTTCCGCCATCGCGCCTGGCGCGACAGGCCCAAGCCGGATGTGATGTCGCCATGAGCATGCCGGGGACGGCCCGCATCGCCCAGCGAAATCTCGTCGCCATCGACATCGACGCGATCCTCTGTTTCCTGCCGATTGCGGCGTTGGCCCTGATCCCGGTTCTCGGTTCGCTGGGCGCGCTGCTGTTCCTCGCCTTTGGCGGCCTGCTCATCGCGTCGCGCCCGCTTCATTCGATCCGCTCGCTGGTCGATTGGTGGCCGCTGCTGCTGCTGCCGGCCTATTGCGTCGCCTCGATCCTGTGGTCGCAATATCCGGGCGAGAGTCTGCGCTACGGGATCCAGCTCTCGATCACCCTCGCCATCGCCATCGTCATGGCGCAGCGGATCACGGCGGCGCAGATGGTGCGTTGCCTGTTCGCCGCCCTCGGGCTCGTCGCGATCCTCTGCCTGCTGGCCGGTCGCACGAGGGCCGACGGCACGTGGCTGGGTGTGTTTGAATCGAAGAACGATTTCGCTGTCTTCGTTGCCGTCTTCGCCATCCTCTCCGCTGGCGTCCTGATCGACGCCCGCAACAAGGGATGGCTCCGCGCGCTGGGCTTTGCCGGCCTCGTGATCGCGCCGATGCTGCTGCTGCGGGCGCAATCGGCGGGCGCGACGGCCGCAACCGCGCCAGCTGTCGCCGCGACCTTCGCTGCCCTGTTGATCGGGCGCCTGACCTACGCGCAGAAGGTGTTCGTCATCGCGGCCGGCCTGATCGTCGCCGCGGCGACGGCGCTGGTGTTCGTCACCTATGGCGGCGAATTGCTGGCCCTCCTGCTCGAATCGTCCGGCAAGGACGCGACGCTGACCGGGCGCACCGAGCTATGGGCAGCGGGCTTTGCCTATATCGCGGAGAACCCCTGGCTGGGTGTCGGCTTCCATGCCTTCTGGGTCGAAGGCAACGGGCCGGCCGAGCAGCTCTGGCAGATGTTCGATCAGCGCTCGGGCGCCGGCTTCAGCTTCCACAATCTTTACATCTCCAACACGGTGGAGCTCGGCCTCGTCGGCATCGTGCTGCAGCTCTTCGCCATCTATGGCGCGATCGGCATGCTGACCTTCCTGGCGCTGCGCCGGTTCGATGCCGCCACCGCGACCTTTCTCGGCTTCATGGTCCTGATCGTCCTCCGCAGCTTTCTCGAAGTCGACGTGTTCATCGAGTTCAATCTGCGTGGAATGATGGTCTATTTCGCGTTCATCTATGCGGTTCGCGCCAATGCGCAATTGGCCGGCGAGACCCATCGCCGCGCCACGTCCGCTTCGGGGACCTAACTCCGGGCGCCCGGAACGGTAGACCGCACCGCCCAGAAATAATAGTCGATCGCGCCTTTCACGACATCGAAATGCGAGATGTCGTATTCACTGCTGACCCGTGTGCCGCCGACCAGCTCGCGAACGGAATCGCGCACGTGCCAGTAGAGGGGCCGCAGCCATCGAGCGTCGCGGAGCGAGTGCTTGGCATAGAGCGCGCCACTGCCGATGGTGTAGCCCTGGATCAGCTTGCGCCCTTCCTCCTTGAGCTTGCGGCCATGGAAATGGTGGATGACCATGTCCGGCGCGTACTCGATCGTCAGCCCTGCCGCATAGACGCGATAGAGATAGTCGAACTCCTCGCCGCCGGGAAAGCGCGCGCCGGCGCCAAAGGCTGTATCGAACGGCCCGATCCGGTCGGCCAGCTCGCGCCGCATCATCAGATTGGCGCCGATGATCACCGTGTCGAGCATGCCCATCGCCTTGGGGTGCGAGCGCGCGTTCCAGCGCCCGAGCTCCTTGATGTCGCGATAGCTGACGCGCAGATCCGTCGGATCGCCGAGCAGCACCATGCCGCTGCGGAAGATCAGCTCATCGCCATCAGCGCGGTCGCGGGCCAGCGCCGCCACGAAGTAATCGGGCTCCATCCGGCAATCGTCATCGGTGAAGAAGATGAGCCGTCCGCTGGACGCGGCGATGCCCTTGTTGCGCGCGCGCGACAGGCCCTTGGCGGGTTCATCGACCAGCCGCACGGGAATGCTCGAACGCGCCGCGAACGCTCTGACGATGGCCGCGGTATCATCGGTCGAGCCATTGTTAACGACCAGCAGCTCAGCCTCGACCGGCTGCACCTGCTCGAGCGCCGCAACGATCGATGCAAGGCTCCCCTCGATCGCCTTGCTCCGGTTGCGCGTACAGACGATGGCCGAGATCTCCATACTGGTCTCCTGCTATTCGGTCGTCGTTGTCAGGTGGCGGAGCGGGAAGCGTCGCAGGACGCTTTGCATGACCACCGATGAGACGGTCAGGCTCATCAGGCGGACCGCCAGCCAGAGGAAGCCGGGGAGGTGTTCGCTTCCTGCGCGGCGCAGATAGGCGAAGCCGGATACGATCTCGCGGAATTTGTGATCGATCGCGGCGGGGTAGGCCGAGCGTCGAGCCGCAGCCAACCAGGTTTGCCGATAAGTCGCGCCGCTGTCAGGCCCAAAGGCGAACTTCGCCAAGTAGGCGCCGCGCCCACGATCGTAAGACCGCATCAGTTCGGTGCGGTGAGCTTCGGTCCTTCGATGGTCGTGCTGCACGCGCGGCCGGGGGTCGAAGACGGCGTCGAAACCGGCCCAGACGATCCGTGCGACCGCATCCACGTCCTCACAGGGAAACGGCGTGCCCGCACCAAGGAGGGGATCGATGCCGCCGACAGCTTCCAGTGCAGCGCGACGAAATGCGAGGTTGGCTCCGTGCAGTGCGCCGGTCGGCACGAAACTGCGGGGGACGATGGTTTCAAGGTCCGTTCGCTCATCGATCGTCACGCGGATATGCTGCGCATTGAATTGTTCGATGCGCCCGCCAATGCAACCCGCGGTGGGGTGGTCGGCAAAAGCCGCCACCAGCGCATCGACAAAGTCGGGGGCGACAAGGCAGTCATCGTCGGTGAAAGCGACGATCCGGCCCTTGGTCCGTCGCCATCCGTGATCGCGCGCGGCGCCAAGTCCAATGCGCGCGCAATGGGTCCAGGCGATACGATCATCCCGCTCGGCATAGCCACGCAGGACCGCTTCCGTCTCGTCGGTCGAGGCGTTGTCGACGATGATCGCCTCCCAGTTGAAGCGCGACTGGAGGCTGCGAAGCGAGTCGATTGTTCCGGCCAAGGCGGTCGCCCGGTTGCGGGTGCAGATGACAATGCTCACATCGACGGCGGGCGGGGCGGTCAACGGGCGGCACCATGGGCAGCAAGCCAATCGTGCGCGATCCCGACCGCTTCATTCAGGTTCTGGGCCGAGGAGCAGCCGGTCCATTTGGTGGAGAAGGCAGCAGAGAAGCGGCTGATCTTGCCGTAGGAATTGTCGAGGAAGCAGTGCGGAATGCCCATCAGCGTCGAGAGGATGTGCACGTGCAGGCGGTCGGTGATGATGTAGCGGGCGCGCGATAGCTGGCTCAGGCCGCGTTTCATGCGGTTGGCGATCAGGCTCTCTTGCCGGTAGTGCCGCCTAACGAAGCGATCGCCCCCGCGGACTCTTAGCTGCGCGACTGCCCGCAGCACCGACGTCAGCTTGGTCCGCGGATAGATCAGGCGGTCGTCGTCGAGCCAGTCCTCGATCGACCATCCGGGGGGCAGCGCTTGCGTCATGCGCGAGCTGTCGATGCCTTCCTTGTCGCCCCGCAGCAAGAGCAGGACGTCGATCTGCGGCGCCCCGATGCGTTCGAGCGGGCCAAGTGCGAAAGCCATGTCGGGGCAGAGCGCTACCGTGCAGTCGAAGTTGGCATTTGCGAACTCGAAACTGGGAAGATCGCGCACCAGCAGCGTGAGCTGCCGGGCTCTTGCGACTGCCGATCTCGCGCTCTCGACTGACTCAGGTCTGTCGAAATGGATCGACTGCGGTAGCTGCATGATCGGGCGATGCCGGCCGAAATGCGAGTAAACGTTCTCGCGGAAACCCTGCAGGGTCTCCCACAGATCGCCGAAATTGCCACCGCCCGAGAGGAGGATGGGACCGTCGGCCAGATCCCTCTCCAGGGTAGAAACCTCGGTGCGGTGATCGCACGTATAGGTTGGTGCCGACTGGACCGAGCGGCGCAGCCAGGCCAACTGGCCCGCCCAGATCGCGCTGTCGCCGACATTGGGATAATCGGGAAAATCGAGCAGGCTGAAGGGCGTCTCCTGCAGCTGTGCAACGAAGGGTCGCGTCACGTCGTCGATCTTCGCCTGCAACCGGCGGATGACGTCGATGTGGGTCTCGGTCGCACGGCTCCGGGCCGGCCGTTCATCGAGTGTCGCATCATTCATGTCGTGGATCCTCGTCTGGCCATGACCGAGGCGATAACGTCGCCGATCTGGCGGAGTTGACCACGGCCGAGCAGGATGATCAGCGCGGTGTAGACCAGCGCGCCGAAGATGACGGCCGTCAGGGCGCTCGTCCAACTGATGCCATAGACAGCAAGCAGCTCAAGGACCGCGAGCCGGACGGCGATGGCCATGAGGGTCGCGCTGGCGAGCGCGGGCCAGACCGCCCGCACCACTGACGGAAACGTCGTGCCGGTGTGCTTGAACAGATTGTACTGCTGCAGCGGCATCGTCAGGTAGGCGCGCACGACATAGGCGACGGCGACGGCAACCAGTCCGTAGGGCACCAATAGCCAGGTCAGCAGCAGCATCGTGACGACCTGAAAGGCGGCGACCATCAACACCGCCTGTGGCCGGTTGACCGCGGTTAGGGCAGGGCCGGCGAAGAAGTTGAAGACGAACGGGATGACCATCAGTGTCAGCGCTTGCGCGACCGGCGCCGCGCTCCACCATTCGGGGCCGAACACCAGCGGGATCGCGATGTCGGAGACGGCGCCGAAGCCGAGCAGCATCGGGAAGGTGATGAGCGATGCCGTGCCGACGACGCGGCTGTAGACGGCGGCGAGGCGCGGCTTGTCGTCCTGGAGGTTGGCGAAGGTGACGAGCGAGACGCCGGCCAGTGGCGACAGGAACGACTGCGCGACGAGCTCGATCATCCGCCACGCGACGCGATAGGTGCCGACCGCCTCCGAACCGTACCAGCGGCCGATGAAGACGTCCTGGATGCGGACAAGCAGCATCCAGAGCAGTTGTGTCAGCGACATGCTGATGCTGAAGCTTGCGAGTTCGCGGATCAGGCTTGCCCTGAACCGCAGTCCCGGCACCCAGGGCATGTACCACCAGGCGAACAGGGTGGTCAGCAGGCTGCCGGTGGCGGCCTGGGCAACGAGCGCCCAGATACCGAGTCCCTGCCAGGCGAGGATGACGGCGATGCCCGAGGAAACAAGGCTGGTCGCGATGGCCAGCATGGCGAGGCGCGAATGCTTGAACTCGCGGGCCAGTCTTGCGCCATGGATGGCGCCGAGGCTGCCGAGCGGCAGGGTGAACGCCAGCACCTGGAGGACGAGCGTCAACTCCGGCTCCTGCATGAACTGCGCATAGAGCGGCGCCAGCAGGAACATCGCGGCGCCCATCAGGACGCTGAGCGCCATCGTGGCCCAGAAGGCCGTGTCGAGGAAACTCGCGTCGAGGTCCTTGCGGCGGATGACGGCATCGCCGAGGCCGGCTGCGGCGAGGGTGCGCGCCACTTCGACCATCACGCTGGCGAGGGCAAACAGGCCAAAGTCGCGTGGGCCCAGCAGGCGGGCCATGACGATGAAGAGTACGAGGGTGGCAACGCTGCCCCAGGCCGAGCGGATCACCGACCAGACGGTCGCAACAAAGGTCTTCCGCTTGAGGTCCGGGTCCGCGCTCATGCGGTCTGCCGCGCGGGGGCAGTCAGCCGGCCCCTGTAGAACGCTATGCCAAAGGCAGTATGCATCGCCTGTTCCCGGTTCAAGCCGGCGCCGCGCCAATTGTGCGCACAGCCGGCCTCTGGAACTGGAAGTCTAGACGGCAGGGGAGCGTCGGCAATACTGGATCGGCATGAGGGCTATGCGTCCGCCGCTTAGCCGAATGGCGCCTGTCGCGTTAGTGTCTCGTCATGGACGCAAGGACAGCCGGTTCGATCGACGTCGTCATCGCGGCATGGAACAGCGCGGGCACCATTGCGCGGGCCGTGCGCTCGGTGCTGGCCGATCCGGCGGTGCGGCGCGTCATTGTCATCGACGATGCCTCGAGCGATGCGACGGCGGCCGCCGCGCGAGACGCCGATGATGGCAGCCATCGCCTCGTGGTCGAGAGGCTGGCGGCAAATGCCGGTCCGGCCGCGGCGCGCAACCGCGCCATGGCGCTGGGCGATGCCGAGTGGATCGCCATCCTCGATGCCGACGATTTTGTCGAGGACGGGCGCATGGGCCGGCTGCTGCACTGGGCGGCCGATGCCGATTTCGTGGCCGACGATCCGTTGCAGGTGCGCGAAGACGAGCTCGATCGTGTCGCGCCGGCCGCCATCCTTGGCGTCAACGAGAACTGGACGCTCAGCTTCGAGCAGTTTGTCGAGGGCAACATCAGTGTCGCCGGCCGTTCGCGCAAGGAACTGGGTTTCCTCAAGCCGATCATGCGTCGCGCTTTCCTCGCCCAACATGGCCTTGCCTATATCGAGCATCTGCGGCTCGGCGAGGATTTCGCGCTCTATGCCGCCGCCTTGCTGAAGGGCGCGCGCTTTCGCATCGTGCCGGCACAGGGCTATGTCGCCGTGGTGCGCGAGGGATCGCTCAGCGGCAATCACAGCCAGCAGGATCTGATCAACCTCCGCGACCACGACCATCTCCTTATGGAAGATGATGGACTGACGCCCGCCGAGATGGCGCTGCTCGCGCGGCACTATCGCTCGCTCGATGCGCGCATCCAGTGGCTAGAAGTCATCGCCGCAACGAAGGCCCGCGATCTGCGGCGCGGTCTCGCGCCATTCCTGCGCTCGGCGGATGTCTCGTCATTCCTCGTGCAGCGCCTGTCCGAGCAAATCTGGCTGCGGTCGCGGCGGGCGCTGCTGCGCAGCCGCTAGTCGAGGCCGCCACAGGTGATCGATTGCGGGAAGAGACAGGTCTCGCCCGGCGCCGTGTAGGCGACCCAGTCGACGCTCATGGTCAGCGGTCCCGGCGGTTCGACGAACGGGCCGAGCCAGTCGTTCAGCGTCTCGGTGCCCCACAGGCTGAAGAACAGTTTCTGCGGCTGGTCCGGAACAGGGGCGGGCGCCTCGATCACATGACCAAGCTTGCCGTCGACGTAGTAGCGTACGCGACCGGGTTCCCACACGAAGGCGTAGTCGACATAGCCATCGTCCTGCTCAAGCGGCAGCGGGATCATGGCGGGTTTCACGCTCTTGCCGCGCACAAAACCCGCGGCCTGCACCTTGCTCGGGTCTTTCAGCAGCACTTCGAAGTCGATCTCGTCGTGGATGTCGTTGTGCGGCTTGCCGGTGTAGCTGAAGAAGGCGGCGTTCAGCCCCGATCCGGACGGCGTCTTGAAGCGCGCCTCGTAGGTTCCGTAGGAGAAGAAGCCGTTCGACTGGATCTCGCCGCAGCGATAGGCGCGGTCCTGGGTGCCGGGCGCCTTGGTGAACATCAGTTCGAGGAAGCCATCGGCGATGCGGACTTCCTTGTTGGACCAGGAGCAGTTCTGGTGATCGCCATTGGTCCAGCCGTCCGACACGTACCAGCGCGAGCTGTCGAGCCGGTTGAAGTCGTCGAAGAAGCTGGTACCCGCCGCGAGTGCCGCGGGACTGGCGCAGAGCGCAAGAGCGACGAGGACGGTGCGTTTCATAGAGTCGCCTCGGCAGTCGAGATGCTCACCGTCACGACATCGCCCGGTTGCACCACATCGTTCTGGCCGACGGCAAGCTCGGCGCCGGCGCGCGTGACCATGTAGCGATAGGCAATGGCGCCGAACTCGCTTTCGGGCAACTCGTCGAGCGTGGCGGCTTCACCGATCAGCTGCAATTGCGTGGTCAGCCGCTGTTCGAGGTCCGACAGGTCGCTATCCACCTGCCGGCGCTCACGCGACGCCAGCAGGAACTGCTCCGACGACACGCCCGTCCGGGCGAGCGCCGCATTGCTCCGGTCCTGCTGGGCGCGCAGTTTTGCGGTTTCGAGATCGAGCAGCCGCGACTCGAGATCGGCAATCGCGGTCTGCGTCGTCGAGGCGCGCGTTTCGACGGCGAGACCGCTGTCGACGAGGCCCTGGATTTTCTCGAGCTGCGCGCGCATCTGTTCAAGCTGGGCGGTCGTCGACAGGCGCTTCTGCTCCAGCGCCTCAAGCGTCGCATCGATCAGGCTTTCTTGCGCGGCATAGGTCGCGATGCGGTTGTCGGCCTGCTGCATCTGCACTTTCAGTTCGGCGGCTTCCGCGGCGACGAGATCGGCGACGGAGGCGGCTTCGAGCCCGGCCGGCGCCACCATCTCGCCGCTGCCATTGATCAGCGCATCGAGGCGGGCCCGCCGCACCAGCAGGCGCACGCGCTGTTCGCGCAGCACATTGTAGGTGCCTTGCAGCGTGATGAGGTCGCGACCGGTGGCGGTGGCGCCGTCGCCGCGGCGAAGACCTCCGGCGAGACTGATGCTCTGCAGCACGGTGAGGCGCGGCGAAAAGGGATAGGCGCCGGGCTGGCTGACTTCGCCGGTGACATAGACGGCGCCGAAATTGACGATCTCGACCGTCACATCGGGTGGATTGCTGAGCCCGAGCGACAGTCGCAGGCCGGAGCGCAGCTCCTTGGCGAGATCCACCGGCGTCTTGCCGATGGCCGCCATCGGCGGCATGAACGGGAAGGCGATCGCGCCATCGGGGCCGACGGCATACTCGCCTGAAACGGCGCTCCAGCGATTGACGGTGGCCTCGGCGTCCTGCCAGTCGATGACGCGGATGGACAGGCGATCCGACGGGCCGACGCGATAGGGTTCCACCGCTGCTGCGGGAACAACCATTGCCGTGAGTATGGTAACAAAGGCGAGCAGCAGCGAAAGCGCAGGCAGCCTATTCATCCGGTCGGGCTCCTCGGCACGCGGAACGACTATCGGTCGAAATTAGCAGCTTGAGGCGGGTGCATAACCCCGATGGGCTCAAGGCAGGCCTGCGCTGGGAGGGTAACCATCAGGGCGAGGGCGTTGCCGCGAGGTCGGCCTCCACCAGCGGCGCGATTTCGCCGAGGCGGTCGAGGCCGAGCGGGTTGACCAGCTTGCGCACCATGCCCTGGCCCGCCAGCCAGCCGGCGCGCGCAAAATAGTCCTGCAGGCGGTCGCCGAATCCGGCTTCGCCGCGCTTGGCCTGATAGGAAAAGCGCAGCAACAGGCTGACCGATTGCGCGGCATCGATGGGCTCGATGCGGGGCTGTTCGGCGCGATTGAGCAGATAGATGCGGCGCAGCGGCGTGGCGGCCGGGGCCGTTGGCTGGAGCAGCGGAAAACTGGCCTTGTCGATCGCCTCGTGCCAGCGGGCGCCTTGCCCGAGCGGCAGCGTTGCGAGTGCGGCGGCGCTATCCGGCCAGAGCTTCAATTGCGAGATGGCCGGGAGGATCAGCGGCCGCAGCGGGTCGGAAAAATCCAACGCCACCAGATCGTCCGACACCAGCTGGTGACCACCGGCCACAAGGCTCGCCGCCGTGGTCGATTTGCCCGCGCCCTTGTCGCCGAGCAGGGCCACGCCGGCGCCGTTCACGGCGAGCGCGCTCGCATGCAGCAGGAACAGGCCACGCCGATGGAGCAGGGCGGCGAACACCGCGCCGAGCAGCGGCTGCGACGCGAGGAGATCGTCGACGTCGTCATTCAGCTCGACCTCGATGCGGTCGTCGCTGACGACGTAGAACGCACCAACCTGTGGCCAGGACAGGCGCTGCGTGCGGCCGTCATTGACATAGTCCGAGTCCGATGGCGCCACATCGGGCGCCGGTCTCGGGGGGCGGCGGATGATCGAGACGGTGCCGCCCGACCCACCGCCGCTCGCCGCGCTCACACCGGCCAGCTCGATGTCCGAGACGACGTCGAGGTCGAACAGGCGATAAATGCGGGGTGTGTCCGCCATCGGTGTCCGGTTCGCGGCCTGATTCATGCCGCGGCCCTCCGCGCATGGCGCCGGCGGTCATCGAGCCACATGCCGAGCATGGCAATGCGCGTCAGCATCAGCACGTCGCTGCCCTCGATTGCTTCGGGGTTGCGGCGCATATCGTCCAGCAGTTTCCGCACCCCCGGTAAATCGACATAGCCTGCAAGCGGCGAGCCGGGGGCGATGAGGTCGGGCAGCAGATCGTCTTCTGCCATGCGCGCGCCGAGTTCCTTACTGAAATCGATCTTGGTCCGCCGCGTGCGGACTTGCTCGGGCAGGATGCCGCGCATTGCCTCCCGCAGCGTGACGCGCGTCCAGCCGTTGCGCAGCAGTCCCGATTCCGGGATGGCCAGCGCATAGGTCACGAGCCGGTGGTCGTAGAAGGGAAAGCGGATTTCGACGCCACCGGCCGTGGCAGCGCGGTTCATGATCTCGAGCGCCCGCGCCACCATCGGCGATGTCAGGCTCCACACGTGCTCGCTGGTGGCGCTGCGCTGCTGCGAGCGGGCGTGCGCCTGCCACGTCGCCAGCCGCTCGCCCAGCCGGTGCTTGTCGATGAAGGCGGGATCGACGAGACCGCCCACGGCGCGGCTCGGCGTCCGCGCGAGCCGCAACAGCCACTGCCGCGGCAGTGCCTGCCGCAGGCGATAGGGCAGGCCGTACTGGATGAAATAGGATGCGAACAGGCTCGTGATCGACTGGCCGTAAATGGACCGCACGCCCGCCAGTTCGCGAAGCAATGCCGGCCATCTGTGCGCGCGCGCCAGTTCGCCCAGCCGGCCGAAACCGTGCGAGGCGACTTCATCGCCGCCATGTCCATCGAGAATGACGTCGACGCCCTGGCCCCTCGCGGCATTGAGCACGCGCCCGAGTTTCGCCAGCCCCGGCGCAAAGATCAGATCGTCATTGCCGTCGACGAGCGGCATCAATTCACGAAAGGGGGCGAGGCCGGACATGTCGACCAGCTGCGGCGACAGGGGATAGGCCGCGGCCACTGCGCGTGCATAGGGCCATTCCGACAGCGGCGAACTCTCGGGATAGCCGAAGGTGAAGGTCGGCATCGGCGGCCGGCTGCCTCGCAAGGGCCCTGCGGCGAGCGAGACGATCGACGATGAATCGAGCCCGCCGCTGAGCATGGCGCCGACGCGGCGGTTCCCCGAAGTGCTGTCGGCGACCGAGCGCGTCAGCCGCTCGCGAAATCCCGCCGCGAAGTCCTCGTTGGCCGGGAGTTCGTCCGGCGCGCACAGCCAGTAGCGGGAGATCATCGGCTCGCTACCGATCGACCAGAGCATTTTGTGGGCCGGCGGCAGGCGCTGGATCGCGCTGAAGATCGTCGTGCTGGTGCTGTCGAGGATGCCGCCGAGGAAGGCGGCAATCTGTGCCTCGTCGACTGCGTCATCGGCATGGCTGAGCGCGCTGACGGTCGAGGCGAATTCGAAGGCTTCGCGCGTCTGCCGGTAGCAGAGCGGCCGGATGCCCATGCGGTCGCGCGCGCAAAAGATCGTGTTGCGCTCGGCGTCCCAGATGGCGAAGGCGAAGTCGCCATCGATTTGCTCAAGGCACGCCTCGCCCCAGTGGCGATAGGCTTCGACAATCAGGGCCGTGTCGGTGACGCGGCTCGCGGCGAGGCCGAGCCTGCCGGCCAGGTCAGTGCGCCCAGCGAGGCGCGCATCGGCAAGCCCGACCAGTGTTCGTCCGCCGGCGATCTCTGAGCGGTGCAGCAGCGGCTCATGTCCGGTGCCGCTCCAACTGAGGGTCGCCGTGCCGTCGGAGAAATGCCGGCCCGGCTCCATTGCCTGCGGCCGAAGCAGCTTGTCCCTCGCAACGCGGCCCGCAATCTCTGCCATCAGGGCGACGGTCCGAAGGTGGCGATGACCCGGAAGTTCGCTAGGTCCGGGCCGGCGCCCGTCACCAGCCTGCCGTCGACAATCAGCCAGGCATGCGAACGGAGCGATCGCGAGCCGCTCCCTTGCACGCCGAGGAACAGCACGGCGTGAATGCCTCGATTGGCGAGGATGATCTGGCAGGCCTGCGCCTGGGTGAGGCACGAGGCGAACGGCACGAAATACGAGACGAACGCGACCGCCTTGCCGACGCGCCGCGCTGCCCAAAAGTCGGTAGTGGCCGGCAGTGCCTCTGGCAGCAGGCGGGCGCGCACGGCGTTCAGGCCGCCAAAGCTCAGGCCAAGGCGTACCCGCGCAACCATTGCCGCAATGGCCACGCCGCTCCGCAGCGACCGCCACAAGCTCAGCGAAATGCCGCTATTCGGCGTGCTGCTGGTCAACAATGACAAGCGCGGCCTCCTTGAGCTCGCCCAGCAGCTGATCCACGTCAGCGCTGCACAGCTCGGGCGTCACCTCATATTCGCGCACGACCGCGTCGACGAGGTCGTTGCGGCTCATGGGCGTATCCATCTGGCTCCACAGGAAGGCGCCGACATCGTTGAGGCTGAAATAGGTGTTGCTGGTCAGGTCCAGCAGGGCCAGACCATTCCCCAGATCGGTCGACACAACATTGGCCGAACGCGCGAGCCGCATTTACCTGCCTCGAAGTCCGAGTTCAGTAGTTGGCCGCCGACAGACAGAATCCGCCGGCGGCCGATACCCGTCAATCCGAGAACGTCAGTTCGTTCTGCGGAGTCTTCGGGGGGAAAAGCGCGTCGGTAAACGCGCCGTCCGCGGCACCCTTCGTGATCTTCTCGACGGAGCCGTGAGCGGTCAGACGCGGAGTGGAGTATGTACGCTTCTTCATCTTCCAGTCTCCAAGTGAGGATTGTGTCTCCGGCAGAGTTCGTCTGTCGTTTGCACAATCGCCATCTGCCTATCGCCGGTTTTTCAAGTCAAGGCGACGGCGATCACGCATTGCCGCTATGACGGTTGCTGACTTGCACATTTTTTCATCATCACCTTAGCTGGACGGCGACGACAAGACCGTCGTTCTAAATGATCGGTTCTGTGATGGCGCCCACGCCCGGCGAGTCTGATCTTGCCCTCGCTCATCTGACGCAATGTCTGCGCGCGCAACTCGCGGGCGCGGCAGCGCCCGAACCGCCCCCCGCCGGCGTCGCCGACCTGGCCGTTTCCATCGCCCTGTCAGCCAAGCTGCCTAGCCTGGCGGGCCGCTATCTCGATGTGACAGGTCAACGGTCGGCAGCGCTCGCCCAATATGCCGCCGCAACAATGTCGCGCAATGCCGAAGCGTGCCGCGAAATAAGTTCCGTATCTCGCGCGCTGACCGCAAGAAATATTGATTTTATTACTATAAAAGGACCGCTGCAGCATTTTGATTTATACGGAAGTTACTTCGTACGAAGATCGTCTGACATAGATTTAGTCGTAAGGCGCGCCGATTTCGCGACAGCAAAATCTTCAATATCCGACCTCGGATACTTGCTATCGACAGTGTCATATTGGTGGGAAGCGGTGCTGGGCGAAGTCCATTTCGAGCGCGCCGAGCCAGTGCGGGGCGCCATCGATCTGCATTGGCATACGCACCAGCCGGGCGTGCCCAGCGTGCGCAGCGAGACCGTGTTCTTCAAGCGAACGGCGAACGCCATTCTGGACGGTCAGCAGATCCCCATCCTCGACCGGGACGGCACCCGGTTGCTGATCGTTATCAGTATCGCCAAAGCGCTCTACAATCGGGAGCCCAGTGCTGCCTATATTTGTGACTTATTCCAAAGCCTCATACCTGCCTCTCCCGGGGCGATTAACTCATTCTTAACCGATGCGGACCGGCAGGGGGTGGGCGGTCACGCCGCCATCGCCCTGCGGCTCGTGAAGGCGATGTTCGGCGATGCCTTCCCCTATGATCCGGCGAGTGCGCCGGTGCTGACATCGTGGTCATCGGACGATCTGCTCAGAATGGCGTTCTTGCCGCGAGCCGAAAGTACGGCCTGGCCGCGGCGGCGAGAGCTGGTGTGGCAGTTCTGCGGGCGCTCACCCCTGCGCTATGCCCAGGAATTTGCGCTCATCGGCCTCTCGGAGATCGTGCGGCGCATCTTCGAGCGCGGCACGGCGCGCGCCGCGCATCGGGACTGAGCCCTTCAGTTCCTGCCGCACAGCATAGCAGTCTCGCGCGCAGTGCTATGGACGGGTCCATGGGACTATGCGGCTATCAGTCATCGATGCCGCACACGGAGAACCGAATTGGTCAAGCGCGTCAGAACGGCAGTATTTCCCGTCGCCGGTCTTGGAACGAGATTCCTGCCCGCCACCAAGGCGATGCCGAAGGAAATGCTCACGGTCGTAGATCGTCCCCTCATCCAGTATGCCGTGAACGAAGCACTGGAAGCGGGGATCGAGCATCTGGTCTTTGTTACGGGCCGCAACAAGGGCATCATCGAAGATCATTTCGACCGGCAGTATGAACTCGAGCAGACGCTCGAACGCCGCGGCAAGCTCGGGCCGCTGGCCGAACTGCAGAAGGAACTGCCCTCGGCCGGCCGCACCAGCTTCACCCGCCAGCAGGAGCCGCTGGGCCTCGGCCACGCCGTCTGGTGCGCGCGCGAGCTGGTGGGCGATCAACCGTTCGCGCTGCTGCTCCCCGACATGCTGTTCCGCGGCACGCCGGGCGTCCTCAAGCAGATGATGGACACCTATGAAGTCACCGGCGGCAATGTGATCGCCGTCGAGGAAGTGCCGCGCGATGCCGTCAGTTCCTATGGCGTGGTCGGGCGCGGCGCGGGCGAGGACAATGCCTTCCGCATCACGGCGATGGTTGAAAAGCCCAAGCCCGAAGTGGCGCCGTCCAATCTCATCATCTCGGGGCGCTATATCCTCCAGCCGAGCATCTTTAGTCTCCTCGCCGATCAGCCCAAGGGCGCCGGCGGCGAGATCCAGCTGACCGATGCGATGGTCACGCTGATGGGGCAGGAGCCTTTCGTCGGGGTGAAGTATGAGGGGACGTCGTTCGACTGCGGCAGCAAGATCGGCTTTCTTGCCGCCAACGTCTCCTACGCGCTCGATCGCGACGACATCCGTGGGGCGTTCCTCGACGAACTCGACACCCGCAATCTGCTCGATGCCATGATCGAGCCGGACCGCCGCGCCGCCGAATAGCGGCGCGGGTCCTTGCCGTCCGCCTAGATTTTGGCGGGCGGCGCCGGGCGGAAGTAATTGCCATAGGCACCCATGTAGCGCTCGGCCTCGCCCATCTCGCTGTAGCGCGAGAGCTTTGGCAAATTCACCTTGTTGAGCACGGCGCCGATGACGCTGGCCTCGATCTGGGCGTCCTGCTCGAGCGTCGTGCGCACCAGGCGGCGCGGCGTGCGGCCCCATTCCACCACCAGCATCACGCCATCGGTATAGGGGATGATCGAGCGCGCATCGACGATCGGCCCGAGTGGCGGCAGGTCGACGATGACGAAGTCGAACTCATCGCGCGCCTCGCGCAGCAGTTCCGCCAGCTGGCTCGACACCAGCCCATCGGTACCGGCGCGCGGCGCCGTCGTCACCGCCGGCAGCACCGACAGGCTGCTGCCCTCGGCGCGATGCAGCATGTTGCGCCACGGCATGCCGTTGAGCGCTTCGACCAGCCCGCTCACCGCATAGGGCGCGGCGATGCGGCTCGTCGCGGGATGCCGCAGGTCGCCGTCGATCAAGAGGACCTGCTGGCCGGTCAGCGACATCAGTTCGGCGAGCGCGATCGCATAGGTCGTCTTGCCCTCGCCGGGCAGGATCGACGAAATGCCGATCACCACGCCGCGGCCGTGATGCCGCTGTGCCTGGATAAGCATTTTTCCTGTCTTCAGCGTTTCGACGAAAGTGGCCACGGCAAAATCCGGGCTCGCCTCGATCATATGCTTGCGCAAAGTCTGGTGCAGTTGATCCTCGGGCAGGGTCGCACCCAGCTTGATGCCGCGTCCGCGCCGCAGGCGCAGATCCGGCAGATAACCGGCGAAGCGGACGCCGAGGTCGCGGGTAACCTGGCTGCCCAGCCGGAACGAGCGTTCGCGCAATTCATTGATCGCGCCGAAGCAGAGGCCGAGGAAGGCGCCGAACAGCGTCGCGCCGACCAGCGTGAAGGTCGAGCGCGGGCTGATGGCGCCACCGGGCACGGTCGGCGCGGTAATCAGCCGGGCCGAGGTGATCGGGAAGGATTGCCGGCGGATCGCTTCCTCATAGGAGGTGAGGAAGGAATTATAGAGCGTTTCCAGCGCCGAGGCCTTCTGCGCGAGCTGCGCCAGTTCCACCTGCGACTGCGTGGTGAGTGCCGAGCGCTCGCCTTCGCTCTGCACATCGGCGCGCAATTGCGTCTCGCGGCCCTCGGCGACGCGCAGCGCATTGGCGTAGCGCTCGCCGAGCTGCTGCAGCTGGGTGAAGATGGCGCTGCTCTTTTCGTCGAGCTGGCGCTGCAACACCGCGATCTGCGGATGGTCGGCGCCGAACGTAGCCGTCACTTCGACGATGCGGCGGTCGATGGCCGAATAGTCATTGAGCAGTGCGGCCGTCGTCGGGTCGGCATCGCCGGTGAGCAGCACCGAGGCATTGGCGCCGGCGGCGGCCGGACCTTCGGCCACGGCGCGCTGCACCTGTTCGTTGAGCGCCCGGGCGCGGGCGGTCTCCGATTGCGCCACGACCAGTTGCGCGGTCAGGCCGTCGAGCCGCTGCTGGAACAGGCGCTGGTCCTGCGCCACCGAATGGCCGCTCGACAGGCGGAAGGCCTCGACGGCATCCGACGCCTGGCGGCGGCTGGCGCTCAATTGCACCAGCTGGTCCTGCAGCCAGCTCGTCGCCTGCGAGGCGATATCGCCATTGAGCTGCTCGCGGGTGAACGCCTGCGCATAGGCAGAGGCGATGCGCTGCGCCAGTTCGGGCGAATGCGACATGTAGCCGACGCTGAGCACGGAGCTGCGGCCGACACGCCCGACGACGAGCCCGCCCTTCAGATATTCGGTCGCGTCCTCGACGGAGATTTCCGTCAGCTGCCGCCGCTCGCCGCCACCGAAAGGCCCGAGCACGATCTGCCGCAGCCGGCCCGTGAAGGAGGGCGGCGGGTTGAGGAAGGTGACGTCGGTATTGAGCCCCTCGGCTTCCACCACGGAGCGGGCGACGCGGCTCGAACGCAGCAATTCGCTCTGGTTGGAAAGCTCGGACTCGATCGTCGCGACGCTGGTCTGGTTCATCACATCGCTGACCATGCCCTGGACGTTCTGGTCGATCAGGATGGCGCCTTCAGAGTAATAGAGACGCGGCGCGAGGCTCAGATAGACCACGCCCAGCATCAGGCCGATGCCGATGCAGATCGCGAAGATGCGCCATTGCCGGAGCAGGGCGCTGAGCAGGCGGTCGAGATCGAGGAACCGGACATCGCGGCCGGGCACGCGCTCGGCGAGTCCCTGCGACTGACTTTTCTCAAGCATCCGATGCCTCCGCTCTGGCGTGGTCGAGGTGATTGTTGTTGGGGTCTCTGCCGCCATAGATCGCGGCCTGGCGCGTGCCGGCGAGGCCGCCGAGCACGCCCAGATGCAGCGTCGCGCGCAGCAGATTGCGCCGCCACGCCACGGGCGAGGGCAGGGTCAGCGCTGTTATCGTGAGGCAGTAGGCGATCTTGGCGAGCGCGAGCGCGCCCGTTCGCGCGGCTTGCGCCGGACGGCCACGCCGCGCCTGCGCGCCATGCGTCTGTCCGGCCCGCAGCCGCCTTTGCAGCAGCCAGCCGAAACTGGCGCGCCCCGCCGGCACGGGCTCGCGCACCAAGGCATCGGGCGCAAAGACAAGACGGCCGCCCCGTTCATAGAGCCGGGTGAAATAGTCGGTGTCCTCGCCGCCGCTGGTGCCGAGGCCGATGTCGAAGCGCAACGGCCGCGACAGCTCGCTGCGCCGGATCAGCACGTTGCAGGTGTAGCCGGTGAGGATCTCGCCCTTCACAATCACCGGGAGGGTCGAGTGAAAGTCGCCGCGCCGCATCCAGTCCGGTGTCGACGGATCGTAGACGGCCTCGACCGGCCCGAGCACGGCATCGGCGCCCGTTCGCAGCGCCTCGGCGTAGAGCGCCAGCAGCCAGGTCGGGGTCACGGTCTCGTCGTCATCAACGAAGGCAATGAACTCGGCATCGGCGGCATCGAGGCACGCATTTCGCGCGACCGAGATGTTGCGCGCCGGTCCATGAACATAGTGCACGGCGAAAGGGAGGGCCGGCCGCAGCGCATCGACCAGCGCAGCCGCCGACGGCGTGTCATCATTGTCGGCAATGACGATCCTGACGGTCAGCCCGTCCACCTCCAGCGCGGCGAGCGATTTCAGGGTCTCGGCCAGATAGGGCCGGCGGAAGGTGCAGACGCACACATCGAGGCGCGCGATGGCCGTCAATTGCTGGCCTGCCTTCGGCCGATGGTGCGGGCGAGTTGTGTCCAGAAACCCAGCGACCAGGCGAAATGCATGATCATCGCGGCGAGCCCGACCAGCGGCACGCCGCCAACCGGCACGCTCTGCACTTGCCGATGTTCCATTGCGGCGAGGCCGCCAAGCGCGAGGCAGAGCAGGGCCCAGCACAGCAGCGGCAGCGCCGCGCTCCAGTGGAACACCGAGAGCACCGCCAGCGCGGCGGCCGGCACCACGGCGAGCGGCGCCAGTTGCCGGATGCGCGGCATGGCGCGATGCTTGAGCACATTGCGGGCGCGCCCGCGGCCATAGTTCAGATATTGGCGGAACAGCGCCGCCGGGCTCGATCGCGGGTAGTACGCCATGTGCGTGCCGGCCGTCAGCCAGATGTGATAGCCCGCCTGGCGCAGCCGGAAGTCCAGCTCGGCATCTTCATTGGCGCGGAACGTCTCGTCATAGCCGCCGATCTGTTCGAAGGCGGCAATCGACATCAGCGCATGGTGGCCGTGCTCGACCCATTTGCCGCCATTGCCAGTGCGGTGCGAGGCGCCACCGGTGCCGACCATGGAGTTCTGCGCCGTGGCCACGGCGCTCTGGAACAGGCCGAAGCCGACGGTCTTCATCGGCACGACGACGGAATCGGCGCCCATCGTCTCGGCTTCGCGCAGCAGCGCCCGGCAATAATCCCGCGGGTAGCCGCCATGCGCGTCGATGCGGATGACATATCGGCGCCCGGCGCCCAGTTCGCGCACCGCGAGGTTCATCGCCGCGCTCTGCAGCCGGCGCGGATTGTGGAGCAGCGACACGATCTCATGCCGCTCGGCATAGCCGGCGGCAATCGCTGCCGTGCTGTCGGTGCTGCCGCCATCGACGACGACGATATGGCCGCCCAGCAGGCGGGCCTCGGTCATCAGCAGTTCGAGCAGCGGGCCGATATTGCGCGCTTCGTTGAGCGTCGGGATGACGATCAGCGGACCGGTACGGGTCGGCGGCGCGGCATCATTCATGCGGCCAGCTTCCGTTCCGCTGGCGGGGCCATGGCGTATTCGGCGAGCCGGGCGACGAGGTCGCGGCAATCGCTCTGGCTGTGGGCAAACAGGCTTGCCGGCTTGGCGGCGACGTCGCCCGCCAGCCGCGCGATCTTCTCCGGGCTCAGCACGCCGAGCCGGCCGATCAGCGTCTCGACCTCGATATCGGGCACGACCACGCCGATGCCATTGGCGATCAGCATGTCGGCGGTCGCCGTGCCCCGCAGCGCCACCGGCACCGCGCCATGCAGCGAGCCCTCATAGATGCGGTTGGGCAGCAGCCAGGCGGAGTTCTGCCCGGCCTCGAAATAATCGATGGCCCAGGCAAGGTGCACGTCCGAATAGATCGCCGCCAGATCCTCGGGGTTGCGATAGGCCCCCTCGAAGCTGAGATAGGGCTCGCCGGCGACGAAGCCGTGGAAATCGTCGAAGGCGCTGAGCGCCGGGCGTCCGCGCAGCACGATCTCCACCCGGCCATCCATGGCGCGCGAGAATGCCGCCAGCGCCTGCAGCGAGCGGTTGCAGCGCAGCGCGCCGAACCAGCCGATGCGCAGCGTCTCCATACTATTGCTGCCGTGCAGGGCAGGGTTGGTGCCGCGACCGGCGCTCGGCCCGTGCACCTTGTTCTCGATCAGCAGCGAGGGCAGGCGGGCCTGCTCATAGGCCTCGAAATACTGATGGAGGAAAGCCGGCGAGCTGGTCAGCAGCACGCGCGCATCCTGCACCAGCCGCCGTTCGACGCCGCGTAGCAGGCGGCCGATGACATCCTCGCGCAGCAGCAGCCGATGGATGTCGAGGCACTCATAGGCAATGGCGGGCTTGCCCTGCCACACGCCGCGCAGGCGCTGGGCGAGGAACAGCATTTCGAGATTGCGGGCGATGATGATGTCGGGCGCCGGACGGTTCCGGAACCGCGCCGCGAGACCACCGGTGGCGCGGCCGATGGCCATCAGCCGCTGCAGGAATTTCGCGTCGAACGTCGTCCCGAGTTCGGTGACCACGATGTCTTCGGGCAGATTGTCCTGGCCGCGGCGGAAGCCGGCAAGCGCTACATCGGCCCCGCCGTCGCGCAGCATGGCAATGCGGCGGGCCACTGCCGGGTCGGCAATGTCGTGCACAAGATACAGTACGTTGAGCAAGTCCGCCTCCCGTGCTGTTGCGCATGCCGCGATGATCTCGGCCTCATGGGTCGAGGAGCGGGCAAGCAATGGCCTGTCGATAGGATCGACGGCACCGGGGAGGGTCAATCGGCCGTGCCGCTTGTCAGGTCTGCGGGGCGCGCATGACTTCGCCAATAGTGCGCAAGACTGCCATTCCACGAATATCCGGCATGCAGCATTGGCGTAAGCCGGGGCGGGTGCCGAGCGCTAGTCTCAGGGCAGGCGAGGACAATTCATCATGCCGGTTGCCTCCACCCCCCGCGCCAGCCGCTGGGCATCGCTGACGTCGTTGTTTGCCGCGTTCGGTTCGCTCGGGCCGTTCGCGCCCTTCATCTACAGGCACCGGCTCGAGCTGGCGGGCGCCCTCATCTTCCTTGTCGGCTCCACCGTCGCCACGCTCGCCATTCCGCTCGGTATCGGCCATTTCATTGATCGCGGCCTGCTCGAGCGCAGCCTCGAAGGCTTCGGCCAGTCGGCCGGCTTCGTCCTCATTGCGGCGGCCCTCGCGGCCATTGCCAGCGGGCTGCGCTTCTATCTCGTCAGCCGGCTCGGCGAACTTATCATCCGCGACCTCCGCCAGGCGGTCTTCGCCAAGCTGATCTCGCTCGATGTCGCCTTCTATGACTCCCATCGCGTCGGCGAACTCACCGCACGCCTCACCAGCGACGCGGCGGCCGTGCGCGGCATCGTCGCGACGGTCGTGACGCAGGCGGTGCGCGCCGGCATCACCATTACCGGCGCCCTCGTCATGATGGCGGTGATGAGCCTGCCGCTCACCCTCGCGGTCGTCGCCGCCGGGCCCGTGGTGCTTCTCCCCATCATCATTGTCGCCCGGCGCCTGCGCCACATGGCGCGGCAGGCGCAGGACGCCAATGCCGAACTCTCGGCCATGGCGACCGAAGTGCTGGGCGCCAACCGCACCGTCAAATCCTTCGTCCAGGAGGACGCGCAGCTCCAACGCTACGCCGCCAGGAGCGATGACAATTTCCGCGCCGAGACCAGCAAGCTCGGCACCCGTGCCATCATCGTCACCGCCATCACCTTCATTTCCGCCGCCGCCATGGTCGGGCTGGTGCTGCTGGGCTCGACCGAAGTGCTGGCGGGGCGGCTGAGCCCGGGGCAACTGACGCAGTTCCTCGTCTATGCCTTCATCGCCGCGGGCTCGCTCACCGGCCTCTCCGAGATCGTCGGCTCGCTCAATACGCTCAGCGGCGCCACCGAGCGCCTGTCGGAACTCTTCGCGCTAAAGCCCGCCATCGCCGCGACGGGCGAGGAGACGCCGCTCCGGGCGCCGGTCACCCGGATCGCCTTCGATCGCGTCGTCTTCGCCTACCATCCGGACGACGCGCCCGCTCTCAACCGGCTCAGCTTTTCGCTGCGCGCCGGGCAGACCCTGGCGCTGGTTGGCCCCTCGGGCGCCGGCAAATCGACCATCTTCTCGCTGCTGCAGCGCTTCTACGATCCGACCGCAGGCAGCATCACCATCAACAATGTCGACATTCGCAGCCTCGATCCCCGCGAACTGCGCGGGCTGATCGCCGCGGTCGAGCAGGAACCGACCGTCTTTGCCGGCACCATCCGCGACAATCTGCGCTTCGGCCGGGTCGGCGCCAGCGACGCCGATATCCGGCGGGCGGCCGATCTCGCCCTGATCAGCGAATTCGCCGACAGCCTGCCGCGCGGCCTCGATACGATTGTGGGCGAGCGGGGTGTCCGGCTCTCCGGCGGCCAGAAGCAGCGCCTCGCCATCGGCCGCGCCTTGCTCAAGGAGGCGCCGATCCTGCTGCTCGACGAGGCGACCAGCGCCCTCGACACCGCCAATGAGCGGCTGCTGCAGGCGGCGCTGGCGCAATTGCGCAAGAACAGCACCACGCTGGTCATCGCCCACCGGCTCTCGACCATCCAGTCGGCCGACAAGATCATCGTCGTCGAAAAGGGCCGAATCGTCGAACGCGGCAAGCACGACACGCTGCTCGCCTATCGCGGTCATTACGAGAAACTGGTCCGCATGCAGTTCTCGCCCACCGACCTGCCGCTGCACGGCCCGGCAAAGCCCCGCGACCCGGCGCTTCTGTCCTGAGCACAGGCGTGCGGACAGGCCCTTTCGGGGCCTGTAAATCGCGCAAATATCAGGGAAAAACTGCTGGTACGCCCTAGGGGAGTCGAACCCCTCTCTGCACCGTGAAAGGGTGCCGTCCTAACCGATAGACGAAGGGCGCCTCCGGCAGTGCGGCGTCTATAAAGTCCCCAACCGGCGGGTGCAAGCCTCTAATTCGCCTTCCGGTCGCTTGTCAGCATCCCGAGAAGGTGACGGGGCGATTCCAGCCGCGCGGACGGTCGCGCACATCGATATGGATGAACTGGCGGCCGGGGTAGCAACCAAGCCCGCCCACGAGGCCTTCGCGGTAGGCCACGGCGATCAGGCTGCGCTTGCTGACGCCCGGAATGAAGATGTCCGCGGCCATGCATTTGGTGTGGTAGCTGCCATCGGCGCCGCCCACATCGGCATTGTGGAACGGGTTGCGATAGCCGGAACTGACGACGACCTTGCGGCCGAATCGGCCCTCGATCGCGGCGATGGCGAAGCGCAGCTTCGGCGCGAGGCAGAAGGTATCCACTTCGCTGTTGGCGACATAGGTGCCGAAATTCTGCTTATAGGGGGCGTAGAGGTCCCGCGGGGCAATGGCGCAGCCGGAAAGCAGGGCGACGCATGCCAGCGCAACGAGGATAAGCCGCATCGGGGCGCTCCGAGAATTTGACTCGAAAGCTAGCCAATCGCGGTGAATTGCGGCCTAAGCCGCGTGGTTAAGGAAGTCCTGCGCGGCGCCGGGCGGCTGCTACCACTTGCCGGTGTTGGCCATCGACAGCCACGGCTCTTTGGGCTCAAGCGTGCCGTCCTGGATCAACTCCACCGAGATGCCGTCGGGCGAGCGCACGAACGCCATGCGGCCATCGCGCGGCGGCCGGTTGATGGTGATGCCCATGTCCATCAGATGCTGGCACAGCGCGTAAATGTCGTCGGTGCGATAGGCGAGGTGGCCGAAATTGCGGCCGCCCGTATAGACCTCGGGGTCCCAGTTGAAGGTGAGTTCCACCTGCGCGTCCTCGTCGCCGGGCGCGGCGAGAAACACCAGCGTGAAGCGGCCCGCTTCATTCTCGTTGCGGCGCACTTCCTTGAGGCCAAGTCCATCGCAATAGAAGCGCTTGCTGGCTTCGATGTCGGTGACGCGAACCATGGTGTGGAGGTACTTCATCGCGCGGCTTCCTTCGGGTTCGTTGCAAAGGTCAGCGGACGACATTGCGCCATCGCTGCAACACTGTTGTGAATTGGCACGCGGGGTGCCCACGAAATTCGAAAGCACTCCTTAACTTTTGAATCTGAATCGGCCAAGGTGAGTCCATTCACTGCGTACCCGGGTTTGCGACCGGGCAATGTTCGAAGAGGCGTTGGGGGCATGGCGGCTAAACTTCCGGCCGATGGCGACAAGCCCGGTGTCCGTCCGCTTGAGAGCGGCGCCGATCTTACTGAATCGACTCCCACTCTAGACGTCATCGAGATCGCTGGTGCGATCAAATGGTTCGATGCGTCGAAGGGTTTTGGCTTCATCGTTCCCGACGATGGCAAGGCCGATGTGCTGCTGCATGTCACCTGCCTCCGTCGCGATGGCTACCAGACCGCCTATGAGGGCGCGCGGGTGGTCGTCGAGGCGCTGAACCGTCCGGGTGGTCTGCAGGCTTTCCGCATCCTCTCGATGGACGAATCGACGGCGCGTCACCCGGCCCAGATGCCGGCGCCGCGCACCCACGTCACGGTCGAGCCGACCAGCAAGCTCGAGCGGCTCGAAGTGAAGTGGTTCAACCGCATCCGCGGCTTCGGTTTCCTGTCCGCCGGCGACAGCGCCCCCGACGTTTTCGTGCACATGGAAACGCTGCGCCGCTTCGGCATCACCGAGCTGCGCCCCGGCCAGTACGTCCTCGTGCGCTATGGCAACGGCCCCAAGGGCCTGATGGTCGCCGAGATCCGGCCGGATGGCTGGGGCGACGCACCGTCCTCGCACTAAGCCGCTCATTTCCATGATCTTTTCCCACCTTGCGCGGCCGGCTCTGATGGCCGCCCGCATGGCGTTTGCGCTCGTCGCGCTGGCCGTCCTGAGCGCCTGCAGCGGCGCCGGCGGTACCGCCAGCGAGGACCGCGCGGTGCTCCACACCGCCAGCGGTGACTATGCCTTCAGCATCGAGATTGCCGACGATCGGGAAGAGCGCGCCAAGGGCCTGATGTTCCGCACCGAACTCAAGCCCGACGCTGGAATGCTGTTCGACTATGGCACCGAGCAATTGACGTCGTTCTGGATGCAGAACACGCTGATTCCGCTCGATATGATCTTCATCGGCGCCGATGGCGTGGTGAAGAACATCCACGTCAACGCCCGGCCGCTCGACACGACATCGATCCCGTCCGGGGTACCGGTCCGCTTCGTGCTCGAGATCCCCGGCGGCCGCTCCCCCGAGATCGGCCTCAAGGTCGGCGACCGCATGGATCACCCGCGGGTCGTCAAACCCTAGAGGCGGCTGACCACCATGCAGTGGAAGATCGCCCAGAGATGAAGGCTGGCCCCGGCCACCACGAAGATGTGCCACAGCACATTCTGGAATTTCAGCCGGTCCCACAGATGGAAGATGATGCCGGCCGAATAGGCGATGCCGCCGGCCACGATCAGCCACATGGTCATGGCGGGCAGGGTGGCCACCAGCGTCTGGAACACGAGAACGCCGCTCCAGCCAATGCCGAGGTAAAGCAGGATCGCCAGCCGTCCGAACCGCTCCGGCACGATCAGTTTCAGCGCCATGCCGACCAGTGCGGCGCCCCAGACCAGAACCGTCATCAGTTGCCCGGCAGGCGTGCCGCCGATGACAGCGAGGAATGGGGTGTAGGTGCCCGCGATGAGCAGGAAGATCGCCGCCTGGTCGAGCCGCGCCATGACCCGGCGCAGCGCCGACATCGGCCCGGCGAGGTTGAACGCCAGCGACACGCCCAGCACCGTCAGCAGCGTCACCACATAGAGGATGATGGCGGGCAGTTCGGTGCGGGCCGACCCCATGGCGGCAAAGACGATCAGCAGCGTCCCAAGGCTCAGTGCAACCACGAGGCCGATGCCATGCACCACCCCGTCGGCAATGATTTCGGCCAGCGAAAACCGGCGGCGGGGATGCCACCACGACCGGGCCGGAACGCTACGCTCACTCGTCACAACAACACCTCGATATGCAGCATGCCACAAAACCGGGGATTATGGCTTAACGCCGGGCGCGGGCCCGGGCAAATGGTCGCTCCCGGCGCGGTAAACCGGGCGGCGGGGGCACGTCAGGCCCGCAGATTCAGCCGCCAGATATTGTGCGGCGACCACACGCCCTTGGGATATTCCGCCTCCTCGACGCCGGTCAGCTCGAAGCCGAGCTTGCGGCAGATGCCGTTCGAGCCGGGATTGTCGGGGGTCGGGAAGGCGTAGACATAGTCGTGCCGCGCCAAGGGCTTGAGCCGTCCCAGCAGTTGGCCGACCGCCGTCGCGCCGATGCCCTGGCCATGCTGGCCCGCAACCACTTCCCAGCCCGTCTCATAGGCCGGTGTGCCGCGCCACGCACTCTCCCAATAGCCGGTGGAGCCGACGATCGCGCCGTCGCGCTCGATCATCACCATCTCGGTCTCGCCCGGCCGGTGATAGGTGAGATAGCGCCCGTGGCGCTCGTCCATCTTCTCCGCCGTCTCGATGCCGCCGAGGTAGCGCTTCTGCTCCGGCGTGTTCATGGCCTTGAGCAGCCCCAGCCCGCGCTCGTCCCAGGGCAGCAATCTCAGATCGGGTGCGGAGATGGGACGCCTCATCATGATGGGATGGCGACCCCGGGAGGAATCGAACCTCCAGCCAACAGCTTAGAAGGCTGCTGCTCTATCCATTGAGCTACGGGGCCGTGCGGTTCCTCTAGCGGAAGTCGGGCGCCGTGTCAGCCGGAGCCGAGCCGCGCCGTGCTTTCGCGCACCACCAGTTCCGATTGCAGCACGACGCGCACCGGTTCGCGCGACCGGACCTCGCTTTCGAGCAGGCCGATCAGCGTTTCCGTGGCGATGCGGCCGATCCGCTCGCGCGGCTGGCGCATCGTGGTGAGGGGCGGGGCGTAGTGTTCGGCGACGCCGATATCGTCAAAGCCGATCACCGAAATGTCGCGCGGGCAGGTGATTCCCACGGTCTTGAGCGCCGACAGCATGCCGATCGCCATCTCGTCATTGGCCGAAAACACTGCCGTCGGGCGCTCCGCCAGCCCGCCGAAATGCCGGCCCGCGGCAAGGCCGCTGTCCATGGTGTAGTCGCCGGGCACGATCCATTCCTCGCGCACTTCGAGCCGATGCTCGAACATCGCCTTGCGGAACCCGACCAGCCGCTCATTGGGGAAGGTGTTACGCGACGGGCCGCTGATATGGCCGATCCGCCGGTGCCCCAGATCATAGAGATGGCGCACGGCGCGCTCGGCGGCCTGGAGGTTGTCGGTGATGACCGAGTTGATCTGGGGGTCGGGCAGTTCGTCATAGGCGGCGACCAGCGGCATCTGCGCATTGGCGCCGGTGATGCCGTGCAGCTTGCGCGTCTCGAGGAAGCCGTCGAACAGCAGCAGGCCATCGGCCCGGTTGGACTGGTAGTAGTCAGACAACCAGCGCGCCGGATCGTCGCCGAGACGCCCGGCGACCAGCACGCCGTAGCCGCGCGAGGTGGCCGTCGTCACCACCGCGTCGAGGATCGTCGAATAGAACGGATTGCCGATCCCGGGCATCGCCGTCAGAATCGTCCTCGCCCTCTGCATGCGCAGGGAACGGGCCGCCTGGTTGATGGTGTAACCGGTTTCTTCGACCGCTTTGGTGACGCGGTCGCGCGTCGCCTCGGTCACCCGCTCCGGCGAGCTCAACACCCGGCTGACAGTGGCGGCCGAGACTTGGGCCGCGCGCGCAACATCTTGAATCGTCGGTGTTTTTCTGGGCTCGTCCATCATCGACAGCGCCCCTTTTCGCCGCCGTTAGGCAATGTGTCTAAATCGATCTTGACAGGGGTGCAAGGATAGTCTGAATTCATGCAATCGATTGCATTGATCTTGAGGAAGATTTTTTGTAATCGATTACACGCTGCCGGACCGGAAGGAGATCCGGTTGTCGGTGGCGAGGGCCGGGGCATGTGCTTCTGGTCAACGTTGGGAGGACAACACTATGAAGAAGTTTACAGTGGTCGCCGGCATGGCGGCCGCTCTGATGCTCGGCACGTCCGCTTTTGCGACCGACGTCGAAGTGACCCACTGGTGGACGTCCGGCGGCGAAGCTGCTGCCGTGGCCGAATTCGCCAAGGCCTTCGATGCGACCGGCAACAAGTGGGTTGACGGTGCGATCGCCGGTTCCGGCGACACCGCGCGCCCGATCATCATCAGCCGCATCCTTGGTGGTAACCCGATGGGCGCCACCCAGCTCAACCCGGGCAAGGACGCCGACGATCTGATCGCCGCCGACCTGATGCTCGACCTGAGCGAGCTGGCCACCCAGGAAGACTGGAAGTCGATCATCAATCCGACTTCGCAGCTCGACTCCTGCACCTACAATGGCAAGGTCTACTGCGTCCCGGTGAACCTGCATTCGGGCCAGTGGATGTGGCTGAACCGCAAGGTCTATGAAGACAACGGCCTCGCCGTCCCGACCAACTGGAACGAGTTCGTGGCTTCGGCCGGCGACATCCAGGCCAAGGGCATCATTCCGCTGTCCATGGCGAATGGCTGGGCCGTCGGTGCCGCTCTCGGCCCGATCGAAATCGCCGTTTCGGGCGTCGACAACTACGTCAAGATCCGCAAGGACCGTGACATCGAGCTGGCCGCTGGCCCCGAAGGCCGCAAGGTCTGGGAAGCGCTGGACGCGACCCGTAAGCTCGTCGATCCCGCCAACATTGTTCCCCAGTGGAACGATGCTGTCGCTCAGGTGATCCGTGGCGAAGCCGCCGCGAACATCATGGGTGACTGGGCCGGTGGCGAGTTCGCCGTGGCCGGCCTGGTTGCCGGTAAGGACTTCGACTGCTTGCCGGGTCTCGGCCTGGCGCCGGTGCTCGATACCGGTGGCGACGTCTTCTACTTCCCGAAGAATGCTGATCCGGAAGTGACCAAGGCCCAGCTCGTGCTGGCCTCGACGCTCCTCAAGAAGGAAACGCAGGTTGCGTTCAACCTCAAGAAGGGCTCGCTGCCGATCCGTCTCGACATCGATATCTCGACCGCCAACGACTGCATGCAGAAGGGCCTCGAGATCCTGAAGTCGGGCGCCGCGTTCCCGTCGGGTTCGCAGATGCTCGATCGTGACTCGCTGAACCAGATCACCGACCTGCAGAACAACTTCTTCGCCGATCAGAACGTGACCGTCGATGAAGCCCAGGCTCAGTTCGTCGAGATCATCAAGAACGCGCCGCCGCTCTGATTTGACGGCACTATTCGGTTCTTGAAATCGTAAACAGGGCCGGCTCAGCGAGAGTTGGGTCGGCCCTGACTTCATCATAACTCGGGGGAGTAGGGCAGATGGCCAGTCCGGCGATCGGGTCTACGGAAGTTGGCGTCAGGCACAATCCTGCGCGCGGGTCGATGTTGCGCCTTGTCGCCGTCGCCCTTGCGGTCGCAGCCGTGGCGGCTGGTATCGCTATCGGCATGTGGGGCGAGCCGTCCCTCGGTCTAGTCAAACTCGGTGCGTTGCAGGCGGATTCAATCGCCTGGGCACTGCCGTCCATCGCGGTTTTCGCGGTGCTGTTCATTTTCAACTACCCGCGCACCGGCGCGGCCGTGGCGACCTTCGGGCTGTTCGCCGGCGCGCTGGCGCTGCTGGGCGGCGCCTATGGCGGCGCGGCCTTCGAGGGCGACCCGATCGGGCCGATCGCCGCGGCGTCATGGCTTGCGAGCTTCCTGCTCGTCGCCATCGTCACGCTGGTCGTTGCCGTGGTGGCGCTCAGCCAGCTGGCGGTGTTCGATGCGCGCCAGACCCGCTGGGCCTTTGTCGCGGTCGCCGTGATCGCCGTGCTGTCGCTGCTCGGCATGCACACGCTGGGCAATGCGCCGGCCGAAGCCTGGACGCAGGGCGTTCCCGCCGTGCTGACCCGCGGCTACAACCCGGTGCTCATCGCCTACATCGTCCTCATCGGCGCGGCGGCAGTGGTGTCGCTCGCCTCGATCGTGGCGGCTGGCGACCTCGTGCGCGTCACCAATATGCGCAATGGCGAGACCGTCCGGCCGGACTGGATCACCCGCTTCGGCGCCGCCAAGATCGCCTCGATCCCGCTGTTCCTCGTCGTGCTCGGCGTGTTCATCGGCGGCACGATCTGGACGATCGTCTTCTCCTTCACCGGCTCCACCGGCTTCCCGCTGATGAACAAATGGGTCGGCTGGGCGCAGTATGAGCGCCTGCTGTTCCGTACTCCGCGCTGGTCGATCTCGGTCAGGAACCTCGCCGTCTATGGCGTGTTCTCGCTGAGCTTCTCGTTCATCATCGGCTTCCTCTTGGCCGTGTTCATGGACCAGAAGATCCGCTTCGAAAGCGCCTTCCGCACCATCTACCTCTATCCCTTCGCGCTGAGCTTCATCGTCACGGGCCACGTCTGGGCCTGGATCATGAACCCCAATCTCGGGCTCCAGAAAGCCGTGCGCGCCATGGGCTGGGAGAGTTTCGAGTTCGCCTGGCTGGGCGACCGCGACATGGTGATCTATGCGCTCGTCATCGCCGGCCTCTGGCAGGGCACTGGCCTGATCATGGCGCTGATGCTGGCCGGTTTGCGCGGCATCGACGAAGAAATCTGGAAGGCCGCGCGTGTCGACGGCATTCCCAAGTGGCGGACCTACATTTCCATCGTCATCCCGATGATGCGGCCGGTGCTCATCACCACGCTCGTCATCGCGGCGTCGGGCGTCGTGCGCGTCTACGACCTCGTGGTGGCGCTGACGGCCGGCGGGCCGGGGCTCTTCTCCGAAGTGCCCGCCAAATATGTCTACGACTACATGTTCCAGGGCAACCTGGCACAGGGCCTTGCGGCCTCGACGGTCATGCTGCTCACGGTGGGGATCATCATCATCCCGTGGGCCATCGTCGAGTTCGGCGGCAAGCGCCGGTAAAGGGGGACTGGACCAATGACCATGGCAATGGCTGGCACGATGACCGGCGTCGCGCCGAACGAGGCGCTCAGCGGGCCGCAGGGCAAAAAGCCCCGCCGCCTGTTCGATCCGGCGCGCATCCTGATCTACACGGTGCTGATCGTCGCGGCGATCTTCTACCTGTTCCCGCTTTACGTGATGATCATCACCTCGGTGAAGGACATCGACGCGATCCGCTACGGCAACCTCTTCGTGCCCACCGGTTCGCCCACCTTCGAGCCCTGGCTCAAGGCCTGGGACTACGCCTGTACCGGCCTTTATTGCGAAGGCCTCAAGGTCGGCTTCTGGAACTCGGTCAAGATCACGATCCCCTCGGTGATCGTCTCGATCGCGGTGGCCTCGGTCACCGGCTACGCGCTGGCGATGTGGCCGTACAAGGGCGCCAATTTCTTCTTCACGGTGCTGCTGCTCGGCTCGTTCATCCCCTACCAGGTGATGCTCTATCCGCTCGTGATCATCACCGGCTACTTCAAGATCTTCTCGACCCTGTGGGCCGTGATCATCATCCACACCATCTTCGGCATGCCGATCCTGGTGCTGCTGTTCCGCAACTACTTCGTCTCCGTGCCACAGGAATTGTTCAAGGCGGCACGCGTTGACGGGGCAGGGTTCTGGCGCATCTACGCCCAGGTGCTGATGCCGATGTCGCTGCCGATCTTCGTGGTGGCGCTGATCCTCCAGGTCACCGGCATCTGGAACGACTTCCTGTTCGGCGTGATCTTCGCCGGCACCACCAACTTCCCGATCACCGTGCAGTTGAACAACATCGTCAACTCGCTGCAGGGCGTGAAGGAATACAATGTGGACATGGCTGCCACGATCCTCACCGGTCTCGTGCCGCTCTTCATCTACTTCGTCTCCGGCAAGTTGTTCGTCCGCGGTATCGCCGCCGGCGCAGTCAAAGGTTAAGTCGCTATGGATAGCAGCGTTAACATCCGCGAACTTTCGGTCTCCTACGGCACCGTCAAGGTTCTGGAATCCCTCAATCTCGATATCGGGCGCGGCGAATTCATCGTGCTGCTGGGGCCGTCGGGCTGTGGCAAGTCGACCTTGCTGAACTGCATCGCGGGCCTGCTCGAACCCTCGACTGGCCAGATCTTCATCGAGGGCAAGAACGTCACCTGGGAAGAGCCCAAGGACCGCGGCATCGGCATGGTGTTCCAGTCCTATGCGCTCTACCCGCAGATGACGGTGGAGCGGAACCTCAGCTTCGGCCTCCGCGTCGCCGGCATGGCCAAGGAAGAGATCGCCCAGCGCGTCGCCCGCGCCGCCGAAATCCTGCAGATCCAGCCGCTGCTGCAGCGCAAGCCGATGGAACTCAGCGGCGGCCAGCGCCAGCGCGTCGCCATCGGCCGCGCGCTCGTGCGTGACGTGGACGTGTTCCTGTTCGACGAACCGCTGTCGAACCTCGACGCTAAGCTCCGCTCGGACCTGCGCGTCGAAATCAAGCGCCTCCACCAGCGCCTCAAGAACACGATGATCTACGTCACCCACGACCAGATCGAGGCCATGACGCTGGCCGACCGTATCGCCATCATGAAGAACGGCATCATCCAGCAGCTCGACACGCCGCATGCCGTCTACAACAAGCCCGTGAACCTCTATGTCGCCGGCTTCATCGGCTCGCCGACCATGAACTTCTTCAAGGGCAACATCTCCGATTCGAGCATCGCCATCGACACGCTCAACGTGCCGCTCAACGCCTATCAGTTCGAAAAGCCGGCGGGCGCCAATGTCGAGGGCGTGCTGGGCATTCGTCCCGAGCACATCGCGGTGGGCGAAGAAGCCCGGAAGATGCCGGTGCAGCTCGAAAGCGAGATCGAAATCGTCGAGCCGATGGGCTCGGAAACGGTGGGCTACACCAAGATCGGCGGCCAGGCTGTGACCTTCCGCTGCTCGTCGGACATTCCGCTCGAAGCCGGCCAGAAGGTCATGCTCGGCTTCGATCCGGCCCGTGGTTCGGTCTTTGACGCCCAGTCGGGCGCCCGGCTCTAAAATCTCTCGTGTATCTGACGGCCGCCGGCTCGCCCGGCGGCCGGTTTTGCGGCAATCTCATCGCTAATCCTACCCGTGACCCGCTCGGCCAAAAGCCGCAGCGGGCACAAATCCTAGCCCGTGACCTGCTGCTTCGGGGCAGCAGGCACAATCCTAGAAAGAGACGACTGATGGATTTCTCCTACCAGCTGTATAGCGCCCGCAACGAGAAGTCGCTCGACGACACGCTCAAGACCCTGAAGTCGCTGGGTTACGCCCAGGTCGAGGGCTGGGGCGGGCAGTTCGCCGATCCGGCCGCCCTGGCGCAGAGCCTCAAGAATTCGGGCCTCGTGATGCCGACCGCCCATATGGGTTTTGCGCAGCTGGTCGATACCGACGCCGCGCTCAAGATCGTCGACACCGTCGGCATCGAGACCGTCTATTGCCCGGCGCCGCCCTCGGCCGACTACCGCGAAGGCACCGGCGACTGGCAGAAATTCGCCGATGACCTCGGCACCATCGCCGCCGCCTTCAAGAAGGCCGGCAAGGGCTTTGGCTACCACAACCACCACTGGGAATTCGTCAAGCTCGCCAATGGCAAGACGCCGATCGAACTGCTGCTCGGCTCGCCCGACATGCAGTGGGAAATGGACCTCGCCTGGGTGGTGAAGGCCGGCGAAGACCCGATCGCCTGGATGAACAAGCTGGGCAGCCGCATCACCGCCATCCACGTCAAGGACATCGCTCCGGCGGGCGAGAAGGCCGACGAAGATGGCTGGGCCGATGTCGGCACGGGCACGCTCAACTGGCAGCAGCTGCTGGCTGATGCCAAGGCCAAGACCAAGGCAAAGTTCTTCGTGATGGAGCACGACAAGCCGAGCGACGCGATCCGCTTCGCCCGCACCTCCATCGCCACCGTCAAGCAGTGGGCATAAGCAAATGGCAAAGACTTACGGCATCGGCATCATGGGTGCCGGCAATATCTCGGCGGCCTATCTGAAGCTCGCGCCCCTGTTCAAGGGGCTCGAGGTGCGCGGCGTCGCCGACATCAACCCGGCGGCCGCCAGGAAGCGGAGCGAGGAGTACAAGGTCGCGGCGATGACGCCCGACGAGCTGCTCAAGAGCTCCGAGATCGACGTCATCGTGAACCTCACCATCCCCTCGACCCATTATCAGGTGTCGCTGGACGCGGTGTCGGCCGGCAAGCACGCCTATTCCGAAAAGCCGTTCGTGCTGTCGGTCAAGGAAGGCAAGACGCTCAAGCGGGAGGCGGACAAGCGCGGCCTCTATGTCGGCTCGGCGCCCGACACCTTCCTCGGCGGCGCGCACCAGCAGGTGCGCGACCTCATCGACAGCAAGAAGCTCGGCAAGATCACCCATGGCACCACCCATGTGATGAGCCGCGGCATGGAGCACTGGCACCCCAATCCGGACTTCTTCTTCCAGCCCGGCGGCGGTCCCATCCTCGACCTCGGCCCGTATTACATCTCCGACCTCGTGCAGCTGCTCGGGCCGGTGGCGCGCGTTACCGCCTTCACCAACAGCGCCAAGACGCACCGCACGGTCACGACGCCCGGCGTCGCGATGACCGGCAAGAAGATCAAGGTCGGCACCCCGACCACGATCCACGGCATCCTCGAATTCGCCTCGGGCGCCATCATCACGCTCGGCGCCAGCTGGGATACGTTCAGCC
Organism: Hyphomicrobiales bacterium; assembly: GCA_004144345.1. GTDB lineage: Bacteria > Pseudomonadota > Alphaproteobacteria > Rhizobiales > Devosiaceae > Devosia_A. The sequence continues at coordinate 104,197 of SEEL01000010.1, forward strand.
ACGGCCACCACAATATCGAGCTCTACGGCACCGACGGCTCGGTGTTCGTGCCCGATCCGAACTTCTTCGGTGGCGACATCTACGTCACCGACCAGTCCGGCGTGCGCAACAAGGTCGAGCCCTGGGACCATCCCTTCGGCAAGGCCAACCAGACCGGTGGCGATGGCGTGGCGCGGGCCAATTACCGCACTGCGGGCCTCGCCGACATGATCCAGTCGATCGACAAGAAGCGGCCCGCCCGCTGCGGCCTCGATCTGGCGCTGCATGTGGTCGAGGTCATGACGAGCCTGCTCAAGGCCGGCGAAACCGGCAAGGTCATCACCCTCACCACGACTTGCGAACGCCCCAAGGCGCTCAAGCCCAAGGACGCACTGGCGCTGCTGAAGTAAGCGCCCGAATACGCCCCCCTCCCGTGCGTCGGGGGAGGGGTTTATGGTCAAGGTTGTTCATTGACCGGCCCTGTGCCCAGCGCCAGTTTCCTCCCACCGCTCGGCGGTCTTGATGGGGGGAAGTATCATGCGACCAGTGAAGCAGTTTGGCCTCGCCGCCGCTCTTGTGGTGGGTCTGGCCGCGCCGGCTCAGGCGCAGTGGAGCAAGGGCAGCGACAGCTACAGCCTGTTCTACGGCACCGGCGACGGTACCTATTCGCTGGAAGTCCGATGCACCTATCCCAACCAGTTCTCGGTCGGCTTCAACATCTTCGAAAACAAGATGCATGCGAGCCTGGTGCGCCGCGAGCATGTGACGCTGGTCTTCAGCATTGATGGCGGCGAGCCGTACTTCGTCCCCGCCGTGCATTTCGACAAGGGCTGGCTCGATGCGGGCATCGTCCCCATCTCGTTTCCCACGCCCTATACCATCGAGGTCGCCAAGCTCTTCGCCGGCGCCAGCCGTCAGATCACGGTAGAGCTCACCCCCGGCGGCAGCGACATCAACAAGCGCTACAACCGCGCCACCTTCTCCGCCAGCGGCTCCACCAAAGCCGTCGCCGCCACCCGCCAGGCATGCGGCTGGTAACTGGCCAACACGGGGAGCGAGTCGAGTGCACCGCTCCCTCCCTCCCCCTCGCGGGGAGGGTAGCGAAGCTGGGGTGGGGGTTGGCGAGCCCACGCCCAGCGATGGCGACCGGGCGCCGCCACACCCACCGCGCGCCTCCCTCCCCGCAAGGGGGAGACGACTGCGAGCACCGAGTTGCACCTTGAGTGGAGCCCATCCCTCCCCACCGGGGAGGGGGGACCGGCGAAGCCGGTGGGTGGGGCCATAGCCCCCAAAACCGCGCTACAATTCACTAGAGAAACGCCGCCGAACCCGCTGTCCGCACACGCCAATCCAAGAAATATCCGGAAACTTATCCACGTCCCCCTGGAGCGCCCGCATAATGCCCCCGCTGTCGCCGACTACAGCGGCGTACCGACGAAGTGCGGGTGGCAGCAGCGGGGGCGGGGCAGTCGTGCTCTGTATGGTCCAGCCTTCGGGTACCCGTAGTTGAGCTAACCGGGCGATGTGACAGGTCGCGCCGGG
>SEEL01000122.1 GCA_004144345.1 Hyphomicrobiales bacterium
CTCCACCGCTACGCGGTCCCCCTCCCCCGTTGCACGGGGGAGGATATGGCCAGAACCGCTACATCGCAGTCGCCCCTACCCCTCCCGCCGATGGGCCGACGCCCCTCACCTGCCCATCAGCCAGCCGCGGAATCTCGTCTGGATGAAGGGGATGAGGCCGTAGACCATCAGCGGGGCCATGATCGGGGTGACGATGAGGGTGCGTTGCCAGATGTCCCAGCCCGCGGTGAAGGGGCCGACGGCGTAGGAGAGGCCCGTGATCAGCGGGTAGACGCCGAGCAGCACCAGCAGGGTGAAGCGGAAGCGGTTGGGAGCGGCCGGGCGGGTGGCGGGAATGGCTTTGGTGGTCATGTCGATCTCCTATCGGAACGGTACGTTTCGTTCTTATATAGAACGGGCCGTTTCGTTTCGTCAAGCGGCGTGGTATCGCAGGGCAATGGAGGCCCGTTTGGCTCAAGCCCGCAAATCCATCGGCGCGCAGCGCAACCCGGCGAGCGAGAAGGCCATTCTCGACGCGGCGCGCGATCTGTTGGCCGAACAGGGGCTGGCCGGCTTTTCGATCGAGGCGGTGGCCCGCCGCGCCCGGGCGGGCAAGCCCACCATCTATCGCTGGTGGCCGGACCGCACGCGGCTGCTACTGGCCGTCTATGCCGGGCTCAAGGACGAAATGGTGCATCCCGAAACCGGGACGCTCGAGGGCGATGTGCGTGGCTTCATCGCCCATCTGTTCGAGTTTTGGAGCGGCACCCCCGCCGGCCCGGTGATCCGCTCGGTGATCGCCGAGGCGCAGACCAATGCGGAGGCGTCGGCGGCATTCCTGGCGTTCCACCGCGAGCGCAACGCCGAAACGTCCGCCCGCTTCGCCCGCCATGGCCTCGCCCTCGACAAGGCCCAGGCCATCGCGGAAATCGCCGTCAGTTATGCCTGGGGCCAGCTGCTGACCGGCCGCCGGCCGAACGACGCGCAAATCGCGCGATTGACGGAAATCCTGATCCGCGGCGTGGGGTGAAGAAACAGACATTCGGGCCGGTCGCGGCAGCAGCAGACGGAACCGCGTCCCAAGGCGCTGAGCCGCAGCTGCCGAAGGGCAGTCGGCACGGATTTCCCTCCCCCGTGTGGGGAGGGTGGCGAAGCTTGCGAGCGTGGCGAGCTAGCGCAGCTGCGTGGGGGGACGTTCGGCCCCACCGGGAATTAGGTTTGCTCCGGTGAGTCCCCCCAC
>SEEL01000123.1 GCA_004144345.1 Hyphomicrobiales bacterium
TGCTCAGCTACACCGACAGCAAGCCGCAAGCGCATATCGAAAAGACGATGGCGGCGGTGCGGGCGTGGAAGGCGCGGCAGCGCTGATTGGGGTTTGGCGCCCGTTCATCGTCAGGTCGAAGGGTCTCGACTTAGCTCGACACGAACGGACATGGGGTGACGCTTGCCAACCACCGATTGCGGTCATCCGCTTGTCGTCACCCCGGACTTGATCCGTGGCCCATGACTTCAACGATGCGGTGGATCCCGGATCAAGTCGGGGATGACGAATGGCTGGAAACGACCAATTGCGGACATTGGCAAATGTTGGGCGTCTGGTATTAGTGCCGCATGCCATATCAGGGTATCGACTACGCGAATAAGCTCACAATGGCCTACTACATTGGCATCCCGCTTATCATAGCGTGGTTACTTGGCGTCGCAATCTTCTCGCCTCGGCCCGCTACTCCTGAACCCATTAGCTCCAAAGCATATGGCTGCTATGCTAATGACTTGGCCCCGCCCATTTTGCTAAATGCAGACGGTATGCAGATTTTGCAGGATGGGTTTCCTCTGATCGGCTACCGGCTCGAACGGCACAAGCAGGGGATCACTCTCATCGCCGAAGCACCAATCACGGCCTCTCAAAAGGAGGCGAAGTACGCTTACTCAATTGATTCACGCGGAATTGGCAAATTTCTTTCTTTCTACAAAGAGATTGATGGGCGCCGCTATGGTGTATTTGATGAGGCAAATCTCGACCGTTTCAAGATGTTAGCCAACGATGGAATGGATTTGCTCTACATTAGAGGCCCTGTAAGTCTTTGCGGAAGAAGGTGAAGAAGCAGGTTAAGCAGTGGCGACACGCACTTGATGGCCGCTTCCCACCCCAAACCAGACATTCTCGCCGTGAGGCGGCGCAGTGCGACCTCAGCCAAACGCCGGGGTGACGTAGAAGGCCGGAACTGAACTCAATCCCGCTTTTGCAGGCTCACCACCGCATGGATAGGCAGCTCCGCATAAATGTGCGGAAACAGATCGCCGCCGCGCGCTTCTTCCCAGCGGATCGCGTCGCCGAGGAGGATCAGATCCACCTCGGCGATCATCAGGCAGGTCTGACCTGCAAAATGCTTGGCGATCGTGCTTTCAAGCTGCTCGGCGGTCGACAGGTGGATATAGCCGTCGGCGATATCCACCGGTGCGCCGCGGAACACGCGTTCGCGCTCGAAATCGGCCCA
>SEEL01000011.1 GCA_004144345.1 Hyphomicrobiales bacterium
CGTTGCTCCCACAAATTCATTCCCGCGCAGGCGGGAATCCAGGGCAGTCAGCACAGTGACCGTGGCCCCTGGATCCCCGCCTTCGCGGGGATGACGCAGGTGGACGCGCCCCACCCACCGGCTGCGCCGGTCCCCCCTCCCCGGTGGGGAGGGAGTCTCCAGAGCACGGAGTCCTCAGTCGGGTCTCCCTCCTCGGCGCGTAGCGCTGGGGAGGGGGGACCACGCGTAGCGTGGTGGGTGGGGTGATGCCGCGTCCACCTGCGTCATCCCCGCGAAGGCGGGGATCCAGGGGCCACGGTCACTGTGCTGACTGCCCTGGATTCCCGCCTGCGCGGGAATGAATTTGTGGGAGCAACGAGACGCGGTGGTTGCCCCCGGTGGTCTGGGCTTCAGGTGCGGTTTTGGATTTCGCGGAGGGCGGCGAGGCGGTCGGAGACGGCGCTGCCTTGGCCGACGGGCTCGGGGGCGCGTGGGTCGGGGTCGGTGATGAGGATTTCGTCGGAGTATTTCTGCACGCGCTCGAGCAGGGTTTCGTCGCTGTCGGCGGGTTCGCCCTCGACGGCGTAGACGAGGCGGCTGACTTCGGAGGCGATGTCGTTGAGCTTTTCGCGCAGATGCGACTGCTCGATGCGGTCGCTGTCCCAGTCGGCCATGATGGTGGATTCGACGGTGAGTACCTTGGTGCGGAGGCGCTCGAGTTCATCGTCCACGGCGAGTTTTTCGGCGAGCAGCTGTTCGCGCTGGCCATCGACGGTTTCGACGACGCGGGCGGTGTCGGCGAGGGCGACGCTGACGCGGTGCTCGGCATCGGCGATGCGCGCTTCGGCATCGATGAGGGCGTTCTGCTGCTCGGTCTCGGCATCATCGCGGCGGGCGAGGGCGACGCGGAGTTCAGAGGCGGCGGCCGCGGCATCGGCGGAGCGCTTGTCGGAGTTTTCGAGCTGGGCGATGAGCGAGCGGTTCTGCGTTTCGAGGAACGTGCCGCGCTTGCGCTCGGCTTCGAGCTTGGAGAGCAGCACGTCCATATCGGTGTTGTAGTCGCCCGAGAGCGCTTTGCCATCGATATCGATGGAGCGCGGGGTCTTGCCGCGCAGGGCTTCGCGCGCCGTTTCGAGCTGGGTGGATTTGTCGGCGAATTCGCGGTCGCGCATGCGCAGGCGCTGGGACAGATCGGCGCCGTCCTTTTCGAGGTCGAGGATGCGGCGGCGGAGCTCGGCTTCGCGCTCTTCGAGCTCGCGGATCTGCTGCAGCTGGGATTCGCGTTCGCCCTTGATGGCGCCGACTTCGGTGCGCTTGCGGTTGATGTCGCGCAATTGATCGGAGAGGCGGCGGCGCAGCGCCTCGACATTCATTTCGAGGCGGCGGGTCGAGAGGGCGAATTCGGCGCGCAGCTGGTCCTTGTCCGCGCGGAACTCGGCCATGGTGATGGGCGTAGCCGCTTCGATGCGCTTCTTGGTGAGGCGCACGGCGCGGCGCCAGATGGCGGGCAGAATGGCAAGCGCGGCGAGACCTGCGATCAGCAGGCCCAACGCGAAGTACATGATATTCTCAATGCCCATGGAGAGGCCCCGACACTGGTCCGATCCTAGCAGTTCGGCCAAGAGCGGACGATGACAAAGACGGCGACGCCCCGCCACCTTAGCCAATCATTAACCTTACCGGGAAGGGGGAGCCTGTTGGCGGCTGGGGAGAAGCGTGAATCGCCCGGAGCGGGCAGAGGAAAAGAAGAAGGGCGGCCGATGGACCGCCCTACTGGCTATTGGTCTTCTGCACTTCCAGCGAGCTTGAATAAAGCTCGCTTGTCCAACCGCGGTTGGATCAGAACGGGTTCCAGGTCGGCTCGTTGGTGAACTTCAGATAGCCGACATTGAGGCCGGCGCGGAGGCCGACGCCGGAGCGGATGGGGACGACGACGACATTGCGCGACTTCATCACCGTCATGCCGAGGCCGCCCACCACATAGGCGGAGCCATCGACGCCGGGATAGCGGTCGAAGATCTCGTTGGTCGAGTTGAGGTTGTAGACCAGCATCATCACCTTGGAGCCGTCGCCGCCGACGTCGAAGCCGATGGACGGGCCCTGCCAGAACAGCGGGTAGTCGCCCTGGTTGCGGGTGTAGAGCGTGCCTTCGCCATAGCGGCCGCCGACAAAGATCGCGCCCGAGGCTTCCTCGCCGAGGATGTAGCCATTGGGCAGGCCGAACTGGCTGGCGGCGCGCTCGACCAGCGAGGCGAGGCCCTGCGAGACGGTGCCGAAGAATTCACCGCCGGTATCGACGATCTCATCGACGGAAAACGTGTCGGAGACCGAGCCCTGGGCATTGGCGGGCGATGGCGCCAGGGCAAGGCCGCAAAGGAGCGCGAGGCTCAGGGCGAGGCGTTTCAGCATATTCGTCACTCCGGTTTCGGCCTTTACCAAGCGCTCACCCTCCGGCGTTAGCCTTGGCAGGCGCCAAAGACGAGAACTGGACGCCCAACGCGGCAATGATGCGGCAAATCGGTAAACAAATCTTAACCATCGCGGCCTGGCTGATGCTGGCTTTCGCCGGGCACGCCGAGGCGCTGGTGACCGATATCGTCACCGACCCGCTGACCGGGGTGGCGATCGATGGCTATGATCCGGTGAGCTATTTCATCGACAGCGAGCCGCAATTGGGCAAGCCGGACCATGAATATGTCTGGCAGGGCGTGTCCTGGTATTTCAAGACGGCGGGCAATCGCGACGCCTTCATGCGCAACCCCGAGGTCTATGCGCCGCAATATGGCGGGCATTGCCTGATGTCGCTGAGCCGGGGCTATCTCAGCGACGGCAAGCCGCGGCTCTATGCGATCGAGGCGCTGAAGCTGTATTTCTTCTATTCGTCGGCCAATCGCGAAGCGTTCCTGATGAGCAAATCGGATGCGCTGGCCAAGGCGAAGGACAGTTTCGTGAAGCTTGGCGGCACGCTGACCGGACCGGAAGCCATGGAGCCGGTGGCCGAGGGCATGGCGGCCAGCTCGGAACCGGCGCACTAGCCTGAAACGACGTTCCAGCGCTGCGACAAGTGCTGCCAATCGCGTAGAGCGAGCGCGCACGATGACGGTGCGATCCGGCGGGCGCGTCCCCTCAGGCTTCGATGGCGGCGCTGGTGAAGTCGGCGGCGAGGCGGGCGAGGCCGGAATCGAGCGGGGTGGTGGCGCGCCAGCCGAGCAGTTCGGCGGTGCGGGCCGGATCGCCGACGAAATGATGGATGTCGTAGCTGCGCGGCGGGGCGAGTTCGATGCGGGCCTTAGGGCTGCCGAGACGGATGGCGCGCTGCGCCAGGTCGAGCAGCGTCGTGCCGGTGCCGCTGGCGAAATGCAGCGGCGGCAGATTGCGCTCGCCGGCATCGAGCATGCCGATCAGGGTCACGAGGCCGGCGGTGACATCCTCGACATGGGTGAGGTCGAAAGTGTGCGCGTCGCCTTCGACGCGGAGGGTCGCGCCGGCGAGGGCGGCGCGGAGGAAGGCGGGGGTGACGCGGGTGCGGTGGTCGTCGGGCGAGCCGTAGACGGAGGAGAAGCGTACGATCGAGGTGGCGAGGCCGGAGGCGCGCGCTGCGTTGGTGAGGCGCTCGGCCTCGACCTTGCTGCGGGCATAGACGTTCATGGGGCGCTGGGGGACGTCTTCGTGGACCGGGAAATCGTCCTGCTGGCCGTAGACTTCACGGCTGCTGGCATAGATGAACCACGGCCGGCGCGGCGAGGCGGCAGCGGCGGCGAGGAGATTGTGCGTTGCCGTGACGTTGACGGCGGTGCAGCGGGCGGGATCGAGCTGGCCATCGACGACGCGCGAGACGGCCGCGAGGTGGACGATGCCGTCGGCCTGCGCGGCGAGTTCGGTCATGCGGGCATGATCGCAGATGTCGAGGGGCGCCTCGGGGGCCCGGATATCGACGGGAATGAGGGTGGCGCCGAGGCGGTGCAACCTGGCTGCGAGAGACGTGCCGATAAGGCCGAGCGATCCCGTAAGCAATATCGTACGGTTCAAACGGCGGCCTTCCACTCGTGGGTTTTTGCCCGCGCAGTCTAGGGTGATGGGCAAGTTCCCGCTAGTGTCGCCACAAGTGATTCTCCGGGAGACCCCAGAAATGGCCGACATTATCGAGCTCAAGGCAACCGACCTTGCCGCCATGCTGTGCTCGAGGGTGTGCCACGACCTGATCAACCCGGTGGGCGCGATCGGCAACGGGCTCGAAGTGCTGGCCGACCCGACGCAGGGCGCGATGGCCGAAGGCGCGCAGGAACTGATTGCCAATTCGGCCAAGCATGCGCGGGCCAAGCTCGAATTCGCGCGGCTCGCCTATGGCGCGTCGTCGACGGCGGGCACCGATTTCGACACGCGCGAATGCGAGCGCGTGGCGCGGCTGCTGTTCGAGATCGAGAAGTCCGACCTCGACTGGCAGGTGCCGCTGATCCTGCTGCCCAAGCACAAAGCCAAGCTGATGATGAACATGCTGCTGATAGCCTCGATGGCGGTGCCGCGCGGCGGCGTGGTGAAGGCGGAAGTGACCGGCAGCACGGGCGAGGAAGGCTTCAAGTTCACCTCGACCTCGGACCCCGAAAAGCGGCAGAAGACGCTGATGCCGGCGGGCGCCGAAGGGCTGCTCAGCGGAGCGCCGGAAGATGGCGTGGACGCGCGTGGCATCCAGCCGTTCTATACGGGCATCCTGGCGCGGATGACCGACATGGAGCTCAAGATCGGCATTGAGGGCGATGTGTTCAGCTTCACCGCGACGCCGAAGGCCAAGGTGGCCGGCGACGCCCCGGAAGCGGCCGCCGCCGCGTAAGCGCGCTATCGAAAAAGCCTGCGATGTGATTAGCTCCCGGCCATCAAGCCGGGGGGCTTTTCGATGAAGCTGCTTGCCATGGCGCTGGGCTGCGCGCTGGTGCTGACGGGGTGTACCAGCACCCGCATCGATTTTGGCGCGATGACCGCCGACGATCTGGTGCAACATCCCGAATACATGACCATCATGCCGTCGGTGCCCGATGGGGCACGCGTCATCGGGCCGGTGGAATCGCTGCTCTGCCAGAAGGTGAAGACGGCTCCGGCGCCGGACGGGGACGATGCGCTGCTGGCGCTGAAGCGCCAGGCGGCGCTGGCGGGCGGCACGGCGCTGGCCGAGGTCAGCATCAAGGTGGTGCCCACCAAATCGGCCAATTGCCTCAGCAGCGCCTCGGCCGGGGGGATCGCTTACATCAAGAATTGAAGTGTAGGATTTCGGTAACCAATGGTTGGCGAATTTGGCGGATAGTCTTCATTGGGCCCATTTTGCGGGCGGAGGGCACGTCATGAAATCCTGCCTCATCGTCGATGATTCAAGCGTGGTGCGCAAAGTGGCGCGCCGGATACTGGAAGATATCGACTATATTGTCGATGAAGCCGAAGACGGCCAGGAAGCGTTCGACAAATGCCGGCAGGAAATGCCGGATGCGATCCTGCTCGACTGGCAGATGCCGGTGATGGGCGGGCTCGAATTCCTCAAGCTCATCCGCGCCTATATTGGCGGGCAGACGCCGCACATCGTGTTCTGCGTCACCGAGAACGATATCGGGCAGATCGCGGTGGCGATGAAGGCGGGCGCTTCGGACTACATGATGAAGCCGTTCGACCGCGACATCCTCGAAGCCAAGTTCATGCCGCAGGCCGAAGAACTGGCGGAAGCCGGCTAAGCGGGAGCAGGGCCGCTCGAGGCCCGCACCAGCAGTTTCACCGACAGCATCGAATGCTGGGCCGGGCCCGCCGACAAAGCGAGCTCGGTGGCGCGGCGCGCTTTCTCGCGTGTCGGCTGCTCAATGGTAGTGAGCGGCGGCAGAGCGGCGGCGCCATCGGGCACGCCGTCGAAACCCACAATAGAAGCCTGTTCTGGTACGCGCCGGCCGAGCCGCGCGAAATCGCGCAGAATGGTCATGGCCTGCCGGTCGGACATGACGAGGATGGCGGTGGCATCGGGCGCCGCCGCAAACAGGGCCGGGCCAATGTCGGCCTGCCAGGGCACGGTTTCGAGCACGGGCATGGCGTTGATGTCGAGGCCGGCGGCCGTCAGCGCCTCGCTGTAGCCGCGGAGCTTTTCGCGATCGAGTGGACCGCCATCGCGGAGCGTTGTGGTCCGGCGGCCCGGCGCATGGTCGATCGGTTCGCCCTGGGTGCGGCGGACGGAGACGATGGCGAAGCGGCGATGGCCAAGATCGAGCAGATGGCGGGCGGCGAGCTTCGCACCCGTGACGGCATCAATGCTGACCGATGAGATGGCCGCATCGGCGGCGACATCGACAATGGCGACCCGCATGCCGCGGCGCATGGCGCGCTCGATGACCGGGGCGCTGCCAGCGGTGCCGATGATGAGGCCATCGACGAGGGCGTTGTCGACAGCGGCCTCGATCTGGGCGGCGCGGCCGTCGATGAGGGTGAGCGAGATTCCGGCGGCGTCGCAGGCATCGGCGACGCCGAGCAGCATTTCGCGGCCGAAGGGGCTCTCGATCAGGTTGACGAAGCCATAGGCGCCGGGAACGACGTAGCCGACGGCGCCGAACTTGCCCCGGCGCAGCAGGCGGCCGCGAGGGTCGGGCCCGCCATAGCCGATGTCGCGGGCCACGGTTTCGACGCGCTCGCGCAGTTCGGGGCGGACGCGTTCGGGATGGCTGAAGACATTGGAGACCGTGCCGCGCGAGACGCCGGCAGCGCGGGCAACATCATTGATGGTGAGGCGGGCAGGCGTGGGCATTGATGATTCAATAGCTTAGCTCGGGCCGGATTGGAACGATCAAAATCGCGCTTGACTCGCTGAAAATGGCAGCCTTATCGTTGGAACGTTCCAAGTTTCATGGAGGGACTATCCGTGGAGACTATGCGTGAACAGATCCTCGATATCGCCCAATTGGCGCATATCGAATTGCTGACGCCAGACCTCGAGGGGTCGGAGCGCTTCTTCAAGACGATGCTCGGCATGCAGGAGACGGCGCGGCGCGGCCGCTCGGTCTATCTGCGCTGCTTCGAGGACCATTATCACCACTCGCTGAAGCTGACCGAGGCGACGCATGCCGGGCTTGGCCATGCCGCCTGGCGGGCCCGTAGTCCGGCGGCGCTGCAGCGGCGGGTCGCGGCGATCGAGGCGACGGGGCAGGGGCGCGGCTGGATCGAAGGCGATCTCGGGCATGGAAAGGCGTTCCAGTTCGACACGCCGGCGGGGCATCGCTGGGAGATCTTCTACGACATCGAGTATTTTCGCGCCGCTGAGGTAGACCGCTCGAGCATGATCAACCGGCCGCAGAAGCGGCCGCTGGCGGCGATCGCGGCACGGCGGCTGGATCATTTCAACATCACCGCGCCTGGTGGAGCGCAGGGCGTGAAGAGCTTTCTGGTCGAGGCGCTGGGCTTTATGGAACGTGAGGCGGTGGTGCCCGACGACAATGCGGCGGTGAGCATTGCGAGTTGGCTCAGCGTGACCAATCTCTCGCACGATCTGGCGGTGCTGCCGGACGGGCCGGGGGTGACGCGCGGACGGCTGCACCACACCTGCTTTTATGGCGGGAGCAATGAGAGCCTGTTCGACTTCGCCGATCTCTGCCGCGACCATGGCTACATGGTCGAGCATGGGCCGGGGCGGCACTCGATCGGCAAGACGACGTTCCTCTATGTGCGCGAACCGGGCGGCAACCGGATCGAGCTACTGGGTGATCCCGGCGCGCTGATCTTCGACCCGACGCATGAGACGGTGAAATGGCCGGCCTCGCAATTGCCGCTGGCGGCCGTGTGGACCGGCTCGCCGCTGCCGCCGGCCTTCTTCAGCTATGCAACGCCGGACGAGGCGCTGACGCTGCTCGACGCGGCGGTGGGCTGACCGGCTAGTCGCCGGCCCCTATGCCCCGATCCACATGATTACGGCAGCGGTCATGACGATGATGAAGGCGAGCAGCAGCGTTGCGCCGGCCAGTCGAAGGATGAGGCGCCTCGGCTCTGATATCGGGTCGCCATGGAGCCGCTGGCGTCGGGTCATCAAGACGAGGGCGCCGAACAGCACGACCATGAGGATGGGGTAGGCGACGAGGGCAACCATGCCGAGCGCCCAGCCGGCGAGGCGGTCGCTGTCGCTTGCCGGCTGCGCCAACAGCCAGGGCAGGATGGCGAGCAGCGACGGGCCGGCAACGATGAAGGGCGGCAGCATCAGCAGCCTGGCGGCGATCTTTGGTAAGGCCATGCGATCCTCCAACCGGGATAGCAAAAACCCCGGGGACGGGCCCCGGGGGTTTTGGTGGTCTGCCGCAACGCTGACCGGATCGGATCAGGCGACGGACGATTCCGCGTAGACTTCGCCTTCATCGGGCTCGCGCAGCACATAGCCGCGGCCCCAGACCGTTTCGATGTAGTTCTTGCCGCCGGTGGCGACCGAAAGCTTCTTGCGCAGCTTGCAGATGAAGACGTCGATGATCTTCAGCTCGGGCTCGTCCATGCCGCCATAGAGATGGTTGAGGAACATCTCCTTGGTGAGGGTGGTGCCCTTACGCAGCGAGAGCAGTTCGAGCATCTGATATTCCTTGCCGGTCAGATGCACGCGGGCCTGCTGGACCTCGACGGTCTTGGTGTCGAGGTTGACGGTGAGATCGCCGGTCTGGATGACCGACTGCGCATGGCCCTTGGACCGGCGCACAATGGCGTGGATGCGGGCGACCAGTTCGTCCTTGTGGAACGGCTTGGTCATGTAGTCGTCGGCGCCGAAGCCGAGACCGCGCACCTTGTCCTCAATGCCGGCGAGACCGGACAGGATGAGGATGGGGGTCTGAACCTTGGCAACGCGCAGGGTGCGAAGCACTTCGTAACCCGACATGTCGGGCAGGTTCAGATCGAGAAGGATAATGTCGTAGTCGTAGAGCTTCCCGAGATCGACGCCTTCTTCGCCAAGGTCGGTCGTGTACACGTTGAAACTCTCGGATTTGAGCATCAACTCGATGCTCTGCGCCGTCGCGCTGTCGTCTTCAATCAAGAGCACACGCATGCCGTTTCCTCTTAAAGTCGTTCCCTGCTGGAACCAGGCGACGGCGAAATCGCCATCAGCCCTAACCGAACCCTACTGGATATGACTCAAACCTAAGCGCCATTAGTTAACAAAGTTTAATTCTGATCCGCAATATGCAAACTGAATGTGAGGCGATCTTATTTAAGTCTTTGATTTTGCTGCTTAAAGTGAGGCAGCCAAACTTAATATTTTAGGTTAAGAAAGCCCTGCAATCGACTCTCTCGACTCAGCGTTCCGGGGTTTTGGGCTGTGGAAAACCACCCGGGGCAGGAGCGCGCGAATTTCGGGGTGGAGCACCATGGTTAACGCCTTTAGCTTAACGTTCAGTTACCGTTAGTAGAACGGCGATTCGGGACAATCAATGCGGGCTTTGGCGGCCGACATAGAGGCGATCGACGAGGTCGAAGTGTTCGGCCGCGTCAAGACCGTGCAGGGCCTGCTGATCGAGGTTGTCGGGCCGGTGCGCGAGTTGCGCGTCGGCGGCCGGGTGATGATCGAAACCACCAATGGCGGCGTGCTGGGCAGCGAGATCATCGGGTTTCGCGACGGCCATGCGCTGTGCCTGCCGTTCGGCCCGCTCACGGGGGTGCGGCTCGGCTGCAAGGCGGTGTTCAAGAGCAGCGATGGCGCGGTGTATCCGGCGGACAGCTGGCTTGGGCGCGTGATCAATGCCGATGGCGAGCCGATCGACGGCAAGGGACCGCTGGCGCGTGGCGCCGAAGCCTATCCGCTGAAGCAGACGCCGCTGCCGGCGCACCAGCGGGCGCGAGTCGGCGCGCCGATGGACCTCGGGGTGCGGGCGCTCAACACCTTCACGACGCTCTGCGACGGACAGCGGATGGGCATCTTCGCGGGTTCGGGCGTCGGCAAGTCGGTGCTGATGTCGATGCTGGTGCGCAATGCGACGGCCGATGTCGCGATTGTCGGGCTGATCGGCGAGCGCGGCCGCGAAGTGCAGGAGTTCATCACCGAATATCTGGGCGAGGCCGGCATCAAGCAGGCGATCGTGGTGGTGGCGACCTCGGACGAGGCGGCGCTGATGCGGCGGCAGGCGGCGTATCTGACGCTGACGCTGGCCGAATATTTCCGCGACCAGGGTAAGCGCGTGCTGTGCATGATGGACAGCCTGACGCGCTTTGCGATGGCGCAGCGCGAGATCGGCCTCGCCATCGGCGAACCGCCCACGGCCAAGGGTTATCCGCCCACGGTGTTCACCGAATTGCCACGTCTGCTCGAAAGAGCGGGGCCGGGGCTCGTGAACTCGGGTTCCGTTACGGGTCTATTTACCGTTTTAGTCGAAGGTGATGATCACAATGAACCCATTGCAGATGCTGTCCGCGGCATCATCGACGGGCACATTGTGATGGAGAGGGGCATTGCCGAGCGGGGACGTTACCCGGCGGTCAATGTGCTGAGGTCCATCTCGCGAACGATGCCAGGGTGTGTGCCGGTCCCGGTACGCCCCGTCTTGCAGAGGGCGCGGGAGTTCATGTCGGTGTTTTCCGACATGGAGGAACTGATCCGGCTGGGCGCGTACCGGAAGGGATCAGATCCGCAGGTGGACAGAGCAATCGCTCTCTACCCGGCGCTGGAGGCGTTTTTGAGCCAGCAGCGGGAGGAGCGGACCAGTATTGCCGACGGCTATACGATGCTGGAGGCGATACTGGCGAAGGCAGGGCCGGCCGCATGAGCGCGGGCAGGTCATGTGACTTGAGTTGTAAGGAGTACAAGTCATGAAGTCGCGCAGCGAGAGCCTCATCAGGCTCAAGAAATTTCAGGTCGACGAGAAGCGCCGCAGTGTTGCGCAGATCGAGATGATGGTCGCCGACTTCGAGCGGATGGCCAGCGAGCTGGATCAGCAGATCGAAATCGAGCAGCAGAAAACGGGCATCTCCGACGTTGCCCATTTCGCCTATTCGACCTTTGCGAAGGCTGCTATCGCCCGGCGCGACAATCTGCTGGCTTCGGCCGCGGACATGCGTGACCAGCTGGAAGCGGCGCAGGATGCGCTGGCCGAGGCGGTGGAAGATCTCAAGAAGGTCGAATTGCTGGACCAGCGCGAGCATGGCCGCGAGGTTGCCGCCGAGAACAAGGCGGAGCAGGACGAATATGACGAGATCGGCCGGCTGAGGCATATGCGGCGCTAAGCGCCGGTCACAGCGAAGGATTTGGAGGGCGCCGATGGCGCCCTTTTGCGTTTTTGGGGGCCCTGGATCAAGCGATCTCGTGAGGGCTCGTTTGCCCAACCGCGGCTTTGTTGCGCTCTGGATCGATCGATCCCAAAAGGGCTCGGTCGACCAACCGCGGGAACCCCCACCCACCACGCTTCGCGTGGTCCCCTCTCCCCACAAGGGGGAGGGAGACCTGAATTCTAGCCGTGTGAGCTTAGTAGGTCTTCATCGCGAAATGGGGCATGCCGCCGTCCTGGAATTCTTCGCCGAAGGCGACGAAGCCGAGCTTTTCGTAGAGGGCGAGCTTGTCGGACTGGGCGGTGAGGTAGAACCGCGTTTGGCCGCGGGCCGCGGCGAGATCCATGGCGTAACGCATCATGCGCGAGGCGATGCCCTGGCCACGGGCCGTGGCGGCGACGACGACGCGCCCAAACTTCACATGCTCGGCGAGAAAGAGGATGCGCAGGCACCCCACGACGCTGCCATCAAGCAGGGCGACGACGTGGGTGGCGGTGAGGTCGTAGCTGTCGAATTCTTCCTCGGGCGGGACGTGCTGCTCGCCGACGAAGACGCTGCGGCGGAGCGCGAGGCCCAGATTGCCGAGATCGGAAAAGAGCGGGACGGTGAGGATGAGCGGATCGGACATGGGTCCGATATCCCATCCCGATGGGCAAAAGAAAAGGCCCGCCGAAGCGGGCCTCGATTGGGCTGAGCCGGTTACATCGCCGAGGATGCGGCCGGGGCCATGGCGTCGACCGGTTCGTCCTCGGTGACGACGAAGTCAGGGGCAGCGGTCAGCTGGTCGACCGTGGTGTTGAGGATGAAGCGCTCGGTGTTGTCGGCGGCGACGACCCACTGCAGGGCCGAATAGGCGACCGCGACCTGCTTTTCGCCAAGACCGAGGAAGCCACCCACACCGATCACGACGGCCTGGACCTGACCGCTCTCGGAAAGGACGAGGTCGTTGATATTGCCCAGATTGTTGGCGTCGGCGGCGGTGCCGTCATAGACCGGCTGGCCGACGATGCGGCTCGAGAGGCGGTCGCTGTCCACCTGGGTGTAGCCGGCCGTGATGTCGAAGGGCGCGACAGGCGTGGCCGACATCGCGGGGTCCGCGACGACCGCTTCGGACGACACCATCGAGCTATCGGCCGGCGCCGGCGAGGACATCGAGGAGTCCATTGGCGCTTCCGACGACATCGGCTCGGACGACATCACTGACGATTCCATCGAGGCGTCGGCGGAAGACGAGGCGTCCTGCGCGATGGCGGCGGCCGACAGCAGCAGTACGGCAGCGGCGGTGGTGGCAAGAAGGGTGCGTTTCATATTATTCTCCTCGGGTTCAACCCTGGGTTGGACATGCCGCGCGGCGCGGAGCCTGGCTGGGTTTGAGCGCCGCGCGGTTCATGTCGGCAACGCGGCTTGCGGGCGGGCGTTCCCCAGCTGTCGCGTTCGTGAGCATGACGACGCAGCCGCAACACCCCGGCAGGGGCCAGCTAGAACGGCGTTCGCAAGGAGAGGGGCCCTAGAGGCCGAGAAGGCTCTTGGCGAAGAGGACATCGATGCCGATGGAGGTGGCGGCGACCGCCAGATACCACGGACCGATGAGGATCCAGCCGAAGATGCGGCCGACCGAAATGCGCGGCCGCTCGGAGAGCGGCTTCAGCGGCGCATAGCGCTGCAGATTGTCATTGATGCCGACAGGTTCGGGGTAGGGGAGCGGGCCACGGCCCTCGGGCTTGACCGGCGGTGCGGCGAAGGCATGTGGCGGCACTGACGGTTCGGCATCAGCCGGCTCGTCCCAGATCTGTTCGTCGATCAGGTCCACCGCATCGTCCTGGTACATCGTACCGGACGACCTAGTCTTACGTGCCACCCCGGGAGCCCCGCACTATCCGCCGCCGGTAGTAGGAGCATCGAAGCCGCCAATAGTAAATCCACCCAAATGGATCGGATTGCTCTTGTCCGCCGATTTATTGTGCAGCCGGACTATTGATCGCCACGGGACCCGCGGAACTTGGGACTGTCCACAGAGTCAAGCCCGCTGAACGGACGATCTTCTGGACGAAGGCAAGCTTGTTGATAACTGCCGGGGAGAGGACGAAAGGGTAGGCGTCATGCTGTCCGACGGCCCGGTTGAGGTTGTTGATCAGCGAGGCGAGGGGCACCCAGTGCTCGATGAGGGGGGCGACCGAATCGAGGCCGTAGGGGTCGAAATCGATGCGGGTCCTGAGGTCGCCAGAGATATCGATACCAGGGTTCAGGCGGACGCCGAAGGCAGCGGCCATCTCGGTGGTGTCGACGATGTGGAGATAGTGCGCCCAGGTCTCGGCCCAGTCCTCCCAGGGGTGCGAGGTGGCATAGGCAGAAATGTGGGTGGCCTGCCAGCCGGCAGGCGGGGCGCCGGCATCGTAGTAGCGCTGGAGCGCCGCTCCATAATCGTCACGCTCGTCGCCGAACAGGGCGCGGAACTCCTCGAGCGCCGGCTGGTTGCCGATGAGGATGTCCCAGAAATGATGGCCGACCTCGTGGCGGAAATGGCCGAGCAAGGTGCGGTAGGGTTCGTTGAGCAGGGTGCGCCGATATTCGCGCGCCGCATC
This sequence comes from Hyphomicrobiales bacterium, assembly GCA_004144345.1. Taxonomy (GTDB): domain Bacteria; phylum Pseudomonadota; class Alphaproteobacteria; order Rhizobiales; family Devosiaceae; genus Devosia_A. The sequence continues at coordinate 13,806 of SEEL01000011.1, forward strand.
ATCGGCTTCATTGAGGGCAAGGGTGATGAGGCCGTTCTCGTGGCCGGTCAGTACCGGCGCCGGCGTGATGTCCTCGTTGAGGAACTGGAAGCTCAGGCCGTGGAGGGCGTCCTCATTGCGGGTGGCGAGCGGCAGATGGAGGCGGAGCAGCGAATAGAACAGCCGCTTCTTGGCGCGCTCGATCACCTGCCAGCGGGTGAGATTGGCGGGATCGGCGATATCGGGGACGAGGGCGTTGTGGCGGCAGGCGCGGCAGAACGGGTCGCCGCCGGGATTATGTTCGACCAGCCAATTGCAGGCGCCGTGTTGCGCATTGGCGCAATAGACGAACTGGCGGCCGGGGAGGGCGGGCGCGGTGAAGTGATCGCCCACAAGTTCGAGCGAGACCATCATGTTGGCGGCGTGCCAATAGCCGAGCGTATGCCCGCAACTCTCGCAGACGGTGTTCTCGAAGTAGATGACATTGCTGCAGTGATCGCAGCGGAAGAGCTTCATGGCTGGCCCCGGTGACGCGAACGGCAACGGCGAAGCTGCCGTTTGGGTTCCGCCGGTCAGGCGAAACGGCGGCCGAGCTGCGGATCGTAGATGATGGCGTGGCCGCGCCCCGCGCCCTTGGCCTCGTAGAGTGCGAGATCGGCCTGCCGCAGCAGGATTTCGGCGGGCTGGAGGCCATCGATCATGGTGATGCCGATGGGGGCGCCGATGCGGATGGCGGTGCCGTCGACATCGTAGGGCGCCGAGACGCTGCGGATGATGCGCATGGCGGTGAACAGCGCATCGTTCGGGCTCTCGATCTCGGACAGGATGACCGCGAATTCGTCGCCGCCCATGCGCGCCGCCATGTCGCTGGCGCGCAGCTGCGAGCACAGCCGCTCGCTGAAGATGCGCAGGATGGCATCGCCGGTGGCGTGCCCGTAGCTGTCGTTGGCCTGCTTGAAATGGTCGAGATCGACATAGAGCAGGGCGCCGGGGCCCCGCTGCCGGGTTGCATCCATCACATCATCGAGCCGTTCCTTCAGCAGGCCCCGGTTGGGCAGGCCGGTCAGCTGATCGTGGAAGGCGAGATGGTAGTCGCGCTGCTCACGCAGCTTGCGGGTATGGATGTCCTCGATGGTGCCGGCCCATTCCACCGGGGCGCCGGTGGAATCGAGCAGGCAGACGCCGCGAATGCGCACATAGAGCCACTCCCCCTCGGCCGTCGCGACGCGGCATTCGGCATCGAGCGGGGCGCAGGCGCGCAGGCAATCGTGCCACAGCCGCCGCATGTAGTGGCGATCATCGGGATGGATGGAATCGGCCCAGGCGTGGCCCAGCAACGGTTCGCCGGGCAGGCCACTGAGATCGTCCCAGCCATCGAGTTCGAGCAGATTGCCGTCAATGCTGCCGCGCCAGGTGACGACGGCACCGGCCCTGGCGACGGCGCGAAAACGGGCTTCGCTGATCGCGAGACTGTTGGCGCGATCGACGAGGCGCTGCTGGGTATCGATCAGTGTGTGGCGCAGGGTTTCGTATTCGGCGATCAGCGAGCGACCCGGCGGGGTGTTGGGTTCGCCCGAAATGGTGGTCTCGGCATAGGCAGCGAGATCGCCGAGCGGCCGCACGATGCGGCGGGCGATCACCAAAGCGAGGCCGGCGCCGGCGATGATGGCAGCGACGCCGCCGCCGATCGCGAACAGCCATGGTTCGCGGCTGCGTGCATCGAAGATGGCGGTGGGTACGCCGACGACCACGACCCAGCCGGGCGTGTTCGCAATGGTGGAGAAGGCGAAGGTGATGGAATCGCCATCGAGCAGCTGGGCCGAGAAGATGCCGGTGGGGGCGCCGACGGCGAGCAGCGCATCCCAGGTCGGCACGCGGGCGCCGATGAAGCGATCCTCGTCGCGCGAGCGCGCGATGATGTGGCCATTGCCATCGACGATCGCGACGAGGGTATCGTCATCGGGACGGGTCTCGATGCGCAGGCCGCGCGTCAGCTGCCGCGGATCCATGACCAGCGTCAGCGGGTCGCCTTCGGCGTTGAGGGTGATGGCGAGCCGGGCCTGTTCGCCGGGCTCGATGTCGAACAGATTGGAGGCGGCCCAGCCATGCGCCTCGGCGGGCACGGCGGGAAAGGCGGGATTGGTGGAAGGGTCGACGATGTCGGCGGCGAAGAACGAGCTGATGCCGTGCAGCCGGTCGAGCGTGCCGCCGGCGACACCCTCGGCATCGGCCACGGCGCTGACCACGGCGATGTTGGCCTGCAGCGCGCTCGCAAACATGTTGGACATGGTGCGCGCCTGGGACAGGAACTGCGCCGAGGCCGACGCCCGATCAGCCGCGCTGGCGCGCCAGATAGCGACGCCGAGCAGGGTGAGCGGCGGGATAAGGGCCAACAGAATGACGGCCGTCAGGATCAGGCCCAGACGAACCGTTCCTGTGGCCGGCTTGGTGTTCGAGGACAACGACGCTTCCCCTCCGCGATAGAGGAGGAAGTCATTTCCGGCGTAACCAACATCCTAATGTTAGGATGCCAGTTTTCTTGGTGGTTACTTCAAGCCTAAGGGAAGCATCCGAAAACCCCGCAGATGCGGCGTGTTTTTTGCTACACGGCGCCGATTGTGCGCAGGCGGACGCGGGGATGAACTTCGTTCTGGCTCATCACCACGGTCTGCGGGCGGAAGCGCTCGATGATGGCGCGGATGTGGGGACGGAGGCCGGGCGAGGTGATGAGCACCGGCAGTTCGCCCATCTGTGCGGCGTTCTCGAAACCCTGCTGCACGGCGATGATGAACTGCTGCAGGCGCGACGGCGCCATCGCCAGATGGCGCTCAGCCCCATCGCCCACCATCGCCTCGGCGAATTCGCGTTCCCATTGCGGCGACAGCGTCAGCAACGGCAGATTGCCGTCCGGCCCGAGATTGGCGGCGCAGATCTGGCGGCTGAGGCGCGAGCGGACATGCTCGGCAAGCATCTGCGCGGTGCGGCCGCTGCCGGCCACTTCGGCGATGCCCTCGAGGATGGTGGGCAGGTCGCGGATCGAGATGCGCTCGGTGAGCAGCGCCTGGAGGACGCGCTGGATGCCGGAGACGGAGATCTGGCTCGGGACCATGTCCTCGACCAGCTTCTGCTGGTCCTTGGCGAGGTTGGCGAGCATGCCCTGAACGTTGGCGTAGCTGAGCAGGTCGGCGACGTTGGCCTTGAGCACCTCGGTGAGATGGGTCGAGATGACCGTCGAGGGATCGATGATCGAGTAGCCCTTGAGTTCGGCCTCGTCGCGCAGCGCCGGCTCGATCCAGGTGGCGGGCAAGCCGAAGGTCGGCTCGACTGTGTGGTGGCCGGGCAGGGAGATTTCCTTGCCCATCGGGTCCATCACCATGAGCTGGTTGGCGAAGATGCGGCCCTTGCCGGAATCGACTTCCTTGATCTTGACCATGTAGTCGTTGGGTTCGAGCTGCATGTTGTCGAGGATGCGCACCGGCGGCATGACGAAGCCGAGTTCGGTGGCGAGCTGGCGGCGCAGCGCCTTAATCTGCTCGGTGAGGCGGTCGGTGCCGGTCTCGTCTTCCTTGACCAGCGAGAGCAGGCCGTAGCCAAGCTCAAGCTTGAGCTCATCGATCTTGAGGCTGTCGCTGATCGGCGCTTCCTCGGCGAGCGTCGCCGGGGGCTTGGCGGCAATGGCATCCCTCGCGGCGCTGGCGAGTTCGCTCGCCTTCTTGCCGGTGGCGCGATAGGCGAGATAGCCGACACCGCCGGCGAGGGCGAGGAAGGGCAGCACGGGCATGCCGGGCAGGAAGGCGAGGACGCCAACCACGGCAGCGGACATGCCGAGCGCTTTGGGATAGCCGGTGAACTGCTTGACCAGCGCCTTGTCGGCGGCACCGGCGACGCCGGATTTCGAGACGAGCAGACCCGCAGCGGTCGAGACGATGAGCGCCGGGATCTGGCTGACGAGACCGTCGCCGACGGTCAGCAGCGTGTAGACGTCGCCGGCTTCCTGGAAGGTCAGGCCCTGCTGCATGATGCCGATGATCATGCCGGCGATGATGTTGATGAAGGTGATCAACAGGCCAGCGATGGCGTCGCCACGGACGAATTTCGACGCACCGTCCATGTTGCCGAAGAAGGCGCTTTCGGCTTCGAGATTCTTGCGGCGCTCGCGCGCGGTGTTCTCGTCGATGAGGCCGGCACTGAGATCGGCGTCGATGGCCATCTGCTTGCCGGGCATGGCGTCGAGGTTGAAGCGCGCCGCGACTTCGGCGATGCGGCCCGAGCCCTTGGTGATGACGATGAAGTTGACGATCACCAGGATGGCGAAGACGACCACGCCGATGATGAAGTTGCCGCGCATCACGAAATTGCCGAAGGCCTCGATGACGTGGCCGGCGGCGTCGTGACCGTTGTGTCCCTCGGAGAGAATGAGGCGCGTGGTGGCGAGGTTGAGCGCCAGCCGCAGCATCGTGGCGATGAGCAGCACGGTGGGGAAGGACGAGAATTCGAGCGGCGTCTGAATGAACAGCGCCGTCATCAGGATGAGGACCGAGAAGACGATCGAGATGGCCAGCAGCAAATCGAGCAGCAGCGGTGGCAGCGGCAGGATGAGCACGACGATGATCGCCATGATGCCGATCGCGAGGGCGATATCGGACGAGCGCAGCGTCGTGTTGATCTGCGACAGCGAGGGGAAGCGGAAGCCTCCCGGGGCAGGGCCGGTCGTATCAGCCACTAGGCGCTCTTTCGCACTTCACCGGGACCGGGCACAGGGGTGCCCTCGTCGGCATATTGGTTGAGCTTGTTGCGCAGCGTGCGGATCGAAATGCCGAGGATGGTCGCGGCATGGGTGCGGTTGCCGAGGACGTGGTCGAGGGTTTCGAGGATGAGGTCGCGTTCGACATCGGCGACGGTACGGCCGACCATCGAGCGCGAGATCGACTCGGCGACCTGCGCCGCCTGCGACGCGATGCCGGCGGTCTGCACGATGTCGGAGAGACCGGCGCCATCGGGCATGACGATGGCATCGGTGTCGATGGTGTCGCCCTGCGACAGCAGCACGGCGCGATGCAGCGTGTTCTCGAGCTCGCGGACGTTGCCAGGCCAGGGCGCGCGGAGCAGCGCCTGGCGCGCCTCGTCGGTGAGGCGGCGCGGCGGCAGGCCATTGGCCTTCGAATATTTGGCGACGAAGTGTTCGGCGAGCGCGGAGACGTCGCCGGGGCGCTCGCGCAGCGGCGGCAGCTTCAGGTTCACGACGTTGAGGCGGAACAGCAGATCCTCGCGGAAGGTGCCCTGACGCACGGCTTCGCTGAGGTTGCGGTTGGAGGTCGCGATGATGCGGATATCGACGGGGACGGGGCGGGTGCCGCCGACGCGGTCGATCAGGCGCTCCTGGATGGCGCGGAGGAGTTTGGCCTGCAGGCGCACATCCATCTCGGAGATTTCGTCGAGCAGCAGCGTGCCGCCATTGGCTTCCTCGAACTTGCCGATGCGGCGCGCGATGGCGCCGGTGAAGGCGCCCTTCTCATGGCCGAAGAGTTCGCTTTCGAGGAGGTTCTCGGGAATGGCGGCGCAGTTGACCGAGATGAAGGCGTGGCCGGCGCGGCGGCTTTTGGCGTGAAGGTGCTTGGCCATCACTTCCTTGCCGGTGCCGCTCTCGCCGGTGATGAGCACTGAGGCATCGGACGGAGCGATCTGCTCGGCCAGTTGCACGACGCGGGCCATGCCCGGATCGCGGAACAGGAAGTCAGAACTTTCGCGCGCCACGGCGGCGATCACAGCGGCGATCAGCTCGGCATCGGGCGGCAGCGGAATGTATTCCTTGGCGCCGGCGCGGATGGCGTTCACGGCGGCGGCGGCGTTGGTCTCGGTACCGCAGGCGACGACCGGAATGTGGATGCGCTCGCCTTCGAGGGCGGCGATGAGGCCGGGGATGTCGATCATCACATCGACGAACAGCAGATCGGCACCGCGGCCGGCGCGGAGCGAGGCCATGGCGATGTCGATCGAAGCGGCGTGGGCGACCTTGGCACCGCCCTGCATGGCGAGCTTGGTGGCTTCGGAGAGCTGGCCTTCGAGGGCGCCGACGATGAGGAGACGCATGGGTATTTCCTTTGCCGGACCCTTAGGTGGCCTTGACGATTTCAGTCATGGTGACGCCGAGACGGTTCTCGACGAGGACGATTTCACCGCGGGCGACTAGGCGTTCGTTGACGAAGATCTCGACAGCTTCGCCGACCTGGCGATCGAGTTCGACGACACTGCCGATATCCATCTTGAGCAGGCTCGACACCGGAATGCGGGTGCGGCCGAGGACGACGGAGATGCGGACGGGGACGTCGAAGACCGCTTCGAGATCGGAGGCCGAGCGTTCCACCACCTGTTCGGCATAGCCGCGCTCGGGCGCCGCCATTTCTTCAAGGCCGAGATCTGCGCCACCACCGGGTTCGTTGCTCATGACGCACTTCCTTTGTCTTCGGGGGCGCCGCGGCGGGCGGCGAGGAACTGGGCGATACGCTGGTCGATCTCGGCTTCAAGGGCGCCCTGTTCGCGGACAATGCCGCCATCGGCCCATTCGATGCGGGCATCGTTCATGCCCTGATCGGGATCGCCGAGCACGACAAGGCGGCCGGTGAAGCCGGAATTGGCGATGCGCGCCATGGCGATCTCGCGCAGCGCTTCGGCCAGCTCGGGATGGCAGCGGATGACGAGATGGGGCACGGCGTCGAGCGAAGCGAGGCACTCGGCGAGCAGCGCCTCGATCTCGGCGGTGGGCTGTTCGGCGAGGAGGTGCCGGGCCAGCTTCTTGCCCACGACCGCGGCGAGGCCGAGCGCATCGGCGAGAACAGCGTGGCGATTGTCGTCGAGCGCGGCGTTGAGCGCGGCCGTGTGATCGGCGAGGCGCTCGGCGGCCTGGGTGAGGCGCTGCGCGGCCTTGACCGTCGCGGCGCGTTCGCCCTCGGCGATGCCTTCGCGGCGGGCTTCCTCACGGGCCTGCGCGACGAGCGCGGCAACGGCGGTGTCGCTCAGCGAGGCGCCACGGTCCTGGCGGCTGCCGAGGTCGAGATCGAAGCGGAACTTTGCGGGAGCGGCGCCAGACATCATGCCACCATCTGCTCGTCGGCCTTGCCCTTGGCGATGACGATTTCACCGCGGGCGGCCATGTCCTTGGCGGTGGAAACCATGCGCGACTGCGCTTCGTCGACATCCTTGAGGCGGACTGGGCCCATGGCCTCCATGTCGTCCTTGAGCAGCTTGCCGGAGCGCGCCGACATGTTGGTGAAGAAGAATTCCTTCACCTGCTCATTGGCGCCCTTGAGGGCGAGGGCGAGGTCCTTCTTGTCCATCTTGCCGATGAGCGACTGCAGCGCGGTGGCGTCGAGGCGCGACAGATCCTCGAAGGTGAACATCAGCGCCTTGATGCGTTCGGCGCCGTCGCGATCGGCCTCTTCGAGCGAGGTGATGAAGCGGGCTTCGGTCTGGCGATCGAAGCTGTTGAAGATTTCGGCCATCTGCTCATGGCTGTCGCGGCGCTTGGAATGGCTGAGCGTCGACATGAATTCGGTGCGCAGCGTCGACTCGATCTTTTCGAGGATGTCCTTCTGCACGGGATCGAGCGCCAGCATGCGCTTGACGACATCCATCGCGAGGTCTTCGGGCAGCGCGGCGAGCACCTTGCTCGCATGCTCGGTGTCGATCTTGGAGAGGACGACGGCGACGGTCTGCGGATATTCGTTCTTGAGGTAGGAGGCGAGAATGTCCTCCTGCACGTTGCTCAGCTTCTCCCACATGTTGCGGCCGGCGGGGCCACGGATCTCTTCCATGATCGCATCGACGCGCTCGGAAGGGAGGAAGGAGAGCAGCAGGCGCTGCGTGGTGTCGGAGTTGCCCGAGATAGTGCCGTTGGCGGAGATCGAGGTGACGAACTCGGCGAACAGCGAGTCGAGCATGTCCTGGGTGATCGGGCCCATGCGGACCATGGTGCGCGACAGCGCCTTGATCTCGATCTCGTCGAGTTCCTCGAGAATGGGGCGGCCGAAATCGGGGCCGAGCGAGAGCAGCAGCACGGCCGCCTTCTCGTCGCCGGTGAGTTCGCGCTGATCGCCGCCAATGACGATCTGGCGGGTCATCATCTGCGATATTTGCGGAGCGAGCTGGTTTGGCATCGGTCAGATCACACGGCGCTCGAGAGCCAGTCGCGCACGATCAGCGCGGCCTGCTTAGGGTTTTCTTCCACCAGGTTTCCCACGGTCTTCATGGTTGCGGCCTGCGCGGCGCCAAGCTGGCGCGCGTCGGAAATCCAGGCGGGGATGCGGTTGGGTTGCGGCGGGTGGTCATCGACCATTTCGGGCGGCTGCGGCATCTGCGCGTTGGGGTTGGTCGGGCCGCCGATCTCGGCGCTGACCGGCAAAGCGAGCGGCTGCTGCTCGGGGGCGAGGACGCGCTTGAGCAGCGGGCGCATGACGAAGAAGACCAGAGCGAGCGCGATGATGAGCGTCACCAGCATCTGCACGCCGTTGATCAGATCGTCGCGGGTGAAGTCGAAGAGGCCGGGACCTTCGGTGCCGAGCACAGGCGGGGTCGGGCCGTTGGCGAACTGGAGGTTGGCGATGGTGATCTGGTCGCCGCGCGTTTCGTTGAAGCCGATGGCGGAGCGGACGAGCGCCTGGATCTGGTCGAGCGTCGCCTGGTCGCGCGGCGTGTAGGCCGAGTTGCCCGACGTGTCGGTGGCATAGGTGCCATCGACGACGACCGCGACGGAGAGGCGCTTGATCGAGCCCGGGTCGGTCATCTCGGTCTGGTTGACCTCGGAGATCTCGTAATTGGTGACTTCCTCGGTGGTCGAGCCCTGCTCGGTCTGTGAGTTGGTACCGGAATTGGTGTTGGCGCCGGGCAACTGGGTCGAGGCGCTGACCTGGCCATCGGCGCCGGGCGCGTTGGAGGAGTTGGCCATCTCCTTGGTCTGGGTCGAGCGGATGACCTGACCATCGGGATCGAAAGTCTTGGCGGTGCGCGTCATGCGCGTCAGGTCCAGCTCGGCGCTGACCTGCACGCGGGCGCGGCCATCGCCGACGACATTGGCGAGCAGATCCTCGATGCGCTGGCGCAGGCGGTTCTCGACGCCAACGGTGCGTTCCTCGGCTTCACCGGCAAGGATGGTGGTCTCGTCGGCCGAGCCGGCGCCGGCGGCAAGCAAATTGCCGGTGTCATCGACGATCGAGACGTGGTTGGGCGTCAGGCCCTCGATGGCGGAGGAGACGAGATGCTGGATGGCACGCACTTCGCCGGTCGACAGCTCGCCGCGCACCGACAGGACGATGGACGCGGTCGGGTCCTTCTTGTCGCGCGAGAACAGGGCACGTTCGGGCAGGACGAGATGGACGCGGGCGGTCTTGATGCGGGCGAGGGAGGTGATGCTGCGGGCGAGTTCGCCTTCAAGGGCGCGCACATTGTTGATGTTCTGGACGAAGCTGGTGGCGCCGAGCGTGTTCTGCTGGTCGAAAATTTCGTAGCCGACCTGGCCGCGGCTCGGCAGGCCGCTGCCCGCCAACGACATGCGGATGGTGGTGATCTGCTCGCGCGGCACGAGGATGGTGTCGCCGTCGCCGCGAATCTCGTTGACCACACCCTGCTTCTGCAATTCCTCGACGATCGCCGAGGAATCCTCGAAGGCGAGGCCGGTATAGAGCGGGGCCATCTGCGGGGTGGAGGCCCGCATGATGAGGAAGGCAAAAAAGCCGAGCATCAGCACGGCGACCACGGCCATGGCTGCAACGCGTTGCAGGCCAAGACGATTGAAGAGCTGGGTTAGACCGTTCACTAAGCGACCCGCTTGTTGCCCCCGGTCACGAAACACTTGGTTTCGGCCGCTAGGCAAAAACTACCTAGCTGATGGTAAACAAGGTCTTAACAAGCCGCTGCAGAATGCGAGAAGCGGCAGAATTTACCGAGGAAAATGAAGGTGCTGAAGCTATTTGGACGGTTAACGTCGATTAACGTTCGCAAGGTGACGTGGGCGGCGGACGAAATGGGGCTCGCTTATGAGCGGGAGGATTGGGGGTTGCCGGTGCGCGATCCCAACGTGCCGGAATTCCTCGCGCTTAACCCGAATGCGCAGGTGCCGGTGCTGATCGACGAGGGTTTTGTGCTGTGGGAAAGCAGCGCGATCCTGCACTACCTCGCCGCCAAAGCGCGGCATGAAATCTACCCGGAAAACGCGCAAAAGCGGGCAATCGCCGACCAATGGATGATGTGGCAGGCGACGGAGCTCAACCCGGCCTGGACCTATCCGGTGCATGGGCTGCTGCGGAAGAATCCGGCGTTCAACGATCCGGGGCGGATCGCGGCCGGCATCACGGCGTGGAACGCCAAGATGGAGATTCTCGAGGGGCAGCTGGGCAAGGGCGACGGCTATGTGGCCAACGATGCGTTCAGCCTCGCCGACATCGTGCTGGCCCTGTCGACGCATCGCTGGGTGTCGACGCCGTTCGACAAGCCGGAGCTACCCAACGTCATGGCGCACTACGCCAAAATGCAATCGCGCCCGGCAGGGAAACCCTACCTGGGCGCGACAACGCCTTGATATCTGTTCGTTCTGGCCGATCGGTCCCAACAGGGGGCCGCTCGGCCAACCGCCGGGAGGGCCTCAGCCCTCGCGGTAGTGCTGGATCCAGGTGGTGCGGAGACCGGCAAGACCATGCTTGTCGATAGCCGCCTGCCAGTTGAGGAACTCGTCAACGCTGAGCGTGTAACGGGCACAGGCCTCTTCCAGAGACAACAGACCACCGCGAACGGCGGCAACTACTTCCGCCTTGCGGCGGATAACCCAGCGACGCGTGGTGCTGGGGGGAAGGTCCGCGATGGTCAGCGGACTTCCATCCGGACCGATCACGTACTTTACGCGGGGACGCATTGCGACGGTCATTCTACTCACTGACTCAAACCTGACCTAAGTTTGAGGCTACCGGATCGCGCTTAAAATTTGCCTAAGCTAACGTCTACAAGGCGTTAAAATTCCAAGCTGTGGTATTGAGGAATCGCCGAGAAATCAGGGGTTTGCGCCCGAATGGCAGCCCGACGCAGCGGTCATGATCATGGCACGATCGTGACAGGGTAAACGAAGGGTTTACGTGGCTGGCGTCTGCGAGACAGAGCGGATCGAAGTAATGCCAGAGAGGTTCACGCGGGTGGTGCCGATCAGCAGCACCGGCTCGGTGCCGGTGAAATCGACGCCGGTGACGACGCCCGAGAACTCGGTCGAGATGGGCACGTTCTTGCCCTCGGCGTTCGTGCCGGTCATCGAGATGGTGTAGGTGCCCGGAGGGGCGGTGCCGCCGGTATTGGTCTTGCCGTTCCACTCGAAGGTGCCGGCGCCGGCCTGCAGCGCGCCCTGCTCGGTGTAGACGGTGTTGCCGTTGGCGTCCTTGATCGAGAGGTTGAGGGTGGCGGCGTCCTTGAGCGAGAAGTTCCACACGGCCTTGCCATTGACGAGCTCGGAGCGCGTGCCGGCGGCGGTAACGGCCTTGCCGATGTAGTTCACGGCATTGGTCTGCACCGTGTTGGTGTTGGCCTGGACCAGCGCCGAGAGGAAGTCGTTGGTCTTGAGCTGCTGCTCGACCGAGGAGAACTGCACCAGCTGCTGGGTGAAGGCGTTGGTGTCGAGCGGATCGAGCGGGTTCTGGTTCTTGAGCTGGGTGGTGAGCAGCTGCAGGAACGTATCGAAATTGTCGGCGATACCCTGGCGGGCCCCGCTGATGTTGCTGTTGCCCGCTGATGCGCCGACGCCGTTGACCGCCATGTGACGTTCCTTATGCGAAGATGTTCACGCCGCCCGCCGAAGCGATGCCGCGATAAAGGGTGACGGCCGGGACGGCCGCATTGTCATTGTCGCCGCCGAGCGCAAAGCGCGGCGTGGCGAAATCCTGATGCTGCTGCTGGCGCTGATCGCCACCCGGATTGGGGTTCTGGCGCAGCGAGAATTCGAGCGTGGTGCGGGCGCTGTCGAGCCCGGCCTGGGCGAGCGCACGTTCGAGCTGGCGCTGGTCGCGCTGGAACATGTCGAGCGTTTCGGCGCGCTCGACCGTGAGGCGCGCGGTGACGCCGCCCTGCGGATCGACATGCATCCGCACATCGACGCGGCCAAGTTCGGGCGGATCGAGGCGGAGGGTGAAGCGCGAACTGCCCTGCTGCACCTGGCGGACCATCTCGAACGCCATCTGGCCCATGTTGATGGGGTTGGCGGCGGCCTGGTAGGCGACCGGCAGCGGCCGGACGGAGGCAGCGGGCACGACAGGCGGCGCGGCCTGCGGCGGCACATTGTTGGCGGACGCCGGATCGGCCTTGCCCGTCTCGGCGATGATGGCGGCGGCCTTCGCTTCGGGCTTTGCCTGCTGCGCCGGTTCGGGCGAGCGGTCGGCGGACGCTGTGGCGTCGATACGCGGTGTCGGGTCAGGGGCCGAATCCGCCGTCACCGGGGCCGGTTGAGGCTGGGCGGCCTTGACCTCGGCAACGGCGGATTTGGAGAGGACCAGCGTCGGGGACGCCGGAATATCGAGCTTGGCCGTCACCGCGAGCTGCGGCGTGGTGGGCAAAACGGGCGTGGCCGGTTTCGGATCGAGCAGTTGGCGCAACAACTGGTCGAGCGCCGCACCATCGGTACTGCTCGCGGCGCTGGTGAGCTGGGCGAAGAGCTTTGGATCGGCGTCGCCGGCAACCAGTCTGGTCGCGACGGCTTCGAGCTTTTGCGCCAGTTCGGGCGCGCTGCCGGCGAGGGCCGTACCGAGCTGCGAGAGCTGGGTGCTGAGACGGAGCAGCGGCGCGGGAACGGCAGTGGCGACGACCGGCGTGTTCGGCGCGGGCGGCGTGGCCGCGCCGAGGCCGAGCGTTGCAAGGATCTGCTGCAGCTGGTCGCCGGTGCCGGGATTGGCCGACGACGCGTTATCGGTGCCGGTCGCGCCGAGGAGGCGGCGGACGATGTCGGCGACCATCGCGCCGGTATCGGCCGGCGGCTCGCCGGTGAACGCGGCGAGACGATCGGGGCTCGCGGTGAGTTCGGCGATCTGGCCGGCGAGGGCTTCAAGCTTGCCCGCCAGCGACGGCGCCGTGGCGGCAAAGGACTGGCTCAGGGTGAGCAGATGCTGCTGTTCGGTGGCGACGGCCTTCGCGGCGTCGGTCTTGCCGGTGAAACCGAGGCTGGCGAGGAGCTGCGCGATGTCCTTGTCGGCCGGTTTCGCGGGGGCATTCGTCGTCGTGGACGACGGGATGAGCGCGAGGGCGGCGGTGAGGGAAGCGAAGGTGTCGTCGAGTTGTTTGAGCTGCTCGGGCGTGGCGGGCGCGCCCTGCGTCTGCAATGTCTCAAGCTGGGCAGTGAGATCGGCGAGAAGGCCGGCGCCGGTCTGCGGTCTCGCCGGCACGACAGGTGCCTCGACATAGCCGAGGGGCAGATCGTGCTGTTCAGGCTGGCCGAGCACAGCGGTGGTTTCCGGCTGCTGCTCTTCGGGCTTGGTGTCACCGCTCGTGATCTGCGCGACGAGTTGGTCGATCAGCGCGGCGAAGAAGCCGAGCGGGCTGCCGGGCGCCGATGCATCAGCCGGCGCAGCGCCGGCGGGGGCGGTGCCCGCGGCGGTCTGGCTGGTGTAGCTGATGGTCAGGTTCGACGACACGCTGGTTCCCGGACACAATAATCCGAGGACAGCGATGCAAGGCTCGGGCCAAGTCGCCGGGTGAGCAAAATCAGTGCTTTAGCCAGCGCCGTGGCCAGCGAAGCCGGAAGTTTCGGACCAGTGCACGGCAGATTCTGCCGATCCGCCTGAGCCGTTTTAGGTCATGCGCGGTGACCGGCGTGCTCGCCGTGGCAAAGGCGCGCTCGAGGGCGGCGAGATCGGGGAGGGCGGGCGGCTGGTCGAGGGCGGTCAGGTCGGCAGTGACCGGCAGGGCAGCTGCGGCGGTGTAGAGGATGGTGGTGCCGGCCGCGATGTCGGTGCGCAATTGGGGAATGACGGTCTTGCTGGCGATGAGGTTGGTGTTGGGCGCCGGCCGATGGATGCGGGCAAGCCGCTCGCTGCCGAGGCCGCTGATGATGCTGACGTCGGTGGCGGTGTGAACCCGCGCGGTGTCGTGCTCGATATGCACAGACTCGTCGCGATTGTTCTCGCCGCGCGCGATGGCGAAGCCGCCTTCGAGCGACTGCAGCGGGCGCGGCGTCGTGATGCGGTGGATTCGGATGTGCCAGGGCGAGGCGGGCACGAGCCAGGTCTCGACGGTGACGTCACTCCACGGCCGCCATTTGGTGTAGAGCTGGTCGCCGGCGATGACGGCGGTGTCGTTGGTTTCGCGCACGCGATAGTGGCGGCCATCATCGGAGAGGCCGAGCATGCCATCGAAGACTGCCGAGCCGAAGCCTCGCTCGTCGGCTTCGACCGAGAAGCCGTAGCGTGAGGAATAGACGAACTTGGCGTATTTCTCGGCGCCAAAGCGGAGCTGGGTATATTGCTGCCCCGAGGATAGCGCCACGACATTGCCCGGCGTATGCAGCATCACCATGCCGGGATGGCGCAGCGGCACCGCGGCAGGCGCCGGCGCGGCCGGCAATTCCTCCGCGGCCCAGAAGGGATGGGTTTCGGGCAGCGCGAGCGGCAGGAAGGCCTTGAAGGCCCAATAGGGCGAGCCCGCCGAATTGTAGGTCTCGCTCATCAGCAGATTGGGATAGCCGTAGCCGATTGAGAGGATGCCGTCGCGATGTGCCATGGGCTTGTCGCGCCACCAGCGCAGATGGCGCAGGTAATGGCCCTTGATCTCGCCCCACGGCAAACCCTCGACATTGGCGAAGGCGAGCGCACCCCAGAAGCCGGAGCAGGCAAAGCGATAGGTGAGGGAGCGGCCGAAGGCGAGGGTGCCGCCATCTTCGTCGAACCAGTGCCGGATGTCACGGGCGAAGAGGGCGGCGCGCTCGCGGTAGCGTGCGGCACGCACCGTGTCCTGCGACAGCGCGGCGTAGAGCAGGCCGTAATAATGCATGGCGAACGGGACGTAGTGATCGACGCGGCGCACCGTGCCGTCGCGATACCAACCGTCGCCAAGATAATAGCGTTCCAGTTCGTGGAGATAGTCCTCGGTGAGGCGGCGATCGAAGTCGATGCCGCATTGCTCGAGGCCGAGGTCGATCATGATGCGGAAGAAGCGCCAGTTGCTGTCGACGAAATCGCGGGCCCGGGCGGCAAGCAGATAGGCCGCGACATTGTCCTTGGCGGCCTGCGATAGGGGCTCCCAGATGAGATGCGGCACGAGACGCAGGGCGAAGCCGAGGGCGGCCATCTCGACGAGACGCTGGTCGTAATGCCCCGGATGGCCCCAGAATTCCGGATGGGCCGGATCGGTGCCGTTGGCCAGCCCCTCGCGATAGCGCGCCCAGTGGTCGAATTCGCCGCCGCCGGCGGCGAGCGGGGCGAGACCCCAGAGGGGGCGGGCGAAGCCTTCGAGATCGGCGGCGGCGCGGTCAAAATGGGCGGCGGTCGCATCGAGGCGGAGCCGGGCATTGCCGGGCGAGAAATGCGGCAGCAGCGGCGCATGGAGATCGCGCAGGGCGCGCCCGACGTCAGCCCGGCTGTTGAGGGGGTTGCCGTGGAGCGGATTGTCGCGGGCGGGATCGAAGGACATGGGCGGAAGGTGGCACAGGATCGAGGCGCTTGGCAGCCCCAGCACGGCCGATGGCTCTCCCGCCTGCGGGCGGGAGAGCCGGGGTGAGGTCAGTCCCTAAAAATAGTAGGCGCGGTGGGCGCCATCATAGCGGCCGGACTTCAGGCAGCATTTCTTGAAACAGCCTCCCGGAGCCACAGGGGCAGAGGTCGTTGCGTCCGAGTTTCTCGAGAAGGTCCACGTCGCCATGGACGCGACGGTCGCCGCGTTTCACATGGGTTTCCGACGGGAAGGAATTGCGGCGCTTCGAGCTGACCTCAAAAGCAGGGCTGGTCGTCGAAATTGCGGGTTTTGCGCATTGGTGCCTCCTGTTTGTTGGCGCGGCGGCAGTAGGGCAGGCGTTGCGCCCGGTCAACTCCCGCTTTATACCGCCCCCCATTCACTGGGGCCTTGAACCCCGACTGGATGGAAAATGATGGAACTGAACTCGCTTGATTTGCCCAAGCGTCCCGAGGACACGCGCGTTGTGGTCGCGATGTCGGGGGGCGTCGATAGCTCGGTTGTCGCCGGGCTGCTGGCCCGGCAGGGCTATGACGTGGTGGGCGTTACCCTACAGCTTTACGACCATGGCGAAGCGACGCACCGCAAGGGCGCCTGCTGCGCGGGTCAGGATATTCACGATGCGCGGCGCGTGGCGGCGGCGCTCGGCATTCCGCATTACGTGCTCGACTATGAAGAGCGGTTCAAGAAATCGGTGATGGAGCCGTTTGCCAATGCCTACCGGCAGGGCGAGACGCCGGTGCCGTGCATTGCCTGCAACCAGTCGGTGAAGTTCGTCGACCTGATGGAAGTGGCCAAGGACCTCGGCGCCGATGTGCTGGCGACGGGGCATTATGTGCAGAGCCGGCTCGAGGGCGGCAAGCGCCGGCTGTACCGGCCGGTCGATGGCTCGCGCGACCAGAGCTATTTCCTGTTCGCGACGACCGACCAGCAGCTGGACTTCCTGCGCTTTCCGCTGGGCGGCATGACCAAGCCCGCGGTGCGCGAACTGGCGCGCGAATTCGGGCTCGAGATTGCCGAAAAGCACGACAGCCAGGACATCTGCTTTGTGCCGCAGGGCAAGTATGCCGACGTGATCCGCAAGATGCATCCCGAGGCGCTGGCGGGTGGCGAGATCGTGCATCTCGATGGCCGCGTGCTGGGCAAGCATGAGGGGATCGTCAATTACACCGTGGGGCAGCGCAAGGGGCTCGGTATTGCCTCCGACGCGCCGCTCTATGTGGTCAAGCTCGAGCACAAGAGCGGCCGGGTGATCGTCGGGCCGAAGGAAGCGCTGATGACCAAGACGGTCAAGCTGCGCAATGTGAACTGGCTGGGCGACGCGGCGCTGGCGTCCGCGGCGGGCGGCAACGGCCTGCCGGTCGAAGTGAAAGTGCGCTCGACGCGGCCGCCGCAGCAGGGCGCCGTGCAGATGATCGACGGCGACGTGTATGTGACGCTGTTCACCGGCGAGTACGGCATTTCGCCGGGGCAGGCCTGCGTGTTCTACGCCGACGACAGCGAGACCAGCGAAGTGCTGGGCGGCGGCTTCATCGCCGAGGCCGTGCCGCAGGCGCTGGTGGCTTAGGGCGCTGACGCTTCGGACGGGGGCGCTTCGGACGAACTCAGCGCGGCGTCGCGGGCGTTGCGGAGGTCGTTGACGTTGGAGACGCCCCCCATGATGCCGCCGAAGATCGAGACGAGGGCGAGGATGCCGAAGGCCAGCAGGATGATGCGGGCGGGCGTCAGGGTGAACGGGCCGATGGGCTTGTTTTCGGGCGTGTTGCTCATACTGCTGCCTTAGCGCCAAGGATTTGCGCCGTCAAAGCGTCCTATTGTCAGTCGTCATGGCCGGGCAACCGGCCGCTCGGCCCGGCGTTTTGCGCCCGCTCGATGCCAGTCAGGCCCCGGCCGCCCCGGGATGACGACGATTTCTTCCTTGTCGCTCTGGACCAAGCGATCCCGAGAGGGCTCGCTTGGCCAACCGCCTAGTTTGCCCCCGACCAGAAATAATCGCAAAACCCGGCCAAGGAACCCCGACGGCGTGGCGTCTTACTCGTAAAGATGCCAACTCAAAGGTCTCTTAGCGTGAATGGGTCTCTGGTTTTGACGCCGCAATTTACTGACACCGGCACGCGTTCGGCGGCGAGCGCGCACAACAATGCTTTGGTCGATCGTGCCAAGGCAGGCGACAGGCTGGCGTTCAGTCAGCTTATCGAAGCGAATTACGATTTCATCTTCCGCACCGCCTGCAAATGGACGGGGAAGAAGTCCGATGCCGAGGATATCGCGCAGGAGGTGTGCATCAAGCTCGCCACCGCGATCCAGAGCTTTGACGGACGCTCGGCGTTCACGAGCTGGCTCTATCGCGTGACCCTCAACATGGTCCGCGACATGCAGCGCTCGAGCGTGCGCAAAGCCAAGAATGTCGATGCCTTCGCATTGGTGCATCCGGAAGACGATCCGGGCGGCCAGGAAGAGGCGACGACGGCCCACCAGATCTGGGAACGGGTGTCGACGCTGCCCGACAAACAGCGCGAAGCGATCATGCTGGTCTATGGCGAGGACATGAACCACGTCGAAGCCGCAGAGATCATGGGGTGCAAGGAGGCCACGGTCTCCTGGCACATACACGAAGCCAAGAAGACCCTCAGGGGCCTTCTATGAACGAGGACGAGAAAATGACCGACGAAGCTCTGTACTCCCTGAAGTCGCTGCGCGCCGCGCAGCCTTCGCCCGAGGCGAAGAAGCTCGCGCTCAATGCCGCGATGGTGGCGTTCGACGCGGTGCAGGCGAGCAAGCCGAAGGCGCGGGCGAAGCAAGGCTGGCTCAGCCGCTGGACGCTCGGCGCGGGTCTTGGCGTGCCGGCCGCGACTGCGGTGGCCGCGCTGGTCCTTTTGCCGATGGGCACGCAGATGGTGGCGACGCGCAACAATCTCGACGGCCCGCCGAACGATGTGCAGGTCGCGACGACCGAGATCGCGAGGGAAGAAGCGACGGTGACGACGCTCTCGACGCTGGAGGCGCCGAAGCCCGAGCAGGAAGTGGCGGCCGCCAAGATGGCCGACGACAGTGTTGCGCTGGGCGAAGCTGCGCCGGTTACGCAGGCCGACCAGCTGATGGCGGCGCCCGAAGCGATGCCGGCCCCGACCGGCCGCATGACGTTGCGCCAGGCCGCGCCGTCGGCGGCTGCCGACATGGCCGGCGGCAGCTTGGCGCAGGCGCCGCTTTATGTGGAAGGCGATACGTTCAAATCGTTCGACGAGAACCGGGTGAAGATCACCAGCGAAGAGCCGGTGTCGACCTTCTCGATCGACGTGGACACGGCGTCCTACACTTATGTGCGCAGCCTGCTCCAGGACGGCTATCTGCCGGACCCGGATGCGGTGCGGCTCGAGGAGCTGATCAACTACTTCCCGTATGACTACAAGGCGCCCGCGACGATCGACACGCCCTTCTCATCGACGATGAGCGTGATCCCGACGCCGTGGAACCCCAAGACCGAACTGCTGCAGATCGGCCTCAAGGGCTATGTGCCGCCGAAGGAAGATCGCCAGCCGCAGAACCTTACCTTCCTGCTCGATACGTCGGGCTCGATGGATGAGCCCAACAAGCTGCCGCTGCTGAAGCGCTCGTTCGCGCTGCTGGTCGACCAGCTGCTGCCGGAAGATACGGTGTCGATCGTGGTCTATGCCGGTTCGGCCGGCGTGGTGCTGGAGCCGACCAAGGCGAGCGAGCGGACGAAGATTCTCGGCGCGCTCGACAAGCTCGGTGCGGGCGGCTCGACCGCGGGTGCCGAGGGCATTGCGCTCGCCTACCGGCTGGCGGCAGAGAGCAAGATCGAGAATGGCGTCAACCGGGTGATCCTCGCGACCGACGGCGATTTCAATGTGGGTATCGACGATCCGGAAGATCTCAAGACCTACATCAAGACGCAGCGCGACCAGGGCATTTTCCTCAGCGTGCTCGGCTTCGGCCGCGGCAATCTCGACGATGCGCTGATGCAGAGCCTGGCGCAGAACGGTAATGGCAACGCCGCCTATATCGACAGCTTCCGCGAAGCGCAGAAGGTGCTGGTGGAAGAGGGCGGCGCCAATCTGGTGACGATTGCCAAGGACGTGAAGATCCAGGTCGAATTCAACCCGGCCGCGGTCTCGGAGTACCGGCTGATCGGCTACGAGACCCGGGCGCTCAACCGCGAGGACTTCAACAATGATGCGGTCGATGCCGGCGAGATCGGCGCGGGCCACACTGTAACGGCGCTCTATGAGATCACGCCCGCCGGTTCGGGTGGCGAACTCAACGACCCGCTGCGCTACGGCTCGGTGACGAGCAATGAAGTAGCGGCCGACGACGAGATCGGTTTCCTCAAGCTGCGCTACAAGGCGCCGCTGGGGGACATTAGCAAGCTGATCGAACTGCCGATCGGCAAGGATCTCGCGCTGGCCGACATCAGTGAAGCCGGCAATGACCAGCGCTTCGCCGCCGCCGTCGCCGCCTTCGGCCAGAAGCTCAAGGGCTCGGCCTATGGCGAGACGATGAGCTGGGACGAGGTCGCCGATCTGGCGAATGGTTCGAAGGGTGACGACGTCAATGGCTATCGCGCCGAGTTCGTGCAGATGGTGAAGCTCGCGGCCCTGCTGAACCCCGACCGTTCGGGCGGCGGCCGCAGCAAGGCGGACGATCCCAACCTGACGCAGGAGCGCAGCCTCGGCGCGCCGCCGCCACGGAAATGAACGGCCCGACCAAACAGGAAAAAGCCCGGCCTCGCGCCGGGCTTTTTCATGCACATGTCAAAGTGATTGGCGGAACGGCGGACGAGAACATAAAGTGAACAGATGCAACTCACCCTTCAGCGAAAGCTGGCCATTCTCGCCGATGCCGCCAAATACGACGCGTCCTGTGCCTCCAGCGGGACCGAGAAACGCGACAGCCTCAAGGGTGGGATCGGCTCGACCGAGGGGAGCGGCATCTGCCACTCCTATGCGCCGGACGGGCGCTGCATCTCGCTGCTGAAACTGCTGCTGACCAATTTCTGCGTCTATGACTGCGCCTATTGCGTGAACCGCTCGTCGTCCAATGTCGAGCGGGCGCGGTTCGGCGTCGAGGAAGTGGTGGCGCTGACGCTCGACTTCTACCGGCGCAACTATATCGAGGGGCTGTTCCTCTCGTCAGGGATCATTCGCTCGCCGGACTACACGATGGAAGAGATGGTACGCGTGGCGCGCACGCTCAGGCTCGAGCATGGGTTCCGCGGCTACATTCATCTCAAGATCATCCCCAATGCCTCGCCGGAACTGCTGGCTGAAGCGGCGCTGCATGCGGACCGGCTGTCGACCAATATCGAACTGCCCACCGATGCGAGCCTTGCGACGCTGGCGCCGGAGAAGGCGCCGAGCGCCATCCGCACGGCGATGGCGCATATCGAAGGCAAGCGCGAGGAGTCGCGGCCCGACGGGAAGCTTGAGAACGGCAAGCAGAAGCCGACGGTGCTGGCACCGGCGGGGCAATCGACGCAGATGATCGTCGGTGCCGATGCGACCGACGATTCCGGCATCCTCAAGCGCAGTGCGTCGCTTTATGCAGGCTATGGGCTGAAGCGCGTCTATTATTCCGCGTTCTCGCCGATCCCCGATGCGAGCAGCAAGCTGCCGCCGCAACCGCCACCGCTGATGCGCGAGCACCGGCTGTATCAGGCGGACTGGCTGATGCGCTTCTATGGCTTTGATGCCGAGGAAATCGCGGTCGAGGGCGGCTTCCTCGATCTGAGGATCGACCCCAAGCTCGCCTGGGCGGTGGCGCATCGCGAGTTGTTCCCGCTCGATGTGAACCGGGCCGATCGCGAGATGCTGCTGCGGGTGCCGGGGCTGGGCGTGTCCAGCGTCAACGGCATCCTCGCGGCGCGGCGGCATCACCGGCTCCGGCTCGAAGACGTGGCGCGGCTCTGCGCGTCGGCGAAGAAGGTGCGGCCCTTCATCGTCGCCGATGACTGGACGCCGGGTGCGTCGCTCGATGACAGCAAGCTCAAGGCGCGGCTGACGGCCGAGCCAGCGCAATTGAGCCTCTTCTGATGAAGCGCGTGCGGCTTCATTCCCTGAATGATTTTGCGGAATGGCGTCTTGCGGCGCGTGGCCTGCTGCTCGCCGGGACGCCGCCGGAGGAGGTGATCTGGGAGGACCCGGCGTCGGCGGTCGATCTGTTCGCCGAGCCCGAGGAGCGGCCGCCCGACGTGGCGGCGCGCGCGGTGGGCGTGGTGCCGCCGCGCTTCATCGAACTGGCGGAGGCGGCGGTGTGCCATCGCGAAGCGATGCGCTTCGGGCTCTGCTATCGGCTGCTGTTCCGGCTGCAGAAGGACCGGGCGCTGATCGAGGTGCGATCGGACCCCGATATCTCCAAGCTCTATCGGTTGGCGAGCGAAGTGCGCCGCGACAGCCACAAGATGAAGGCGTTCGTGCGCTTCCGCGAGGACGAAGACCGCTTCGCCGCCTGGTTCGAGCCCGACCATTACACGCTGGAGCGCACGGCGCCGTTTTTCGTGCGCCGTTTCGCTTCGATGCAATGGGCGATTTTTACGCCCTATCGCTCGGCGGCCTGGAATGGCGACGAGCTGATGTTCGGCGATGGCACACGCAAGGAGGATGCGCCGCGCGGCGATGCGATGGAGGAGGTGTGGCGCACCTATTTCGCCTCGATCTTCAATCCGGCGCGGCTGAAAGTGTCGATGATGAAATCGGAGATGCCGGTCAAATACTGGCGCAACCTCCCCGAGGCGACGCTCATTCCCTCCCTGATCCGGGGCGCAAAGGAAGCGGAGGCCGAAATGGTGGCACGCGCGGCGACCATCCCGCCAGTGCGGCATCAGCGGGCCGAGGCGCGCAAGCTGGCGCCGGAGGAAGTGGCCGAGATCACGTCGCTGGCCGCTGCGCGCGCGGCGGTGCAGGGCTGCCGGCGTTGCCCGCTCCATGAATATGCAACGCAGGCGGTGTTCGGCGAAGGACCGCAGAATGCGGAAGTGATGTTCGTCGGCGAGCAGCCGGGCGACCAGGAGGATCTGGCGGGCAAGCCGTTTGTCGGGCCGGCCGGGCAAATCTTCGACAAGGCGCTCGACACCGTCGGCATCGACCGGCGGCGGGTCTATGTCACCAATGCGGTGAAGCATTTCAAGTTCGAGCCGCGCGGCAAGAAGCGAATCCATCAGCGGCCGAATGTGGGAGAGATCCAGGCGTGCCGCTTCTGGGTCAATCTCGAGCGCGAGTTCGTGCGGCCCAAGCTCATCGTGGCGATGGGCGCGACGGCGGTACAGAGCCTGATGGGCAAGGCTGCCTCGATCAGTTCGTTGCGCGGCAAGAAGCTGGAACTGCCGGATGGCGGCACGCTTCTGGTGACGGTGCATCCCTCCTATCTGCTGCGCCTGCCGGACCGCGAGAAGGCGGCCGAGGAACTCAAGCATTTCGAGGCCGATCTGCGCGCCGTGAAGGCCTTCATCGACAGGCGCGGCGATGAGGTGCGGAGCGGGGGCGCTGTCACCGAGCGGGTCTCTCCGGCCGACCGTTAGTTCTGGTTTTCGTGTTCGTTCGGACAAGAGCGGGGAGGCTGCTTGACAGGGTAGGGGCCCAAACCTATTAAGGCCGCGCCTTGGCGGTTTCGCCTCCGGTTTCGGGGGGCGGGGTAGCTCAGCTGGTTAGAGCACGGGAATCATAATCCTGGGGTCGGGGGTTCAAGTCCCTCTCCCGCTACCAAGGCATCCTCCGACATGGATGGAAACTGGCTGCGACGGCGCGTTTGGCGCTGGCGCGCGGCTGCCGTCGTTCGCGGATTGACAAAGCTGCTATTTGGCTCCTAATCTTAATTTACTTAATTAAGAGAATGGCGATGCAGCGAGGGAATCAAGGGGCGAGCCGGGCGCTGAACCGGCGGTTGATCGTCAACGAGATCCGGCGCGCCGGCTCGATTGCCCGCAGCGAACTGGCCGAAATCACCGGCCTTAGCGGCGCGGCCGTGACCTTCATCACCAGCGAACTGGTGGAAGAGGGGCTGCTGGTCGAGGACCCGGCCCATTCGGGGCAGCGGCGGCGGCCGCTCAAGCTCAATTTCGCGGCGCATTTCGCGGTGGGTATCAAGCTCACCGAGACCGAACTGCAGGCGGTGCTGACCGACCTCTCCACCACCGTGATCGCGCGGGCTACCCGCGAGGTGAATGCACGGTCGGCCGAAGACGTGGCCGATGCCTGCGCCGCGATCTTCAGCGAACTGGTGCGCCAGAGTGGAACGCCGATCGAGCGCGTCGCCGGGATTGGCCTCGCCATGCCGGGGCTGGTGGATGCCAAGCAGGGCATCTGCGTCGAGAGCATGCGGATCGGCTGGCACTATGTGCCAATCGCTCGACTGATCGCCGAGCGGGCGCGGGTGCGGGTCTGGGTCGACAATGACGTCAACGCCTTCGCGCTGGGCGAGCATCTGTTCGGGCTTGGCCGGCATGCGCAGAGCGTTGCGGCGATGACCATCGGGCGCGGCGTGGGCGCGGGGCTGGTGGTCAATGGCGCGGTGTTCCGCGGCCATCGCGGCGGCGCCGGCGAGATCGGGCACGTGCCGATCGCCATCGATGGGCGGCTCTGCGAATGCGGCCGCTATGGTTGTCTCGAGGCCTATGTGTCGGAGCGCTCGATCGTCAAACAACTGCACGAGCGCAGCGACGACTATCGCAAATGCGGCCCCGAGGATGTGCTGGCGCTGGCCAAGGCGGGCAATTTCGATGCGCTCGCGGTGCTGGACCGGGCGGGCGGCGGGCTCGGGCGCGGGCTCGCCGCACTCGTCAACATGTTCGACCCCGAAGTGCTGGTGCTGGGCGGCGAGGGGGTGCGGTTCCTCCCCTATTTCAAGAAGGCGATGCAGGGCGAATTCGAGCGCCTGGCCTTTGGCGACAAGCGCCGGATCGATGTGCATGCCTGGGGCGATGATGGCTGGACGCGCGGCGCCGCCGGTCTCGTGGTGCAGCAATTCTTCAATTTCGACGTGCCGCCGGGCGCGTCGCCGATCCGTGGCGACGATGCGGTGGCAGAGCCGACGGACGAGGTGCTGGAGCTTTCCTACCGGCCACTGTGAGAACGCAGGGCCGTCTTCAACGACAACAAGAGAGAGGGACTATCATGCGGAGGACTATTGCGGTTGCGCTCAAGGGCGCGGCGCTCGCCGGACTGACGGCAACGCTGCTAGGCGGCACGGCCATCGCCGCGCCGGTGACGGTGTGGATCATGGGCGATTCATCGGCCAATTTCGACCAGCTCGTCGCGCCGTTCGAGGCGGAGAGCGGTATCGATGTCGAGACCGTGGCGGTGCCGTGGGACGCGATCGACCAGAAGCTGACGACGTCGGTGGCGTCGGGGCAGGGGCCGGATATCGTCCAGATCGGGCTCAGCAAGCTGCGCACCTTTGCTGATGCGGGCGCGCTGCTGCCGCTCGATGATCTGCTTGGCAACTATCCGGGCCTCGCGCCCGAAAATTTCGCCGATGGCGTGGCCGGCAAGGCGACCGCCGTGGCGGGGCAGATCGTCAGCGTGCCGTGGATCAGCGATACGCGCGTGCTGTTCTATCGCAAGGATATCCTCGAGGGGGCCGGGATCGCCAACCCGCCCGCGACCTGGGACGAACTCCGCGCGGCGGCCAAGACGCTCAGCGAGCGCGGCGAGGGCCAGTATGGCTATTACGTCCCGCAATGGGACAGCGCCCTGCCGGTGGTGATGACCTGGGACCAGGGCGGCGACATCGTCAATGCCGAGGGCAATATCGACTTCAACACGCCCGCCTTCGCGGCGGCGGTCGATCTCTATACCGGGCTCCATGCCGATGGCAGCGTGCCCAAGAATGGCGATTTCGACCAGACGCAGGGCTTCATCTCGGGCATCGCGCCGATGCTGGTGAGCGGTCCCTATCTCGCCAAGGCGATCGCGGGCGCCGCACCGGAGCTCGACGGCAAGTGGGGGATCACGACGCTGCCCAAGGCGGTGACTGGAACGTCGCTCTTTGCCGGGTCGAACCTCGGCGTGTGGTTCAACACCGACCAGCAGGACGAGTCGCTGAAGCTGCTCGAATTCCTGTCGAAGCCGGCAACGCAGCTCGAATGGTTCAAGCTCAATGGCGAGCTGCCGACCGTCAAGGCGGCGCTGACCGATCCGGCGCTGGCGGCCGATCCGCTGGTGCAGGTCTATGCGGCGCAACTCGGTGACGCCAAGGTGCTGCCAATGATCTCGAACTGGGATGGCGGCGTGGGCAGCGATCTGCTCAAGGCGCTGAACTCGATCGTCCTCGCCGGTGCCGACCGCACGCAGGCGCTGGCCGATCTGTCGGCCGCGGCCGAAGGCCAGACCATCAACTAACGGGGTCCTCCCCCGTGCCGTCGCCACGCTCCCGGTGTGGCGGCGGCGCAAGGGAGACCGTAGCTTCGGTAGACGATGAACCGCCGCCTAGCCCCCTATGTGTTCGTTGGGCCCGCGATGCTCCTGCTCGCGACCTTCGGCGTGTTTCCGATTCTGGTGGCGGCGTTTGTCAGCCTCACCAACATGAACATTTCAGGGCTGGCGCGCTGGTCGAACGTCAAGTTCGTCGGCTTTGCCAATTACACGAAGTTGTTCCGCGATCCCGATTTCTGGCAGGCGCTATGGAACACGGTGTTCTTCGTCGGGGTGGGCGTGCCGGCGGTGGTGTTGTTGTCGCTGGCCGTGGCGCTGCTGCTCAACCGCTCGGGCGGGCGCTTCTTCAAGGCACTGCGCGCCTTCTATTTCGTGCCGGCGATCACCGGCATCGTCGCAATCTCGCTGGTGTGGAGCTATCTCTACAACACGCAGTTCGGGCTCCTGAACTTCCTCCTCACCAGTGTCGGCCTGAAGCCGCTGCAATGGCTGTCGGACCCGTGGCTGGCGAAGTTCTCGGTGGGGCTGGTGGCGGTGTGGCGCGGCACCGGGCTCAACATCATCATCCTGCTCGCGGCGCTGCAAGGCATCCCGCGCGACTATCTCGAGGCGGCGTCGCTCGATGGCGCCAATGCCTGGCAGCGGACGCGGTTCGTGACCATTCCGCTGCTCGGTTATGCGCTGTTCTTTGTGACGGTGACGACGCTGATCGGCTGGCTGCAATTCTTCGACGAGCCGTTCGTCCTGACCAAGGGCGGACCGCTCGGCACGACCACGTCGGTGTCGCTGTTCATCTACAAGGAAGGCTTCCAGCAGAGCCAGTTCGGCTATGCGAGCGCCGGTTCGCTGGTGCTGTTCGTGGTGATTGCGGCGGTGACGCTGATCCAGCTGCGGATGAGGAGGCGGGACATTGAGTACTGACCGCATGGCGCAGCGGCGCCTCACCCTCACGATCGGCGTGGCGCTCGCCATCGGCGCGCTGATCACGGCGTTCCCGTTCCTGTGGATGCTGCTCAGCTCGTTCAAGCCGCAGCGCGAGGCGCTCGACTTCCCGCCGACGCTGTTGCCGGTGGCGCCGACGGTCGAGCACTACGTCACGCTGTTCCGCGAACTCGATTTCGGCCGTTATCTGGTCAACACGCTGCTGGTGGTCGCGATCTCGTTCATCGGCCTGCTGCTGATGGCGATGGCGGGCTATGGCTTCGCCAAGTTCGAGTTCCGCGGTCGCCGCTGGATGTTCTTCCTCGTGCTGGCGACGATGATGATCCCGGTGCAGGTGACGATGATCCCGACCTTCCTGATCCTTAACTCGATGAAGCTCACCAACACGCTGGCCGGCATTGCGCTGCCGACGCTGGTGTCGGGCTTCAACATCTTCCTGTTCCGCCAGTTCATGACGGCGATCCCCAATGAGACGCTGGAAGCGGCGCGGCTCGACGGCGCGGGGGAGATGCGGATCTTCTTTTCGATCGTCGTGCCGATGGCGGTGCCGATCTTCGCCGTGCAGGGGGTGCTGACCTTCATTGCCGGCTGGAACAGCTTCCTCTGGCCGCTGATCATCGCCAATGACCAGAAGCTCTACACCTTGTCGGTCGGGCTCTCGCTGCTCAACCAGCAATTGGCGGTGAACCCGTCATTGCAGATGGCAGCGGCCTCGCTGATGGTGGTGCCGATGTTCATCCTCTTCGCCATCTTCCAGCGCTACATCGTCCAGGGCTTCGCGCTCTCGGGCCTCAAATGATCTTGCCTCAGGAGCCTATCGTGACGTTCGACCGCCGCCCTGCCGATTTCACCGGCTTTGTCCATCGCGAGGGCAACAGGATCGTCGATGGTACAGGCAAGCCGCTGCTGCTGCGCGGCATGGGCATCGGCAATTGGATGCTGCCCGAGGGCTATATGTGGAAGCTGAGCCCCATCGACTCGGCGCGGCAGATCGAGGCGCATCTCGAGGACCTCGCCGGCCCAGAGGCGGCGCAGCGCTTCTGGACCGGGTTCCGCGCGGCGTTCTTCAACGAGGACGATGTGCGGCGCATTGCCGAGAGCGGCTTCGATCATATCCGGCTGCCGATCAATGCGCGGCTGATCCAGGACGAGGCGGGCGAGCCGATCGAGGCTGGCCTCAGGATGATCGACGATTGCGTCGAATGGTGCCGCAGGCATCAGCTATGGCTGCTGCTCGATCTGCATGGGGCGCCAGGCGGCCAGACCGGCACCAATATCGACGATTCACCGCGCGGCGACCCGGATCTGTTCATCGATCCGCAGCGCTACCGCCATCTCGCGATCAAGGTGTGGGAACTGCTGGCGCGGCGCTACCGGCATGAGACGGTGGTGATGGGCTATGATCTTCTCAACGAGCCACTGCCCAATGACTGGCAGCACAAATATCCGGCCGAGCTGGTGGCGCTCTATCAAGACATGACCGCCGCGATCCGGGCGATCGATCCCGACCACCTCATCATGTATGAGGGCTCGCACTGGGCAACCAACTGGTCGATCTTCGACGGCGTGTGGGACGAGAACTCGGCGCTGCAGTTCCATCGCTACTGGATGCCGCCCGACCGGGCGCATATCGCCGAATATCTCGATGCGCGCGAACGGCTCGGGCTGCCGATCTATATGGGCGAGGGCGGCGAGAACAATCTCGAGTGGCTCTATGCCGCGCACCGGCTCTATGAGGCGCACGATATCGGCTGGAATTTCTGGCCGTGGAAGAAGATCGGCACGAAGACCTCGCCGGCCTCGATCGTCGCGCCCGAGGGTTGGCAGGAGATCGTCGACTATGGCAAGGGCGGGCCGCGGCCGCCACGCGAGGCCGTGCAACGAACGCTCGAAGCCCTCGTCGAGGCGATGCGACTTGAGAACTGCGTGTGGAACGAGAACGTCGTGCGGGCCATCAATGGCGACCGGCCGGCGGTGATCCCCGGCTGGGCCTTCGGCTATCGCGGCGCCGGAGAGTCGCATGGGGTGCGCGAGGGCACCGCGCTCAAGGGGCTGCGCGAGGAGGATGCGGTGTCGATCGTGCCGCTCAGCGGCGCGGCGGGTCTGCCGACGGGCTTCCATCACACCGATGGGCGCGACTATCTGCCGGCGGAGCGCATGGGCGCGCGGCTCAGGGCCGGCGACTGGCTCGAATATGAAGCGGTGACGGGCGAACTCGCCGCGATTGCGGTGACCGACGAGACGGACGAGCCCGCGCCGGTGAGCGTGTCGCTGAGCGAACGCGGTTTCCGCGTCACGGCCGAGCGCGAGACCATCGTCGCGCGGATCACCATCAATAACGGCGACTGACGGTCAGTGACTGTTCAGCGTCGCGTATTTGCCGGCGGCGGCGATCAGCTCGTCATGCTTGCCCTCTTCGACCAGCCCGCGTTCGTCGATGACGACGATGCGGTCGGCATTGCGGATGGTCGAAAGGCGATGCGCGATGATGAGTGTGGTGCGGCCCTTCGCCAGTTCTTCGAGCGCGCCCTGGATCAGCCCCTCGGTGACCGTGTCGAGGGCCGAGGTCGCCTCGTCGAGGATGAGGATCGGCGGGTTCTTGAGGAAGATGCGCGCGATGGCGAGCCGCTGCTTCTGGCCGCCACTGAGCTTGGCGCCGCGCTCGCCGATCACCGTATCGAGGCCATCGGGCAAATTGGCGATCATCTCGTCAAGCTGCGCCCGGCGGGCGGCTTCCATGATCTGATCGTCGGTGGCACCGAGTTTGCCATAGGCGATGTTCTCGCGAATGGTGCCGCCGAACAGGAACACATCCTGCTGCACGATGCCGATCTGGGCGCGCAATGAGGCCTGCGTCATGTCGCGGATATCGATGCCGTCAATGGTGATCGCGCCGCTGTCGAGTTCGTAGAAGCGCGGCAGCAGCGAGCAGATGGTGGTCTTGCCGGCGCCGGATGAGCCGACCAGCGCAATGGTCTCGCCGGCGGCGATGGTGAGGTTGAGCCTGTCGAGGATGCGGCGCGCCCCGCCATAGGAAAAGCTCGCGTCGCGATAGGCGATTTCACCCCGGAGGGCGGGTGCGGCGACGGCGCCGGGGCGGTCGGCGATATCGGGCGCGGTGGCCAGCAATTCGCTGAAGCGGCGGAAGCCGGCAAAGCCCTGCGGATAGGATTCGAGCACGCCGGTGATCTTGTCGATCGGCCGCATGAACACGTCGATCAGCAGCAGGAAGCCGATGAAGCCGCCATAAGTGAGCGTGCCCTCGACCACGAACCAGGTGCCGGCGACCATGACGATGAGCTGTAGCATGCGGGTCGACAGATAGGTGATGGTGATCGAGGCCGTCATCAGCCGGTAGGCGTCGAGCTTGGTGGTGCGGTAGCTCTCATTGTCGCGCTCGAACAGCGCCTGTTCGTGCCGCTCATTGGCGAAAGCCTTGACCACGCGGATGCCGCCCAGGCTTTCCTCGACGCGCACATTGAAGCGGCCGACGCGGCCGTAGATTTCCTGCCAGTTGCGGGTGAGTTTCGCGCCATAGACGGCTGCGAGCCAGGTGACGACAGGGACGATGGTCAGCGTGATCAGCGCCAGCTGCCAATGCATGAACAGCATGAGCGCCAGCGCGCCGAAGAAGGTCATCACCGCGACCAGCAAATCCTCGGGACCGTGATGGGCGACTTCGCCGATCTGCTCGAGGTCCTTGGTGACGTGCGTGATCAACTCACCGGTCTGGCGATTGTCGAAGAAGCGGAAGCTGAGCTTGGTCAGATGCGCGAAGGCGATGCGGCGGAGATCGGTCTCGATGCTGATGCCGAGCACATGGCCGAAATAGTTCACCACGCCCATCAGCGCGGTGTTGAAGGCATAGACGAGCAGCAGGCCGGCGGCGGCCATGAAGATCAGCGGCCAGTCGGCGCTCGGCAGCAGCCGGTCGATGAAGGCCTGGACCGCCGTGGGGAAGGCCAGCTCAAGCAGGCCGAGCAGCACCGCCGCGCCGAAATCGATCAGCAGCAGCGTGCGGTAGGGGCGGTAGTACTGGAAGAAATTGCGGAGCATGCGGCCCTCGACATGAGGGCCACATGCCCTCGGTTCTTACTTGTTGGCGGCTTCGGCGAGGCCGGCGACGAACTGGTCGAGCATCCACGGAATGCTCAGCGGTGACGGCGCGGACGTGGCCATCACATAGGATTTGCCGGTCAGGCGCGACAGCCGGCCTTCGGCGACGGGCGCGAAGCGCTTGATCAGATCCTGCTCGTAGAGCGCATCGGCTTCCGGTCCGCCCTCGTCAAGCAGGATCAGCACATCGGCGTCAACCGTGGCGAGGTTTTCGAGGCTGACGTCGAAGAAATAACCCGGCTGCTTCGACAGTTCGAGCACGCCCGGCGAGACGGTGAGGCCAAGCTGCTCGACCATCGGAATGCGCGGATCGGTGGCCGAGTAGACGTTCACCCCTGCCGTGCCCACCCAGACCGAGCCGAAGGTGAAGGTCTTGCCCTTGAACTCGGGATGCGCCGCAGCGGCGGCGGCGAAGCGGGCATCGACGCCCGCGACGATCGCCTGGGCCTCGGCGGATTTGCCGAGCGCCTTGCCGGTGGTCAGCATGATGTCCTGCCACGAGCCGGCCCACGGGTCCTTGGCATAGGCCACGGTGGGCGCAATGGTGCTGAGCCGGTCGTACTGTTCCTGCGTCAGGCCGCTATAGGGCGCGAGGATCACATCGGGCGACAGCGCGAGCAGGCGCTCATAAGGAATGTCGGTGTCGAAATTGATGATTTCGGGCATCGGCTTGCCGAGAGCGGTCACGGCCTCGGCGACCCAGGGCAGCACGCCCTTCTCATCGCCGCCCCACATCTGCTCGGGGATGGCGACCGGCACTTCGCCGAGCGCGAGGACGGCGTCCTGCGTGGTCCAGCCGATGGTGACGATGCGCTCGGGCTTGGCCGCGATCGTCGTCTCGCCGAAGGCGTGGGTGAGGGTGACGGGGTAGGCGTCCTGCGCGAGGGCCGGCGCCGCGGCGGCGAGGCCGAAGGCCAGAAGCGCAGCCCCGAAGGTGCGGCGCGAGAGGGAGGCGATCATGGAGACTCCTGATGGTGAAACGGACAGGCGAGGTCAGGCGGGTTTTTCCTCGAAAGGATGGACGCCGCTGCCGCGCGGGATGACGAGCGGGGTGTGCGAGATAGGATCTTCGATGACGACACAGGGGAGGCCAAAGACATCCTCGACCAGGGTCGGCGTGACGATGTCCTGCGGCCGGCCCTCGGCGACGATGGCGCCATCGCGCATGGCGATGAGATGGGTGGCATAGCGGCAGGCCTGGTTGAGGTCATGCAGCACGGCGACGATGGTGTGGCCGTTGCGCCGGTTGAGGTCGCGCAGCAGATCGAGCAGTTCGATCTGGTGGGCGATGTCGAGGAAGGTGGTCGGTTCGTCGAGCAAGAGGATCGGCGTCTGCTGCGCCAGCACCATCGCCACCCAGACGCGCTGGCGCTGGCCGCCCGAAAGCTCATCGACCAGCCGGCGCGATAGCGGGCCAACGCGGGTTGCGGCCATGGCCTCGACCACCGCGGCCTCGTCCTCTTTCGACCATTGACGCAGCAGCTTCTGATGCGGGTAGCGGCCGCGTGCCACGAGGTCGGCGACGGTGATGCCGTCGGGCGCGATTGACGTTTGCGGCAACAGGCCCAGGCGCTGCGCGACGTCGCGCGCGGCGTAGGCGTGGATGGTCTTGCCGTCGAGCACGACATCGCCGGCGGTCGGCTTTAGCAGGCGCGATAGGGCGCGCAGCAGCGTGGACTTGCCGCAGGCATTGGGGCCGACGATCACCGTCAGGGAGCGATCCGGAATGGCGACGTTGAGGCGCTCGGCGATGATGCGCTTGTCGTAGCCGATGGTGGCGTTGCGGGCTGCGAGGCGGGGCTCGGCGGCGGCGACAATGGGAGCGTGCTGGTTCATCTTGTCCACTTGCTAGCGCTTCGCCTCGCGCATCAGCAGCCAGGCGAAATAGAGCCCGCCGATCGACACGGTGACGATGCCGACGGGCAGTTGCGTGGGGGCGAAGGCGCGTTGCGCGAGATAGTCGGCTGCGGTCAGCAGCAGGGCGCCCATGGCCGCCGAGGGCAGCAGCGCGACGCCGGCCGAACCGGTGAGGCGGCGGGCGATCTGGGGCGCGGCGAGGGCAACGAAGGAGATCGGGCCCGCGGCGGCGGTGACGGTGGCCGTCAGCGCGACGCCGACGACGGTCATGGCGAGGCGGGTGCGTTCGGCATTGACGCCGAGCGAGCGCGCCGCGTCGTCGCCCAGTTCGAGCTGGCGCATCGGGCGCGACAGGAACAGGGCCGCGGGCAGCAGCAGGGCGAGTACGGCCGCGACCTGCCACAGGCGTTCGAGCGTCATGCCATTGAGCGAGCCGACGCCCCATACGGCCGCCGCCATGGCGACTTCGAGATCAGCGCGCAGCATCAGATAGGTGTTGAGCGAGGTGAGCATGGCGCTCACACCGATGCCCACGATAATGAGGCGGAAGCCCTGCACGCCGCCACGCCAGGCGAGCACATAGACGAGCAGCGCGGAGAGAATGCCCCCGGCGAGGGCGCCACCGGCCACGGCGTAGAAGCTGCCATTGAGGAGCACGATAACGATCAGCGCGCCGCTATAGGCGCCGGCGTTGAAGCCGATGACGTCAGGGCTGCCAAGCGGATTGCGGGTGAGCGACTGGAAGATGGCGCCGGAGACACCGAGCGCGGCGCCCATGATCAGCGCCAGCGATGTGCGCGGCAGGCGCCATTCGACGACGACCATATGCACCCTGGCGGTGGCCTGTCCGACAAGCGCGCCCGCGACCTCGCCGAGCGAGACCTTGAACTCGCCGCTGGCGAGCGTGACGAGGGCGATGGCAAGAGAGAGGACCAGCATGATGCCACAAAGCATCAGCGTCCTCAGGTCGAGGCGTTGCGACAGGCGCCCGCCCCAGAGGCGGAGCACGCCAATGGGGCGGCCGAAATCTACCGCGCTCGTCTGCAATCCGCTCATAGGCCGCTCACCTTGCGACGGCGGGCGAGGAGGATCAGCACGGGCGCGCCGACAAAGGCGGTGACGATGCCGACCTGCAATTCGCCGGGACGCATCACGACGCGGCCGATGATGTCGGAGGCGAGCAGCAGCGATGGCGAGAGCACCAGCGTGAAGGCGAGAATCCAGCGCTGGTCGGGGCCGACGATCCAGCGCGCCACATGCGGGACCATGAGGCCGATGAAACCAATGGGACCGGCGGCGGCCGTCGCGGCGCCGGCGAGCAGCGTGACCGCGACGATGACGATTGAGCGCGTGCGGGTGATGTTGGCGCCGAGCGAGGCGGCAAGATCGTCGCCGAGCGCGATGGCGTTGAGCGGACGCGCCGCGATGAGGGCGAGGACAATGCCAACAGCCACGAAGGGCGCGATGATGACGATGTTGTCGTAGCCCGGCGCCGTGAGCGACCCGGCGCCCCAGAAGCGCAGCCGGTCGAAGGTCTGCGGGTTGAGCAGCGCGAGGCCGGACGTGATGCCGCTGAGCACCGCGCCGATGGCGATGCCAGCGAGCGTCAGCCGGATCGGCGTCGCGGCGCCGCGGCCCACGGCGCCGATGGCGTAGACGATGACGGTGGCGAAGATGGCGCCGGCGAAGGCGAACCAGATGTAGGAATTGATGCTGGTGAAGCCGAACAGCCCCACCGCCAGCATGACGAAGAAGCTGGCGCCGGCATTGACGCCCAGAATGCCGGGATCGGCAAGCGGGTTGCGCGTCAGCGCCTGGATCAGCGCCCCGGCGAGGCCGAGCGCGGCGCCGACGACAAGGCCAAGGATGGTGCGCGGCACGCGCAGCGCCATGATGATGGCGTGGTCGTTGCTGTCATCGTAGCGGAACAGCGCTTCGAGCACTGTTTCGATGGCGATGGGCTTCGAGCCGACAGCGATGCTGGCCAGGGCGATGACCAGCAGCGCGCCGAGCGATAGCAACAGCCAGAAGGCGCGCTGCGCATTGGTCGCGGCAACGCCGGCGTGTTCGCCATCGTCCTTCGCCATCTCGGCTGCTGCGCTGCCGGCCTGTGCCACTGCTGTCCCTGACCCACCAAGGCAGGGAATTCCCCGCATCCAGTGGGCGCGGTACCAATCCGGACAGCAGCAGTCAACTTAAAGCGGTCTAGTTTCGAACGGCTCTAAACTAGCTCGCGATCGTGGCGCGGGCGCCCTTGGCGAAGAGCGCAGCGAGGTGCGCCGTGACCGCTGAGCGGAAGGTCGCGTTCGCGGGCAGATCGGTGCCGAAGATCTGGTCGACGGCGAGGAGGCCCGCGGCGAGGCGTTCGGCATCGCGGCCGGCCGCATCGGCGATGTCGCGCAGACGCGCTGCCAGCGGGTCCTTCACGTCGATGGCGGTGCCCGCTTCGTCGATGCCGGTGACGTAGCGCATCCACGCCGCGACGCCGAGGCTCGCCCGCGAGATCGAGCGGCCCGCCGCGAGATTGTCGCGGATGGTGCCGAGCAGGCGCTGCGGCAGCTTCTGGCTGCCATCCATCGCGATCTGCCAGGTACGGTGCTTGAGCGCCGGATTGGCGAAGCGGGCGAGCAACTGGTCGCGGTAGCGGCCGAGCTCCTCGCGCGCCATCGGCAGCGTCGGCATCGCTTCGTCCGTCATCAGCGCATGGACGAGCTTGTGGATCGCCGGGTCGGCGATGGCCTCGTTCACGAACTGATAGCCGCTGAGATAGCCGAGATAGGCGATGGTCGAGTGGCTGCCATTGAGCATGCGCAGCTTCATCAGCTCGAACGGCTCGACGTCGTCCACCAGCTGTGCGCCGGCCAGCTCGAAAGCCGGTCGGCCATTGGCGAAATGATCCTCGATCACCCATTGGGTGAAGGGCTCGGTCATGATCGGCCAGGCATCCTCGAGCTCGGTCGCGGCGCGCACCGTCTCGCGGTCGGAATCGGTGGTGGCCGGCACGATGCGATCAACCATGGTCGAGGGGAACGCCACGTGCTCCTCGATATAGGCCGCGAGGTCGGCCGAATGCAGCGCCGCAAGGCCGGTGACGATGCGCTTAGCCGTCTCGCCATTGGCGGGGAGGTTGTCGCAGCTCATCACGGTGAGGGGCGCGATGCCCGCGTCGCGCCGCAGCTCGATGGCGCGGACGATGAGGCCCGGGGCGCTGATCGGCGCGGCGGGGCTGGCGAGATCGTGCACGATGTCGGGATGGGCCTTGTCGAGCAGGCCGGTCGCCGGATCGTGGCAATAGCCCTTCTCGGTAACGGTCAGCGAGACGATGCGGATGCGCGGATCGGCGAGGGCGACGAGCAGCTCCTGCCGCTGCGTGTTCGCATCGAGGATGTCGAGGATCGAGCCGATGACGCGGGTCGTGGTGCCCTCAGCGTCGCGCACCGCGACGGTGTAGAGGCAATCCTGCGGGGCGAGCGCGTCGCGTGTGTCGGGCCGCCGCAGCGAGGCGCCGATGATGCCCCAGCTCGGGTCGCGCGCCAGCAGATCGTCGACATAGACGGCCATATGGGCGCGGTGGAAGGCGCCGATGCCCAGATGCACGATGCCAGGCGTCACCGTCTTGCGGTCATAGGGCAGGGCGGCGGTCAGCGTCGCGGAACTCAGTCGGGTCATGGGTGTCCTCCGGGGCGCAGTGCTAGCGGATGCGCCGCCCCTCGCCAAGGCCACCGCGAGCAGTTAGGTGTCGTTGCATGCGCAGAGATTATTCCAGCGATGTGGAAGGCGGCCGCCCGGTGCGGGTCCGCTACGAGATTGGCGGCCGCCTCGATGTGCCGGCCTATCTCGCTTTCGTCGCCGAGCGGGCAAGCTGGCTCGATATCGCCGGCTGGGCCGCCGCCGAGGGTGACGGCGTGACGCTGGTCGCCTCGGGCCCCGAGGCGCTGGTGGGCGCACTCGAAATGGCGTGCACGCTCGGGCCGCTCGATGCGCTGGTCACCCATATTGCCGGCACGGACACGAATGAGCCGGTGGGCGCCGGGTTCGAGCTGCGCTAGAAATAATCCGGGATGCCGGGCATGCCGATGAAGCGCGGCAGGGCGCGGATGCGGCGCTGCCAGAGGTTGAGCGCCGGATAATCCTCGAGGCCGATGCCGCAATCATGGTTCAGCGCCACTGCCGGGAAGATCGCGATATCGGCAATACTGGCGCGCTCGCCGACGATGAAGTTGTAGCCGTCGAAGCCGCGCATCGTCAGGTGGTCGTCGAGGCGGCGCAGCGCGGCACGACCCTTCGTCCGCAGCGCGTCGAGATCGCCGGGGCGGCCGAGCACGGTGACGCGGCGCGCGGCGTTGAGCGCGCTCAGCTCCAGCGCTGCAAAGGCCAGCCATTGCGAAATGTCCGCCGCGTGGTCCGGCGGCAGCCAATCGGGCGCGTGAGCGCGGGCGAGATAGGTGAGGATCAACCCTGCGTCGCGCAGTTCGGTCTCGCCGTCGAACAACACTGGCACCTCGGCATTGCCGGGATAGGCGTCCACCGCGAGGGCGGCGTAGGGCACATCGAGCAGCGCCAGCATCAGCCGCACGGCATAGGCTTCGGGCGACAGCACATAATCGTGGAGCTCAAGCAACGCGATCGGTCCTCGCCTCGGTGCCATAGGTCAGGCCCTTTTCCTTGAGCCAGCGGCGGTAGAGCACGCTCGACAGGTCCGCGCGCGTCGGCGTCTCCCGGCCGGGCTGCAGCGGCAGCAGGCGCGGCCGCTGGTTCTCGAGCACGATCTTGTCCTGGAGGAAAATCATCTGCTGGAAGCCGATCAGTTCGGCATCGGTCGAGGTGTCGTCGATCACCAGCATGTAGGGATGGGCAATCGACAGGTCGGGCTCCACCGGCTGGACGAACAGCGCGATCACGTCCCAGCGGTTGGGCGCGCTGGGCGGCGTCTTGTAGAGCATGACGTTGAAGGGCGAGACCACGCGATACATGTACTGGCTGATCTGCCCGCCCTCGGAAGAGGCCGCGGCCTTGGGCTGGAAGAACTCGCATTTGGTCGCCCACAGCTCGTCGACGTC
This sequence comes from Hyphomicrobiales bacterium, assembly GCA_004144345.1. Classification (GTDB taxonomy): domain Bacteria; phylum Pseudomonadota; class Alphaproteobacteria; order Rhizobiales; family Devosiaceae; genus Devosia_A. Next base: position 51,826 of record SEEL01000011.1, read on the forward strand.
GCGGCGCTGCTCGACTTCGTATTTGGCGACTTCCGGGTTTTCCTCGACGCCGAGAATATCGGTGTGCACATAGGGGAAATGCGCGAGGTCGAGGAAGTTCTCGACCAGCCTGAGGCCCGAGGCGCGCACCTGCACGGCGCCGCAATAGACCGACCGCCGGTCGGGCTCGCGCGATTCCGGCAGATCGAACAGGTCGCGCTCCGGCGTGCCGAGCGTTACCCACAAATGGCCGTAGTCGGTGCGCGTTCTTGCGCCGTGGATCGCAAAGCTATTGCCGTCACGAGTGATGGTGAGGTCGGTGCCGAGCAGGCGGCGATGCGACAGGCCCTCGGGGAAGTCATTGAGGGCGCCGATGGTGTACCATTGATCGCGGGCGGCGCTTTCCATCACGCGGTCCCCTTCTTCTCGGCATCGGCGCGCAGCTTGTGCAGCGCGACCAGCACCTTCGATTCGACATTGCCGGGGTCGAGCGCCACCGCATGCAGCATGAGCTTGTCGTCGCTGACCACATGCCAGCCGATATTGACCGGCACGCCGTCGATATTGGTCTCGACGATCTGGTCTGGACCATCCGGCCGGCTGCCCAGCAGCTGGAACAGTGTTTCAGGCTGTGCGTCAATGGCGAGGCTGGCGATCGGCTTGCCGGCGAGGAATACGGGCGGCAGGCCCGGCTCGGCATCGAAATTCACCCAGACCATGCCGCCGGTCTCGGTCGAGGCATAGGCGTTGGCCTTGATGCTTGGGGGTACCGCGAGATCCGGGTGCGCGGGGATGCGCTGGCAGCTGGCGCCGGCACCATATTCCCAGCCGTGATAGAGGCAGTTGAGGCTGTCGCCGCGCACGAAGCCGAAGCTCAGCCGCATGCCGCGATGCGGGCAGCGATCCTCCCACACCTGCGCCGCGCCGCTCTCGCCGCGCCAGATGACGAGTTCGTTGCCCTCGATGATCACCGCGCGCGTCGCCTTGCGCGGCACATCGCGGCTCAGGGCTATCGGGATCCACATCCTAACCGATCTCAACCAATTGTATGCAACGACCAGTGTTATGCCTAATTATTAGGCATCGCGGAATATTTAAGCATCGGTGGGGCGGGACTGGCAAGTCCAAATCGCCGCAAGTGCCTGAGAATAAAGGCGTCCCGACACTGGCACATGGATTGCATTGAGTCCCGTGGGTGCAAACCAGGGGAAACTTTCATGTCGTTCGTCAATCTATCGCGCCGCACGCTGCTCAAGGCAGGCGCCGCTTCGTTGGCCGCCAGCGCATTGCCCTTCGGCATCGCTCGCGCACAGACCGCCGTCGTGCTCGGTATTGTCTATGTCGGGCCCAAGGATGATTTCGGCTGGAACCAGGCGCATGCCGTCTCGGTGGAAACGCTGAAGGCGCTGCCGGGCATCACGGTGGTCGAGGAAGAAAACGTGCCCGAGACCGACGCCGTGGCCAAGTCCATGGAGTCGATGATCAACCTCGATGGGGCCAACCTCATCCTCGCGACCTCGTTCGGCTACTACAATCCGTTCGTCGTCGACATCGCCAAGAAATATCCCGACGTCACGTTCCGCCACGCCGCGCCGCTGTGGAACAAGGACACTGATCCGGCCAATGCCGGCTCCTATTTCCCGTATCTCAACCAGGCGCATTATGTGGATGGCGTCGCCGCTGGGCTGAGCTCGCCGAGTGGCAAGATCGGCTTCGTCGCCGCCAAGCCGATCCCGTCGGTGCTCTCCAACATCAATTCGGTGCTGCTCGGCGCGCGCTCGGTCAACCCGAATGCCGTGGTCCAGGTGATCTTCACCGGCGAGTGGAGCCTGCCGGTGCGCGAGGCGGAAGCGACCAACGCGCTGGTCGATGCGGGATGCGATGTCATCACCTGCCATGTGGACTCGCCCAAGGTGGTGATCCAGACCGCCGAAGGCCGTGGTGTGAAGACCGCCGGCCATAATGCCAGCCAGGCGCCGCTCGCGCCGAACGGCTTCATCACCGGCGCCGAATACAAATGGGAGACCATCTACAAGGCCTATGCCGACGCCATCGCGGCCGGCGAGACGCCGCCGAACTTCCTCGTCGGCGGCTACCACAACGACATGCTGCGCAACACGGCCTATGGCGCGGGCGCGACGCCGGAGGCGATTGCCGCCGCCGACGCGGCCATTGCCGAGCTCAAGGCGGGCACGCTCAAAATCTACAAGGGCACGCTCAAGGACAATGCCGGCAATGTCGTGGTCGACAAGGAATACGACAATTACGACCCCTACCTCGACGGCATGAACTGGCTGCTCGAAGGCGTGCAGGGGTCGATCACCTGATCTGAAGAGCTTGCGGCGCGGGTGGCGGGTGCACGCCGCCTGCGCTGCAACCCATGCCGCGACGAGCAGTGTAAGCGGCACCACCCTCATCCGGCTCCGCCACCTTCTCCCATCAAGGGAGAAGGCAATCGAGCCGAGAGTTTTGCAGTCGGGCCTTCTCCCTCGATGGGAGAAGGTGCCCGAAGGGCGGATGAGGGAGGGGCCACATATTCGGAGTAGGACGCATGACTGCCGAGACCGCCGACGCCATTCTTCCGGCAAAACGAAGTTCCAGCGTTCGGGTCCTCAAGCTCGCTGAAACGGTGGCGATACCGGTAGGCGCGGTGGTCGTTTCGGCGCTGCTGTTCTCGGTCTTCCTCCTCATCATCGGCAAGGATCCGCTGCAGTTCTGGTCGCTGATGTGGACCGGCGGGTTCGGCTCCTCCTTCTCGATCCAGAATTCGCTGCAGCGCGCCGCGCCGCTGATCCTCACCGGCCTCGCCTTCGCCATTCCGGCGCGTATCGGGCTCACCATGATCGGTGGGGAAGGGGCGCTGGTGCTGGGCGGCTTTGCCGCTGCGGCCATCGCCATTCCGCTGGTCAGCAATGTCGTGCCGCCGATCGTGACCCTGCCGCTGATGGCGGCGGCCGGCATGCTCGCCGGTGGCCTGTGGATCGGGCTCGTGGGCTGGCTGCGCCACTATCGCGGCGTCAACGAGACGATCTCGTCGCTGCTGCTCAGCTACATCGCCATCGCCATCATGAACTTCTTCGTCGAAGGCGCGCTGCGCGATCCGGCCTCGGCGAACAAGCCGTCGACCCTCCCCATCGGCGACACCTACCGCATCGGCAGCATCCCGGGCACGGACGTCCATTGGGGCTTTGCCGCGGGCATCGTCCTTGCCATCGCGCTCTGGGTGCTGATGAGCCGCACGACCTTTGGCTTCGCCGCGCGGATGACCGGCGGCAATGCGCGCGCCGCGAAGGCTCAGGGCCTGCCGGTTGGCTGGCTGATGGTGATCTGCTGCATCATCGCCGGCGCCTGCGCGGGGCTCGCCGGCTTCTTCGAAGTGGCCGCTATCCACGGCCAGGCCAATGCCTCGCTGGTGGCGGGCTATGGCTTCACCGGCATCCTCGTCGCCTTCCTCGCGCGGCAGAACCCGCTGGCCGTCGTGCCGGTGGCCATCCTCTTCGGCGCCATCGCCGCGGCGGGCGGCGTCATCCAGCGGCGCATGGGCTTGCCCGACGCCACCGTGCTGGTGCTGCAGGGCATGCTGTTCGTCGTGCTGCTGGTCAGCGAGACGTTCTATGGCCGCTTCAAATTCTTTCAGCCGGCGAGCAGCGGGGACCGCGTCTGATGGATCAGCTCGTCACCGTCCTCATCGCCATGCTGGGCGGCGCCATCCGCGTCTCGACACCCTTCATGTTCGTGGCGCTGGGCGAAACGCTCACCGAGAAATCGGGCCGCATCAATCTGGGGCTCGAAGGCAATCTCGTGCTCGGCGCGATGGTCGCCTACGCCACCTCCTATCTCACCGGCAGCCCCTGGCTCGGCGTGCTCGCGGCCGGCAGTTCCGGCCTAGTGCTGGGGGCACTGCATGGCTACATCTGCAAGCTGCCCAAGGTGAACGACATCGCCATCGGCATCGCCTTCATGAGTTTTGGCACCGGGCTCGCCTTCTTCTTCGGCAAGCCGTTCATCCAGCCCAGCGCGCCGCAACTCGACGCTATCCATCTGGGCGACTGGACCGGCAATCCGGCGCTGGCGCAGGCGCTGCAGGTCAATCCGCTGTTCTTCGTCGGCATCATCGTCGCCATCGCCATGTGGTGGGCGCTCAAGAACACCAAATGGGGCCTGATCGTCCGCATGGCGGGTGACAGCGCGGCGTCGGCGAAGGCCATGGGCGTGTCGGTCGATCTCGTGCGCTTCCTCGCCACGGCGGCCGGCGGCTTCATGGCCGGTATCGGCGGCGCGTTTCTCTCACTCAGTTACCCGGGTATCTGGAGCCAGGGCCTGTCGAGCGGGCAGGGGCTGATGGCGGTGGCGCTGGTGATCTTCGCGCGCTGGGACCCGATCCGCGCCATCTTCGCGGCGCTGCTCTTTGGGGCCGCCGGCGCGATAGGTCCGTCGCTGCAATCGATCGGCATCACGCAGGGCTATTACTTCTTCAACGCCGCCCCCTACATCCTGACGCTGGTCATCCTGGTCCTGTCGGCGGGCAGCAAGGCGTCGGCGCGCGAAGCACCCGGGGAGCTGTCGATCACCAAATGAACATCGCCTCCGAACCCTATGCCTGGCCGTTCGACGGCGATCTCGGTTCGCACAACACGGCGCTGGTCGTCATCGACATGCAGACCGATTTCTGCGCGCCGGGCGGCTATGTCGACTCGATGGGCTACGACATCTCCCTGACGCGGGCGCCGATCGGTCCGATCCAGCGGGTGCTCGCGGCCTTCCGTGCCAGGGGCTACCCGATCATCCACACGCGCGAGGGCCACAAGCCCGATCTCAGCGATCTGCCGGCCAACAAGCGCTGGCGCTCGCAGCAGATCGGCGCCGGCATCGGCGATCCGGGACCGTGCGGGCGCATCCTGGTGCGCGGCGAGCCGGGCTGGGAGATCATCCCGGAACTGCAGCCGGAGGCAGGCGAGGCGATCATCGACAAGCCGGGCAAGGGCAGCTTCCTCGCCACCGATTTCGAGCTCGTGCTGCAGACCAAGCGCATCCGCAACATCGTGCTCACCGGCGTCACCACCGATGTGTGCGTCCACACCACCATGCGCGACGCCAATGACCGTGGCTATGAGTGCCTGCTGCTTTCCGACTGCACCGCCGCCACCAAAGTCGAGAACCATCTCGCGGCGCTCGACATGGTCAAGATGCAGGGCGGCGTATTCGGCGCCGTCGCGACATCGGCGCAATTGCTGGAGGCTCTGCCATGACCGTCACCACGGGCCGCGCGCCGTCCCTCGAAGCGATGGGCATGACCAAGATCTTCGGGCCGCTGGTGGCGCTCGACGATGTGTCGATCAAGGTCGAGGCGGGCTCGTTCCACGCGCTGCTCGGCGAGAACGGCGCCGGCAAATCGACGTTGGTCAAATGCATCATGGGCTTTTACTCGCCCGACAAGGGCCAGGTGCTGCTCGATGGCAAGGAAGTGTCGATCAAGACGCCGCGCGACGCCCGCGCGCATGGCATTGGCATGGTCTACCAGCAGTTCACGCTGGTACCATCGCTGACGGGTGCCGAGAACCTCGTGATCTCGCGCGCCGATGCGCCTTCGATCATCGACTGGGGCAAGGAGAGGAAGGCGCTCGACGCCTTCATGGAGCAGATGCCGTTCCGCGTGCCGCTCAATACGCAGGTCAGCGGGCTCAGCGCGGGCGAAAAGCAGAAGCTCGAAATTTTGAAGCTCCTCTATCTCGACCAGCGCTTCATGATCCTCGACGAGCCGACGTCGGTGCTGACGCCGGGCGAGGCCGACGAGATGCTGGGTCTCCTCGGCGGCATGGCCGCGCGCAAGGAGATCACGGTGCTGATGATCTCGCACAAATTCCGCGAGGTGAAAGCCTTCTGCGATCATTTCACGGTGCTGCGGCGCGGCCGGTTCACCGGCGCGGGCGATGCCAAGAGCGCCAGCGTGCCGCAGATGAGCGCCATGATGATCGGCGATACGGCGATCCGCGAGCGCGCGGCGCGCGTCAAGCATTCCGAGGGGGCCGGCAGGCTCGAGCTCGCGGGCCTTTTTGCCGAGGACAATGACGGCATGCCCGCGATCAAATCGGTGAACCTCAAGATCAGGGCCGGCGAGATCGTCGGCATCGCCGGGGTCTCGGGCAATGGCCAGTCGGCGCTGATGGAGACGCTGAGCGGCCAACGGGCGCTGAGCGATGGCGCCATCTACATCCGTGGCGAACTGTTCCAGCCCAAGCGCGGCCATTTCGACCGCTACAAGGTGTTCGGCCTGCCCGAGGAACCGCTCAAGAACGCCACGGTGCCCAAGATGAGCGTCGCCGAGAACCTCGCCTTCCGCTCCTTCGACAAGCCGCCGGTGGCGAGCCTTGGCTGGTGGATGTCGCCGGGGCCGATGCGCGAGCGGGCGAAGGAGCTGATCGGCCGCTACCGGGTCAAGACCACCTCGCCGGATTCGCCGATCGAGACACTTTCGGGCGGCAATGTGCAGCGGGCGGTGCTGGCGCGCGAACTCAGTGGCGATGTCGATGTGCTGATCGTCGCCAATCCCTGCTTCGGGCTCGATTTCGCGTCGGTCGCCGAAATCCGGAGCCAGATCATGGAGCAGCGCAATCGCGGCGCGGCGGTGCTCCTGGTCAGCGAAGATCTCGACGAGATCCTCGAGCTGGCCGACCGCGTCGCCGTGATGAGCGGCGGCACCATCACCTATGTGTCGCCGATCGAGGAAACCGACCGCAACACCATCGGCCAATATATGGCGGGGCATTGATGCAGTCGCGTTTGTTGCACCACCCTCATCCGGGCTTCGCCCACCTTCTCCCATCAAGGGAGAAGGCCCCCGCCACCGGCTTCTCGGTTCGTTCGCCTTCTCCCTTGATGGGAGAAGGTGCCCGAAGGGCGGATGAGGGTGGTGCCCCATGACCCAAGTCACGGCCCGCCCGTACCCCTACGAACTCGACCCCGGCCACACGGCGCTGGTCGTCATCGATATGCAGCGCGACTTCATCGAGCCGGGCGGCTTCGGCGATTCGCTCGGCAATGATGTCGCCCGCCTCGCCGCCATCATCCCGGCGACGGCGGGGCTGATCGGCCTCTTCCGCCGCCACGGCTGGCCGGTGATTCACACCCGCGAGGCGCACAAGCCCGATCTCAGCGATTGCCCGCCGAGCAAGATCAGGCGCGGCAATCCCAGCCTCCATATCGGCGAGAGCGGCGCCATGGGGCGCCTGCTGGTGGCCGGCGAGCCCGGCAACCAGATCGTCGAAGCGCTGGCGCCAATCGAGGGCGAAATCGTCGTCGACAAGCCGGGAAAGGGCATGTTCTGGGCCACCGGGCTCCATGAACGGCTCCAGGCGATGGGCATTACCCACCTCGTTTTTGCCGGGGTGACAACCGAGGTCTGCGTCCAGACCTCGATGCGCGAGGCCAATGACAGGGGCTACGAATGCCTGCTGGTAGAAGACGCGACGGAAAGCTATTTTCCCCAGTTCAAGGCGTCGGCGATCGAGATGATCGTGGCGCAGGGCGGGATCGTGGGTTGGGTGACCCCGCTCCGGGAACTCGAGGCGAGCTTTGGATGAGCGTCAAACTTCCGGATTTCGACCAGTGGATCGATGCGATGGCACCGGTCCTCAGACTGGGCATTCCGCCTGAGCTTCGGCCGGGCGTGAAGAACAATCTCAAGACAGCGGCCAAGATGGCGGCGCTGCTCGACAAGGCTGACAGCAAGGACGCGGTCGAGCCCGCGCCGATCTATCGCGCATGAAGGCCAGTTCAAGCGTCGCCGAGATTGCTCGGGTGGTCGGGTCGGGCGCAGTCAGCGCCCGCGATGTCGTGGTCGAAGCGCTGGGCCGCATCGAGGCGCACAATCAGCGGCTGGGTGCCTTCACCGATGTGCTGCGCGACCGCGCCCTCGAAAAGGCCGCCGCCGTCGATGAGGCCGTCAAGAATGGCAAGACGCTGCCGCTGGCCGGCGTGCCGTTCGGCGCCAAGAACCTTTTCGACCTGACCGGCCTCGCGACGCGCGCCGGCTCGAAGATCAATCGCGACCTGCCGCCTGCCACTGCCGATGCGGCGCTGGTGCGCAAGCTCGAAGCGGCGGGCGCCATCTGCGTCGGCGCGCTCAACATGGGCGAATACGCCTATGACTTCACCGGCGAGAATGTGACGGACGGGCCGTCGCGCAATCCGCACGACCTCAACCACATGACCGGCGGCTCGTCGGGCGGGTCGGGCAGCGCCGTGGCCGCCGGCCTCGTGCCGCTGTCGCTTGGCTCCGATACCAATGGCTCGATCCGCGTGCCGGCCTCGCTTTGCGGCCTGTTCGGGCTGAAGCCGACCTATGGCCGGCTCAGCCGGCACGGCACCTTCCCGTTCGTGCCGAGCTTCGATCATCTCGGGCCGCTGGCGCGTTCGGTCGAAGACCTCGCGATGAGCTATGACGCGATGCAGGGCTTTGACGACGACGATCCGCATATGGTGCGCCGTCCGCTCGAACCGGTTGCGGGCCGGCTGGAGCGCGGCTCGGCAGGCCTCCGCATCGCGATTGCCGATGGCTATTTCGCCGGCGACACCGAGCCGCGCGAGATGATGGAATTCGTCGCCAAGAAGCTCGACGTGACGCGCCGCATCACCATCCCAGATGCGCAGGCGGCGCGGGCGGCGGCGTTCCTCATCACCATGGTCGAGGGCGCGACGCTGCATCTGGAGCGGCTGCGCGAGCGCCCGCTCGATTTCGATCCGGCCGTGGCCGAGCGCCTGCTGGCCGGCGCGATGCTGCCGGGCGCCTGGGTAGAAAGAGCGCAGCGCTTCCGCCGCCAGTTCCACGACAAGATGATGGACCTCTTCAAGGAGGTCGATGTGATCCTCGCGCCGGCAACGCCGATGCGCGCGCCCATGATCGGGCAGAAGAATGCGATCTTCGGCGGCGTCGAAATGCCGATCCGGCCGCATATGGGCATCTTCACCCAGCCCATCTCCTTCATCGGCCTGCCGGTCGCCGCCGCGCCGATCTGGCTCGAGGGGCACAAGCTGCCGCTTGCCGTCCAGGCCATCGCCGCGCCGTGGCGCGAAGACTTTGCGCTGCGCGTGGCGCGGCAGCTCGAAAAAGTCGGTGCCGCGTCGGCGCCGGTCGCGCGAGGATTTTCGGATGACTGAGCAGGGGCGCTGGGCCGGGCGTAGTCCCGACAAGGATGTGATCCGCCATGAAGTGTGGACCGGCCTTGAACGCGATGGCGTCGCCATCGGCCCCGCCTGGAGCATGATCCCCAATTTCGTCGGTGCCGATGTCGCGGCATGGCGGCTGGCGCAGACTGAGGAATGGCAGCGCGCCGCCACGATCAAGACCAATCCCGACGCGCCGCAGATCCCGATCCGCATCCGCGCGCTCTATGAGGGCAAGCTGGTGTTCGCGCCGGTGCCGTACCTGACGCGCGAGTTTCCCTATCTGCGGCTCGATCCGGAGCGGCTCAAGGCGAATGGCGTGTCGTTCGAACTCGCCGCCATCGCGCAGGGCTTCATGGAGCATGGCGAGCGCATCGGCTTCGAGGATGTGGCGCCGCTCGATTTCTGCGTCGTCGGTTCCGTCGCGGTGACCCGCGCCGGCGGCCGCACCGGCAAGGGCGCGGGCTTCGCCGATCTCGAAACGGCGATCTTCCGCGAACTAGGCATCGTCACCGCCGACACGCCCATCGTCACTACCGTGCATTCAAGCCAGCTGGTCGAGGATGCGCGGGTGCCAATGCAGGCACATGACTCGCCGCTCGATATGGTCGCCACCGAACTCGAACTCGTCCGCACGGGCAACAGCGCGGCGCGGCCGATGGGCGTCGATTGGGACCGCGTGCAGCCCGACCAGTATGAGAACATCCCGTTCCTCAGCCAATTGCGCGACCGGATGCTGGAGCGGCGGGCGGCCGGATGAAGCTCAACGACCCCGCCATCGTTGCCGAGGTGAGCGCCGCCTTCGCGCGCTACGAGGCGGCCTTGGTAGGCAACGATATCGCCGTGCTGGACGAGCTGTTTCTCCACGAGCCCACGACCATTCGCTATGGCGGCGGGGAAAACCTCTACGGCATCGATGAAATCCGGGCCTTCCGCAGCGCCCGTTCGCCGCAGGGCCTGGCGCGGCGGCTGGATCGGACCTCGATCACCACCTATGGCGACGACTGCGCCGTGGCTGCAACGCTGTTCTATCGCGACAGCGCGCCTGGCCGCGTCGGCCGGCAGATGCAGACCTGGATACGTACGAAGTCGGGCTGGCGCGTTGCCGCCGCCCATGTCAGCGTGATTGACGCGCCGGAATAGGCCGCGAGGAGGAGACTATGCTCAAGCGCACCTCGGCGGAGGAAATCCGCCGGGAGCTGGCCGGACGGATCATCGCCGGCGTGCTGCAACCCGGCACGTCGCTCGACGAGACGCTCCTGGCAGCGGAGTTCGCGGTGTCGCGCACGCCGGTGCGCGAAGCGCTGCGCCAGCTTGCGGCCAGCGGGCTGATCGACCAGAAGCCGCATGCCAAGGCGCTGGTCGCCAAGCCCGATGATGAGGCGCTGGCGGGCATGTTCGAAGTCATGGGCTATCTCGAAGCGCTTTGCGCGGGGCTCAGCGCCACGATGATGACCGCCGACGAACGGCAGGCGCTGGACGATCTTCACGCGACCATGGCCGGCATCGTCCGTGCTGGCGATGCCGCCGGTTACGCCGAGGCCAATGATGCCTTTCATGCCGCCATCTATGAGGGCGCGCACAATGCCTATCTCAACGACCTCACGCGCTCGACGCGGCAGCGCCTCGCGCCGTTCCGCCGTGCGCAGTTCGGCGCGCTCGGCCGCCTCGCCAAATCGCATGTCGAGCATGGCGATGTGGTCGAGGCCATCATGCGGGCCGATCGCATGGCGGCCGAGGCGGCGATGCGCAAGCACATCGCCATTGTCGAGGATGCCTATCAGCGCCTAGCGCGCGGCTAGAAAAGCCCGCCAGCCGCCGAACGCGCTGATGTCGCGCGCGCCCTTCAAGGCCTCGGCTTCAGCGAGAAAACCTTTCGCCGATGTGCCATCGCTGAAGGCGATGGTGCCGATGCCGAGCGGCGCCGGAATCCTGCTGACGAAGCTGCCAAAGCCTGCCGCGTCGAGCGACCAGATCTCTGCCTTGATTGCGGCGCCCTCACCGGCGCCGATACGCAGCAAGCCGGGCTTGGGCGGCGCGGTGTTGGGCAGGGCGTAGAGCCGATAGTCGGATACGGTTTCCACCGCACGCAGGAATGTGCCGCCCAGCGAGGTCAGCTCGTGATTCAGCGGCAGGCCGCTCAGATGCGCCCCGACCACGGCAATCTCGATCTGCCCGGCGGCGGCGCGCAGCGGCAGGGCAGGCGCTTCGCCCGTGACCGCCGCGCCGATCGCCGCGAGGTAGCCGTCTGTGCCCGCCTTGCCGATGAGCGTCAGGCTCGACGGCAAGCCATCGCTGCGCCTGCCGGCCGGTACGCTGATTGCCGCGAGATCGAGCAGATTGACGAAATTGGTGTAGCTGCCCAGGTTAGAATTGAGCGTGATCGGCTCGGCTTCCACCTCGGCCAGCGTGTACACGCGGGGCACGGTCGCGACCGCGAGGCAATCGACACTGTCGAAGATCGGCGCCGTCTGCCGCTTCAGTTCGGCAAGCCTGTACATCGCCTCGAACGCGCCCACTGCCGTCAGTCCCGCCGCCCCGCCGATGATCTGGCGCGTCACCGGATGGAAGGCGTCCGGGTCCGTCTCGATCAGCGGCTTCGTCGCGGCGTAGCGTTCGGCCACCCACGGGCCCTCATAGAGCAGGCGCGCCACCGCATGCAGCGGTTCGAAATCCAATTCTACAAGCGCCGCGCCGAGCGCCACGAGCCGGTCGAGATCGGCTTCATAGGCCGCTTCTGCGTCGGCATCGCCGAAGAATTTGCGTTGTGCCGGCTGCGAGATGCCGACGCGGAACGATGCCGGTGCCGCACCCCTTGCGGGCAAAGGCAGCCTACGCGAATAGGGATCGGCGGCGTCATAGCCGGCCGCGAGTTCGGTCACCTGCAGCGCCAGCGCCACATCGCGGGCGAACACCGAGATCGTATCGAGCGTCCGGCACGCCGGCACCATGCCTGTCGACGACAGCAGGCCGAGCGTTGGCTTAAGTCCGACGATGCCGTTCATGCCTGCCGGGATGCGGCCCGAGCCCGCCGTGTCGGTGCCGAGCGAGAAGTCGACGATGCCCGCCGCGACCGCTACTGCCGAGCCCGAACTTGAGCCGCCGGGGATCAGATCGGCCCGCAGCGCGTTGCGCGGCACGCCATAGGGCGAGCGCACGCCGACGAGGCCGGTGGCAAACTGGTCGAGGTTCGTCTTGCCGATGCAGATGGCGCCCGCGCTTTGCAGCTTTTCGACTACGTAGGCCGAACTGTCGGGCCGCCGTTTGAAGGCGTCGCACGCGGCCGTGGTGTCCAACCCGGCCACGTCGACATTGTCCTTCACCGCGAAGGTCAGTCCGAAGAGGGGCTTGCCCTCCGGCCCCGCCGCTTCCAGTACACTGGCTTCGGCGAGGGCGCCGGCCTCGTCCCTCAGGCTGATGAAGCAGGCAGGGTCGTCGTAAGAACGCAGCGTGGCGAAGGACTTAGCCACCGCCTGCCGGGGAGAAAGAGTGTGATCCATGCCTGCACCTGATTTGCTCAGGTGCAAGTCATGCACATTTTTGCAGCTACCGGAACCGAGATGTATGCATTACGGCTCGAAGAATCCTGCATCCTCTTCCAGCAGATAGCGCTTGGCCGCCTCGGGGTTGATATCGAGCCCCAGCCCCGGCCCCGGCAGCAAATCGACCATCGAATTCGTCACGATCTTTTCCGGCAGGCCCGTCACGATATCGGTCCACCAAGGGTCTGATGCCGTTGGATATTCGAACGCGATGAAGTTGGCGGGCAGGGCGGCGCAGACATTGATCAGCGCCCCGAGCCCGAGCAGCCCGTTCGCCGTGCCATGCGGCGCCATCATGATCGAATGCATGTAGGCGTGTTCGGCCACCCATTTCAGCTCGGCAATGCCGCCGATGTCAGCCGGATCGGGCCCCACGATGCGCACCGCCTGGGTCTCGATCAACTCCTTGAAATTGTGCCGCAAATAAATCTGCTCGCCGGTATGGATCGGCGTCGTCGTCGATAGCGTCAGCTCGCGATAGGCCTGCGGGTTGACCCACGGCACATAGTCGCCGGTCAGCATGTCCTCGAGCCACATGAGGTTGTACTTTTCGACCGCATTGGCGAAGCGGATAGCGTCGGGCAGGAACCAGCCGGGGCCGCAATCGAGCGCCAGGCTCACCTTGTCGCCCAGCACTTCCTTCATCGCGATAACGCAGTCGAGCATGTGGTTGAAGCCACGCTCGCTGATCTGCCCCTGATCCATGGCGCCGTGATAGCCGGCCTTCTTGGCCACCGGGCCATAATGGAAGTCGGGCACCGAATCCTTCATGTTGGAGTGGAACGAGATGCCCTGCTTCACCATGAAGAAGCCCTCGTCCTGCTCCATCATCCATTTGACGTCGGCAGCATAGTCTTCCGGCCGGTCGCCGGTGCGCTTGCGGCGCTTGTTGCCATTGTAGCAGCGGACCTGATCGCGCACCTTGCCGCCGAGGAGCTTATAGGCCGGCACGTTCGCCGCCTTGCCGGCGATATCCCACAGCGCATGCTCGATAGCGCTGACCGCGGCGCCATAGGGCTTGAAGCTGCCGCGCTGGCGGATTTTCATCATCACCCGCTCGACATCGGTCGGGTCCTCGCCGATCAGCGCATCGCGGAAATGCAGCACCCAGGGCTTCAGATAGCTCTTGGTGAATTCCACCTCGCCAAGACCGTAGAGCCCCTCATCGGTGACAATACGCACGATGGGATGGCGCCCTATCACGGCGCAGCGCAAATCGACGATCTTCATTCTGTTGTCCTTGATTGCAGAAGGGGCGGGAGGTCAGCGGGGCGTGGTCGTCATCTGACCGATGATGTGCTTGCCGGAGCCCTCGACATGCAGCGCGACGATGGCGCCGGCGCGCTCCTCGTCATGGGCCTTGATGGCTTCGAGCAGGTCGCGATGTTCCTTCAGAACAGCGACGCGGCGCGCCATCGACGTCGGATAGCGGCGGCTCATGGCCTTGAGGATTTCGCGGTGCTTCCACCACAGATCGACGGCATGGCGATTGTAGTGGCGGTGATACATCGCGTGATGGAACTGGGTGTCGAGTTCGCCATGCAGGGGCGGGTCGGAGTAGTTGATCTGCTCCATCCGCACGCACAAATCCTCGACGATCTTGATATCCTCGTCGGTGGCGATGCGGACGAACCAGCGGGTCAACATCGGCTCGATCAGAACCTCGATCTCGTAGATGTCGCGAATGAAGTCCGCGCCCATCGGACGCACGCGCGCGCCGCGGTTCGGGGTCATCACCACGAAGCCTTCGCCGCGCAGTTGATGGAGGGCCTCCCGCACCGGATTGGTCGAGGTACCAAAGCGCTCGGCGAGGTCGGCGACGATGAGCTTCTGGTTGGCCGTCAGGCGCCCCGAAATGATGTCGTCGCGGATCAGTTCGTACACCGAGGCGGCGGGTTCCGCGGTGTCCGGGGCAGGGGCTTCGATGGCGACGACGTCCGACATGGAAGGGCTTCTAGGCAGGTTGCAGGGTAAATCCAATCCCCGATAGGTCGTACAATACACGTGGCATTGCTCATTTTATGTACAAAATCGTCAAGAGTTGACACGCAATTTTTAGTCCGCCACAGTCCCCCAGACCGGCAGAGTGAAAAATCACCACAGGCCGGCATCGGGAGAGGAAGCCGGTTCGCCGGCCCCCAGCAACAAGCGGCGCAAGCTGCAAACGGGAATGTGCGTCGGCCGTCTTGGCCGCGCGCGAGGTTCTATTGAACGAGGAGGACGTTCCATGACTGCACTGAAGCGGACAGCCAGCGTTTCAATTGCTGCGCTGCTGAGCACCACGATGGTGTTCACCGCCACCGGGGTGAGCTACGGGCAAAGTGTCGACCTGAGCCAGTGGTCCCCCGAATATGTAAAAAGCATCGCGGGCACTGCAACTTACGACACCGCCAAGGATTGCGGCGCGGTCGTGCCCAACGACTACACCGGCAAGGTGTCCTACTGGTACACCGGCCCGTTCGAAGCCGATCCGCAGATCGCGCACGATCAGGACAAGGCGTTCTGGGAGGCCTTCAAGGTCGCCTATCCCAACATCACCGCCGATGTTCAGTCGATCCCGTACAACGACCTGCTGGACAAGTTCCGTACCTCGCTGCTCGGCAATGCCGCGCCGATGGTCGTGCGCCTCCAGATTCTGGGTGGCGTCGAGTTCGCAGCCAAGGGCTATCTCGAGCCGCTGAAGCCCGAAGATGTCGGCTACTCCAGTGCCGATTTCTGGCCCGGCGCTTTGAAGTCCGTCACCTGGGAAGGCACCGGCTACGGCATCCCGACCAACAACGAGACGATGGGTTTCATCTGGAACGCCAAGATCTTCGCCGATGCCGGCCTTGATCCCGAGAAGCCGCCGGCGACGTGGGACGATGTGGTCGCCTATTCCAAGCAGATCCACGACAAGCTCGGCATCGCCGGCTACGGCCTCGTCGCCAAGCAGAACGCCGGCAACACGCCGTTCCGCTTCATGCCCACCATCTGGGCGTATGGCGGCGGCGCTTTCGACGAAGCGGGCGAGAACCCGACCTATGGCGCCTCCGAGCTGAACAGCGAAGGCACCAAGAAGGCCCTGCAGGCCGCGTATGACATGTATGTGCGCGACAAGTCGGTGCCCACTTCCGCCCTAACCAATACGCAGGGCGAGAACCAGGCCCCGTTCATCGCCGGCCAACTGGCCATGATGATCGCCCACCCGGCCGAATATGCCCGCATGACCGACCTCGCCTCGAAGGCGACCGGTGCCGACAAGGCAACGGCCGACGCCGTCGTCGAGAACATGCGCTATGGTCTCATCCCCGCAGGCCCGGCCCGTCGCGCCGTGGTGTTCGGTGGCTCCAACATCCACGTCATCAAGTCCGACTATGTCGAAGGCGGCATGGACGAGCAGGCGGTCAAGGCGCTGATCTGCATGTGGACCAGCCCCGAATGGTCGACCAAGCTCAGCTGGGTCGGTTCCAACCCTGGCCATCTCGGTGGCTTCAAGACCCAGTGGATGAAGGAACGTCTGGACACCATCAAGTTCCTCGACGTCACCACCTCGATGCTGCCCAGCGGCATCCCCTTCCCGGTGCTGCCCTATGCTCCGGAAATCATGAACATCATCGTGCCCGACATGATGCAGAACGCATTGACCGGCGCGATGACTGTGGAAGAGGCAGCCAATGATGCTGCCGCCAAGGTCGAGGAACTCAAGGCCAGCCAGTAAGCGGCCGCTCCCCGAACCATCGGCCGGCGGCCCAGCGCCGCCGGCCCACCACTGATCTTTGGGCAGGAAGGACGGCAATGGGCACCGTTCCGGGACAAGCAATCTTCACTGACGTGCCGGTTGTACCGCCGAAGCGTGTCGGCCTTATGCGCAAGGTCTACCGTTCCCGCGCGGACTATCTCTACGTCCTGCCGGCCATCGTGGTGATGCTCATCGTCATCGCCTATCCGGTCTACTACACGATCGAGCTGAGCTTCTTCAAAACGCCCGCCAGCCTGCAGCTCAAGGACAAGGTCTTCATCGGCCTCGATAACTACGCCTATCTGCTGCAGCTACCGGCCTTCTGGAAGGTCACCGTCCAGACGCTGATCTGGACTGTCTCATCCACGCTCTTTGCCTTTGTGCTCGGGCTCGGCTGCGCGCTCGCGCTGCATCGGGAATTTGTCGGCCGCGGCATCCTGCGTGCGCTGCTGCTGATCCCGTGGGTGGTGAGTGCGGTTGCGGCGTCCTATGTCTGGAAGTGGCTCTACCATTCCGATTTCGGCGCCATCGGTGCCCTCGCAGTGCAGCTTGGCCTCACCAGCGAGCCGATCAATTTCGTCGACAATGTGCAGACCGCGCTGCCCTCGCTGATCGTCGTCAACATCTGGAAGGAATTCTCCTTCGCCATGATCATGTTGATGGCCGGGCTGCAGACGGTGCCCGACCAGCTGCTGCGTGCGGCCCAGGTCGATGGTGCCAATGCGTGGCAGCGCTTCTGGCATGTCACGTTCCCGCATCTGTCGGGCGTCTCCATGGTGACTGTCCTGCTGCTCACCGTGCAGAACTTCAACTCCTTCATCATCCCCTTCATCATGACCGGCGGCGGCCCGGTGGGGTCGACCCATATCTGGATCACCCACATCTACGAGTTCGCCTTCCAGCGTCAGCAATGGGGACGCGGCTCGGCCTACGCGGTGCTGCTGTTCCTGATCATGGTGCTGCTCGGCTACTTCTATGTGCGCGCGCTGACCCGCGGAGATTCGTCGAGGGCCGGCTCATGAGCACGATGACCGCCGGGGACCGTCCCGTGGCAAGGCGCAAATTCGACGGCTGGCGCTGGTCCGGCCGCGTGTTCCTCGCCTTCATGCTGTTCTTCACTGTCATGCCGATGGCATGGATGCTGATCACGTCGCTGAAGACCGGTTTTGCGGCCATGCAATATCCGCCGCAATGGTGGCCGGCCGAACCGACGCTCGACAACTACACGCGGCTGGTCGATCCGCGCTCCAAGGTCGGGCAGGATTTCCTGCGCTACTTCTGGAACAGCATGTTCGTTTCGACCGTCTCCACCGTCCTGGCGGTGGTGGTTGCGGTGCCGGCGGCCTATGCCTTCTCGCGCTTCCGGTTCCCCGGCCGCAATTTCCTGTTCTTCGCCGTGCTCATGCGCAACATGTTCCCGGCCGTGATCTTCCTCGTGCCGCTGTTCATCCTGATGCGCCTGCTCGGGCTGGCCAACACGCACGGCTCGCTTGTCATCACCTACCTCACCTTCGGCCTGCCGCTCGCCATCTGGCTGCTCAAGGGATTCTACGACAACATCCCGATCCAGCTCGAACAGGCGGCGCGGATCGATGGGGCCACGCGCTTCCAGGCCTTCTTCTTTATCGTCATGCCACTGTCGACGCCGGGCATCATTGCCACCGCGATCTACTCGTTCATCGGTGCCTGGAACGAATACATCTACGCCTACACCTTCCTCACCAAGCACGAGCAACTGACGCTGCCGGTCGGCATCCAGCGCTTCTTTTCGGAGAACGCCACGGACTGGCCCGGCCTGATGGCGGCGACGTTCATGATGAGCGTGCCGGTGGTGGTGCTGTTCCTTGTCCTCCAGAAATACTTCGTGCGCGCCCTCACGGAGGGCGCGGTCAAACACTAGCCGCGCAGCAAAGGTAGCCCATGGCCCAGGTGGTTCTCAAAGACCTCGTCAAGACCTATGGCACGGTCTATGCGGTCAACAACGTGTCGCTTACCGTCAATGATGGCGAGTTTGTTGCGCTCGTCGGCCCGTCCGGCTGCGGCAAGACGACGACGCTCAATCTGGTGGCGGGGCTGATCCCGATCACCTCGGGCGACATCGTCATCGGCGAGCGCGTGGTCAACGACCTCGACCCGAAAGACCGGGACATCGCCATGGTGTTCCAGAATTACGCGCTCTATCCCAACAAGTCGGTGTTCAAGAACCTCGCCTTTCCGCTCGAAATGCGGCGGCTGCCCAAGGCCGAGATCGAGCAGAAGGTGATGGCTGCCGCCAAGGTGCTCGACATGACGCATCTGCTGCAGCGCAAGCCGCGCGAACTGTCGGGCGGCCAGCAGCAGCGCGTGGCGCTGGGCCGGGCGCTGGTCCGCGATCCAGCGGTGTTCCTCATGGACGAGCCGCTTTCGAATCTCGATGCGAAGCTCCGCGTGCAGATGCGGTCGGAGATCAAGCGCTTCCACCAGGACCTCAAGGCCACCATCATCTATGTGACGCACGATCAGCTCGAGGCCGTCACCATGGCCGATAAGATGGCCGTGATGAATGGCGGCTATCTGCAGCAATATGATTCACCGGCCGAGGTCTTCGCCAATCCGGCCAACATGTTCGTGGCGAGCTTTGTCGGCAGCCCCGCGATGAGTCTGATCCCGCTCGAGGCGGCGACCAATGATGGCAATGTGGTGCTGCACAGTAGCGAAGGCTGGAATCTGCCACTGTCGGCGGCCAATGCCCGCAAGGCGAACAACGCTAAGAGCAAGAAGATCGTGCTCGGTGCGCGCCATTCGACCATCAAGCTGCACAAATCGGCAGCGCCGGGCGCTGTGCCCGCCAAGGTCTATACGGTCGAACCCACGGGCGACGTCACCTTCGTGCAGGCGTTTCTCTCCGGCTCCGTCGTCAATATCAGCCTGCCGCCCTCCGTGCCCGTGTCGTCCGATGAGCAGGTGTGGCTCGAATTCGACCAGGACCGCATTCACCTCTTCGACGGCGAGACGGAGATGGCTCTCCACGCCAGCTAGCTTACCTCACCACCAGTTTCATGACGCAAGGAACGCCCGCTTTGTCACGGGCCGGGATACGCAATGACCAAGTACGAAGAAGACGCCCTCAACCGGGTCAACACCAACTCGAAGCCGTCCGAGCTCCGCATCACCGATATCCGCGTGGCCGAGATCGAGGGGGCGCCGTTCACTTCTGCGCTGCTCAAGATCTACACCAATCAGGGGCTGGTCGGTCTGGGCGAGGTGCGCGACGGCGCCAGCGCCACCTTCGCGCTGATGCTGAAGAGCCGGCTGCTCGGCGAGAATCCGTGTGACATCGACCGGCTGTTCCGGCGCATCAAGCAGTTCGGCGGTCACGGCCGGCAGGGCGGGGGCGTCTCGGCCATCGAGATCGCGCTGTGGGATCTCGCCGGCAAGGCATATGGCGTGCCGATCTACCAGATGCTGGGGGGCAAGTTCCGCGACAAGGTTCGCATCTATTGCGACACCGACGCGGAGAAGCCCAGCGGCACCGAGACCGGCAAGCGGCTCAAGGAGCGCATGGATCGCGGCTTCACCTTCCTCAAGATGGATCTCGGCCTGATGCAGGTCGCCGACATCCCGGGGGCGGTGGTAGCGCCGGCCGGCACGCTCGAAGGCTACAAGGTGCATCCCGGCCGTGGCTCGGTGAAAACCGTCGAGGACCGCCGCGCCCGCAACGCCACCTACGACGTGCACAATGTCCGCCATCCGTTCAGCGGACTGCACTTCACCGACAAGGGCCTCGACCTCCTCGAGCAATACATCCACGAAGTGCGCGATGTAATCGGCTACGAGATTCCGCTGGCCATCGACCATGTCGGCCACATCTCGCTGCAGAACGGCATTCGCCTCGCGCAGCGCATCGAGAAATATGTGCCGGCCTGGCTCGAGGACGTGGTCCCGTGGCAGTACACCGAGCAATACCGCCAGCTGCAGCAGGCAACCACGGTGCCGATCTGCACCGGCGAGGACATCTACCTCAAGGAAGGGTTCGAGCCGCTGCTCAAATCCGGCATCTCGGTCATCCATCCGGACTTGCTGACCTCGGGCGGCATTCTCGAGACCAAGAAGATCGGCGACGCGGCGCAGGACCATGGCATCGCCATGGCCATCCACATGGCCGAAAGCCCGATCGCCGCCATGGCGGCCGCCCATGTCGCCGTCGCCACCGAGAATTTCATGGCGCTCGAATATCATTCGGCCGACGTGCCGTGGTGGGATGACATCGCCATCGGCCTGCCGAGGCCGCTGGTGAAGGACGGCTTCATCACCGTGCCCGACAAGCCGGGGCTCGGCATCGACGATCTCGACGACGAGGTGCTCATGCAGCATCTGCAGCCCGGCGTCACCGGCATCTGGCAGCCGACCGACCGCTGGGACGACGAATATTCCTGGGACCGCACCTGGAGCTGAACCATGAAGATCACGGCCATCAAACCCTACCCGGTATGGGTCGGCACGCGTAACCAGCTCGTCGTCAAGATCGAGACCGATGAGGGCATCTATGGCTGGGGCGAAAGCGGTCTCAGCGGCCGCGAGAAAGCCGTCGTCGGCGCCATCGAGCACTATCGCGAATTCCTCATCGGCCAGAACCCGATGCAGATCGGCCGCATCTGGCAGGAGGTCTATCGCAGCCAGTACTTCGAGGGCGGCCGCTCGTTCATGGCGGCGCTGTCGGCCATCGACATCGCGCTGCACGACATCAAGGGCAAGGCGCTGGGCGTGCCGGTCTACGAACTGCTCGGCGGCAAGCAGCGCGATTTGATCCCGACCTTTGCGACGACGCGCTCCGATGCCAGCGGGCCGGAAGTTGTCGAGCAGGCGCTCGAACTCAAGGAACTGGGCTGGAAGGCGATCCGGCTGATGCCGGCCGGCCAGAAGAGCGGGGAACTCTTCGAGCCCCGCGAAAGTATCGCGATCACAGCCGAATGGACCATCAAGGTGCGTGAGGCGCTCGGCATCGAGACCGTCCTCGGCATCGACTATCACACGCGGCTGTCGGTGGCCGAGGCCGCCAGTTATTGCCAGAAATTGCCGCGCGCCACGCTCGATTTCATCGAGGAGCCGCTGCGGACCGAAACGCCCGAAGCCTATGAAGCGCTGCGCAAGCTCACCGATGTGCCCTTCGCCATCGGCGAGGATTTTTCCAGCAAATGGCGGGCGCTGCCCTACATGGAACGCGACATCCACCAGTTCAACCGGATCGATGTGTGCAACATCGGCGGGCTCACCGAGGCGATGAAGGTCGCGGGGTGGAGCGAGGCGCATTATGTCGACGTGATGCCGCACAATCCGCTCGGCCCGATTTGCACCGCCGCGACCATCCACATGGCGGCGGCAGTACCCAATTTCGCCTGGCTCGAAACCCGCGCCTCGCCGGGCGAACTCTACCATGGCTTCGACAGCCCGGACTATTTCCCGGGCCTCTACCAGCTCGAGGGCGCCCATTATCGCGTCAGCGACAAGCCCGGCCTCGGCGTCGATGTCGACGAGCAGCTGATACAGCGGGAAAGCTTCAAATTCTGGGAAGCGCCCCATCTAAAACGACGCGACGGCTCCGTTACGAACTGGTAGCGTGAGGCACGTACTTCAGGGATGAGATCATGACGACGACCAAAGACATCGTTCGCCCGCCCAAGCATCTGATCGAGGGGCTGCGCGACCTCGGTAGCGCCACCATTGCGGGGACGCTCGGCCATATGGGCTTCCGCAATCCGCATATGACCGGCATCCTGCCCCAGAGCCGGGGCAAGTCGATCGTCGGCCCGGCGCTCACCCTGCAGTTCCTGCCGCAGCGGCCGGATCTGTTCAGCGAGGGCGAATACGCCAACCCCGAGACGCAGCTCCATCGCCATGTGCTCTATCACGTGCAGGAGGGGGACGTGGTGGTCGTCGATGCTCGCGGCGACATGAACTCCGGCGTCTTCGGCGACATGATGTCGACCTACTTCAAGGGTCGCGGCGGCGCCGGCATCGTCATCGATGGCGTGATGCGCGACCGGCCCAATGTCGACAAGCTCGATCTCTCGTTGTGGCTGAAGGGCTGGACGCCGAACTATCACGTGCAGACGGGGATCTTCCCCAATGCCGTCAACGTCACGATCGCCTGCGGCGGCGTGACCGTCGTGCCGGGCGACATCATAGTGGCCGACGATGACGGCGTCGTGGTGGTCCCACCCTCGATGGCCGAGCACATCATCGAAGACGGCAAGAAGCACGCCGAGTGGGAAGTGTTCTCGCGCGAAAAGCTGATGGCTGGCGAGTCGCTGCAGCGCTACTACCCGCTGCATCCCGACGCCGAAGGCGAATACCAGGCCTGGCGCAAGGCGCGCGGCCTGTAGTCCGCAACACGCACGAGCGGCCGTTGCCTCGCGTCAGCGCAGGCGGCGGCCGTCTTCGCCGAACAGCAGCAGCGACGCGGGATCGAAACGCGCCTGATAGCTGTCGCCGCCCTTGATCTGGCGGTCATTGCCCGTCGCGACTGTCAGCAGATCGCCCTTGCCATGCCGGGCATAGGCATAGGTCTCGCCGCCCAGATGTTCGATCAGATCGACCACCAGCTCAAGTGAAGCCGAACCGCCCGTCTTGAAATGCTCGGGGCGGATGCCTGCGGTCACCTTGGTGCCATTGGCCGCCTTGACCGTCGTGGGTACAAGTACATTGCCATGCTCGGGCAGGCGCACCGCGTCGTTCTCGATCACGCCCTGCATGAAGTTCATCTTGGGCGAGCCGATGAAGCCGGCCACGAACAGATTGTCGGGATCGTCATAGAGGGTGAGCGGCGTGCCCACCTGCTCGATCACGCCGTCGCGCAGCACGACGATCTTGTCGGCGAGGGTCATCGCCTCCACCTGGTCGTGCGTCACATAGATGATCGTGGTCTGCAGTTCCTTATGCAGCCGGGCCAGTTCGATACGCATGTGGACGCGCAGTTCCGCATCGAGGTTCGACAGTGGCTCGTCGAACAGGAACACATCCGGGTGGCGCACAATGGCGCGGCCGATGGCGACGCGCTGGCGCTGGCCGCCCGACAATTCCTTGGGCCGGCGATCTAGAAGCGGCCCGAGTTCGAGCACGCGCGCGGCCTCGTTCACCTGCCGGTCGATCTCGGGTTTCGACACGCCGGCGAAGCGCAGCGCAAAGCCCATGTTCTCGCGCACCGTCATATGCGGGTAGAGCGCATAGGTCTGGAACACCATGGCGATGCCGCGCTTGCTCGGATCGACGTCGTTCATCCGCTTGTCGCCGATGAAAAGTTCGCCGCCGGTGATTTCCTCGAGGCCCGCGATCATGCGCAGCAAGGTGGACTTACCGCAGCCGGAGGGGCCGACGAACACCACGAACTCGCGGTCCGTGATGTCGAGGTCGACGCCCTTGATGACTTCGATCGAACCGTAGGACTTCTTGATGTTGCGAAGCTGCAATCCGCTCATGGTGTTCCCTGGGCTGCGGTCAGATTGAGGGTGGTCGTGCCGAGGCGCGTGTTGCTGGTCGTCACCTTGATCGGGCCGGTGCTGGTGGCCTCGACCCAGAAGCCGGTGGCGCCGCCCCGCAGGGGCACGATCGACGGGCCGAGCAGCTTGCCGGCGCCGGTCACTTCGATGGCGACGGGCTCGGGGAAGAAGGGCAGCTTGTTGCCGGCCTGGTCGAGGGCGCGGACGATCACGCGCACGGTCTGGTGCCGAGCGACGATCTCCGCGTCCGCCACCGCTTCCAGCGTCGCCGCGACCGGATCGTCGGCGAACTTCACTTCCTTCACGGCCTTGCCGCCGATGTAGCCGGTGATCACTGCCGGCTCCCAGCGCATGCCCCACAGGCCCAGTTCTTCGGCGCTGAAATGCCGGCGGTCGATAACGACGGGCGGATGCGGCAGATGCGGAAAATTCTCGCGGTCGGGGCCGATGCGCTTGGGCGGCTGGTTGCCGTAGCGCAGCTCGACCTCCTCGCAATTGGTCAGGATCATCAGCGGCAGGGTGCCGCCGATATTGCGCTCGCCGCGGGCCCAGAAGGTCACCGGCTTCAGCACGATCTCCTCGTCGGCGTCGCACTGGCTGGCATAGGCATAGGCCGCGAATTTGGGTTCGCGGAACATGTCCATCACGCCATGATGGCAGAGCCGGTCGCCCGAGCCGAAATCCTTGTGCGTGTTGTAGTCGAAGGCGCACCAGCCGATGCAGCCGGCGATCTGCGGGTCGCCATAGGCGGCGTTCATCACCTGCAGATGGCGCAGCACGTGCTCGGCCTGGCGCTGCTCCTGGTCGTAGCTCTTGGTCGGGTACATGTGCCCGCCATATTCGGTGATCATGTAGGGCACGATCCGGTCGAGCCCGGTGACTTCCTGTTGCGGCCGCAGCGGCGTGCGCGGGCGATTGCCGCCCAGCTCCTCATTGCCGAGGATGAAGTCGTTCATCGTGTAGACGTCCTCGAGCAGCTCGCTGTCGGTGATGAAACGGACACCGCCGGTCGGACGCGTCGTGTCGAGCTCATGCGCCACGCGATTGGTCTCAACGTAGAAATCGTGGTCGTCCTGCGATTCATTGATGCGCACGCCCCAGATCACGATCGAGGGATGGTTCCAGTCGCGCCGGATCATGCGTCGCACATTCTCGACCGCCTCGGCCTTCCACACATCGCCGCCGATATGCTGCCAGCCGGGGATCTCTTCGAACACCAGCAGTCCGAGCTGGTCGCAGCGATCGAGGAAGTATTTGCTCTGCGGATAGTGCGAGGTGCGCACCATGTTGAGGTGCAGCTCGTGCTTCAGGATTTCCGCATCGCGCTCCTGCGCGGCGCGGCCCAGCGCATAGCCGACATAGGGGAAGGACTGGTGGCGGTTGAGGCCGCGCAGCTTCAGCAGCTTGCCGTTGAGCTTGAAGCCCTCGGTGGTGAACTCGGCGGTGCGGAAACCGAAGGTCGTCGCGCTTTCGTCGCGCCCATGCTGCGTGTCGAGCGCCAGTTCCAGCGTATAGAGCGCCGGGTTCTTGATGTCCCACAATTCGATGCCGGTCAGCCCGCCGATCGCCAGCGAGGCCGACTTGCCATCGGCCACGCCCGAGGCGGTCCCGAGCGTCTTGCCCGCTTTGTCCTTGAGCGTCGCGGTCAGCGTGCCGGCATAGGCGAGGCCCTGCGGGTTGCTGATGTCGGCATTGACGGTCACCGATTTGGTCGCCGCCAGCGCATCGGGCGTTTCGATCTTCTGGTTGCCGATCGACACCGGCGCGCTGATGCGCAGCCAGGCTTCGCGATAGATGCCGGCATAGGTCAGATAGTCGATCTGGCCGCCGAAGGGCGGGATCTGCGGGTTCTCGCTGCCATCGACGGTGATGACGACGAGGTTCTTGCCCTCCTTCAACCGGCCGGTGAAGCGCGCGCCGAACGGCGTGTAGCCGTCCTTGTGCGAGGCGATCTCGACGCCGTTGAAATAGACGACGCTGTTGGCCATGGCGCCGTCGAGGATGAGCGTCACTTCCTTGCCGGCCCAGCCCGGCTCGGCCTCGAATTCCTTCTGGTAGGTGAAGGCGCGCTGATAGTCGCGCTCGTCGAAATAGGAGAAGGGCAACTCGACCGCATTGTGCGGCAGGCGCACATTGCGGCCGGGCCGGGGGTTGGTGGTCAGGACGCCGTCGAAGCCCTCATGGAAGACCCAGCCATCATTGAAATCGATTAGCGAACGCATGGAGACAGAGCCTTATTTGACAGCGCCCAGCATGCCTTCGACGAAGCGGCGCTGGAGCAGGAAGAAGATGACGAGGGTGGGAAGCGTGGCGACGGTTGCGCCAACCATGACGACGCCCCAATCGGGCGTGTAGGCCGAGATGAGGGTCGCGACCGTCAGGGTGATGGTCTTCATGTCATTGGTCTGCAACACGATCAGCGGCCACAGATAATTGTTCCAGTTGGCCATGAAGACGATGATGGTGGCCGCCGCATAGGTCGAGCGCATCACCGGCATGTAGACGTGGAGGAAGATCTGCCATTCCTTCAGCCCGTCGATGCGTGCCGCGTCGCGCAGTTCGTGCGGGAACGCCTTCGTCGCCTGCCGGAAGTAGAAGATGATGAAGATCGAGGCGACGCCCGGCAGGATGATGGCCTGGTAGGTGTTTATCAGCTTGAAGTTGGCCATCATGATGAAGAGCGGGATCATCAGCGCGGCGAACGGCACCGACAGCATCAGCAGCAGCAGCGCGAACAGCCGTTCGCGGAAGCGCGAGCGGAAGATCTCGAACGCATAGCCGGCCAGCGACGACACCAGCAGCGTCAGCAGCGTGCCGACGGCGGCGATGAAGAACGAGTTGAACAGGATGCGCGGCATGTCCGCGAACGCCCAGAAGTTCGCGATGTTGGTCCACAGCGCGCCGCCCGGCGAGGTCTTGCCCTTGAGCAGTTCGGCCGACGTGTTGGTGGCGCCGACCACCATCCAGAAGAACGGAAACACCGAGATGAACGAGGCGAGGATTAGCCCCGCATAGGTGGCCGCGCGGCCGAGGCGAGCGAGAGGGGTCATGCGCGACGATCCCTTGCAGCGAGGAACTGGAGGAAGCTGATGATCCCGACCAGGACGACGATCACATAGGACACCGTCGCGGCGTAGCCGAAGCTGGGCATGAATTTGAAGCTCAGATTGTAGATGTAGAGCGACAGGGTCAGCGTCGAATCCGAAGGCGCGCCGCCGCTGGTGATGAGGTTCGGCTCGTCGAACAATTGCAGCGTGCCGATGGTCGAGATCACCGTCGTGAACAGGATCACCGGCTTCAGCATCGGTACCGTGATGTGCCAGAAGCGGGCCCAGGCGGGAACGCCATCGATCCGCGCCGCTTCATAGATCGAGCGGTCGATGTTCTGCATCGCGGCCAGATAGAAGATCATGTTGTAGCCGGTCCACCGCCAGGTGATGGCCGAGATGATCACGACCTTGGCCCAGAACGGGTCGGCGAGCCACGGAATGGGGTTCGAAATGATGTGCAGGGCCAGCAGCATCTGGTTGATGACGCCGTCCTGCCCGAACATCGAGCGGAAGATGACCGAATAGGCGACCAGCGAGGTGACGCAGGGCAGGAAGATCGCCGTGCGGAACAGGGCGCGGCCCCACAGCTTGCTGTCATTGAGGGCATTGGCGAACAGCAGGGCCAGGATCAACATGATCGGCACCTGGATCGCAAGGAAGACCAGGGTGTTGGTCAGGGCGCGCAGGAACACCGGGTCCTGCGCCAGGCGCATGATGTTGGCGAAGCCGCCAAAGCTCCAGTTCATGCCGCGGCCGACCTGGAAGCTCATCCAGAGCGACCACAGGATCGGGTAGATCATGAACAGGCCGAGCAGGATCAATGCCGGCGCAACGAACAGCCAGCCGTTCAATTCCCCTCTGCGTGCCAGGCTGTTCTGCGCCACGCTGATACTCCTGCTATCGGGATGCCCCGCGCGTCCCACGATCAGCCAAGACCCCCGCGCCTGGGCGCGAGGGCTCGGGAGGCCGGAAGCAGCGTCGCCGCTTCCGGGTTTCCGATGTTACTGGATCTGCTGACGGACCTGGGCGTCAATCGCCGCGATGATCTCGTCGACATTGCCACCGCTGGTGATCGCCGGGATCTGGGCAACGACGGCCGCGTCGGCCTCGTTGGTGAAGATGCCGTAGTTCACGCCGGGGATCTTGGCGAGCCAGTCGGAGAAGTTCTGCCAGACCGGGGCGCCGCCGAAGAAGTCGTCGCTGGCCTTGTAGGCATCGCCCTCACGCGCCGCGAGGAGCGAGCCGAGCGCGCCCTGGCCGATCAGGATCTTCTGGTAGAAGTCGACGTCCTTGCCCCAGACGGAGGCGAGGAAGTCCACCGCTTCGGCCTTCTCGGCAGAAGAGGAGAGCACATACCAGCTCGAGCCGCCGAGGTTCGACGCATTGGTTGCGCCGGCGACGCCATCAAGCGCGGGCAGGGGAGCAATGCCCCACTTACCGGACTGATCGGCATTGGCCTTGATCGTGCCGACCATCCACACGCCGGTGAAGGTCGAGAGCGTGTCGCCCGAGGTGAAGCTGCCGGTATATTCGGTCCAGCCGGCCACCGGCTTGCTGATGCCCGCCGCGAGGATGCGCTGATAGGTCTCGACCGAGGCCTTGAGCACCGGGTTGCCGACAATGTTCGGGCTGCCATCGGCGTTGAAGTACCACGAACCCGCGGACTGCATCATGATGCGCAGCCAGCCGGCATCGTTCGGGTCGATCGGCAGCAGCGTGCCACCGGTCTTTTCCTTCACGGCCTTGCCGATCTCGATCAGCTTGTCCCAGGTGATGTTCTCGAGGTCGGCCGCGCCGTAGCCGGCGGCGCTCAACAGGTCCGAGCGATAGAAATAGCCGGTCACGCCCGAGTCGAAGGGCAGCGAGTAGGTCTGGCCGTTCACCGTCGCCAGCTCGACCTTGTAGGGCGCGAAGGCGGAGTAATCGACCGCGCCGTTCAGCGCTTCGAACGAGCCGGGGAACGACTGCAGGTACTTCTGCGCGCCGTAATCCTCGATCAGCACGATGTCGGGCAGGCCGTCGGTGGTGCCCGAGGCGAGCTGCGCCTGCAGCTTCTGCTCGAGGTCGGCCTTGGCGAAGTCGACGATGTTGAAGGTCACATCGGGATGCGCCGCGGTGTAGCGGGCACCGGCTTCCTTCATCGTGGCGCCGTTGAAATTGGGGTCCCAGCACCAGACGGTGATTTCGACCGCCATCGCCGACGAGACTGCGAGCCAGCTGATGCCGGCCATGGCAATACCAAGCGCCCGGTGACGGGTGAGAGATAGCTTCATTGAATGTCCTCCCAGACAGTAGAGGCGGGCTCCTCCGCGCCTCTTGAGACTTTGTTAGCGGGCAAAATCCGGGGGCGCAAGATTTTCAGTAAATATTTATCCGGGAAGTTTGGCTGTCCTGTCAGATAGCTTGGCGCGGATGGCGCCCGCTGGGCGCGCAACGGTCGCTACTTGTCAGACAGGAGGGTGGTTATTCGCCGGCCGGATGGCGGGTGCTGCCGCGCCAGATCAGCCGCGAGGCGAGGGTAATCCGCTTCGCCAGTTCGCGGCCGGTCGAGCGTTCCAGCAGCAGTTCCACCGCGGTCTCGCCGATCTCCTCGGCCGGCAGATGCACAGTCGAGAGCGGCGGGTTCATGAACTGCGCCACCGAGATGTCGTTGAAGCTCGTCACGCCAATGTCGCCGGGGATATCGAGCCCGAGTTCGTGGATGGCGCGATAGGCGCCCACTGCCATGGAATCGTTGAACAGCACCAGCGCATCGAGCTGGCGGCCTTCGGACAGCAATTGCCGGACGGCGCGATAGCCGCCTTCTTCCGTGTTGTTGTCGCTGCGATAGAGCTGCTCGTCATAGAGCCCGGCTTCGCGCATCCATTGCACATAGGCCTGGGCGCGCGCGTCGGCCCAGCCGATATAGGCGATGCGGCGATAATCCATCCGCACCAGCGCCTGCAGCAGCTTGCGCATGGCCATGGTGAGGTCGCTATAGACGCAATCGAGCTCGTCGCTCGGCGGCAGGAAATCGGCAAACACCAGGTGCCGCGCATGGCGCTGCAGCCAGGCGATCTCGGCTTCCGTCTGCCGGCCAATGGCGATGACGCCCGAGGCGCTTTGTAGCAGCGTGGCGTCCGGCATCGAATCCGTGTGGTAAACTTTTACCGTCTCGACCTTCAGCGCGGCGCAGCGGCTCTCGATGCCGAGGCGCACCGCCACGTAATAGGGATCGACCAGTTCCTGGTCCGGCCGCAGGAAGTGTACCAGCGCGATCTTGCTCAGGCCCTGCTGGGCGGCCCGTGCGCGGTTGCGCGGCGTGGCATAGTTCAGCGCCTCGGCCGCTTCGATGATCGCCTGCCGCTTCTTGGCCGAGACCGACAGCGTCGCGTCGAAGTTCAGCACGCGCGACACGGTCGCGCTGGACACCCCAACTGCCTCGGCGATTTCCTTGAGCGTTACCATCGTGCCCCGCGATCCGCTCGCGGTGATAGAAAACTATTACCCCGCGGGGCAACCCTGAAATTCCTGGGTGCTACTCGGCCGGGGCGGCCCGCAGGGCCTTTTGGCGGTCGGATCGCACGAAGCGCAGCAGCAGGGCGCAAGCCGCGATGGCGGTGAGGATTTCGACCGCATAGGCCGAAACGAAGGCGCCCTGGACCCCGGCGACAGCGCAGGAAACGGCCAAAATCAGCGCGGCGAGAATGTTGGACGTGTTGTAGACGAGCGCCCGCACGTCCTGGCGCCCAGCCGCGCCGAAGGCGTCGAGCGCGATCGAACTGAACGAAACGGGGATCACCACCCAGCACAGGATCTGCGTGAAGCCGACCATCGAGCTGTACTCGTCGCCGAACAGGAGCGGCATCAGCGGCGCCAGCACATAGACGGCCACCGCGGCGAAAATGGCGATCCCGACGCCGGCGCCCATCACCTTGCGGACCCGGCCCAGCGCGTTGTGGAAGCCATTGGCAAAGGCCACGGCCGAGCCCGGATAGATCAGCCGGTTGAGGGCCTCGATCGAGAGGAACGAGCTGTCGAGCACGCGGCGGGCCACGCCATAGGACGAGACGATCTCGGCGGAGGTGAACATGCCGAGCAGCACGATGTCGGTATTCTGGCGGATCGCCTTGAAGATGAACTGGGTCGAGAACAGCGCGCCGATCTTCAGTTCTTCGCGCACGAGGGTGTAGTGCGGCTTGCCCTGGCGCCAGATCAGATGCACCGCGATCGCCGCGATGATGAGGTGGGCGCCGAAGAACCACACCGACCATTCAGCGACGCTGGTCACGCCGAAGACGAGGCAGCCGAGCAGGGCGGCGGCCAGCCGAGTCAGCCCGAAGCCGACTTCCACCGCATTGGCGACCGCGAAGTTGGAGCGGGCAATGTAGGAGGCGGTGGCCAGCGACACGAGGCGCAGCACAAACACCGTGCTGATGAGCAGCAGGGCGATGGTGCCCAGATTCACCAGCGCGTCAGGCGACACCGGCACGAGGATCGGCAGGACGATGAGGCCGGCGACGAACAGCAGCCCCGCCGTGCCGAGGGTCAGCAGCAGCGCGTGGCCCATCAGCCGGGGGTAGTCCGCGGGGTCCTGGGCAATGCGCCGGACCAGCGTTTCCTGCGCGCCGAGGCCGCAGACCTGCACGGCGACGTTGGTAAAGGCGGTGATCGTCACATAGAGCGCGAACTGGTCGGCACCCAGCGTCCGCGCCAGGATCGCGAAGGTGATGAGCTGGGTGATGCTGGACAGAATCAGGCTGCCGCCCGAGCCGGCATAGCTCAGCGCCATTGGAACAAGTTTCTTAAAAATGTCCTGACCCGCCAATTGGCAGACTCCTGGCCGGATACGCCCCGCAAATGCGGCCGGTTTGTCGCATAATTTTCAACTTCAGCGCCTGAAGTATTGCGACGGGGTTAACGTGAGTTGGAGGTTAACCACTACCCGTAAACTGCAGCGATTCCGCTTCCTTGTGCTTCTATAAGCATGCGCACAACTCCAGCAATCTCTGGGCGGAACCAACGGCATGTACAGTACCATTGGCAGCGACAAGCCAGCTTCGCCTTCCGGGCTGAAGCGTCTTGCCCGTCGCGACCTGCCGACCACGCCCCGCGTGCCGCCGTCGCGCCCGCGCGAGACGGAGAGCGCGCCGGTCGCGCGCGCCACCACTTTCACCTTCCCCGCGATCAGCATCGACCTCCTCATCGCCTGGCTGCTTTCGGGCTTCAAGTGGATCGTCATTCTGGCTTTGCTCGGTGCAGCGGCCGGATATGGCTATGCACAGTTCTCGAAGCCGCGCTTCACGGCGACGACCGACCTCATCATCGATCCGGCGAGCCTGCAGGTGATGGGCAACGACGTGTTCCAGTCGGCCTATGACCAGAATGCCCAGTTGCTCGGTGTCGAGAGCAAGCTGCGCGTCCTGACGTCGGGCAATGTGCTGCGCCGCGTGGTGGTCAATCTCGATCTCGCTAATGATCCCGAATTCAACGGCCGGGGCGACGGGCTTGACCTGAGCTTCCTCGGCCTTGCCGGCGAGCGGACGACGGGCGATCCGGTTCTTACCGCCATCGGCGCGCTCGAAAAGAAGATCTCGGCCTGGCGCGAGGAACGCTCCTTCGTGGTGACGCTTGCTGCCTCGAGCCAGGATCCGGTCAAGGCGGCGCTGATCGCCGATGCCGCCGTCTCCGCCTTCCAGACCGAACTCGCCCAGGCCGAAGCCGATAGCGCCAGCCGCGCGGTGACGGCGCTGACCGTCCGCCTCTCTGAGCTGAAGGGCGGCGTGGCCGAGGCCGAGGATGCCGTGGCGGTGTTCCGCCGCGACAATGGGCTTGAGGCCAGCAATGGCGAACTGGTCAGCACCACGTCGCTGACGCTGCTCAACCAGCAGGCCTCCGAGGCGCAGCGCACGTTGACCACGGCGCAGGCGCTCTACGACCAGCTGACAGATCCGACCACCGGCCGCGCCAATGTCGATGCCGTGAGCACGGCGACGATGGTGGCGCTGCGCACGCAATATGGCCTGCTCAAGCAGGATGCCGATGCGGCCGCGACGCGCTTCGGCCCGCTGCATCCGACGCGCGCTGCGGCGGAGCGCCAGCTCACCGGGTTGCAGCAGCAGATCAATGCCGAAGCGGCGCGCGCCGTGCAGTCGGCCAAGCTCGATCTCGACCAGGCGCGCAATGCCGTTGCCCTCATCGAGACGCAGACGCGGAACGCCCGCAGCACCGTGGCCACCGATGGCCAGGCGCAGATCCAGTTGCGTGAACTCGAGCGCACGGCCAAGGCCCGCTCCGACGTGTATGAGGCGACGCTCGCCCGGGCGCAGGAAATCGCCGAGCGCCAGCAGCTCGACACCACCAATATCCGCCTCATCACGCCGGCGACGCCGCCGGGCACCCGCAGCTGGCCGCCCAAGACCATGGTGGTCGCCGGTGCCGGCGGCTTCGGTGGCGCGGCGCTTGCCATCGTGCTGATCCTCGGTCTCGGCCTCCTCGCAGAATTCAAGCGGCAGCGGAAATAGGAACTGGGCATGTCGGCGGCGGCGCCACATCGCGACGGTGAACAAGGGAGCGGCTCGATGGGCCGCTCGCTGCTGTTTTTCGTGGTCATCGGCTATTTCTGGATCTCGCTCGCGCCGTTCCCCAATCTGTCGCTGCTGAGCGCTGCCGATCCCTGGGCCGGCAATTCCAACAGCCTCAACCAGATGATTGCGATCGCCCTGTTCGGCGTGCTGGCGATCTTCGCGGTCCGCCACCCGATGCTCCGGCAGGTGGCGCAGCCGAGGTGGTTGCTCGCGGCAATCTTCCTGTGGCTGGTGCTTACGGCGCTGCTCGGCGCCGACCCGGCGACGGCTCTCCGCCGCGTCGTTATGGCGGGCATGGTGTTCGTCATCGCCAGCGTCTTCCTCCTGCTGCCGCGCGACGAGAAGCATTTCGCCAAGCTCCTCGGTCTCGCGCTGCTGTTCATGCTGGGGCTTGCCTATTACGGCGTGATCTTCATGCCGTCGCGCTCGATCCATCTCGCTTCCGACGTTGTCGAGCCGCAGCTCGCCGGCAATTGGCGCGGCTTCTTCGGCCACAAGAACACGGCGGCCATCGCCATGGCCTTTACGGTGATCGGCGGCCTGTTCGTCTGGCAACGCTGGTCAAGGTTTGCCGGCGCGCTGCTGGTCGGCCTTGGCGTCTTCTTCCTGTGGAAGACCAGCGGCAAGACGGCGGCGGTGATGCTGCCGGCCACTCTCGTCCTCGCCTGGGCGTTCGAGCGCTGGCGCGGCCTGCGTTATCCGCTGGTGCTGGGCGGGCTCGGCCTGTTCATCCTTGTGTCGGTCGGTTCGGCCGTCAATCCGGGCATCCGCGGCCTCGTCAGCGCCCTCGGCATTGATGCGAGCTTCACCGATCGTACCGAAATCTGGCGCATGGCGTTCTCGGCCATCATGGAGCGCCCGCTCACCGGCCATGGCTTCATGTCCTACTGGCAGACCGACTCGATGGTCTACGGCGCGGGCACGCTCGAATCCTGGGCCGTCCTCGCGGCCAATGCGCACAACGCCTATCTCGATGCTGCCATCAATGCCGGCATTCCCGGCCTCGTCCTGCTTGTGCTGTGGATCGTCCTCAGGCCGATTGCCGACTTCAATCGGGCCGAGACGACGGACAATGATCCGGCGCTGTCGCGCCTCTTCCTCCGCATCTGGCTCTACGGCCTGCTCGCCGCCTGCCTCGAGACCACCTTTTTCACCAGCGGCGGCCCGGTGTGGTTCACCATCCTCGTCGCCGTATTCGGCCTTCACTATCAGGGCAGCGCCTATGTCGTTGCATCGCCCGAGCCGCAGGGGGAGATGGCTCATGCCTGAGTCCGATCCGTTCACCTTCGTCAATCGCGTCGCCAACCGCGTTGCGCGCTCGCTGCCGCGCCAGTTGGTCAACATCGCGCCGAGCCGTCCCATCGTCAGCTTCACCTTCGACGACATTCCCGAGTCCGCCGCATCGACTGGCGCCGCCGTTCTCGAACAGCATGGGGTGCGCGGCACGTTCTATGTTGCCGGCGGTCTCGCCGGCCGCGACTTCGACGGCCAGCCGATGCTCGATGATGCGGGCTATGCGCGCCTCGCCGGGGCCGGTCACGAACTGGCCCACCACACCTTCAGCCACCAGCCGCCGGCATCGCTCGGCCTCGGCTATGGTGCCGACCTCCAGCGCAACGACATCTATCTCGCCGGCATTGATGCGCGGGTCCGACGCAACTTCGCTTTCCCGTTCGGCCTCACCTCGCCCAATGGGCAGCGCGAGGTCGATCGGCGCTATCGAAGCGGGCGGGGCGTGCTGCCCGGCATCAATCGTGGGCTGGTCGATCTGGGCTACCTCCATTCGGTCGAGCTCAAGCCCTGCTTCGAGACGGCGGAGTTGCAGAGCTGGATCGATGGCGCCTTGTCGCCGCCGGGCTGGGTCATCTACTTCACCCATGATGTGCAGGACGAGCCGAGCGAGTTCGGCTGTCAGCCCGCCGTGCTCGACCAACTGGTGCGCCACGCGCTCGAATCCGGCTGCGAAGTGCTCACCGTCGATGCGGCGCTCGACCGGCTCGGGATCGCCGCATGAGCCTGTCGCTGATCACCGCCAGCTATCGCCGCGATCTCGAATCGTGCCGGCTGCTCTGCGACTCAATGGATCGCTTCGTCACCGGCTATTCGACGCATTACCTCGTGGTTCCCCGCGAAGACGTGGCGCTGTTCGCGGCGCTTGCCGGGCCGAAGCGGGTCATCGTCGATGAGGACGAGCTGCTGCAGGCTGGCCTCACGCAGCTGCCGATCAAGTGGAAGGGCCGCACCTATTTCTGGGCACCCTGGCTCGGCCGACCGATCTTCGGCTGGCATCTGCAGCAATTGCGCAAGATCGCCATGACGCTGGCCCAGCCGCAAGCGCGCGTCATGCATGTCGATTCCGACAATTGCTTCGTGCGCCCGTTCGATGTGTCCCGCTTTGCCAGTGGTCCCGTGCCGCTGTTCCTCGATCCGGGCGCCGTCACCGACGCGCGGCTGCCCGATCATGCGACCTGGTTGCGCAACGCCCATGCGCTGCTCGGGCTGCAGGCTCCGGTGTTGCCCGGCGACGACTATGTCGGCCAGATGATCGTCTGGGACCGCGCGGCGGTTACGGCGATGACGGAGCGGATTGAGGCGGTGACCGGCCAGCCCTGGCTGCGCGCCATCGCCCGCACCGGCACCTTCTCCGAATACATGCTCTATGGCGCGATGGTCGCCAACGACCGGGCGCTGATGGCCCGGCACGAGATCGTCCATGAATCGCCGTGCCTCACCTATTGGGACGGCGCCGCCCTCGATGGCGCCGCACTGCGCGCTCTGGCGAAGAAGCTCGGGCCGGGGCAGAGCGCCATCGCCGTCCAGTCCTTCATCGGCACGCCGGTCGAACTGATCCGCCAACTGGCACTGCACGAGGCGGCATGAGCATTCCCTCGCCCAAGGCCGTGGTCATCGTGCCGACTTTCCGCCGGCCCGACATGCTGCGCGAGACGCTCCACTCGCTCGCCGCGCAGGATGCGAATTTCCCCTTTGTCGTGCTGGTGGTCGAGAATGATGCGGCGGGGCTCGCCGGTCAGGATGCGGCGTTCGAATCCTTTGCGCGCGAACGCCTCAACGGCGTCACCATCGTCGAGCCGATGCAGGGTAATGTGCAGGCGATCAATGCCGGCTTTGCTGCCGCGCTGAAGCGCTTTCCCGACACAAACTATTTCCTGATGATCGACGATGACGAGATCGCCTCGCCGCATTGGCTCGAGCGCATGGTCAGTGCCGCCGACAGCTCGGGCGCCGGCATCGTCGGCGGTCCGGTCAATCCGCGCTTTGCCGCCGATGTCGGCCGCGGCATGCAGAGCCATCCGGTGTTCTGGCCGATCAATGCACCCACCGGCCCGCTGCCGATGATCTATGGCAGCGGCAATTGCCTCGTCCGCCGCAGCGTGTTCGAACGGCTGGGGTTGCCGGCCTTCGATGTTGCCTTCAACTTCCTCGGCGGCGGCGATACCGATTTCTTCACCCGCGCCCGCAATGCCGGCTTCGCCTTCTACTGGCAGGCCGATGCGCTGATCACCGAGACCGTGCCGCCGGCGCGCACGCAGACCAAATGGGTGTTCAAGCGCGGGCTGCGCATTGGCGCCATCAACCGCCGCATCGAACGCAAGAGCCGCTCGGCGGCGCATGTCCTCGCCAAGGACGCGGCGATCCTCGCGCTCTCGCCGATCCGCTTCGTGCAGGAACTGGTGCGCTCGCGCAGCCTGCTGCGCGCCACCCACCCGGTCAATGTCGCGCTCGGCCGCCTGCTGTCGATCGGCGGCATCGAGACCAGCCAGTATCGCGCCAGCCGATGAGCCTTCGCCATGTGATGCTCGTGTCCGAAGCCGCGACGACCTGCGGCGTGGAAGAGTTCGCGCGGCAGTCGGCCCGCCATCTCGGCGTCCGCGGCGCCACCGTGCCGCTCGGCCGTCCCGTGGGCGATGCCGACGACGTCGTGCTCAATCTGCCGATCACTGCGTGGAAGAAGCGCCTCGTCGCACCGATAATCGCCGCCGCCCGGGCGCGCCTCGCCCGCCGCGATGTCACGATCGTGCTGCATGAATGGGCCGATCTGAAGCTCGCGCGCCGCATCTCCTATCTGCCGCTGCTGCCGCTGGCGACGCGCCTCATGTTCTCGGCGCCGGAAGTGCAGGCGCAGTTCGAGGCGACGCCGCTGTCGCGCATTGTCACCCGGCGGCGCTGCGTGCTGCCGATCCCGCCCAATTTCACCGTCCCCGACACAACGGAGCCTTCGGCCATCGCCGATGCGCTGGCGGCGGCGCGGGCAGGGGGCGGCTTCATCCTCGCCCAGTTCGGCTCGATCTATCCGAAGAAGGATCCGCTGGTCCTGCTCGAGATCGGGGCGGAACTGCTGCGCCGCGGCGTCGATACGCGCATCGTCTTCATCGGCTCGTTCATCAAGGATATGGGCAATGTCGAGGCCGACTTCTTTGCCGAGGCCGACCGGCTTGGGCTCGCGGGCCGCGTCGAGGTCACGGGCTATGTGAAGTCGGCCGCCGAGCTCTATGGCATCTTTGCCGAGGTCGACGCCTTTCTTTATCCGCTGAGCGAGGGGCTGACCTCGCGCCGCGCCAGCGTCCAGGCCGCGGCCCTGTCGGGCAAACCGGTGGTCGTCAGTGCCCCGGCCCGCGCCGATTCGCTGACCCATCACCGGCTGATGAACGCCCTCATCGCCTCCGGGGCGCTGCAATTCGTGCCGCGCGGCGCCAATGCGGCGGCGTTCGCCGATGCCGTGCTCGCGACGCGCGGCCTGCCGATCCGGCCGCTGGTCGCGTCGCGCGAGATCGATGCCGCCTGGGACGACCTCACGGCGGCGCTGGATGCTTAACCACGCGATGCCTTTTCGTTCCGCCGCACGCCGCCGCGCCGGTAAACTGGGGCAAACCCAATGACAGGCTCTGTGATGCTCGATCGTGCCACGACCCAGACGGATGACTTTGTGCTCACCGTGCATCGCGGCATCCCCGCGGACTGGCCCGGCATCAATGCCATGGGCGAGGCGCGCGGCCACGTGTTCCAGACGCGCGAGTTCATGGGCGTGTGGGCCGAGACGCTCGGCGCCGGCCTCGATGCGCGCTTCATCGATGTGCGCGACCATCGCGGCCAGATGGTGATGCGCCTGCCGCTCGCCATCGAGATGCAAGACGGCATCAGCGTGCTCGGCTTCGCCGACCAGAGCTGTGCCGACTACAATGCGCCGCTGCTCTATCCGACCGGTATCGAGTGGACCCCGGCGCGCGCGGCGCAGTTGTGGACCGCCATAGAGTCGGCCCTGCCGGCGATCGACAAAATCGTGCTCGACAAGATGCCGGCCATGGTCGGCGATCTCGTCAATCCGCTCCATCATCTATCTAGCGAAGACAATCCCGAGGCCTGCAACGGCTCGAACCTGAATCTGCCCTGGCCTGAGATCGAAGCCACGCAGGCGCAGCTCAAGACGCTGAAGCGCAAGGCGCGCGGCCTCGAAAAGCTCGGCGCCGTCCGCTTCATCATCGCGACCGATCCGGTGGAGCGGCAGCGGGTGCTCGACCGCCTGCTCGAACAAAAGCAGCGCCGCTTCGAGGAAACGCTGGTGCCCGGCTTCGCCGAAAGCCCCGCCTCACGCCTGTTCTTCGAGAACGCCACGACGCTGTTTGCCGCGACCGGCAATCTTCATCTCGCGGCGCTCGAAGTCGGCGGCGAGATCGTGGCGACGAGCTGGACCCTGCAGATGGGCACCATCGTCTACGAACTGATGATCGGCTTTGAAGCCGGCGAGTGGTTCAAGCACTCGCCCGGCCGCGTGCTCAATTTGCGCTATCTCGAATGGGCCAAGGCGCAGGGCTTTACCTATGTCGACCACGGCATCGGCGATGAAGAGTGGAAGCGCGAGAATACCGATACGCGCGTGCCGCTCGGCCGCCTGATAGCGGCGCGCACGGCCAAGGGCCGGCGGCAGCTGGCGCGGGCCGCACTGGCCGCCCGCATCCGCAGTCTGCCGCTCTACGAAAAGCTGCGGCCCTATAAGTGGATCGTCAAGCGCGCCATCGCCAAGCGCCTCGGCCGCGCCGCCTGACCTAGGGCAGGGTGAGCCGCCGCCGCGTCACGCCGCTCGACTTGGTGGTCAGCAGCACCCAGATCGCGTGCGGGTTGGTAATGAAGTAGCGCCAGAACAGGCGGCGCGGTTCCTGCCACACGCGATAGGCCCATTCGAGGCTCGCGGCCTGCATCCATTGCGGCGCGCGCTTGGCCGAGCCCGACAGGAAATTGAACAGCCCGCCGCTGGTCTTGACCAGGCCGACATCGGGCAGCAGATGCTTGTAGCGGTCGAAAAAGCGCTGCTCATTGGGCACGCCGAGCGCCAGCCAGACAATGTCGGGACGGAGCGCGTTGATCTCGCGCAGCCGCGCCGGCCATTCGGCCTCCGTGTGATAGCCGTGCAGCCGGCCCACCACATTCAGACGCGGGTAGCGAAGCTGCATGTTGGCGACGGCCTTGGCGTTCTCCTCCTCCGAGGCCCCGAGGAAGAACATCGAGACCGGCCGCGTGGCGGCGAGTTCGGCCACATCGTGGATGAGGTCGGTGGTCGCGACGCGTTCCCTGATCGTCGCGCCGGCGACGAAGCGGGCGGCCATCCGCACCGGCTGGCCGTCGGCATTGATCACATCGGCGCTGTTCATCAGCGCGCGGAAGGCCGGATCGCTCGCGACCATCGACGCCACTTGGCCGTTTGCGCTGGTGCTGAACCATGGCCGGTCACCCCGTCGGTAGGTCGTGGCGAGATCGATGGTGAGCAGGGCCGTTTCGCGGCTCGTCAGGCGCGCAATGGGCATGCCGGCGATTTCGATGGTTTCGAATTCGAGCGGACCGAGGCGGGCGTCCGGGCCGGCCGCCACCGTCGGCTCACTGTCCAGTACCATCGCCATTTCCCCGCCTCGCAGACTCAGAACACGTTCCTGTGCGTCCGGACCGAGAACACCGTCAGAATGATGATCCACACGTCCATGACGATCGACCAGTTATCGATATAGTGCAGGTCGTGAAGAGTGCGGCCCTGAACTGCCTCAAATGTGCTGGTTTCGCCCCGGAAACCGTTAACCTGCGCCCAGCCGGTGATGCCCGGCTTGATGCGCTGGCGGTGCGCATAGGTCGCCAGCACCTTGCCCAGCTCGTCGTCATGGACGATGGCGTGCGGCCGCGGACCGACAATGCTCATCTGGCCGAAAAGCACGTTCACCAGCTGCGGCAGCTCGTCGATCGAGGTGGCGCGGATAAAGCGGCCGATCGTCGTGATGCGTGAATCGCCGCGCTGCGCCTGCTGCATGGCGTGGCCGCTTTCGGTCACGCGCATCGAGCGGAACTTCCAGATCATGAAGGTCTCGCCGTTGAAGCCGCGGCGGGCCTGCCGGTAGATCACCGGACCGGGACTATCGAGCTTGATCGCCAGCGCCACGACAGCAAACACCGGCGTCAGCACGATCAGGCCGACCGTCGCCAGCGCGAGGTCCATCGCGCGCTTGCTGAACACCGAGACATCGCTCAGCGGCTTGCGGATGAAGCGCACGGCGTTGTTGGCGCCGATCGGCACCACATCGAGGAATTTCAGCGTGCGGTTGGCGGTGGCCGGGGCATAGACGATGTTGAGCGCGAAGCGCTTCATCTCGTCCACCAGTCCCTCGATCGCATTGAGATCGTCGAAGGACGAGACGATGACGATCGAATCCGTCCGTTTCTTGAGGCTGGTGCGCGCAAACTCGGCGATCGCGGCGCGACCGGGATCGCCGTCGGCGCCGAGCAGATCCTCGAGATAGAGCGTGTGGGTCACCTGATGGCCCTGCCGCCAAAGGTCGCCGTTCAGCAGGAAGTTCATCACGTCCAGCCGTTTGCCGAGCACGGCGACGCGCTGATAGTGCAGCTCGCCGCGCGCGATACGCTTGGCCAGCAGCGCCTGGCCGAAGCTGCGCAGCGCCAGCATCACGGGAATGCCGGCGAGATAGGCGGCGGTCAGCGACACGCGCGACAGATCGCCGATCGAGCCGAGCAGGAAGGCGAGCAGCAGGGTCAGCGACAGCGCCGCCGTCCAGCCATAGAAGCTTTCGGGCAGGGTCGAGCGCGGCCGTTCGCCGGAATCGAGGTAGCGGCTGACGGCCGTCGTCGAGAAAGCACCGCAGAGGATGCCGGCCAGCGCCGCGAAAATGAAGTAAAGCGGCCAGTCGACGCCGCCCACCGGCAGGTCGAGCACTAGGATGTGGTAGATAAAGGCCGAGCCAAGC
The DNA here is from genome assembly GCA_004144345.1 of Hyphomicrobiales bacterium. Lineage (GTDB taxonomy): Bacteria > Pseudomonadota > Alphaproteobacteria > Rhizobiales > Devosiaceae > Devosia_A. The sequence continues at coordinate 93,576 of SEEL01000011.1, forward strand.
ACGGTGGCGAAGGCGGCGGAGCCTTCGGCGGCCGCGACCACAAGGCCCAGCGCCGTCCGGTTGACGGTACGCCGGCGATAGCGCCGCCGCTCAACAAACCCAGCCGCCTTGAATTCGGCTTCCGCTGTCGACATCACACGCTACCGATCTCGCTCACGGGCTCGATCAGCTGCGGCCCGGCATGCAGGTATTTCGTCGCCTTGCGCTTGCTCGCGATGTCGCGCCACACATAGTCCACCTGCTCGGCGGTGAGACCCGCGGCCTCGGCCACCGCCTCGGCACCGATGCCATTGTTCAGCCCGTAGAGGCAGAGGTCCATGCGGTCATAGGGCAGGGCGAAGTAGAACTCTTCCTGGCTCTGCGGCAGCGAATAGGTGTCGGTGGTCGGCGGCCGGGCACAGATCTCGGCGGGCACCCCGAGGGCCGCGGCCAGCTGGTAGACTTGGGTCTTGTAGAGATGCGCGATCGGCTTCACGTCGGCGGCGCCGTCGCCATTCTTGACGAAGAAGCCCTGGTCATATTCGAGCCGGTTGGGCGTACCGATCACGGCGAAGTTCAGCCGGTCGGCATGGTAATATTCGAGCTGCTTGCGGGTGCGCTGCTTCATGTTGGTCGAGGCGACCACCGCGAGATAGACCTCTACCGGCATGCGGTGCGTGCTCATCTCGCCTTCGGGCGAGCGCACGACGAGCGACGAGATGTTGTAACCCTTGCCGCCGTCGGACTGGCCGATCACCACCTTGCAGGCCCAGCCCTCGCCATAGGCCGGCAAGATGGTGCGGATGGCCGCGTCGCGGCGGGCGTAGCAGCCCAGCGCGTCGAGCGTCGGACCGATATCCTCGATCACGCCCTCGACGCCGAAAGTACCGGCCACCAACTGGCCGAGCCTCAGGCTATCGGGATCGGAATCCCGCTCGGGCATGAACACTGCCGCGACATTGTCCTTGCCCACGGCCTTCACGGCCAGCGCCAGCGACACCGAGGAATCGATGCCGCCCGACAGGCCCAGCACGAGGCCGCGCTTGCGCATGTTGCGCAGCTGCGAGCGGAGGCCGGCGACGATCTTGTCGGCTTCGGCATCGCAATCGATCCTGAGCGTATCGGCCGAGAAGGCGGGCAGGACATGCAGCATCAGATCAGCTCCAGCGATTCAGCGGCGAGCCGGCGGCTGACCTTGCCCGTATCGGTCTTGGGCAGTTCAGTGCGGAACTCGATGGATTTTGGCACCATGAAGTCTTCGAGCAGCTTGGCGCAGTGGCGGATGATCTCGCCTTCGGTCAGGTCAGGATCGGCTCGCACGACGAGTGCCTTGACGGCCTGGCCGAGCACCGGGTCGGCGACACCGACCACGACGGCTTCGACAATGCCTGGATGGGCGTAGAGCGCGACTTCGACTTCCTTGGGCGCGACTTTTTCGCCGCGCGTCTTGATGATGTCGTCCTTGCGGCCGACGAAATAGAGGAAGCCCTCGCTGTCGGCGTAGAACAGGTCGCCGGTGAACAGCACCTTCTCCCACGCATTGCGGCCGGGGCGCAGCCGCTCGGCGGTCGCTGCGGGGTTTTCCCAATAGCCCTGCATCACATGCGGACCGCGGATCACCAGTTCGCCGATCACGCCATTGGCGACAGGCTCGCCCGCATCATCGGCGACATAGGCCTCAGTGTTGGGGATGGCGATGCCGACGGAGCCGGCGCGCATGTCGAGCTGGCTCGGCGGCAGATAGGTGCAGCGCTTGCACTCGGTGAGGCCGTACATCGAATAGAGCGTCGCGCCGGGGAACAGGCTGCGGAGCTTCTGGATATGCTCTTCCGGCAGCGCAGCCGCCGTATTGGTGATGTAGCGCAGCGTCGGCACGGCGAGCGCGTCGAGGTCGCGCATCTGCAGCACCATGGCAGCCATGGTCGGCACCAGCGGGAAGCCGGTGACATTTTCGCGCCGCATCGTCTCGAATATCGCGGCAGGGAAGGCAAAACTTTTCTCCAGCACCAGCGTTGCGCCCATGCGCACTGCCATCAGCAGCTGGTAGAGGCCATAGTCGAAGGCCAGCGGCGCGACGTTGAGGATGATATCGTCGGCCGTGCTCTCGAGATAGGTGGTGATCGAGTCCGACGCCGCGTCGATATTGCGGTGCGTCATCATCACGCCCTTGGGGCGGCCGGTTGAACCCGAAGTGTAGATCAGCATGCCGAGGTCGCTGTCGATGCCGCCATGCGCGGCAAGCGGCGCCGTCTCGGCGAGGGCGGCGTCCCATTCGGGCGAACCCACGACCAGCAGCGACACCGCGGCGTCGCCGATCGCTTCGGTCGCGACGGGCGCCAGCTTCTTTTGCGTCAGGATGGCGCGCGGCCGGCAATTGCCGACGATATAGGCCAGCTTGTCGGCCTTGGTCGAGGCGTTGATCGGCGAGAACGTTGCGCCGGCCTTGAGCACGGCGAACACCGACAGCGCGGCTTCCGCCGCATTGTCCATGAACACCAGCACGCGGTCATTGCGCGCGACACCCTGCCGTTGCAGCGAAGCAGCGAGCGCGGTGGTCCGCGCGTCGAACTCGGCATAGGTCAGCCGCGTTGCGCCCGCGACCAGGGCGGTCTTGTGCGGGAAGCGCTGGGCACTGTGCCGAAGGAAAGTCTCGACGCGCATGGCTTACCTCAGGCGGCCTTCGCCGCGCTGCTGCGCGAGGCAACGAACGCCGCGATGCGGCCGATCGAGTCGAAGTTCGCCGGCACGATGTCGGCGTCCTTGACCGTGATGCCATAGGCCGTCTCGACATGGGCAACGAGTTCGAGCACGCCGGTCGAGTCGACGAGATCGGCCTCGATCAGCGAGACGTCATCGCCGAGGTCCTGGCTGGTATCGCCAAACAGGAAGTTCTCGATGATGAAGCTGCGAATGCTCTCGGCGGTGGTCATGAATAGTCCTTTCAGGCGGCGTTTTCAGTGAGGGAGGAGGAAGTGCCAGCGAACTGGCGATGCCAGAGCTGGGTCGAAAGAATGCCGACAAAGGCGGCGTTGTCGCGGAAGCCGGTCATGGCGCCCTTGCGGGCCTTTTGCGCCAGCTTCTGCACGGCGTTGGGGTTGAACAGCCCCGTCTGCGTCGCGAGCACGTCGTCGACATAGGCGGCGTTGCGGAAGCTCTCGCTGTCCGGCGCGCGATAGGGTTGCTTGGAGCGGCCGGTGATCGAGGCGGGCACAAGGCCGGAAGCGGCACGCTTCAAAATGTGCTTTTCATCGAGCCCCTTGAGCTTCATTCCGGTCGGGATGCGCGCGGCGAACTCGACGAGACGATGATCGAGGAAGGGGAAGCGGCCCTCTACGGCATTGGCCATCGACACGCGATCGCCCTGGCTCGACAGGATATAGCCCGGCATCAGGAAACTGGTCTCAAGATATTGCGCCTGATGCAGCGGATGCCATTTGGTGAAGCGCGCGGGGAGGCGCGACGCCAGCATGGCAGTCGCATCATAGTCCCCGAGCTGCGCCCGCAGATCTTCCGAGTAGAACAGCTTGGTCTGCGCCGTGGCGCGGAAGCGCGGCCGGTGCGAGAACAGCGGATCGTCGAGCCGGTCGGCGCCCACGCCGAAGAAGGCCGCGAGATACTCGGCCGATTGCGACTGGATGCCCGGCAGGTAGTGGTAGAGCCGCCGGAACAGATGGGCGCGGAACGCGGAGTTCGGGTTGCGCGCGACGAAGCGGCGAACGCGCCCTTCGCGGAAGATGTCGTAGCCGGCGAAGATCTCGTCCGAGCCTTCGCCGGTCAGCACCACCTTGTAGCCGGCATTGCGCACATGGGCGCTAAGCCGCTGCAGTGGCGCCGGCGCGGTGCGCAGGATCGGCCGTTCGGCGGCCCGCACCACTTGCGGGAACAGCCGCGCGATATCGTCGCCACTGGTGCCGACCGAAGTATGTTCAGTGCCCAGCGCGCGGACCATCTCGGCCTGGAAGGCACTCTCGTCATGCTCGGCGCTGTCGAAGGTCACCGAGAAGGTGCGGAGGCGATTGCCGACATGGCGCGCGGCCAGCGCGCTCACCAGCGAGGAGTCGAGACCACCCGAGAGGTACGCGCCCACCGGCACGTCGGCGCGCAGCCGGATGCGGGTCGCGTCATCGAGCAGCGCCAGCAATTGGTCGGCGACGTCCGCTTCGCTGCGGTCGTCGGTCTCGCCCATGTCCGGGAAGTCGAGGCTCCACCAGGCGCGGGTCGTGGCATGGCCGTTCTCGACCACCATCAGATGGGCCGGCGGTAGTTCGAAGATGTCGCGGAAGGCCGTCTGCGGCGCGATCGGCGCCCAGAGGGTGAAGATCTGGTCCAGCGCCTCGACGTCCATTTCGGCACTGACGCCGGGGAAGGCGAGCAGTGCCTTCACTTCCGAGGCAAAGACGATCGTGCCGTTGCGCCACGTGTAGAAAAGCGGGCGGACGCCCATGCGATCGCGCGCCAACATCAGCCGCTTGCGGCGCCTGTCATAGAGCGCGAAGGCAAAATCGCCATTGAGCTTGTCGAGCGCCGCTTCGCCATGCAGCGCCAGCAGGCGCAGCAGCACTTCGGTGTCCGAGCCGGTGCGGAAGCGTTCGCCGCGCGCCACCAGTTCGGCGCGCAGTTCGACATAGTTGAAGATTTCGCCGTTGAAGCTGAGCAGCAGATTGCCATCGTCGCTCAGCATCGGCTGCTGGCCATCGGCGAGGCCGACGATCGACAGCCGGCGGTGGCCGAGGCCGATCTCGCCATCGGCATGGATTCCCATCTCGTCAGGACCGCGATGCGCGACGGCGTCAGCCATCGAACGGAGCAATTGCTCCGCCTGCGCAGGGGCCATCCGGGGGCCAAGATATCCAACAATACCGCACATGACGCCTGATCCGAGAGACCGGAAGGAGTGGCGCCATGTTTAGCGCCCTCGGGCTCCGGATACACGTGACATTGCTGTCAACAGGTTGAAAGTGCGGGCGTTTCGGCTGGTAAGCTTAAGCGGTATGGTTAAGCCGCGTTCCCTGTTAGAACGATATATTACAAATTACGTCAAATTGCTCAGAATTTGTCGCCGTTGAGGCGCATCCAGTGCTCGCCGGCGAGGCCCGTGAAGAAGGCCGTACCCTGGCGGAAATGCTCAAGCATCGCCGGATTGCGCGAGTTGATGATCGTCGACTGGTCGGTGAAGAAGAACGCCCGGCGGCTGCGCAGCGTGTCGAGGAAGCTCGGATGGGCGCGGCCATGCATGGCGACGGCGCCCATCTCACGGGCATGCGCCAGTGCCTTGTCGACGACATGCGCCTCCTGTCCCGGCAAGGCGAGGAGCTGCAGCACCTCGGCGAAGTCACCCGGGCGCACATGATAGAGAAACACGCCGATCGGCTCGCCATCGCGGCCGGTCACGACGCGCGAGACGAACTCGCCATGGTTCGCCTTCTGGCTGCCGTCGGTCAGGATGCGGCGCCATTGCGCGCGATTGAGGTCGGGCCGCAGCGGATAGTGCGCGATGAGATTCGGCACCAGCTCGGTCAACTGCTCGATGTTGATCGGCTCGTCGGCGAAATGGCTGAGACCGCGCACCTGTCCCGGTGCCTGCCAATGCGGCTCAACCGAGGCCATGGCGCGATCGTGGAAGCGCTTGTCGAGCGGCGCCACCAGCGGCTTCAGCAGCCGTGCCGGGCCGAAGCGCCTTCCGGCGACTTCGGCCGCAAAGGCGGCGGGACGCAGCAGGCGCACCCAGTCGAGGCTGTATTTGCCGGCCACTTCGCTGCGCAGCTGGCGCGCGAGGATGATGGCCATTTCGTTGCAGCGGTCGCTCAGCACCGCGTCGGCGGCGCTGTCGCGGGCGTCGCGCATCAGCCTTGGCCCGGTCATCGGGTCGGCGAGGCGCTCATCGACCGAAATCGAGGAGGTCATGATGGCGCGGAACGGTTTGCCGTCGAGCAGCATGGGCAGCGGCGTTACGCCGACGAAGCCGGCGATCTGGCCATCGGAGCGCACCATGACGCGCGACGCGAGTTCCGGATCGTACCAGGGCGTATCGAGATAGACGCTGCGCAGATAATCGACGAGGCCGCGTGGCGCCGGCTTGTCGGATTTCTGGAAGGCATGCAGCAGGATCGCGGCCACGGCATCGGCATCGCCCGCGCTGAAGGGGCGGATGAAGTTGTCGCCATGCTTGGCAGCGACCGATGCTTCGGAGGTCATGGTCACGTCACTAAGTCCTTCACTAGGCCTACACTAATCCCTTCTGGGTGAAGCCGCAGTTTAGGACCGCTCGCGAATAAAGGAGCGTCCTTTCTTTACCGATGATTAACGCTGCGGCCGCCAGCGCCAGAGAAGCCATCCTGCGGCGATGCCGATGCCGCCCCCAGTCAGCTTCACGGCGACATCGATCAACCTTCCGTGACGTGACGGCGACAGGAGCTGCAGCAGTTCCAGCAGCACCGTCGAGCCGAGCACGACGAGCGCCACCAGCCAGATGTGCCGGGGGTAGGCGAGGGCGAAGACAAAGCCGATCAAGGCCAGCGCAGCCGCCCGCTCGAGCTGCACCGGCGCCGGCGATACCGGCCGCAGGTCGATCGGTGATAGCGTCACGAAGATCAGCCCGGCCAGCAGCAGCCAGGCGATCACGCGCAATGCCGTCTTGAGGCTCACGGGGCAGTCCGCAGCGTTTGGCGGGCGGGGCGCGGCCGGACGCCGCCGGTAATGCTGCTTGGTGACATCCTCCGACTATCGGGGCGCCAGGGTAAGCAATCGGTTAAGGCCGCTCGCAGTTTGCGACGCCTTCAGCGGATATTAACCATAGCCCGCCATGCTCCCGGCAATTCGTGTTTGTTGCGTTCGAGAGTGCCATGCGCTGGTCGGTCCTGCTCATTCCTCTGCTGGTGGCCGTGCTGAGCGGTTGCGCAACGAACAAGGTTGCGACGACCGTCAATGTCGACACGCCGGCCGTCTATACGCTCGATACGGGCGATGTGGTCCGCGTTACCGTCTATGGCGATGAAACGCTCACCAACACCTACACCGTCACCGACAAGGGCACGATTGCCTTCCCGCTCGCCGGGCAGGTGCAGGTGCGCGGCCAGTCGATCACCACCGCCGAGCGGATGATCACCGAGCTGCTGGCCAATGGCTATATGATCAGCCCGAAGGTCTCGGTCGAAGTGACGACCTATCGGCCCTTCTTCATCGAGGGCGCCGTCGGCACCGCCGGGCAATATGCCTATGTCTACGGGATGATCGCCCGGGCCGCCGTCGCGACGGCCGGCGGCTTTGCCGAATTCGCCGACAAGGGCAGCGTCTCGGTCTACCGCAAGGTCGGCAAGACCGTCGCCAAGCTCAAGATCGGGCTCGATGAGCCGATCCTGCCCGGCGACACCATCGTCGTGCGGGAGCGCTGGCTCTAGGCCGCGTTCAGCATGCCGGAACGTTGATTTTCCTGCGAATCGGCGTTGAATCGCCACAAACGCTGCCCTAACATGCCAGCGACTCGGGCGCCTGTAGAGGCGTTCGTCCCTTGTCCGCCGGTCACGGGCACCCTCAGATCTATCGGACGTTTCTCGTGTCCACCGAACGGGTCAGCGCCACTAGGCGCGACAATGCCTTTTCTCATGTCGCCAAGGCGAGCTGGGGGAAAGGCGTCGGCACGCTCTGGCGCATTACCCGCCTCAATCTGCGCCATCCGTGGCAGGTGACGATCGCCATCGTTTCCACCTTCATCGCGGCGTCGCTGCAATTGATGGTCCCGCGGCTGCTCGGCCAGGCGGTCGATCAGGCGGCGGGGCTGGGCACGGCGGCCGAGGCCGCCAGCCAGGCGCTGTGGACCACGGCGATGCTGCTGCTCGGCATTTCCATTGCGCGCGGCATCTTCACGCTGCTGCAGAACTACTATTCCGAGAGCGTCGGCCACCATGCCGCCTATGAGCTCCGTCTCGCCACCTATGAGAAGCTGCAGCAGCTCAGCTTCTCCTTCCACGACCGCGTGCATTCGGGCGATCTGATTACGCTTGGCATCCTCGATATCGACGGCGTGCGCATGTTCTTTGCGACGGCGACGGTCCGCTTCTTCCTCCTCGCTGTGCTGATCGGCGTCGGCGCGTATCTCCTCATCTCCACCGACTGGCTGCTGGGCCTGTTGAGCCTCAGCTTCGTGCCCTTCGTCGCCTGGAGTTCGTCGCGCGCCCACCTCAAGCTCCGCGTCACCTGGCTCGAGCTGCAGGAGCGGCTCACCGTGATGTCGCGCGTCATGGACGAGAACCTCGGTGGCATCCGCGTCGTCCGCGCCTTCGCGGCGCAGAAGCACGAGATGGAAAAGTTCGAGGCCGCGTCCAAGCACGCCCTCGACCTCGCGCATGAGCGCGTGGACCTGCGCGTCAAATCCACCTCGGCGATGAATTTCTCCTTCTTCATCGCCATGGGCCTCGTGCTCTGGGTGGGCGGCCACAAGGTGATCGGCGGCGAGATCAGCGTCGGTACGCTGGCGCAGTTCCTCACCTTCATGACGATCCTCCAGATGCCGGTCCGCCAGCTCGGCCTGCTCGTCAATTCCATCGCCCGCGCCGCCACCTGCGGCATGCGCCTGTTCGGCCTGCTCGACATGGAACTGGCGGTCAAGGACAAGCCCAGCGCGCCCGAGATCAAGATCACCGACGGCACGCTGGTGTTCGATCGCGTCAGCTTCCGCTATCCGGGCACTACGCGCGATGTCCTCAAGGACGTCAGCTTCACGGCGAAGCGCGGCGAGACCATTGCGCTGGTCGGCCCGCCCGGCAGCGGCAAGTCGAGCCTCGTCCACCTCATCCCGCGCTATTACGACGTGGGCAGCGGCGCCATCACCATCGATGGCCAGAATGTCGCCGAGGTGACGCTCGAATCCCTCCGCCGCCAGGTTGCCGTGGTGCAGCAGGACTCGTTCCTGTTCACCACCACCATCGAGAACAACATCGCCTACGGCAATCCGTGGGCGAAGGAGCGCCGCATCGAGCGCGCCGCCGATTCTGCGCAGCTGCACAATTACGTCGCGGGTCTGCCCTCGGGCTACGACACCATTGTCGGCGAACGCGGCGTGTCGCTGTCGGGCGGCCAGCGGCAGCGCCTCACCATTGCGCGCAGTCTCGTGCTGAAGCCCGCCGTGATGGTGTTCGACGATTCAACCGCCGCCATCGACGCGGGCACCGAGCAGCGCATCCGGCTGGGCATGCGCCGCTACGCCAAGGACCGCGTGACCATCATCATCTCGCACCGGCTCTCGTCGCTCATGCATGCCGACCAGATTCTGTTCATCGAGGATGGCCAGATCGTCGAGCGCGGTTCCCACATCGAATTGCTGGCGCGCAACGGCAAATACCGTTCGCTGTACGATCTGCAGGTCCGCCCCGAGACCGACACGCCGCTGCTGGCGGGAGAATAGCATGACCACCGCCGAGGATGTCGAACTCGAGGAAGAAGACCGCAGCCGCCGGCCGTCAAAGGCCGTCGTCGGCTCGCATCGCGAAGAAGAGGAAGTCTTCGGCAAGGCGATCGACCCGAAGGTCATCCGCCGCATCTGGGCCTTCGTTCATCCCTACCGCAAGCAGATCTATCTCAGCGTCGCGGCCGTGCTGGCGTTCACGCTTACCCAGCTCGCCATTCCGCTGATCATCCGCTTCGCCATCGACCGGGGCATGCAGACCGGCGTCGACGGCACGGTGCTCGCTTGGTGCGTGGCGGCGTTCTTCCTCGTCGTCGTCGTCAATTATGGCGCGAGCTTCATCCAGGAGGGCGTGGTCGGCAAGGTAGCCGAGAACGTGCTCTTCGACATGCGCCGCGCCATGATGGAGCGGCTGCAGCGCGTCTCGCTCAGCTGGATGGACAAGACCGAAGTCGGCCGCCTGATGTCGCGCCTCCAGGGCGACGTGAACTCCATGCAGGAGTTCCTCGAGACCTCGGTGATGTCGGTCGGCGATATCGTGCTCTTGTTCGGCATCGTCATCGTGCTGATGGTGCTCGATCCATGGCTGGGCCTGCTCACCCTCATCACCATGCCGACCCTCCTGGTCATACGCTTCTTCTGGCTGCCGCCGGCCAAGCGCAGCTTCATGGCGGCGCATGAGACCAATTCCATCGCCAATGGCGCGCTGGCCGAGGGTATCCACGGCGTGCGCACGGTGCAGAGCCTCAATCGTCAACGGGTCAATTTCGACCTCTATGACGAGAAGGCCCACGCCAACCTCAAGACCCATCTCACCGCCGCCAAATTCGCGCAGGTGACGGTGCCGATCGTCGATACGCTCACCGGCATCTCGATGGCGACGGTCATCGTCGTCGGCGGCTCGCTGGTCATCAACCGCTCGATCGATGTCGGCGTGATGGTGGCGTTCCTGTTCTACATCCAGCGCTTCTTCGACCCCATCCGCTCGCTCACCATGCAATATTCGGTGCTGCAGCGGGCCATGGCCTCGGGCCAGCGCATCACCGAAGTGCTCGATGTGCCGGTCGACATCAAGGACAAGCCCGGCGCGCTGCCACTCGCCAGCGACATGGATGGCTCGGTCGAGTTCAAGAACGTCACCTTCGGCTATCGTCCCAACCAGCCCGTGCTCAAGGATGTGTCCTTCCAGGTGAAGCCGGGCGAGACCGTCGCCCTCGTCGGCCCCACCGGTTCGGGCAAGACCTCGTCCATGGCGCTGATCCATCGCTTCTACGATGTTTGGGACGGGCAGGTGCTGGTCGGCGGGCACGATGTACGCGACGTCACGCAGGATTCACTCGGCGATGGCATCGCCATGGTGCTGCAGGAACCGTTCCTGTTCACCGGCACCGTCATCGAGAACATCCGCTACAACAAGACCAACGCGACGCTCGAGCAGGTGACGCGCGCCGCGCAGGCGGTGGGCGCGCATGATTTCATCATGGCGCTGCCCGAAGGCTACGACACGCCGCTCGAACAGCGCGGCGGCAATCTGTCGCTCGGCCAGCGGCAGCTCTTGAGCTTTGCCCGGGCGCTTGTCGCCGACGCCAAGATCCTCGTACTCGACGAAGCGACGGCCTCGATCGACAGCTACACCGAGCTCAAGATCCAGAAGGCGCTGGCGGTGCTGCTCAAGGGCCGCACCGGCCTCGTCATCGCCCACCGCCTCGCCACCATCCGCAATGCGGATCGGATCCTCGTGCTGCAGAACGGCGTTCTCATCGAGAGCGGCAATCACGACGCGCTGATGCAGCTGGGCGGCCTCTATTCCAAGCTCTACAACATGAACTATGCGAGCTTCGACGACATCCCCGACGAACTGATCCCGCAAGGCGCAGGCGTCGGCAGCGCGACCTGACAGCGGAGCCCGCAGTCGGCACCAATCCTCCCCCGTGAAACGGGGGAGGGGGACCGGCGAAGCCGGTGGTGGGGGCGGTCGAA
>SEEL01000124.1 GCA_004144345.1 Hyphomicrobiales bacterium
AACCGGCGACTGATCGTTGTTCCGGCCGCCGAAGCTGACGAAAAACGGCAAGTCGTCGCTTACCCCGATCTCGGCTGGTCCGTGGAGCATCGGCGGGTGGAGAATATCGAGGGCGCTGCTGCACCCGCGTGGCTCCGCGAAGGGCTCGCTGCCGGTTCATGACAGATGCAGCCTTTGCTGCTAGATTGTCGGCCATGCGCGCTATGCTGATTTCGTCGGCGCTCGTCGCCGCTTTCGCCCATTCGGTCCCCGCAATCGCGGCGCCGACCTCGCTGTTGCCGGCCGAGCCGGAGGCCGCGCAACCCTTGTCCAGTCTCGCGCCGCTCGCAGCCGATTCGGCATGGACGCCGCGCTTTGCTGCGGCGGCGGACGAACTCGCGGCCGCGCTCCGTTCACGCGACGAGGCGCGGTGGGCGCCGCTGTTTGGCGGGCAGTGGCTGTCCGCCGCCGATCGCGAGCGGGTCAAAAATCTCCTCAGTGATCGGGGCAGCCCCTTCCTGCCTGCGCTCTTCTCGAAAGATATGGCCCACCGCGCGATCCTCGGCTGGAACGCGCCCGCGTCGCTGAGCACCGACGAACGTGCCGCGATCGAGGGAGGTCAAGAGGCCGAAGCGCTGGTTTGCTGGTCGGCGGGGAAGGGCACAGAGTCATGGCCTGCGACCGCGGTGGAGGCCGACAACCGGCCAGGCCGCAGTTATGCCTGCGCGCGGATCGCCTACAGCATTCGCGGCGAAGCCCCGACATGGCGGGCGTTCATCGAGCAGGGTGCCGCTGGCGCCGCTGCTGTGGACACGCACGAACCCGCTTAACCAATCTCCAACCCTCTTCTGCGAAAAGACGCCTCATGTTGGGGCGCTTTCTCGGTCTGGCTGCGGTGATCGCGGCGGTTTCGGTCGGCTTGGCGGGAATCGCCAGCCGGTCGTCGTCCAATGACGCCGTCCAAACGCCGGAAACCGTTTCCGGCAATCACGACAATTGGACGACGCACAAACTTCGCAAGGACCAGTCTTTGGCGTCGGCTGCGACCCGCGACATTTCCGGCTCGTCGGGCGAGATCCTGCTCGAGCGTTCCGGCGATTCGCATTTCTATGCCGATACCGAGATCGAAGGGCGAAACATTCGCATGCTTGTGGACAGCGGCGCGTCGGTCGTCGCGCTGACCCGCGATGATGCCGAAGCGATCGGGATTAA
>SEEL01000093.1 GCA_004144345.1 Hyphomicrobiales bacterium
GGCGGGGGACATGCGGTCGGCGAGGCGCTGCAATTGACGGCCGCGTTGGCCGTCGTGGCGCTTACGGTCGCAGCACCCAGGGTGAGCAGCGCAACGAGCGAGAGGGTCGAGATCTTCAGCATCGTCGTCATCCTTCTGAATGGGCGGCCTCGTGCCGCCTGTACTGCCCCCAGTGAGGCGCTAAATGCCGCGAGGGCGTTGAACCGGCCCTGAGACGCGCGTTTAGGATCCGTTAAGGATGCAAAAATGACCCCGCGCTGTCTGCCTGGAGACGTCCTTGCCGTGCCGCATCACCCGGCCGGGCCGCGACACGGGGGCCGTTTTTGTCGCATGGGCGTGGCTTGGTGAACGCAATGGGCGCTGCTGCTCAAATCCGTGCGATATCTTTGATATTCTTAGACATTATTTCGTCGGGTGCGGCGAGACGTCGCGCCTCGCGACAGTTGGGCCAAATCCCGGTGGCGGGGGCAGTCTGTCGCGGATTTGCCTCGCGCCGGCACCGGCTGCCGGAGTTATTTTGGTCGCGCGCTCGCGGCTCGGAAATCAGACGAGTGCCGCCGTGAAATTTACGGCCGCTTCTTGCTTGGCAGTCCGACTCTCCGTGACTAGTGTCGCCGCGCCTGTTTTGGGGAACAGCAAGTGAGCGGTGATTTGGATCAGACAGACCGGAGGCTCCTCGAGCTTCTGCAGCAAGATGGCTTGCAATCGATGGCCGAACTCTCAAAGGCCATAGGGATCGCGCCATCGACGTTAAATGACCGCGTCAAACGGCTAGGTCGGCTGGGAGTGATTGCGGGTACGCACGCCCGTGTGGATCCGAACGCGCTCGGGCTGAACCTGTTGGCCTACGTCTTCGTGGGCTGGAGCGAGGGCATCGACGAGGCGGATTTCCTGCAGCGCATCGCCAAGGCCGAGCAGGTACTGGAGTGCCACCATGTCACCGGCGGCTGGAATTACCTGCTGAAGGTAAGGGTGAAGGACACCGGTGCGCTGGAGGAATTCCTCGCCGATGTGCTCAAGCGGGTGAAGGGTCTGCAGCGTACGGAGACGCTGATCGTGCTGTCTTCTGCCAAGGAAACCGCAGTTCTTCCCACCGGCTGAGCTTCACAATTGGCAGTCGCGTCTTTATAACGCGCGACCTAAAATCCACATTGTTGAGGGGATGACCGCATGGCCGGCCATTCGCATGCCAAGAACATCATGCACCGCAAAGGCAAGAGCGACGCCGCTCGGTCCAAGGTGTTTTCCAAGCTCGCCCGTGAAATCACCGTGGCCGCCAAACTCGGCGCGCCGGACCCGGCGTTCAATGCCCGCCTGCGTCTTGCCGTCGCGACGGCGCGCGGCCAGTCGATGCCGCGCGAAAATATCGAGCGCGCCATCAAGAAGGCGGTCGGTACGGACGGCGAGAACTACGAGGAGATCCGCTATGAGGGCTACGGCCCGGGCGGCGTCGCGATCGTCGTCGAAGCGCTGACGGACAATCGTAACCGTACCGCCTCGAATGTGCGCTCGACCTTCTCCAAGAATGGCGGCGCGCTCGGCGAAACCAATTCGGTCGGCTTCATGTTCGACCGCGTCGGTGAAATCTACTACCCGGCCGCGGCGGGCAGCGAAGACAAGGTCATGGAAGCGGCGATCGAAGCCGGCGCCGACGACGTCGAATCCGACGAAGAGGGCCACTCGATCTACACCAGCTTCGAGGCCATGGTCGAAGTCGCCGCGACGCTTGAAAAGAGCCTCGGCGAACCGGAGTCGGCCAAGTTCGTGTTCAAGCCGCAGAACTACGTTCCGGTGGATGCCGACAAGGGCGCGACGCTGCTCAAGCTGATCGGCATTCTCGAAGAAGATGACGACGTGCAGAACGTCTATTCGAATTTCGACATGAGCGATGAAGATCTGGCCAAGGCCCAGGCCTAGGCTGCGAAAGCCGCGGCGCTGGTTTCGACCGGCGCCGTGACCACCCGGTTGCGGCCCGCCTGCTTGGCCGAATAGAGCTGCTGGTCCGCGAGACGGAACAGCTCGGCGAACGGCGTCTGTGTCGCGCAAGTCGCCACGCCCACACTCACCGACAATCGATGCGGCGCGTTGCCCGGCGCGAACGGGATGTCCAACACGCCTTCGCGGATGCGTTCGGCAATCGCCTGCACAAGCCCGGGTCCGGCGTCAGGCAGGAAGATGCCGAACTCCTCGCCACCCAGCCGTCCCACCAGGTCGCCCTCGCGCACCGATTGACGGATCACCTGCGCGATGTTGCGCAGCGCATCGTCGCCCTGGTCGTGACCGAAGAGATCGTTGATCGATTTGAAGCTGTCGGCGTCGATGACCATTAGCGCACCCGGGCCGTCGCTCAGCGTGCCGGCCGTTGCTGCCTTGGTGAAGGCGCGCCGGTTGAGGCATTGCGTCAGCCAGTCGGTCGAGGCCAGCAGGTCGAGCTGCCGATAGGCGTCCTTGAGCTGCTCGTGCCGGATGAACTGCCAATAGCTTCCGGGGGCGGCAAGGCAGATCGGCAGGATGCCAGCCACCAGATAGGCGGGCAGGTCGGCATTGAGGTTGAACGCGATGCTGATCAGGAAGGTCGCCAGCTCGGAGACGAGGAAACTGACGATGGTCGCCTGGGCCGCTTTGGTGCGCGCGATGCGGCGGGCTTCCTTGGACGGAGCAGGTATAGCGATCTGCATGACATTCCCCCGGTTGCCGCCAGTTCGGCGCGGCGGCTCACTTAGCTCCCCGCAGGTTGCCCAAAGATTTACGCGCATGCGTTTGCGGGTGTCGCGGTTCTGTTGATTGTTGCCGGTTTGTTCACATTGTCCTTGGTAGCTTCGGCGTAACGGCCTAATCCAAGGACATGGCGAGCATGGTGCGAATCATCGGCATCGATCCGGGGCTCAGGCGCTGCGGCTGGGGGATCATCGAGAGCGAAGGCAATCGCCTGCGCTATGTCGCCTCGGGCACCATCACGCCAGCCGTCAACATGAGCCTCGCCGAGCGCCTCGTGGCGCTGCATCAGGGCATCCGCCAGCTCATCGAATTGCACCGTCCCGACGAGGCGGCGGTGGAAGAAACCTTCGTCAATGCCGGCCCGCGCTCGGCGCTGCAACTGGGCCAGGCGCGCGGCGTGGTGCTGATGACACCGGCCTCGATGGGCCTTGCGGTCGGCGAGTATGCCGCGAATTTGGTGAAGAAGGCCGTGGTCGGCACCGGCCATGCCGAAAAGGGGCAAGTGCAACTGATGGTCAAGACGCTGCTGCCGGCCGCCGATTTCAAGGGCGCCGACGCCGCCGATGCGCTGGCCATCGCCATCTGCCACGCGCATCACCGCACCATCACGGCGCTCAGGATCAGCGCATGATCGGCAAGCTCAAGGGCCTCGTCGATGGCTTTGGCGACGACTATGTCCACATCGATGTGGGCGGTGTCGTCTACGAAACCTTCTGCTCATCCAAGACCATGTCGGGTCTGCCGCAGGTCGGCCACGCCGCGGTCGTCCATGTCGAGATGATCGTGCGCGAAGACATGATCCGCCTCTATGGCTTCGCGACGCCCGAAGAGAAGGCCTGGTTCAACACGCTGATGACCGTGCAGGGGGTGGGCGCGCGCGTCGCCCTGTCGATCCTCTCGGTGCTCACCACCGGCGAGCTGCAATCGGCGATTGCGCTGCAGGACAAGGCGATGGTCGGCCGCGCCAGCGGCGTCGGCCCGAAGCTCGCGGTCCGCCTCGTCACCGAACTCAAGGGCAAGATCCCGACCGGCATCGGCATCGACGCGGGCACGCTGGGTCTGCAGGCCGCGCTCGGCGAGGGCACCGCCCGCTCCAATGTCAGCGACGCCGTCTCCGCCCTCAGCAATCTCGGCTATTCCGCCGCCCAGGCCAGCGCCGCCGTCGCCAAGGTGGTGCAGCGTGACGGCGAGGGCGTCGAAACCGCAACGCTCATCCGGCTGGGGCTAAGGGAGCTGAGTTCGTGAGCGGGCTCACCTCCGCCGCCGCCGGCCGCGATGATCCGCTCGATGTGTCGCTGCGCCCCTCGGGGTTCAGCGAGTTCGTCGGCCAGGCGCAGGCGCGCGCCAATCTCGAAGTGTTCATTGCCGCCGCCAAGCAGCGCAAGCAGGCGCTCGACCATGTGCTGTTCGTCGGGCCGCCCGGCCTCGGCAAGACGACGCTGGCGCAGATCGTGGCGCGCGAGCTCGGCGTCGGCTTCCGCGCCACCTCGGGGCCGGTGATCGCCAAGGCCGGCGACCTCGCGGCGCTCCTGACCAATCTCGAAGAGCGCGACGTGCTCTTCATCGACGAGATCCACCGGCTCAATCCGGCGATCGAGGAAATCCTCTATCCGGCGATGGAGGATTACCAGCTCGATCTGATCATCGGCGAGGGCCCCGCGGCCCGCTCGGTGCGCATCGATCTGGCGAAATTCACGCTGGTCGGCGCCACCACCCGCGCCGGACTGCTCACGACGCCCTTGCGCGACCGCTTCGGCATTCCCGTGCGGCTCAATTTCTACACGCCCGAAGAGCTGGTGCAGATCGTCGAGCGCGGTGCGCGCCTGCTTGGCGTCGGCATGGACCCCGATGGCGCGATGGAAATCGCCCGCCGCTCACGCGGCACGCCGCGTATCGCCGGGCGCCTGTTGCGCCGCGTCACCGACTTCGCGCTGGTCGATGGCGCCAAGTCCATCACCCGTGCCATCGCCGACAAGGCGCTGCTCCGTCTCGATGTCGATGCGCGCGGCCTCGACCAGCTCGATCGCCGTTACCTCAATGTGATAGCGGAGTTCTATAATGGCGGCCCGGTCGGCATCGAAACCATCGCCGCCGCGCTCAGCGAGCCGCGCGATGCGCTCGAGGAGATCGTCGAGCCCTATCTGATCCAGCAGGGCTTTATCCAGCGCACGCCGCGCGGCCGCATGCTCACGGCGCTCGCCTTCAGCCATCTGGGCAAGGTCGTGCCGCAGGGCTTTGTTGGCCTGCAGTCGAGCCTGTTCGAAGACGAGGAGAGCGAGTCATGACCGCGCTTCCCAAGATCGGCCGCCCCGCCACCAGCGCACTGGCCGCCCTCGGCATCACCACGCTCGAAGCCGCGGCCGCGCTCGGCGAAAAACAACTGCTCGCCCAGCATGGCATCGGCCCGAGGGCAGTGAGTATCCTGCGCGACGCGCTGGCCGGGCAGGGCAAGGACCTCAAGCCGTGACCAAATCCCACCGCTTCCCCGTCCGCGTCTATTACGAGGACACCGATTTTTCCGGCAATGTCTATCACGCGGCGTATCTGCATTTCTTCGAGCGCGGCCGCACGGAATTCCTGCGCGCCGAGGGCGTGCATCATTCGGAGCTGGCGCGGGAGAGCATCGCCTTCGCCGTGCGCTCGATGCAGATCGATTTCCAGCGCGCCGCGCATATCGACGATGAACTGGTCGTCGATACCGCGGTGGTCGAAATCACCGGCGCGCGGCTGACCCTCGACCAGTCCATCGAGCGCGGCGACGAATTGATTGCGCGGGCGAAAGTGATCGTCGTCGCCATCAAGACCGACGGCAAGGCAACGCGGCTGCCGCGCCGGCTGGTCACGGCATTTTCGGGCTAGGGTGGGGGCCGGCCACAGCATTGTGCCCGGTGCCTCCCCACCCACCAGCCTTCGGCTGGTCCCCCCTCCCCAGCGCTGACGCGCCGAGGAGGGAGACCCGACTGCAGCTTGAGTGGAGCCTCTCCCTCCCCATCGGGGAGGGGGGACCGGCGCAGCCGGTGGGTGGGG
>SEEL01000125.1 GCA_004144345.1 Hyphomicrobiales bacterium
TCGGCGCCACCGTCGAACTCGCCGACGATGACGACGCGCGGCGCACCGTCACGCTCGTCGGCGATGACGAAGCCGAGGCAGGCGAAGGCCGGATCGGCTGGAACAGCCCCCTCGCCCGAGCGCTGCGCGGTGCCGCGATCGGCGATTTGCGAACGGTGCAACTGCCCGCGGGTCCGAAAGAGTGGGAAGTGATCGCGGTCGAATATCCCTAAGTCCTTCTCCCCTCGGGGGAGAAGGATATGAAGCGTTGTGCCGCAGGCGCTAGGCGAAGTTGGATGAGGGTGACGACGTCTGTATCGTCAGCATCGCTGCAAACCCTCACCCCACTCCGCCTAGCGAACAAGTTCGCAAGCCTGCGTATCCCTCTCACCCAAGGGGAGAGGGTTTTGCCACCGACGGCGGCTGGACGAGCGTGTAGCAGCTGATAATCTGATACCTATCGAGGGGGAGATGCGGGCGATGCGAAAACCGATTTTTCTGGCCGCGCTATTGCTGTCCGGCACGGCACAGGCTGCACCGATGCAGCCGCCGGTCACTGATCAGTTTCTTCTCGATCAGCTTGAACTCGCCGAGGAGATCGAGGGCCGCGTCGATGGCGACCTCAACGGCGACGGCGATCTCGACACCGTCTTCGTCGTTTCCAGCCCCGACGAGCGCCATCTTTATGTCGTGCTCAGCTATCACGGCGAGGTTGATATCGGGCACGAACCGGCCGGCGATTTCAAGCTCGAACCCGATCCGCTCGGGCCGGCCGGATTGACGATCAACAAGGGCGTGCTGACGATCAAGGATTTGACCGGCGGCACCACCGCGCTGTCGGCGACCTATCGCTATCGCGCCGTGAAGACCAAGGAACGGCAGCGGATGCGGCTGATTGGACTCGATGCGACGGTGTACAGCCGCACTTATGCGCATGACGGCAACGAAATGAGCTGGAATGTAGCGACCGGCGACACGATCACGACCTTGCTAAAACTCACAGGAACCGGCGAGGATCGCGGTTACGACAAGCTTTACACGCGCAAGTTCAAACGGCCGGTACGGACGATCTATATGGAAGATACCCCGGGCGCCGAAGAAGAACTCATCGGGGTTACCAAGGCGAAATGATTTAGATCAGGGCTGTAGCAACGCCGGAATGATCCAGATGGCGGACATGACGATAACCA
>SEEL01000012.1 GCA_004144345.1 Hyphomicrobiales bacterium
GCCGGAATCTCTCTCCACGTCCGGCGGTGGTTCAGATGCGCCGCCCTACCGGCTCCTAACGCATCCGCTCGACAGGGCTGGTAACTGTCCCTGCCGTCCACCGTGCCGCCAATGGCGGACACAGCCTCGATCCCGGGTTTGTAGTGGCGAGCGACCCCGCCCCACCCGGCCTCCGCTCCCCGGCTGCTCGTTTGCAACCATCGCTCCCGAAGAGCGGATAGGGGGATCATACACCCGCTGGAATCGACGTGGATAACTTCGCCCGAAATCGGGGTGTGCGCCTAGAGCCGCCTGAGGATTCCGCTTGTTGAGTTAAGCGCTTTTGGGGGTCGAGATTAATGCGTAGATTCTGGAGGAATCCGATGCTGCGGTTCCTGCCGAACGTCATCCCCGCGCAGGCGGGGATCCAGGGGCCACGACCATTGTGCTGACTGCCCTGGATTCCCGCCTGCCCGGGAATGACGTTGTGGGGGCAGGGGCTTTCGTGGGTGGGGTCGCCCCCACCACCGCTGCGCGGTCCCCCTCCCCCGTTGCACGGGGGAGGATAGCTGATTGTGCCATCGCGGCTGGGATTCGCCCCACCCACCGGCTGCGCCGGTCCCCCCTCCCCGGTGGGGAGGGAGGGGCTCCACTCAAGGTGCGGCAGTCAGGTCTCCCTCCTCGGCGCGGAGCGCTGGGGAGGGGGGACCATGCGAAGCATGGTGGGTGGGGTTGGCAGCGTCCACCCGTGGGGACAGACCCGGCCCTGGCAACTGGATCGTTGTTCTATTTTCTTGGGGCGACGGGGCGGATGAGGCTCGTCAGGCCTTTGCCGGCCTTGAAGGCTTTGATGGCTTCGTACTGGACGCAGCCGGGGGCCATTTCCATCAGTTCGATGCGGTTGCCGTCGGGGTCGGCGACCCAGGCGCCGCGGTTGTTGTCGAGCCCGATCTTGCTGGGATCGAGCGGGTGCATCAGCTGGTGGCCGGCGGCGGCGAGTTCGGCGGCGGCTTTCTCGATGTTGTCGACGGTGATGCACAGATGGTTGAAGCCGGTGACTTCAGGGCCGGGCGCGTTCTGGCCGGCCGGGCCGCCGCCGGTGAGTTCGAGATAGAGATTATCGTCGAAGCGCAGATAGACGATCCACGGCTGGCCGTCGTCATTGCACAGCTCGAGGAACGGCGCGAAGCCGAGCTGTTCGTAGAATTTGATCGAGGCCTTGAGGTCCCGCGTCTTGAAGTTGATGTGACCCAGCGTCTGGAATGTGCCCACTTGCCTGCTCCCTGCCCTTGTCGGCCTGTTGGACGCTTCCCTACGATAGATTATCGATAATACGAAGGGGTCCGGGGAGGATTATTTCGTATTATCAACGCGCCGCGAATGCTGCGTTGCGCAAAGCGCTGTTGCTCGCGGGAGCCGTACGGTCTATCTATCCATCGTTGCTTCACGATGGAGCAGCAATCATAATGGTCGCGCGTCCGAACCGGCGCGCTCCACACAAACGTTCTCAGGGCGGGGTGTAACTCCCCACCGGCGGTAATGGCGGCAACGCCTAGCCCGCGAGCGGCCCGGCCTCGGTCGGGTGTCAGCAGATTTGGGTGCGATCCCCGAGCCGACGGTCATAGTCCGGATGAAAGAGAACGGGTATTTGAGCCGCGCCGGCTCCGCGCCCCTATCGGGTCGTGGGCCGCCGGTCCCGATCCCGTCCGTAACCCTGAGGAAACTGGTTACGAAAGGATCGAAATTGAACCAGCTTTCCTCTTCCCAAAATACCAGCGGCACCGTGACCGGGCCGTTGCTGATGCTTGTCGCCATGCTGGCCTTTGCCGGCACCAATGTGCTGCAGTCGCTGCTGTCGACGCCTGCCGAATATGGCGGCTTCGGCGTTGCATCGACCGGCATGACGTTCTGGCAATATCTGGTGGCAACGGTGATCGCCTTGCCGCTGATCGCCAGAATCGGGGTGAAGAACCTCCGCACGTCGCATCCGGTGGCCCATGAAATCCGCGCCTTCGTCTCGGCGCTGGGCGTCCATGTGTTCGTCTATGGCTTCGCCTCGGGCATGCCCGTGTGGCAGGTGGTGGCGCTGCTCGCCACCGGCCCGCTGTTCATCGTGCTGGGCTCGGTGCTGTTCCTGCGCGAGAAGGTGACGGCGGTGCGATTGATCGCGGCGCTGCTCGGCTTTGTCGGGGCGCTGATGGTGTCGGGGATCGGCAGCGAGGGGTTCTCCGCGCTGGTGCTGATCCCGATCGCGGCGGCGGCCCTGTGGGCGACGACCGACGTGCTGACCAAATATCTGATCAAGCAGGGCGAGAGCCCCGAGACGCTGACCGTGTCGCTGCTGGTGCTGGTGACGCCGAACCATCTGCTGATCCTGTTGGCGGCGACGCTGCTGGCCCCGCTGGGCGTGTTGCCGGCGGGTGTCGCGACGGGCTTCCCGTTCCAGCTGCCTGCCGATCTCGGGCTGTGGCTGTTGCTGCTGCTCGGCGTGCTGACGGCGGTGGCGCAGTATTTCCTCGCCTTTGCCTACCGGGCGGCGGACGCGACCTATCTGCAGCCCTTCGCCGATCTCAAGGTGCCGCTGACGGCGGTGCTGGGCTTCATCTTCCTCACCCAGGTGCCGACGCTCTGGTTCTGGGTGGGCACGGCGCTGATCGTCGGCGCCTCGCTGCTGATCTTCTTTGCCGAATCCGGCAACCGGAACGCCGACCGGCTGGCGCCGGCCTGACATCGGCTCAACCGAGAGGGTCGCGCGGCTTGCGCGGCCCTGCTCCAGCCTCTAGGTATCGCTCATGGCGATGAACCAGAACGACACCGATTTCTTCCGGCCGGCCTGGCGGCGCTGGCTGGTGATTGCCGCCGTGGCCGGATGGTTCGGCTTCGAGCTGCTGGTCAGCCGCGACCAGCTCTGGATGATGCTGACCGGCATCGCCCTCGCCTATGCGGTGTGGAACTTCATTATACGCTGGAAGGACACGCCGCCGGCCGCGCCCGCCGAACTGCCGCCCGCCGGCGACCCGCCGCCGGATGAGCCGCCGAAGGCTTAAGCCTGTTTTCGCCGCCCGCTTGACCCTGGCCCGGCCTGTGGCGATAGAAGCGCCGCATAGTGGAGCCTGAAATGTCCGCCAATTTCGTCCTGACGCTGAGCTGCGCCGACCGCCCCGGCATCGTCGCCGCGGTGACCACCGAGCTTGCCGCGCTCGACGCCAATATCGCCGAATCCAACCAGTTCTGGGACCAGGAGACCGGCACCTTCTTCATGCGCCTCGCCTTCACGGCGCCCGCCGGCATCGACCGCGACACCATCGAGCGGGCGCTGAAGCCGGCGATCGAGCGCTTCGGCATGCGCACGGCGCTGGTGGACCAGGGACGCAAGAAGAAGATCGTCGTGCTGGTCAGCAAATTCGACCATGCGCTGCTGCACCTGCTCTACCAGATCCGCGTCGGCTGGCTGGACGCCGAAGTGGCCGCGATCATTTCCAACCACGAGGATTCGCGGACCACAGCCGATTACGAAGGCATCCCCTACCACTATCTGCCGGTGGCGCGGGACAAGTCGGACAAGGCGGCGCAGGAAGCCGAAATCCTGAAGCTGGTGAAAGACACGGGCGCCGAGCTGGTGGTGCTGGCGCGCTATATGCAGGTGCTTGGCGACCAGTTCGCGACCCGGCTCTACGGCCAGATCATCAACATCCACCACTCGTTCCTGCCCAGCTTCAAGGGCGCCAAGCCCTATCACCAGGCGCATGAGCGCGGCGTCAAGATCATCGGCGCCACGGCGCATTACGTGACGCCCGACCTCGACGAGGGCCCGATCATCGAGCAGGAAACCGGCCGCGTCACCCATGCGATGAGCCCCGACGACCTCGTGGCGGCGGGCCGCGATATCGAGAGCCGGGTGCTGGCGCGCGCGGTAAAGCTCCACCTCGAGAGCCGGGTCATGCTAAACGGCAGGAAGACCGTCGTCTTCGGCTAGGAGATCAGCATGCCCTCGACCCGCCTCGAAACGCGCACCGGCTGGCTTGCCGGGCGCCACGCCGCGCTGGCCGCGGCCATTCAGCAGGCGCTGGTCGAGAGCATCAAAATCCCCGAGCACGACCGCGATATCCGGATCCTCGAATATCCGGCCGAAGCCTTCCTGCCGCCGCCGGGCCGCGGGGCCAATTACAGCGTGCTCGAGATCAGCCTGTTCACCGGCCGCTCGCTCGACGCCAAGCGCAAGCTCTTCGCGGCGCTGGCGGCAGCGCTCGCCCCATTCGGCCTCGGCGAGGGCGACCTCAAGGTGATCCTCATCGACGTGCCGCGCGAGAATTGGGGGCTGCGCGGCAAATCGGCGGCCGATCTCGAACTCGGCTTCAAGATCGACGTGTGAGTTGAGCCCGACCTCGATCTTCGCCGACCGGCGGGCGCTATTCGGCTTTGCGACGCTGTGCTGCCTGCTCTGGGGCAGCGCCGTGCCGGCGGTGAAATTCGGCTATGGGCTGATCGGCATTGCGCCGGGCGACACGCCGTCGCTGTTGCTGTTCGCCGGCATGCGCTTCTGCCTCGCGGGGCTGCTGCTGCTCGGCTATGCGCTGCTCAGCGGCCGGCCGATCGGCATGAGCCTCAAGCGGACCGGCGAAGTGACGCTGCTCGGGCTCGGCCAGACGAGTGTGCAGTACCTGACCTACTATGTGGGGCTGGCGCACACGACCGCGGTCAAGACCTCGATCATGTCGTCGACGCTGGTGTTCTTCTCGGTGCTCTTGGCGCATTTCATCTATGCCGACGACCGGCTGACAACGCGGCGCATCGCCGGATGCCTGCTCGGCTTTGCCGGCGTGGTGGCGGTGAATTTCGGCGCCGGGGTCTTCGATTTCCATTTCTCGCTCGAGGGCGAGGGGCTGCTGCTGGTCTCAACCTTCTCGGCTTCGCTGTTCGCCATCTATGGAAGGCGGCTGAGCCAGAACATGGACGCGACCGTGATGACGGGCTGGCAGCTGCTGTTCGGCGGCGTGGCGCTGACCGCGCTGGGGCTCGCCGGTGGCGGGCACTTCGAGAGCTTCAGCCTTGGCGCGGGACTGCTGGTGGTCTACCTCGCGGCCGTGTCGGCCGTGGCGTTTGCGCTCTGGAGCCTGCTGCTCAAGCACAATCCCGTCGGCTCGGTGGCCGTCTACAATTTCGAGATCCCGATCTTCGGCGCGCTGCTCGCCGCGCTGGTGCTGGGCGAGAGCGTGCTCGAATGGAAGAACCTCGCGGCGCTGATCCTTGTCAGCGCCGGCATCTGGCTGGTGACGCGGGCTAGCTCGCCGCGGTCGGGAACAGGCGCCAGCGCTTCGGCTTGAACGCAATTCTGGTCTTCTCGCCGGCCGGGTGATCGAACGGCAGGTCGATCTCGACGCGGTCGGGCAGACCGCCGATCTCGAGCTCGACGCGGCGCGTGCCGCCAACGCGGCGCGAGGCGACGACGACACCGGCCAGCGCCGTGCCTTCGCTCACCAGTTCCACATCATGCGGCCGGAAGAACAGCTGTGCTGGCCCCTTGGGCGTATCCTGCGCGCCCAGCCCGATGGCGCGGCCGCCCACCCAAACTTCATTGTTGTCGATCTCGACCGGCAGCGACGAGGATTCGCCGATGAAGTTGAAGACGAAGGGGTTGGCCGGGTTGTCGTAGACATCGTCGGGCGAGCCGACCTGCTCGATCTTGCCCTGGCTCATGACGACGAGGCGATCGGCGAGTTCGAGCGCCTCCTCCTGGTCGTGCGTCACGAACACCGTGGTATGGCCCGTCTTGTCGTGGATCTCGCGCAGCCATTTGCGCAATTCCTTGCGCACCTGCGCATCGAGCGCACCGAACGGCTCGTCGAGCAGCAGCACGCGCGGCTCGATGGCGAGCGCCCGGGCCAGCGCCACGCGCTGCCGCTGGCCGCCCGAGAGCTGCTGCGGATAACGGGCGTGGAGGCCCGAGAGCTGCACGAGGTCGAGCAGTTCCATCGCCCGGCGGCGGATTTCGGCGCGCGGCGGACGGGTGGCGCGCGGCCGCACCTTGAGACCGAACGAGATGTTGTCGAGCACCGTCATGTTGCGGAACAGCGCATAGGCCTGGAACACGAAGCCGACATTGCGCTCCTGCACGGTCTTGGACGATGCGTCTTCCTCGCCGAAGAAGATGCGGCCGGCGGTCGGCGTCTCGAGGCCGGCGATCAGCCGCAAGAGCGTCGTTTTACCGGAACCGGACGGGCCAAGCAGCGCGATGAGTTCGCCCGAACGGATGCTGAGCGAGACATCGTTCAGCGCCGGGTAGCGCGAGAACTGCTTGAGGACGTTTTGTACGCGTATATCCAACAGGAGCTTCCTAGTGACGCCGGGTGCCCGCGAGTTCATCGCCATAGCGGAACTCGAGGATGGTTTTAACGAGGAGCGTGACGAGCGCAAGCATCGCCAGCAGCGAAGCGACCGCAAAGGCGGCAGCGAAATTGTATTCGTTGTAGAGGATTTCGATATCGAGCGGCATGGTGGTGGTCTTGCCGCGGATATGGCCGGAAACCACCGAAACCGCCCCGAATTCGCCCATGGCGCGGGCGTTGCAGAGCAGCACGCCGTAGAGCAGGCCCCATTTGATATTGGGCAGCGTGACGCGCCAGAAGGTCTGCCAGCCGGTGGCCCCGAGGCTGAGCGCCGCCTCCTCGTCGCCATTGCCCTGGTCCTGCATCAGCGGGATCAGTTCGCGGGCGATGAAGGGGAAGGTCACAAAGATCGTCGCCAGCACGATGCCGGGCACGGCGAAGATGATCTCGATATTGTTGGCCCTGAGGAACGGATGCAGGAAACTCTGCGCGCCGAACAGCAGCACATAGACCATGCCCGAAACCACCGGCGACACCGAGAACGGCAGGTCGATCAGCGTGGTGAGGAAGGTCTTGCCGGGAAATTCGTACTTGGCGACGCACCAGGCGGCGGCGATGCCGAACACCAGATTGAGCGGTACCGCGATGGCGGCAACGAGCAGCGTCAGGCGGATGGCCGCCAGCGACTGCGCGTCGGTAAAGGCGGCGAAATAGGCATCGGCGCCCTTACGGAAGGCTTCCGTGAACACCAGCACCAGCGGCAGCACCAGCACCGCCAGCATGAAGGCCATGGCGATGCCGATCAGCAGCCATTTCACCCAGGGGCGTTCGGTGGTCGGACGCGTATGGGCGTAGGGCGCGATCGGCCGCCGGCTATCATAGACGAGGTCGTCCTGCTCATACATTGCCGAACCTCCTGCGTGCCCAGGTCTGGATGAGATTGATGATCAGCAGCATCGCGAAGGCGATGAGCAGCATGATCGCGGCAATGACCGCGGCCCCTGCCTGATCGAACTCCTCGAGCTTGATGACGATCAGCACCGGCGCGATCTCCGAGATGTTCGGCAGATTGCCGGCGATGAAGATGACCGAGCCGTATTCACCGACGGCGCGGGCGAAGGCCAGCGCGAAGCCGGTGAGAATGGCCGGCGTCAGCCGGGGCAGAATGACGTGCGTAATGGTCTGCCAGCGATTGGCGCCGAGCGTCGCCGCGGCCTCTTCGAGTTCGGCCTCGAACTCCTCGAGCACGGGTTGCACGGTACGCACGACAAAGGGCAGACCGATGAAGATCAGCGCAATGACGATGCCGGTCGGCGTATAGGCGATCTTCCAGCCCAACTGGAACGGCCCGTTGGGCCCGACAAGCCAGCCGACCCAGCCCTTGGGCGCATAGAGCGTCGAGAGCGCGATGCCCGCGACCGCCGTGGGCAGCGCGAAGGGCAGATCGACGATCGCATCGAGGATGCGGCGGCCGGGGAATTTGTAGCGCACCAATACCCAGGCGACGATCAGGCCGAAGACGACGTTGATCCCCGCGGCAATCAGCGACGCGCCGAAGCTGACGCGCAGTGCATTGACCGTACGCGGCGAGGTGGCGATCCGCACGATATCCTCGGGGGATACCGTGGCGGCCTTGAGGAACAGGCCGATGATCGGGATGAGGACGATGAGGCTCAGATAGACCAGCGTATAGCCGAAAGTCAGGCCGAAGCCGGGGACTACGCTGGGCTTCACAAAGCTCCACCCCGCTTTCGCGGGGTGGGTGGAAATGGCCGCCATTGTGGAGCCGTCAGCCTTGTGGGGCGAAGATCTGGTCAAAGATGCCGCCATCCCCGAAGTGCTTGGGCTGGGCAGTCTTCCAGCCGCCAAAGAGGGGGTCATCAATAGAGATCAGATCGATCTTTGGGAAGGCATCGAGCAGCGCCTTGTCCGTGACGATATCCGGGTTGGACGGGCGGTAATGATTGGCCGCGGCGATGGTCTGACCCTCGGCCGAGTAGAGATAGTTGAGATATTCCGTCGCCAGTTCAACGGTGCCATGCGCTTCGGCGTTCTTGTCGACGACGGCGACCGGCGGCTCGGCGAGGATCGACGAGGGCGGATAGACCACGTCGAAATTGTCGGCGCCGAATTCATCCAGCACGAGGAAGGCTTCGTTCTCCCAGGCCAGCAACACGTCGCCCAGTTCCTTCTGCGCGAAGGTGACGGTCGAGCCGCGGGCACCGGTATCGAGCACCGGGACGTGGGCGAAGAGTTCCTTGACGAACTCGATGTTCTTGGCTTCGTCGCCGCCATTGGCCTTGTTCGACCAGGCCCAGGCCGCCAGATAGTTCCAGCGCGCGCCGCCCGAGGTCTTCGGGTTCGGCGTGATGACTTCGACGCCGTCCTTGATCAGATCGCCCCAGTCGCTGATGCCCTTGGGATTGCCCTTGCGCACGAGGAACACGATGGTCGAGGTGTAGGGCGTGGAATTGTTGGCAAACTCGCCGCGCCAGTCGGTGTTGAACAGGCCGGCCTTTTCCGCGATCGCATTGATGTCGCCTTCAAGCGCCAGCGTCACGACGTCGGCCTGCAGGCCGTCGATCACCGACTGGGCCTGCTTGCCCGAGCCGCCATGGCTCTGTTCGATGGTGACATTGTTGCCGGTGGTTTCATTCCAGTGCTTGGCGAACGCGACGTTATAGGCCGCGTAGAGCTCGCGGGTCGGATCGTAGCTGACATTGAGCAGTGTCTGGTCGGCGGCACGGGCGGTTACTACTCCCGTGAGCGCCACGGACGCGAAAAGCGCGCCGATGGCGAGAAGTCGTGCAGTCGTCTTCATCAGAACCTCCAAGGTAACTGACGTAACTCTACCGTCTTGGTCGGCATTCACAAGGTTGCCGTAATCGCCTGAAAATGCCCCAAGGAGAAAATCTTCCCGTTCGAGAACGCAGAACCGCAAGTTTCGTTCAGTTGATTCCGGATTGGGGTCGAAACCGGGAATGGAATTGCGGGGACGGACGGAGCAACGAGGCGAGCATAGTGCTGGCGACCGCCCCCTCCCTGCGGGTGGTCCCCCTCCCCCGCTGCGCGGTGGAGGAGCCTGACTGCCGACTCTCTACAATGCGGCTTCGGGGAGGCGGTTGTTGGCGACGGCGTCGGCGAAGGTGGTGTGGTCGAGGACGTCGCGCTGGGCTTTGACGACGTGGGCGAAGACGTGGCGGATTTCGCAGCTGGCTTCGTCCTGGCAATCGGCGCAGCGGCGGTAGGCGATCTTGCTGAGGCAGGGGAGCGGGGCGATGGGGCCGTCGATGAGGCGCAGCACTTCGCCGAAAGTGATCTTGTCGGCGGGTTTGAGCAGCACATAGCCGCCGAGGCGCCCGCGGCGGCTGGCGACGATGCCGTGCCGCTTCAGTTCCAAGAGGATCTGCTCGAGGAATTTCTTCGGGATCGCCTGCGCCTTGGAGATTTCCGCAATCATCAGCGATGACTCGGGCGGCGCTTTGACCAGCGCCACGAGAGCCCGCAGCGCATATTTGGCCTTTTGCGAGATCATCGAATGCCTATGGGGTTAGGCGAGATATAGCCGATTTCCGCCGGAAAGCTATTCCCCGGCGGGTTCAACTTCCGGCTTGTAGGGCGCGCCCGGCGTGGTGGCCGGGCCGCCGGCGCGCGGCGGGCGGGGAGCAGCGGGCAGTTCCGGCTCGGCCGGCTCATCCGGCTCGCCGGCGGCAAAGTGCACGGTCGCCTCCGGCACGAGCTCGAAGGAAGGCATCTCGCCGATAAGGACGACCGCCGGTGCCTCGGCTTCTTCCTCGGCGGGCTCGACCGGGGTTTCACCCAGGGCGGGCACGACTTCCGGGGGCTCGGCCGGACCTTCGGGGACATGCGCCGGATGCGCCGCTTCGATGGCCGCTTCCAGTTCCTCGATCGGAATGGCCGGCGCGACGGGGGCCGGCTTCGCCAGCGGCATGACGCCTTCGAGCTTGAGCGCGGCGGCCACCGCATCGAGGCTGGCCCGCTCGCGCCCGGCCTGCGCGTCCTCGTCACTGACCGGATGGGCGAAGCCCAGCATGCCGAGGCCGATCTCGCGCTCGCCCATGATCACTTCATTGGCGCCCAGATCGCGCAGATAGGAGACTTCCTCGTCGGAATGGGCGCGGGCGATGATGATGAGGGCCGGATTGTGCTTGCGCGACTGCTCGACCGCCTGCCCCGCCTCGAAGGCATTGGGGATGGCGACGATGAGCGTCCTGGCGCCGTCGATATTGGCGAGGGCGAGCGTTTCCGGGGTGGCGGCATTGCCGACGATCACTTCGATGCCGGCGGCCTGGGCCACGGCGATGCGCGGTTCGGCATCCTCGATGAGGACGAAGGGCGCATGCTGCTGCTGGAGGCCGTCGGCAACGACGGTGCCGACGCCGCCATAGCCGATTAGCACCGTATGGCCGGTGAGCGCGGTGGGGAGGCTCTCGTCGCGGATGTCCGCGACCGGCGCGGCGGCCGGGGCGGCCGCTGCCGTGCTGAGTTCGGGCTCCACGCGATTGGCAACGACGATGCCGGGATGCTTGGCCGCGACGCGCGCTTCGAGCCGCGGCCGCATGGCTTCGGCGATGAAGAAGATCGCGGGGTTGAGCACGATCGAGATCAGCGCGCCGGCCAGAATGAGGTCGCGGCCTTCCTGTGGCAGGATGCCGAGGCCGACGCCGAGCGCGGCGAGGATGAAGGAGAATTCGCCGATCTGCGCCAGGCTGGCCGCGATGGTGAGCGAGGTGCCCACCGGCTGGCGGAAGGCGACGCCGATGAGGAAGGCGAACGCCGACTTGCCGATGATGATGATGAACACCGTCGCCAGCACATCGAGCGGCCGCTCGATGATGATGGAGGGATCGAACAGCATGCCGACCGAAACGAAGAACAGCACGGCGAACGCGTCGCGGAGCGGCAGCGTTTCCTGCGCGGCGCGGTTGGAGAGTTCGGATTCCGAGAGGATCATGCCGGCAAAGAAGGCGCCGAGCGCGAGGCTCACGCCGAACAGATAGGCCGAGCCGGCGGCGACGCCGAGCGCGATGGCCAGCACCGCGAGGCGGAACAATTCGCGGCTGCCGGTATGGGCCGTCATATGGAGGCCCCACGGAATGAAGCGGCGGCCGACCACCAGCATGAAGCCGACAAAGGCCGCGAGCTTGACCAGCGTGATGCCGAGGACGCCCCACAGACTCGCCTCAATGCCGGTGAAGCGCTCGAACAGATCAACGAACGGGTCGTGCACTTCGGACGCCGTACCGCCGAGCAGGGTGGAGAGCGCCGGGATCAGAACGAGGGCGAGGACCATCGCGATGTCCTCGACGATGAGCCAGCCGACCGCGATGCGGCCGCGTTCGCTTTCGACGAGGTGGCGGTCCTGCAGCGCCTTGAGCAGCACGACGGTCGAGGCGACCGACAGCGCAAGGCCGAAGACGAGGCCGGCGCCGACCGTCCAGCCGAGCAGCAGCGCGAGGCCAAGGCCCATCACCGTGGCGCCGGCGATCTGCACCACGGCGCCGGGAATGGCGATGGCGCGGACGCTGAGCAGATCCTTGAGCGAGAAATGCAGGCCCACGCCGAACATCAGCAGGATCACGCCGATTTCGCTGAGCTCGGTCGCCAGCTCCGCATCGGCGACGAAGCCGGGGGTGAAGGGACCGACCGCGACGCCCGCCAGCAGATAGCCAACCAGCGGCGGCATTTTGAGGCGATTGGCGATTGCGCCGAAGATGAACGCCAGCACCAGACCCGCAACGATCGTTGAGATCAGGGGTGTGTCGTGCGGCATCAATAACCCTCCGGCGCGGCTAGAACCTTAGTTCTGATGATGGGGTGACCCTTCGCGCAACATGGGGGCGAATCCCGCGCCGCGCAACCGCACAAGGCCCGCAAAACGCGGCGAAATCATGGGAATCGTGCCGCCCGCTAGGCGAATGCAACGCACATCGGAGTAACCAATGGGCGGTTGAGGGGCGGGCCGCCGGAGCAGCCCGCCCGGAGCGGCTATTCGCTGGTCGTGACCGGCAGCAGCGTAGCGGTGACGCGGCCGGCTTCGCCCGACAGCACGCCCTCGCGCAGCGCCGAGAGGAACTGGCGATGCGTTTCGACATCGGGCCGGGCGGCGCCGAACAGCGGCTTTTCGCTGGAGACGACGAGCAGCAATTCGTCGCCGACCGGCGGCGCGACGGTCAGTTGCGTCTGGCCGGCATCGGCATTGCCGAAGCGCACGACGGTGTGGCCCGCCTTGGGCCGCAGATCGCCGGAGGTCGGCTGCGTGACGTTCACGACATTGCCGTCGGCAGCGAAATAGGCGGCATAGAGATAGCTCGCAAAGCCCGGCGTCTCGATGCCCAGATTAAGGGCGTCACCGACCTTGGGTTCGGTCGGCGCGATGGCGACCTGCGGCACATCGGTCTCGCCGAGCTGGCTGGCGAGGGTGAGCTTCACCTCGCAGGCCGGCCAGGGCGCGAGCGCCACATCGACGCTGTCGACGCTGCCGCTGAGCGCGTCGGTGACGCGGTCGAGATCGGCTTCGGTACCGACAAAGCCGCTGGCGATGGTGTTGCCCTCGGCATCGGTGCCGATATCGACCTTGCCGCAGCTGAGGTCACCAATATCGGCGGCCACATCGGTGGCGGCGAAATCGCGCGTCGCGCCGTCGGTCGGCACGAGGATCAGCGGCGGCTTGAAGGGCGGGTTCACCGGCGGCGGCGCATCGTTGATCACGTCAGGCGAGAAATCCGCCTCGGCGAGGCTGATCTCGGGATCGCCCGGCAGATGCATGATGTGGCCTTCCCAGACGCGCGCCGCGAAGGTGTCGTAGGTCATGCGGCCATAGCCGGCATCGCCCCAGCTGGTGTTCCACGAATTGATGAATTTGAAGGTCTTGGTCGCATCGTCATAGCCGACCAGCGTGAAGGCGTGGCCGCCCTCATTGTTGGATTCGGGCGTCGACCGCCACACCGACTGGCGCGGGTTGAGATCGAAGAAGGCCGCATCGAGCGCGGCGGTGATGACAACCGGATGGCCCTTGGCCAGCGCGCCCTTGACCTTGTCGAGATCGGGATAGCGCTGGTCCCACACCAGCTCATAGCTATCGATCTTGAAATCGGTAGCACGCATGCGCGCCGGCGGCAGCGGCATCGGGCATTTGGTGTCGTCATAGGGGTAGTCGGCGAGCGAGGGCGCACCCTGGCGCAGCACATCCATGGCATCGGGGACGTAGGAGCCCTGCATGCAGTCCGTGCCGAGGTGGATGATGTTGAACACCCAGGCCGGGCTCGGCACGTTCGACATCGACTGGATGTCGCGATGCTCGACCTGGTAGGCGTAATAGGCGCGGGCCGCATAGGCGGTGGCCCAGCCGACGCAGGAGCCCTGGTTGAGCTGGTCGCCCACCGGCGGCATGTAGCGCGACAGATCAACGGCGGGCGGCAGGAAATCGCGATAGACCGGCGCCTGCGGCAGCTCGGCCAACCGCTCGGGCGGTGTCGGCGTGGCGCCGGTGCTGTAGCGGCGCTCCTGCGACAGCGCCCCCGAACTGCTCATGGCAACGATCAGGGCGGCCGCGGCAAGTGCGCCCAGCCCGGCAAGTTTCAATCCACGCATCGGCATTCCCTCAAAGCGACGACAGGTATCGGCCGGCAGAATTAGCACGGCCATGCGGGCCGGAGAATGGCCGAGTTGTGACCGCAAACCGCGGTTGCTCAGTCGAATGTGTCGGCTTCGGCGAGCAGCGGCGCGGCCGCGTCCTTGGCGGAGAGCAACGGCGCGAGACCGGCGGGCCAGGCGATGGCGAGATCAGGATCGTCCCAGCGGATCGACCGCTCGGCGGCGCGGTCGTAATGGCCGGTCGTCTTGTAGATCACCTCGGTGCCCGCCTCGAGCGCGACGAAGCCATGTGCGAAGCCAGCGGGTACGTAGAGCTGTCGGCGATTGGCGGCCGACAGCCGCTCGGCCACCCAGCGGCCATAGGTCGGCGAGGCTTTGCGGATGTCGACTGCGACGTCGAGAATGCCGCCGACGATGACACGCACCAGCTTGCCCTGCGCGGCGGGCGGCAGCTGGTAGTGGAGACCGCGGAGCACGTTACGCGCCGAACGCGAATGATTGTCCTGGACGAAGGTGACGTCGAGACCCGTCGCCGCCGCGAAGCTGCGCGCATTGAAGCTTTCGGTGAACCAGCCGCGCTCATCCTCGAACAGAGCCGGCTCAAGCAGCAGCACCTCGGGCAGCGCCAGCCTCGTCGCCTTCATGCGCCCTGCCCTTCGTAATGTTTCGCCACCCAGTCGCGATAGGCGCCCGAGGTGACGTCGCCCACCCAATCGGCATGGTCGAGGTACCAGAGCAGCGTCGCTTCGAGCCCCGTGGCGAAATCGTAGCGGGGACGCCAGCCGAGATCGCGCGCGATCTTGCCCGCATCGATCGCATAGCGCCGGTCATGGCCCGGCCGGTCCGCGACGAAGGCGATCTGGTCGCGATAGGAGCCGGCATTCAATGGCCGATGACGATCGAGCAGGTCGCAGAGCGCACCGACGATGTCGAGATTGGTCCGCTCGGCATCGCCGCCGATGGTGTAGACGGCGCCCGGCGCGCCGCGCTCGAGGATCGCAGCGAGCGCGTGGCAATGATCGGCCACATGCAGCCAGTCGCGGATCTGCTGGCCGTCGCCATAGAGCGGCAGGCTCTTGCCGGCGAGCGCATTGTGGATGACCAGCGGGATCAGTTTTTCGGGAAACTGGTACGGCCCGTAATTGTTCGAGCAGTTCGAGATCAGCACCGGCAGACCATAGGTCGCGTGCCAGGCGCGCACGAGATGATCGGCCGCCGCCTTACTCGCGGCATAGGGCGAATTGGGCGCGTAGGGCGTGCGCTCGTTGAACCTGGGATCGGTGGGACCGAGGCTGCCGAACACCTCGTCGGTCGAGACCTGCAAATAGCGGAAGCGTTCACGCTTCCCGGGATGCGCGTCGAGATGCGCGCGCACCGCTTCGAGCAGGCGCAGCGTGCCCGTGACATTGGTGTCGACAAAGGTTTCGGGTCCACGGATGGAGCGATCGACGTGGCTCTCGGCGGCGAGATTGGCGACATGATCGATCCCCTCGCTATCGAGCAATTGTTCGACCAGTTCGCGATCGAGGATCGAACCCTGTACGAACCGGAAGCGGGGATCATTTTCAGCAGCAGCAAGGTTGGCGCGATTGCCGGCATAGGTGAGCGCATCGAGCACCACGACGCGCTCGGCGCCATTGGCCAGTAGGTGCGCGACGAAATTGGCGCCGATGAAGCCGGCGCCGCCGGTGACCAGCAGGCGCATCAGGGCGACCCCGGCAGCGCGTGCAGATAGCGGCCATAGTCGGTGCCCTTCATGGCGGCAGCAAGGGCCAGCAATTGCTCGTCCCTGATCCAGCCGAGCCGCCAAGCGAGCTCTTCGGGGCAGGCAAGCTTGAACCCCTGGCGATGCTGCAGCGTGGCGATAAACTGGCTCGCTTCGAGCAGCGAGTCATGCGTGCCGGTATCGAGCCAGGCATAGCCACGCCCCATCAGCTCGACATGGAGCGCGCCACGTTCAAGATAGAGCCGGTTGAGGTCGGTGATTTCGAGCTCGCCCCGCGCCGAGGGTTTCAGGCTGCGGGCCAGCTCCACCACTTCGGCATCGTAGAAATAGAGACCGGTGACGGCGTAGCTGGATTTCGGCGTCGCCGGTTTTTCCTCGAGTCCGACGACCCTGCCCTGTGCATCGAACTCGGCAACGCCATAGCGCTCGGGATCGCGCACATGATGCGCAAAGACCGTGGCGCCCGAATTTCGCGCATCGGCGCGGCCAAGCAGCTCGCCGATATTGTGGCCGTAAAAGATGTTGTCGCCGAGGATCAGCGCGCTGGGATCGTCGCCGAGAAAGCCGGCGCCGATGAGGAAAGCCTGCGCCAGACCATCGGGACTGGGCTGCACGGCATAACTGAGCTCGATGCCCCATTTGCGCCCATCGCCCAGCAACTGGCGAAAGCGCGGCGTATCCTCGGGCGTCGAGATGATGAGGATGTCGCGCAACCCGGCCTGCATCAGCGTCGAGAGCGGATAATAGATCATCGGCTTGTCGTAGATGGGCAGCATTTGCTTGCTA
Source organism: Hyphomicrobiales bacterium (assembly GCA_004144345.1). Taxonomy (GTDB): domain Bacteria; phylum Pseudomonadota; class Alphaproteobacteria; order Rhizobiales; family Devosiaceae; genus Devosia_A. The sequence goes on from SEEL01000012.1 coordinate 16,435, forward strand.
ATCGCGAGCGTCGCCGGATGGAGGCGCGTGCCGGCACCGCCGGCCAGAATGATCCCCTTGCGCTTCATCGCCCGCCTTCCCCCACCAAAGCGCTGACCGTGTCCCGGACGTGATGGGTCCAGTCCGGCAGCGTGACGTCAAGAGCGGCGCGCAATTTACCGGTGTCGAGGCGCGAATTGAGCGGCCGTTTCGCCGGCAAGGGATAGTCGCCGGCAGTGATCGGGAGGATCGCGTCGGGCGCGACACGGAGCGTCATGCCAGCATCCCGTGCCTCGGCGATGGCGTATGCCGCAAGCCCGTGCCAGCTGGTCTCGCCAGCGGCCGCGAGATGGTAGACGCCTGAGGGCGGCGGCGTGTCCCGCGCAATGGCGGCGACGGCCTGCGCGGTGACATCGGCGATGAGCGACGCCGAGGTCGGCGCGCCATACTGGTCGGCGACGACGCGCAGGCTGTCGCGCTCGGCCGCGAGCCGCAGCATGGTGCGGATGAAATTGTTGCCGATGGGCGAATGCACCCAACTGGTGCGGAAGATCAGGTGGCGCGCGCCGGACGCGGCAAGCGCCGCTTCGCCGTCGCGCTTGCTGCGGCCATAGGCATTGAGCGGCGCCGGAGCATCGGCTTCGACATAGGCACCGGGCTTGTGGCCGCCAAACACATAGTCGGTGGAATAGTGGACGACAGTGGCGCCTGATCCGGCGGCCCATGCGCCGATCTCGGCGACCGCATGATGGTTGATGCGATCGGCAAGATCGGGCTCGCTCTCGGCGCGATCGACCGCCGTATAGGCCGCGCAATTGATGACGATGGCGGGCTCAATCGCGGCCAATGCCTGGGCCACTGCGCCGGGTTGGGCGAGATCGGCATCGCCGCGCCCCAGCGCCACGACCTTGCCCAAAGGCGCCAGCGCCCGGCTCGCCGCCGAGCCGATTTGGCCGTTCCTGCCGAGGATCACCAGTGTCAAATTGCGCCCACCCTGCCGCAAACCGGCAGAGACAGCATTTTGGCGACAAATCCAAGAGGCGGTTCGGTTGACGCGGGCGCCAGCGGGGGCGAAAAGGCCCGCTATAGATTTCGGCAGCATTTCAGGACCAGCATGAACATCACCGTTTTCGGCGCCGGCTATGTCGGACTGGTTCAGGCGGCGGTGTTTGCCGAGGCCGGGCACCGGGTGCAATGCGTCGATATCGACGCGGCCAAGGTCCGGGCGCTGAACGAGGGCCAGATCCCGATTTTCGAGCCGGACCTGCCCGGGCTGGTGGCGCGCAATCTGCGCGAGGGCCGGCTGAGCTTTACTGCCGACGTGGCGGCGGGCGTGAACCTTGCCGAAGTGCTGTTTATCGCCGTCGGCACGCCCTCCAACGAGGATGGCTCGGCCGACCAGAGCCATGTCGCATCGGTGGCGAAATCGATCGGCACGCATATGAGCGCGCCCAGGATCGTGGTGATCAAATCGACGGTGCCGGTCGGCACCAACGAGATGGTGCGCGACATCATCGCGGGTGCGATGCGCGAGGCCGGGCGCGAGATCGGCTTCGATGTCGCCTCCAATCCCGAATTCCTGCGCGAGGGCGCGGCGGTGGACGATTGCACCAAGCCCGACCGCATCATCATCGGCACGACGAGCAAGCACACCGAAGACGTGCTGCGCGCGCTCTATGCGCCGTTCAACCGCAGCCATGACAAGCTGATCGTGATGGACCCGCGCAGCGCCGAGCTGACGAAATATGCGGCCAACGCGATGCTCGCGACGCGCATCAGCTTCATGAACGAGATCGCCGGACTGGCCGACCGGCTGGGCGCCGACGTAGAGCTGATCCGCAAGGGCATCGGCGCCGATCCGCGCATCGGCTATGCGTTCCTCTATCCGGGCATCGGCTTTGGCGGCTCGTGCTTCCCCAAGGATGTGCGCGCGCTGATCCGCATGGCCGGCCTTGCCGGCGACGAGCCGCTGATCCTCAACGCCGTGCAGCAGCGCAACGCCTTGCAGAAGCACATGCTGGTCGACAAGATCGCCCGCTATTTTGGCGGTGACCTCAAGGACAAGACGTTCGCCCTGTGGGGTCTCGCCTTCAAGCCGAAGACCAATGACATGCGCGAGGCGCCGGCGCTCCACATCATGGAGGCGCTGTGGGCGGCGGGCGCGACGGTGCGCGCCTATGATCCCGAGGCGATGGACGAATGCGCGCGGCACTATGGTCCGCGCGACGATTTGCGACTGGTGGCGAGCCGCGATGCGGCGCTCGATGGCGCCGATGCGCTGATCATCGCCACCGAATGGAAGGTGTTCCAGTCCCCCGATTTCGCGGCGATCAAGGGCAAGCTCAAGCGGCCGGTGATCTTCGATGGCCGCAACATTTTCGATCCAGCCTATGTGGCGGCGCAGGGCATCGACTATTTCGCCATCGGCCGCGGCCTGCGGCCGGCGGACTGACCCGCCCGGCCGCGATAGACTGCGGCTTGACCCTGCGCAAGAACTGCCGGTATTAACGTTCCTACGTAGCGCGTCCGCTACCTGTGGAGTGTTCTGTTGAAGAAGCGCGCCCGGCTGAAGGACATTGCCGAGCTGACGGGGTTTTCGACCAACACCGTGTCGCTCGCCCTGCACCATAGCCCGCTCGTGGCTGCGGAGACGAGCGCGGCGATCTGGACCGTGGCGCGGCAGCTCAAATACCGGCCAAACCAGCTGGCCCGCTCGCTGGTGAACCAGCAGTCGAAGACCATCGGCCTCGTTCTTACCAATATCCAGAACCCGATTCTAACGCGTGCCGCGGAGGCCATCCAGAAAGCGCTGCTCGGGCATCGCTACGCGACGCTGTTCGCCACCTCGAACCATTCGCTCGAACAGGAGAAGCTCGCCATCGAGACCTTCCTCGGGCGGCAGGTCGACGGGCTGCTGGTCTATCCGACGCATCATGGCGAGATCGCCCATATCGTGGAAGCGCAGGAACAGGGGACGCCCGTCGTGCTGCTGTCGGGCGGGCGCGATGCCAGCATCGATGCCGTGGCGATCGACTCGCGCGTCGGCGCGCAGCGCGCCACCGAACATCTGCTCAGCCTCGGTCACCGCCGCATCGGCGTGATCGATATTGCGCCGGCGCTGGGCAATTTCGAGAAGCAGGACGGCTATCGCGATGCGCTCAAGGCGCACGGCATTGCGCTCGATCGCGAGTTGATCGTCGAGGCGGGCCGCACCGGCCTTGGTGAAGGCTATGCCGCCGCCGGCGTTCTGCTGGGTCTAGGGGCACCGCCGACGGCGATCCTCGCGGCCAATGATCTGGCGGCCATCGGCGCCATCCACCGGCTCGATGAAATGGGCATCAGCGTGCCCAAGGACATGTCGGTGGTGGGTTTCGACAATATCGATCTCGCCGCGCATGTGCGGCCGCCACTGACGACGGTGAGCTATGACGCCGACTTGCTGGCCTCGCGCGCCGTGGAGCGGCTGCTGCGGCTGATCGAGGCCGATGTCGCGGTGGAAACACAGCACCAGGTCGAGTTCGTCGAGCCCGAACTGATCGTCCGCAACTCTACTGCCCGACCCAAAGGATAGCATTTTGAGCATTACCCCGGCCGCGAGCCTTGTGCCTTTCCGCCTCGGCGACAATCCGATCGCGCAGCTACCCGTCGGCCTCGGCGGCTCGTGGTTCATGCCCTATGCCAATCCGAGCGGCGAGGACGCCAATTATCTCGGCGCGATGGAAGCGGCCTTCGAGCAGGGCGTGACGCATTTCGACACCGGCGCCACCTATGGCAAGGGGCACTCCGAGGAGCTCTACGGCCAGTTCCTCAGGGGCAAGCGCGACAAGGTCTTCATCGCCAGCAAATACGATCCGCCGGAGAGCACGGCCGAGGCGATGTACGGCATGATCGGCGAGAGCCTCAGGCGGCTCGGCGTCGACAAGATCGACCTCTACTACATCCACTGGCCACGCACCGGCCGTGACATGCGCCCGGTGATGGAAGGGCTGCAGCGGGCCCGCGACGAGGGCAAGGTCGGCGCCGTGGGCGTCAGCAATTTCTCGGTGGCCGAGATGGCGCAGGTGAGCGAGGTCGCCAGGATCGATGCGCACCAGTTGGGCTACAATCTGCTGTGGCGCTATGCCGAGGACGAGGTGATCCCCTGGTGCCGCGACCATGGCGTGGCCGTGGTCACCTATTCGACGCTGGCGCACGGCATCCTGACGGGCAAATTCGGGCGCGAACTGGCGCTCGATCCGGACGATCAGCGCAACCGCATCCTGCCGTTCCGCGCCGACATCTGGCCGCATGTGCATGCGGGCGTCGAGCAGCTGAAGGCGATCGCTGCGGAAGTGAACCGGCCGCTCGCGCATCTGGCGCTGCGCTGGACGCTGGCGCAGCCCGCCATTGCGCTCACCATCATCGGAGGCCGCAACGCCGCGCAGGTGCGCGACACGCTGCCGGCACTCGAGGGCGATATCCCGGCAGGCGTGTTCGAGCGGATGAGCGCGATCAGCGATGCGGTCATGCAGCACATGCCGCATGCCGACAATCTCTTCGGCCGCGTCGGCTGAGGCCTAGCGGGCGGTGATCTCGGACACGGCGACCTTGCGGTCCTCGGCGAGCGACAGGGTCAGCCCATCGGCCGTCGCGATGGCCGCCATGGCGGCGCTGCCATCGGTGAGCGCGGCATATTCGGGCTGCGGCGGCTGGCCCTGCAGCAGCCCGTGGAAGTAGATCAGCTCGTAGTCGATGATGGTCTTGAGCCACATAGGCAGGTCGATGGACGGATTGCCATAGACGATGCCGCCGCCCCCCGTGCTCTCGCGATAGGTGCGGCTGCGATCCGCGTCTTCCTGCGGTGTGCGATGGAGGAGGAAGCGCTCGTGCCGGTCGGCGGTGCGCAGCTCAACACCCACATCCTGCATGTCGATGCGGATGGCGCCCAGCGTGCCTTCGATCAGCAGATAGTGCTCGGGCCAGCGGAAGACCGAACCATACTCGAGAGTGGCAAAACGCTTGCCGGCGAATTCGAGCGTGATCAGCAGCATGTCGTCTTCGTCGCCGAAGCCGGGGCCCTGATGCGCGACATTGCCGCCGGCCATGGTGACGCGTTCGGCCGGCCCCATGATGAACTGCACGAGGTCGAGTTCATGGATGTGGTGGTAGAGGTGGCCACCCGAAAGCTGGCGCTGCTTCTTCCACGTCACCTGCGGCTTTGGTGTTTCCCAGCCATTGCGCACCGCGCGGCAGTAGAGGACATCGCCCAGGACGCCCTCGGCGATCAGGGCCTTGGCCCGGCGCACGCCATCCTTGAAGTTGGTAACATGCCCCGCCATGAAGAGGACGCCCGACGAGCCGGCAGCCTCGACCATCAGCGCGCAATCTGCATAGGAGAGCGCGATCGGCTTTTCGCAGAAGATGTGCTTGCCATGCCGGGCGGCGGCAAGCGCCGGCTCGACATGGGCGAAGTTGGGGGACGCAATGACCACCGCATCGACGTCGCCGCTGCCGCACAATTCATCGACGCTCGCTGCCTGGCGGGCGCCAAGCTCGGCGGCGATGCCGGCGGCGTTGGCCGGATCGTAGACCAGCGTCACTTCCGCATCGGGCAGCTTGTTCAGGGCGCGCGCCAGCGGCGCCCCGAAATAGCCCGTGCCGATGACGCCGTAGCGGATCGGTTTCACTTGCCGTCCCCCGTAGTTCAGGCGAGGAGGCCGGTGTCGCGGAGCAGCGTCTCGATCTGCTGGGCTTCGCTGTCGTTGAGCGCGCGCTGCGGCCGGGCCATGACATTGGTGTCGATGACGCCGAGGCGGCGCATGGCCGTCTTGAAGGCACCGACGCCGGCCGAGCCAGCGCTCGTGCGGGCCACCGAAACCCAGACCATTTCGAACAGGCGGCAGAGACGTTCCTGTTCGGCGCGGGCGGCGGCGACATCGCCGGCCTGACAATAGTCCCAGAGACGCACATAGCCAGCCGGATCGACATTGGCGAGACCCGGCACGACGCCATGGGCACCCATGTTGAGCACGCTGTCGACGACGATTTCGGAGCCCGTCATGGCGAAGAAATCGGGGATGTCCTTGGTGTCGGACAGCACGTAGCGCAGATTGCCGTCATCACCGCTCGAATCCTTGAGGCCGATGATGGTGCCTTCGCGCGCCAGCGTGTTGGTGGTCTTGCGGTCGAGCTTGATGTTGACGCAGACCGGGATGTCATAGGCGATCACCGGAATATCGATGGCTTCGCGCACATAGCGGAAATGATCGATGGTCTCGGAGAGATTGGTGCGCGCGTAGAAGGGCGCGGTGATGACCACGGCGTCGGCGCCGGCTGCCTGTGCGTCCTTCGCATGAGCGATGACGCGATCGGTGGCCGTATCGATGGCGCCGACGATCACCGGCACGCGGCCATTGGCATGCTTGACCGCGCTCTCGACGACCTTGCGGCGGGTCTGCTCGTTGTGGAACACCACTTCACTGGTCGACCCCAGGACGAAGAGGCCATGCACGCCATTGCCCACCAGGTGCTCAAGGACCCGCTTGTACGAGTCGTAATCGACCTCGAAAGACGGCGTGAGCGGGGTAACGACGGGCGGGACGACGCCGGTAAACTTGGGCACTTTCAGATCTTTCTGTCAGGTGAGCTTGTTGAAGTTGGAGCGGGTAGCACTGCGGTATCGAGCGCGAGTTGCAGCGCGCCGACGAGTCCGCTTTCGGCCCCCAGGGCGGCGGGCACGACTTCGGGCTGGAACAGCGCGGGTTCGTTGTGCAGATGGGTCAGCACGCGCGGCAGATAGCCATCGGCGAGGCCGACACTGCCGCCGATCGCGACGCGATCGAGGCCGAGGATGGCGGTGAGATCACCGACAAGCGCCGCGACGGCAGCGGCCGACTGGTCGATGATCGGCTCGAAGCGGGCATCGTCGAAGACGGCGCGCGCATCGGGCAGCCCGGCGGCCGTGGCAATAGCGCGTCCAGCAGCGACGCTCTCGACCGTGCCGAACCGGCCCGACCCGCAAAGCGCCTGGCTGAGACGCGAACTGGCGAAGCCGACGTGACCCGCAAGGCCGGTGGAGCTGTCGACCAGCCGCCCGCCCAGCACGAGCCCGCCGCCAACGCCGGTTGAAACCGTGATGTACGCGAAGTTGTGAGCGCCCCGCCCCGCACCGAGCCGGGATTCTGCGACGGCGGCAGCGTCGGCATCGTTGACGACGATGACATTGCGGCCGAGACGCTCGCGCAGCGCGCTTTGCAGCGGCGCAGCCTGAATGGACTGCAGCGTATCGGTATTGACCGCATACCAATTGCCGCGCGTGTCGATGCGGCCGGCAACGGCGACGCCAACCGGATCGCCATGGCGATGGCCGAGCGCCGTCAGCATGCCATTCAGCACATCGAGCTGGGCCCAGAAGCCGCCGGCGGCATCGGTGGGCTGCTGCAGCCGCTCGACGATCCTGCCGTCTTCGATGCGGGCGGCGGCCGTCTTGGTGCCGCCGAGATCGAGGGCATACCCTGTGAGGCGCTGCTGGCCCTTGCGCACCGCATCGGCGAACCAGCCGGTGATATGCTCGAGCCGGGTTAGCGCGCTGCCGACGGTAACGGCATGAGCCCCCGCCGCCATGGCGCGCGCTGCGAGTTCCGGCGTGTTGAAGCGCCCCTCGGCCATCACGAAGCCGGAGCCGAGCGCTCGCAACGCAGCCAGCAACTCAAAATCGGGGCCGTCGTGCAGGCCTTCGGTTTCCGCCGTGTAGCCCGACATGGTCGAGCCGATGACAGCGGCACCGCCGGCGAGCGCGTGACGCGCATCGTCCAGCGTGGAGCAGTCGGCCATGGCGAGACGGCCAGTGCTCAGGATCGCCGCAAGCACGTCCTCGCGCGACGATGGGCGCGGGCGCGACGTAGCGTCGTAGGAGATGATGTCGGCACCGGCTTCGGCCAGCGCCAGCGCGTCCTCGACGCGCACCGTAATGCGCACCGGACTGTCTGGCAGATCGCTCTTGACGATCCCGACGATCGGCACGTCGACGACGGGACGCACGGCCCGCAGATTGTCGATGCCTTCAATGCGCAGGCCCGCAGCACCACCTGCGACCGCGGCGCGCGCCATGGCGGCGACGATCTCGGGCCGGTCCATCGGACCATCGTCAACTGGTTGGCAGGAGGCGACGAGGCCACCCCTGAGACGTTCCAACACGCTCACGACCGAACCTCCGTTGCGGCAACACTGTCCTTGGGATGCAACAAACTCGGTGCCGCGTCGAGCAGTGTCCGGGTGTAGTCCTCAGACGGATTGTCGAGAATTTGCCCCGACGGACCGAACTCGACGATCCGGCCATTGCGCATGACCGCGATTTCGTCGGCCATGTACCGCACCGTCTGCAGATCGTGGGAGATGAACACCATGCCGAGCCGAAGCGTGCGCTTGAGGTCCTGCAGCAGATTGAGGATTTGCGCCCGAACCGAGACGTCGAGGGCCGACGTCGGCTCGTCGGCAACGATGACTTCGGGCTCAAGCGAGAGGGCACGGGCAATCGCCACGCGCTGCCGCTGGCCGCCCGAAAGCTGCGCCGGAATGGCGTCGAGCACCGATTGCGGCAGGCCGACAAGGGCGATGAGTTCGGAGACGCGGGCGCGGCGGCTCGCGGCATCGCCGATGCCGTGGACTTCAAGCGGATCGGTGAGCGCGTCGCGCACCAGCATGCGCGCATTGAGCGCCGTGGCCGGATCCTGGAAGACGACGGAAACGACGCGGCCGATGCGTTTGCGCATGGCGGCATTGAAGCGGCGCACTTCGGTACCGCCGAAGAGGACCTGCCCTTCGCTCGGCGGCACGAGGCCGATCAGTACCTTGGCGGCGGTCGATTTGCCGGAACCGGATTCGCCGACGATGCCCAGCGTATGGCCGCGGCGCACCGACAGCGAGACGTTGTCGACGGCGCGCACCTTGTGCGGCTTGAACAGGGTCGAGGCGCGGGTGGCGAAATCGACCGAGACATTGCGCAACTCGATCACCGGCCCGCCGGCACTGCTGTGGTGAGAGCTGGTCATGAGCGGACCTCGAGCGGCAGGATCGGCGGATCATCGGGCGAAGCGGCATGGAAATGGCCGGTGTGCCCCACTTCGCGCAATACGCGCGCCGCCCCGGCATTGGCCGCCGGGTTGGACGAGCGCGGTGCGAACCGATCGCCCGCCGGATAGTCGCGCGGCGACGGCACGGTGCCGCGGATCTGATGCAACCGCGAGGCGCCGGCCTCGATGCTGAGCACCGCACCGAGCAGGCCGCGCGTATATTCGTGGATCGGCTGGGTGAGGATTTCGCGGGTCGGGCCGCGCTCGACCAGCTGACCCGCATACATGACGGCGACGCGATGCGAGAGTTCGGCGACCAGCGCCAGATCGTGCGACACGAAGAGCATGGCAAAGCCGAGCTCGTCGCGGAGGCGGTTGAGCAGCTCGACCACCTGCTTCTGCACCGTGACATCGAGCGCGGTGGTCGGCTCGTCGGCGATGACGAGCTTGGGGTCGCGGGTCAGCGCCATGGCAATCAGCACGCGCTGACGCTGGCCGCCCGACAATTCGTGCGGATAGGAATTGAGCGTCCGTTCCGGGTCGAGGCCGACCATCGTCAGCAGCTCGACGGCGGTGCGGGTGCCGCCGCGCGAGGTGAGCTGCTTCAGCTGCGAGCGGATGAGCATGGCCGGGTTCAGCGACGACAGCGCGTCCTGGTAGATCATGGCGATGCCGCGACCGCGCAGCTTGTTGCGCTCGCGCTCGCTCATCGTCAGGAGGTTCTTGCCCTCGAACAGGATCTCGCCACGGATGCGGGCGCGCGGATCGAGCAGGCCCATGATGGCAAGCGAGGTGATCGACTTGCCGCAGCCGGATTCGCCGACCAGCGCCACGGTCTCGCCAGCGTGGACGCTGAACGAGACATTGTCGACGATATCGACATCGCCATGGCGGGGGAAACCGATGCTGAGATTGCGCACTTCGAGCAGCGGCGGCTCGCTGCCGCGGTGAACGAGGCGATCGGTCCGCCCCAGTTCGACGCGGCGCAGCTCGGCGAGCCGCTGTTCCAGCGACACGGGCTGTTCGACGGCACTGTCGGCCTTCGGCGCCTCAAGCTGGTCGATGGCAGCGGCGACGGTGGTCGCGTTGACGTTCGAGCGGCTGCGCGGCGCGGCCATCGCATCGGTCATGCCTTCGGCGAGGATGTTGAGCGACAGCACGGTGATGGTGATCAGCACGCCGGCAAAGAGCGTCGGCCACCAGGCGCCCGACATCACCAGCTGGCGGCCCGCCGCCATGACATTGCCCCAGGACGGCTCGGGATCGGGCACGCCGGCCTGGATGAACGACAGCGAGGCCTCAAAGACGATGGCGTCGGCAACCAGCACGGTCGAGAACACCAGCACCGGCGCGAGGCAGTTGCGGGCCACGTGCTTGATGAGGATGCGCGGCGTCGAGGCGCCCATCACCTGCACGGCGGCAACATAGTCGTCGGCGAACTGGCCGATGATGTTGGCGCGGATCACGCGCGTCAGCTGCGGCGTGTAGAGGAAGGCGATGGTGAATACGAGGACCGGCAGCGACTGGCCGAACACGCTCACGAGCATCACGGCCAGCGCGATGCCGGGGAACGACATGACCATGTCGAGGACCCGCATCAGCACTTCCGACACCCATTTGTTGGCGGTGGCGGTGATCGCGCCGAGGATCGAGGCGGCGACCAGCGCGACGGCGGTCGCGGCGAGGCCGATGATCAGCGAATAGCTTGCGCCGTGGAGGAGGCGCGAGAACACGTCGCGGCCCTGCCGGTCGGTACCGAACCAGTTGACGGCATCGGGCGCGGCGGGACCACGGGTGAGCCCGGTGGCCAGCGGCGAGAACGGCGCGAGCAGCGGCGCGAAGATCGCCGCGAGCACGACGATGAGCAGCACGCCGAGCGCGATGCGCGAGGCAAGCGGCAGGTCGCGCAGGCCGGCGAGCCGCATGCCCGGTACGGAGAGCTTCTGGGTAAGCTGGGATCTCAGCATGTCAGATCGACCTGATGCGCGGATTGACCAGCACGTAGAGCAGGTCGACGATGGCGTTGATCACGACGAAGGCCAGCGCCACGGTGAGCGTGACGCCCTGCACGAGGTTGGGTTCGTTGTTCGTCACGCCGTTGAGGATGAGCATGCCCATGCCGTTGATGTTGAAGATGATCTCGATGACCACGGCGCCGCCCATCAGGTAGCCGATCCGCAGGCCCAGGACGGTGATCGGCGTGATCAGCGCGTTGCGCAGCACATTGCGGCCGACGACCACGTGACGCGGAATGCCAGCGCCGAGCGCGGTGCGCACATAATCCTTGTCGAGTTCCTCGACGACCGCGGTGCGCACGACGCGCGACAGCTGGCCGATGACCGGTACGGCGAGGGCGACGGCGGGCAGCAGCATGCGCTGGAACCAGCCGCCGAAATTGTCGAACATGTCGGGCAGGCGACCCGATGTGGGCAGCACGGAGAAGATGCCGACCTTGTTGCCGAGCAGCTGGATCAGCAGCACGGCGAGCCAGAATGAGGGCGTCGACAGCGACGCGATGGAGAGCACGCGGATCAGCTGGTCGGGCCAGCGGTCGCGATAGATGGCGGCGACAACGCCCAGCACGAGCGAACCGGCGATGGCGAAGATCAGGCCGAGGAAGGTCAGCTGCAGCGTGATCGGGAAGGCCCTGGTGACTTCGTCGATAACCGGCAGCTGGCGCGCCGAGAAAGTGCCGAGATCGAGCCGGGTGAGGCCGCCGAGGAAGGTCACATAGCGGGTGAGCAGCGGGTCGTCGAGACCGTGCGCGAGGCGGTATTCCTGCCGCGCTTCGATAGAGGCGCCCTCGCCGAGCGCGGTAATCGCCGGGTCCACCTTCGAAAAGGACATCACCACAAAGACGAGGAAGGTGATTCCCAGGATCATGATGGGCAGCTGCACGAGGCGGCGCCCGATCAGGCTGAGCACTTTGGACATTTCTCGACCGGTCCCCAGTGAGAGTGGACTGCGACGGAAGCTTTGGGCCCCGGGGGGAGGAGGTTCCCGGAGCCCATGCGGTAGCGGTACGGGCGGGCGTCAGCCTTGCGAGCCGGCGCCCTACCCTCGTGCCACCTTACTCTTTGACACCAACCCCGAGGAAGGAGAGGCCAGTGGTCGGCACCGGCGCGAAGCCCTCGAGTTCATCGGCAGTCCAGGCGGTCGGGAGCTGGCGGTGGAACAGCGGGTAGAGCGGCACCTGCTCGGAGATCAGGTCCATCGCTTCGTTCCACTTGGCCTGCTGCTCGTCGCCGGAGAGCTTCTGCGCGTCCGACAGCAGAGCCGTCAGCTGCTTGTAGCCCTCGGAACCGGCCCAACGGTAGCGGCTGGTCGGCCAGACATTGTCGCCGAACCACCACTGCATCAGGATGTCCGGGTCATTGCCGAACACCGACGGATCGCCGGGGGCAATCATGACCTGCATCTCGTTGTTGTCGACCTTGCCATACTGGCCACCCGACTGCCCGATATCGAGCGTCGTGTTGAAGCCGACCGCATCAAGCGATTCCTTGATGATCGGGGCAACGTCCTTGACCCAGCCATGGTCCGTGCTCATCAGCGTGATGTCGAGCGAGGGCACACCGGCTTCGGCGAGGAGGGCCTTGGCCTTCTCCGGATCGTAGCCATAGACGACCTTGGCCTTGTGGTAGTTCGGATGGGTCTCGGGCAGGAACGAGGTCGCGGCGGTGGCATTGTCGAGCATGCCGGTGCCGATGATCTTGTCCATGTCGAGCGCATAGAAGAACGCCTGGCGGACGCGGACGTCATCGAACGGCGCGGCCGAGGTGTTGAACATCGCAAACAGCAGGCCGAAGGACTGGGCCTTCTCGAGCGTCGACGTCGCGGCAACGGCGTCGATGTCGATGTAGGGGACGTCCTCGATCGCCATCACGGTGCCCGACGACAGCGCGTTAACGCGGGCGCTCGGATCCGAAATGAGGTTCCAGACCATGTTCTTGGCGAGGGCCGGGCGCGGACCGGTATAGGCGTCGTTGCGCTCGAACAGGATTTCGGCTTCGGGAACGGCCGAGATCAGCTTGTACGGGCCCGAACCGATCGGCTGCTTGCCGAAGCCATCGGCGTCGGCTTCGACCACGGCGCGCGGCACGATCTTGACCGAGCCAAGGCGTGAGTTGAACAGCGAGAACGGGAATTCGTTGGTGATCTTGACGGTATCGGCGGAGACCGCCTCGACCTTGTCGATGAACGCCACGAAGGAGCGGAACAGCGACTTCGATTCGGGATCGAGCACGCGCTCGTACGAGTAGACGACGTCGTCGGCGGTGACCGGCGCGCCATTGTGGAACACGGCACCCGGACGCAGCTTGACCACATAGGTGAGGCCGCCATCTTCGCTGACCGGCATTTCGGCCGCGAGGGCGGCGTAGGGCTCACGGGTGACCGGGTCGAGATCGACCAGACCTTCGAACACATGCCAGTTGGCCGCGACCGTAACGGCGCCCGAAGCGTTCAGCGGGTCGAAGGTACCGGAGAGGCCATAGGCGATGGCCGCCTGGATGGTCGCCTCGGTGTTGACGCCTGCCGGCGTTTCCTGGGCGATGGCGCTACCGCCAAGCATCCACATCGACGCGAAGGCGCCGGCCAGCAGGCCAACGGCACGACGCGACAGCACTAGTTTTTGACGATTCAAGGTAGTCCCTCCATTGACATCAGACGTCAGATGTCTACCTAACGTGGGCCTGAAGCTTATGCAATCCCCTTGTTTTGAGGTTTTGGGGCTTCACAATGCCGGTATACCGGCGCAGGGACACCCCGGGGGGAGAGTGTATGAACGACCTGAGCGATGCCACTTCCAGCGAGTCGAGGATGCGCCGCAGCACGACCGCCGAGCAGATCAAACGCCTGATCCTGCTGCGCGGGTTGCACCCCGGTGATGTGATCCCGACGGAAACCGACCTCTGCGAAGAGCTCGGCGTCTCGAGATCATCGGTTCGCGAAGCCATCCGAACACTCGCCACGCTCGATATTGTCGAAGTACGGCACGGGGTTGGCACCGTCGTCGGCCAGATGAGCCTCACCCCTCTCGTCGAAACACTGGTGTTCCGGGGCGTCCTGCTGCCGGGCGACGATCTGGCCGCCCTGCGCGACGTGGTCGAGTTGCGCTGCGCCTTCGATCTGGCGCTTGCCGACGCTGTGGTCGACGCCCATCGCGACCAGCCCAATGAGAGCATTTCCCGCCTCGTGGCGCGGATGATCGAGAGCGCCGACAAGGAGCAGCCCTATCTGCTCGAGGACAAGCAGTTCCACGCCGAACTGCTGGCACCGCTCAAGAACCAGCTCGCCGGGCAGCTGGTGACGGCCTTCTGGGACATTCACAGCGCTGTTCTGCCGCGGCTGGGTCTCGCTTTGCCGGCCGATCTACGCCAGACGGCGCAAGCCCATAGCGACATGTTCGACGCGGCCAAGGCTGGCGATCGCGACGCCTATGGGCGCGCCGTGGTCGACCATTACGAGCCGTTGCTGCGCATGCTGGAAACGTCCTCCGCCAAGGCGGGCTGAGCCAGCGACGGCTGACCGGGGCCGTCCGCAAATATCCCGATTTCTTGGTGAACTGCGGGCGTACGGATATCGTATAGCCGTTGCGACCCAGACCGGGCCGAGATTGGAACAGATCGATGAAACGTCGGAGCCGCTTGAGCGGGTGGTGGATATTTCTCCTGCTGGTGGTGGCTGCCGGTATCGGCTGGGCGCTTGTCACCCGGCCCTGGGAGCCCAAGCCGACGCTGGTCGCCATCGAGACCGTGACCGCCGGTCCGGCGAGCCGGGTGCTCGCGGTCAATGGCCGGGTCGAGCCCGAAAAGAAGGTCGAGATCAGCTCGACGGTCAACGGCCGCGTTGCCACCGTGCCGGTGATCGAGGGCGATGAAGTCGCCGCCGGCGAACCGCTGCTGACCGTCGACGACACGCAACAGCGCGCCACCGTGTCGCAGGCCAATTCGCAGCTCGACGCCGCTCAATCGCAGATTCAGCAGGCGCAACTGAACCTCGACCGCGCCGTCGCGCTCGGCGATTCCATTTCGCAAAAGCAGGTGGACGATCTGCGCTTCGCCGTCGAGACGGCACAGAAGGAAGCCGACCGGCTGGCTGCCCTAGTCCAGCAGACGCAGGATCTGCTCGATGAATATGTGGTGCGGGCGCCCTTCTCGGGCTCCGTGCTGAGCCGTGGCGCCGACCCCGGCCAGGTGGTCAGCAGTTCGACATCACTCTTCCTCTTCGCCGACCTCTCGTCGCTGCTGGGTGAAGCAAGCGTCGATGAACTCTACGCCTCGGAAGTGCGCCGTGGCCTACCGGTGAAGGCGCGCCCGGCCGGACACGCGCAGATCATCGATGGCGAGGTGAGCTACATCTCGCCGCGCGTCGATTCCTCGACCGGCGGCCGCCTCGTGCGTGTCACACTGCCTGGCGGCGGCGACCTCGATCTGCCCGTCGGCCTGACCGTCACGCTCAACATCATCGTCGAGCAGCGCGACGACGCCGTCACCATTCCGCGCAGCGCACTCGCGGACATTGAAGAGCCGGCGGTCTATGTGATCGAAGCCGGCAAGGCGGTGCTCAAGCCCGTCCAGTACATCGACTGGCCGTCGGACCGGCTGATCGTCCTCCAGGGCCTCGCCAATGGCGAGACGCTGATCGTCGATGGCAAGGCCGTGAAGGCCGAGGGCGCGCTCGTCGCCGCCCGGGAGTAGGCGCTGTGCTTTACAGCCTCAAGATTGCGACGCGCTATCTCACCGCGAACCGGGGGCAGTCGCTGCTGCTCGTGCTCGGCGTCGCCGTCGGCGTCTATGTTTTCGTGTTCATGAGCGCGCTCATCGGCGGCCTTGCCGTGCTGCTGCTCGATCGCACGGTGGGCAGCATCGCCCATGTGGTGGTCGAACCTGCCGACCGTGACCCGGCAACGCTCGTGGCGGCGGACGGCACGACGCTGGTCGCCGTGCTCAAATCGAGCCAGCAGCGTCCGGTGCTGCAGGCGGCAGAGGCCTATCTGCCGATCATCTCCGACGTGCCGCTGGTCTCGACCGTGGTCGGCAAGGTGCTCGGCAACGGCTTTGTCGTGAAGGGCGAGGCCGTGTCGCCCGTCCTGATCACCGGCATTGAGGCCAAGGACATTTCAGCCATCGCCGATATCGAATCGAGTCTGGTTGCCGGCTCGACCGAACTGATGCTGGGCACCGCGGTGATCGGCAAGGGACTCGCCGACAAGCTGGGCCTCGGCGTCGGCCAGTCGGTGATCGTGCGGTCGGAGCGCGATATCGAACAGTCGATCACCGTCGGCGGTATCTTCCAGCTGGGCGTGTCCGCCGTCGACGATACGGCGATCTACCTCAACATCCGCGCGGCGCGCGTGCTGCTCGATTTGCCCGAGGGTCTGTCGCGCTACGAGATCAAGCTCGACGATCTGCAGCAGGCAAAGAGCGCCGCCGCCGCCATTGCGGCGCGCACGGGATTGAAGGCGACCGCCTGGCAGGACCAGAACGCGCAATTGCTCGAAGGTCTCACCGCGCAGGCGCGCTCCGGCGATCTCATCAAGGGCTTCGCGCTCGTGACGATCATCATCGGCGTGGCGAGCGCCCTGCTGCTCTCGACCTATCGCCGGCAGAGCGAGATCGGCATCATGCGCGCCATGGGCGCAAGCCGCGCCTTCGTGGTGTTCGTATTCATCATCCAGGGCGCGCTGATCGGACTCTCCGGAGGACTGCTGGGCGCCGGCCTCGGCTATCTGTCGCTGCTGCCCTTCCCGCCGCCGGAGCTGACACAGGGCGGCGGCTTGCCGGTCGATTATCGCCTCGGCGCCTATGAGACGGCGATCATCCTGACGCTGGTGGGCGCTGTCCTCGCCGCCATCTGGCCGGCCTACTCGGCCTCGCGCACCGACCCTGTGAAAGCGATCGGCCCATGAGCGAAGGCAGCCTCGTCGCGGTTCGCGGCCTCACCAAGAATTACGAGGAAGGCGAGAATGTCGCGCGCATCCTCAAGGGCGTCGAACTCGACATCCAGCGCGGCGAGCTCGTGGCGCTGCTCGGCCCCTCGGGCTCGGGCAAATCGACCCTGCTCAACATCCTCGGCACCCTGGCGCGGCCGACCGACGGCACGCTCTCGATATTGGGCGAGAGCCTGATCGGAGCGGACGATGCGCTGCTGACCGAGTTCCGCAACCGGCATATCGGCTTCGTGTTCCAGGCGCATCTGCTGCTGCCCGATTTCACGGCGCTCGAGAACGTCATGTTCCCAGCCGCCGCGCGGCACGGCCGCGAGCGGCGCGAGGATCAGGCGCGGGCCGCCGAACTGCTCGACCGTGTCGGCCTTTCCGCCCGGCGCGACTTCCTCGCCAGCAAGCTCTCGGGTGGCCAGAAGCAGCGCGTGGCCGTCGCCCGCTCGCTGATGAACGCACCGGAGCTGGTGCTGGCCGACGAGCCGACGGGCAATCTCGACCGCGAAAGCGCCGACCAGGTGATGGGGCTGCTCACCGAGATCAACGAGCGCGATGGCACGAGCTTCCTGATCTCGACCCACGACGAAAAGATCGCCGGCCGGTGCCGCCGCCAGATCTTCATGGTCGACGGCAAGGTCGCCGACGACGGCCGCTAGATCGCGAGATATTCGCGGCGGAGGGCTTCGTCGGCGAGAACGTCGGCGGCCGAGCCGGTGAAGGCGACTTCGCCGGTATCGAGGATGACGGCGCGGTCGGCGAGGCGCAGGGCGGCGACGGCGTTCTGTTCGACGATGATCGTCGTGATGCCGATGGCCTTGATCTCGTTGAGGATCTTTTCGATCTCGGAAACGATCACCGGCGCCAGCCCTTCATAGGGCTCGTCGAGCAGCAGCAGCTTGAGATTGCGCGCGAGCGCCCGCGCGATGGCCAGCATCTGCTGTTCGCCGCCCGACAGCGTCACGCCGTCCTGGCGGCGGCGTTCGGCAAGGCGGGGGAAGTGCGAGTAGATGCGGTCGAGATCCCAGCCGGTGCCGGGAGCGACCTGCGCGAGAGTCAGATTTTCCTCGACCGTCAGCCCCTGGATGATGCGCCGGTCCTCGGGCACCAGCTGAACGCCGGCACGCGCCGCTTCGAACGATCTCATGCGATGGAGGGCTAGGCCCTCAAGCCAGATCTCGCCCGATCGCAGGGTCGGGTTGTCGACCCGCGCGATGGCGCGCAGCGTCGAGGTCTTGCCCGCGCCGTTACGGCCGAGCAAGGCGAGAATCTCGCCATGCTGCACATCGAGCGAGACGCCCTGCACGATGTAGCTCTCGCCGTAATAGGCGTGGATGTCCTTGGTCGAAAAGAACGGCGCCTTGGTCGCCGCAGTCGCGGCAGCGGGCGCGGTGTCAATAGCGGGGGCGAAGCTCGAATCCATCTCTATTGCACTCATCAATGGGCCTCGAGACGGTGCGCGCCGCCAAGATAGGCCTCCTGCACCTTTTCATTGCCGCGAATGGCGTCGGGCAATCCCTCCGCGATGATCTTGCCACCCGAGAGGACCGAGATCTTGTCGGCCAAGGAGAACACAACATGCATGTCATGTTCAATGATCACCTTGGTCATGCCGCGCGCCTTGATCTTCTGGAGCAGTTCGATGGTGGTGTTGGTGTCGTGCCGGCTCATGCCTGCAGTCGGCTCGTCGAGCAGCAGCAGGCGCGGATGCTGGATGAGGCACATGGCAAGTTCCATGCGGCGCTTGTCGCCCCGGCTGAGAGCGCCGGCATGTGAGTCCCGCCGCTCGTAGAGGCCGACATCGGCGAGCAGTTCCTCGGCCTCGCGGCGAATGGCGCTCTCGGAGCCGAGGCCGCGCAGCATGTTGACCTGGAACGCGCCATCGCGCTTGGCGAAGGCGGGGATCATCACATTGTGCAGCACCGAGAGGTCCGCGAAGATCTCCGGCGTTTGGAACACTCGGGCGATGCCCAGCTGGTTGATCTGGTGCGGCTTGCGGCCGGTGAGGACGGCGCCGTCGAACACCACTTGCCCGCTGGTCGGCGCCAGCTTGCCGATGATGACATTGAGCAGCGTCGACTTGCCGGCCCCGTTGGGGCCGATGATGGCGTGGGTCTCGCCCTCGATCACCTGCAGGTCGATATCGCTCAGGGCATGCAGGCCGCCGAAGCGCTTGTGGACATCGGCGACGTGGAGAACGACGTTTGGCGTTGTGGTCATGGCCGTCACCTATTCTGCCGGCTGAACATGGGCGGTGGGACGCGGCGTCGGGGCACCGGGCCGGCGGAAGAGATTGGCGAGCCGGCGCACGCCTTCCATGATGCCACCGGGCAGGAAAATCACGACGAGCACGAAGACGAGACCCAGCGTCAGGAACCAGCCATCGCCGACGAATTTCGAGGTGACCTTGACCGCGAGTTCCGACACGCCCTCTGGCAGGAAGCTGTAGAAGCGCACGAGGATCTGGTCGTTGAGCGCCGACAGGATGTTCTCGAAATATTTGATCAGCCAGGCGCCGATCACCGGTCCGACCAGCGTGCCGACGCCGCCGAGGATGGTCATCAGCACCACCTCGCCCGAAGCGGTCCACTGCATGCGCTCGGCACCGGCCAGCGGATCGGTGACCGCGAGCAGCGCGCCGGCAAGACCGGCATACATGCCCGAGATCAGGAAGGCCGACAGGGCGTAGGGACGCGTGTTGAAACCGGTGAACTGCATGCGCGTCTGGTTGGACTTGATGGCCTTGAGCATCATGCCGAAAGGCGAGCCCGCGATGCGCTGGGCGAGGACGAACGCCACGATGAGGAAGAAGGCGCAGAAGTAGAAGCCGGCATAGCCGCTGAGCTGCTGGCCGAGGAGAGTCGGCACGGGCTGGCCCACATAGGTCTGGCCGGTGATCGCATCGAGCACGCGCGGATCGCGCAGGGTCAGCTGCAGACCGGTTTCGCCATTGGTGATCGGCGTGAGCACCGAGTAAGCGAGATTGTAGCTCATCTGCGCGAAGGCGAGCGTCAGGATGGAGAAGTAGATGCCGGAGCGCCTGAGGCTAAGATAGCCGATGACCAGCGCGAAGAGGCCGGAGACGATTACGGCAAGGATCAGCGCCGGGAAGGCATCGAGCGACAGCAGCTTGAACGACCACACGGCGGTGTAGGAGCCGACGCCGAAGAATGCGGCATGGCCAAAGCTCAGATAGCCCGTGAGGCCGAACAGGATGTTAAAGCCCACGGCGAAGATGCCGTAGATCATGAAGCGCTGCAGCAGATCCGGGTAGCCGGCGCCGAAGGGCGCGAGCCAGATGGGCATAGCGAGCACGACGAGGGCGAAGCCGACCGAGAGCAGCAGATCGTTGCGTGACGAGGACATATCAGGACTCCATCACGCCACGGCGGCCCATCAATCCGCGCGGACGGACGAGCAGGATGACGACGGCAACGAGGTAGATGATGATCTGGTCGATGCCCGGGAACACGGCCTTGACCTGGGTCATCGAGGCAAAGGACTGGAGGATGCCGAGCAGAAAGCCGGCGGCGACCGCGCCTGGTAGCGAGCCCATGCCGCCCACCACGACGACCACGAAGCTGAGGACGAGGAAGTCCATGCCGATATGGTAGTTGGGTGGCAGAAGCGGCGTGTACATGACGCCGGCCATGCCCGCGACGACGGCGGCAAGGCCGAACATGAAGGTGAAGCGCCGGTCGATATTGATGCCGAGCAGCCCGACCGTTTCACGGTCCGCCATGCCGGCGCGCACCACCATGCCGAAGGTGGTGAATTGCAGGAAGGCGAAGACGCCGCCGATGACGACTGCAGCGAACAGGAAGTAGATCAGCCGCCACACCGGATAGGTGATGATGTTGGCCTGCATGCCGAGCCACGCGCCGATATCGGCAGCGCCGCGCGCGGCGTCGGGCATGGGCTGCGGCATGGGGTTGGGCCCGAAGAAGGCCTTGATGACTTCCTGCGCCACGATGGCAAGGCCGAAGGTCACGAGGATCTGCTCGGCATGCGTGCGCTTGTAGAAATGCTTGATGATGCCGCGCTCAAGCGCAACGCCGATCACGAACATCACGGGGATGGTGATCAGGAGCGAGAGGGGCACCGAATAGTTGACGAGGACCGCGCCCGTATCGCCGAGCCACGCCTGCATAAGCGGCTCGCGTATTTCCAGCGGGGCGCCCCAGGGGGAAAGCTGTTCGGGGTCGATGGTGACCGTTTCCATGGTGAGGACCATGCGCACGGTGACCGCGCAAAAGGCTCCCAGCATGAACAGCGCGCCATGCGCGAAATTGACGACGCCCAGCGTGCCAAAAACGAGGGTGAGGCCAAGCGCGATGAGCGCATAGGCGGCGCCCTTGTCGAGCCCGTTGAGGAACTGGAGGAAGATGACCTCGAACATTGTATGCTCCGTTCAGCGATGGGTCGCTGTTGCCCGGCAGAGATCGTCACCGCCGCGTACGGCGGTGACGTTCATGCTACGGGACTTGCCGTCGATCAGGCACAGACCGGCGCCGGCTCGGCCGGGCCAAGCTCGCCACCGAAGATGGTGTGATCGTAGGTGGTGACGTCGCGCGACACTTCCTGCACGACGTTGAGCACGTCGAACTGGCTGGGCGGGGCCGCATTGCCCTGCACGACGAGCACGGACTTCATGCACTGGTGGTCTTCGGCACGGTAGAGGGTCGGACCATTGCCCATGCCGTCGAACTCGTGACCCTCGAGGGCCTTGATGATCTCGGGCGGGTAGAAGGTGCCGGCACGTTCGACCGCATCCGCATAAAGCAGGGCCTGGACGTAAGCCGTGTGCGCAGCCTGCGACGGCGGCGAGCCATAGGCGGCGCCGAAGGACTTGGTGAAGGCCTTCGAGCCTTCGTCCTGCAGGTTCCAGTGCCAGTTGGACGTACCGAACACACCACGCACGGCTTCGCCGGCGCCCTTGGCCATCAGCTCGGAGATCAGCGGCGTGATGATCTCGAACTGCTTGCCGTTGGCCTGGCGGTCGCGCAGGCCGAACTGCACGGCCTGCGGCAGCGAGTTCACCATGTCGAGGCCATAGTGGTTGAGGATCAGCACGTCGGCGCCCGAATTGAGGATCGGGGTGAGGTACTGCGAGTAGTCCGTCGAGCCGAGCGGCGTGCGGACGGCGGCGACGGTTTCCCAGCCGAGGGCTTCGGTCGCGTTCTTGATCGACTCTTCCTGGGTCCAGCCCCAGGTGTAGTCGGCGGTCAAATGGTAGGCGCGGCGATCCTTGCCGTACTGCTCGCCCAACACCGGAGCGAGAGCGATACCGGACTGGTAAGCATTGAAGAAGTGACGGAAGCCGTAGCGGCGCTTGTCCTTGCCGGTGGTGTCGTTGGAGTGAGTGAGGCCGGCCATGAAGATGATGCCCATCTCCTGGCAGAGACCCTGCACGGCGATGGCCTCGCCCGATGACGAACCGCCGGTGATCATGATCGCGCCATCGCGCTCGATCATGCGGGTGGCGCCAGCGCGGGCCACGTCGGACTTGGTCTGGCTGTCGGACGACACATAGGTCACCTTCTTGCCCAGGATGCCATTGCCCTTGAGCACGCTCGGCTTGAGCACGTTCAGCAGGCCGCCGTCGCCCTCGCCATTTAGGTGCTGGAAGGCCAGCTCATAGGCCTTCTGTTCGTCGGCGCCCTCTTCGGCATAGGCGCCGGTGAGCGGCAGGTTCAAACCGATGGTGACGGTGCTGCCGGTGGGGTTGTTGCAGAACTCCTGCGCCCAGGCACCACGGGTAAAGATCAGCGGGGAAACGCCGGTGGCCAGAATACCGGCAAGGCCGGTCTTCAGCACGCCGCGGCGGCTGAAGCCCTTCGATGAATTGGTCATAAGCTCCTCCTTGAGCGGCGGGAGCGGGTGCATTGCCAGCTTCCTCGGCGCGTCGACCTACTATCCGGGCGCCAGCAAACGTTCGCAATATCTCGTTGATATCCTTGCCTAATTTTGTAAATGCTTGAACTTGATCCGCCCCAAAACTGTCAATACAGTGACAAATGGGGGGGAAGATGCGCGCACCGATCGGGCTCAGAATCAGGTCGCAGCGCCGCGCCGTGGGCATTTCTCAGGCCACCCTCGCCCGCCGCGCCGGCATCTCGGCGAGCTACCTCAACCTCATCGAGGGCAACAAACGCCATGTCGGTGGCTCGCTGTTGCTCCGCCTCGCCCAGGCGCTCGAACTCGATATCGGCGAGCTGAGCGGCGAATCGGAGCATCGGCTGATCGCCGAAGTCGACGAGGCGCTAGCGGATCCGATGCTGGGCGGCATCGTCATGCCGTCGGCACACGATCTGGTGGCGCAGCAACCCGCCGCCGCACTCGCCATTGCCCGCCTCCATCGTGCCTATGAGGGCGCGCGGGCCACGGCGGACGATTATGCCGACCGGCTGCGGGCCGACCCGCTGCTGGCGCAATTGCTGCATCGCGTGCTCTCGGGCATCACCGCCGTCCGTTCGAGCGCCGAAATTCTCGACGAAGTACCCGACCTCGACGAAGCCGAGCGCCGGCGCTTCATCGAGTCCCTGACGCGCGAAACCAAGGGCCTCAGCGAAGTAGCGCGCGGCCTCGTTGGCCAGTTCGAGGTGGATGCCAAGGCGCGCCGCCTGTCGCCG
The DNA here is from genome assembly GCA_004144345.1 of Hyphomicrobiales bacterium. Taxonomy (GTDB): domain Bacteria; phylum Pseudomonadota; class Alphaproteobacteria; order Rhizobiales; family Devosiaceae; genus Devosia_A. The sequence goes on from SEEL01000012.1 coordinate 40,038, forward strand.
CAACGCGAGCTCGACGATCTGATCTTCGCCAACGACAATTACTTTCCCGCGCTGGAGCAAGTGGCGGCGGAGCTGCGCCGCGGCATTGAGGCGGAGGGTCCGTTCGGCGAAGCGACATTGACGACGCTGCTTGCCCGCCGCTTCGGTATTGCCGTGCGGAGGAGCGCTGGCCGCGAAGTCGACGCGGCCGGCTTTCCCGGCCAGTACCATTATGATGCAACGGCGCGAACCATGTGGTTCCAGACCAGCACAGTGGCGGCGACGCGCCAGTTCCAGCTGACGCGCCTGTTCGCCGAACTGGTCGCATCGGCCGCGATCGAGCGCGAGGTCGAGGCGCCCGAACTGACCTCGACGACATCGCGGCGGCTCGCCTATCGCGCCCTCGGTTCCTATCTCGCGGGCGCTATCGTGTTCCCCTATTCGGAGTTCCTGGCTCGGGCGGAAGCGCTGACCTACGACATCGAGGCGCTGCAGCAGGCCTATATTGCGAGCTTCGAGCAGGTGGCGCACCGGCTGGTGACGCTGCGCAAGCCCGGCGAGAGCGGCGTGCCGTTCGGCTTCCTGCGCTCGGACCCGGCGGGACGGTTGACCAAGCACTTCCCCCTGCCCGGCCTGCCCCTGCCAAGCGCCGGGCACGCCTGCCCTCTGTGGGCCATCTACGACGCCTTCCGCACGCCCGAACGGGCGGTGCGCCAATTGGTGCAGTTCCCCGACGGCTCGCGCTATCTGTTCGTGGCGCGCGCCCAGTCGCGCCGCCCCTCGAACTTTGCCGACCGGCCGATCCATACCTCGATCATGCTGGCCTGCGACGCCTTGCAGGCCGACCGCACCGTCTATGGCGCGGGGCTGCCGCTCGCCGATGCCGCGCTGGATGTGCCGGTGGGGCCGGCCTGCCGGCTTTGCCCGCGGCGCGACTGCGCCGAGCGGCAGGAGGAAGCGCTGGCCGCCGGCGGGCGGCCGCTGGCCATTCGCGCGCCCCTCGTGGCCCGAACAATGGGTGATGGCGAAGCGGAATGAGTGTGCTTAACTGTGCCGTTTCGCGAAAGCGGACAATAAGGGGGGAATATGGCGGTCGACGTACTGATTGCCGAGGATGAACCAAGCATCCTGGAATCGCTCGACTTCATCCTGCGCCGTGCGGGCTGGTCGATTGCTGCGGTGACCGATGGCGACGCCGTCATCGGCATGCTGCGCAAGACGCCGCCCAAGGTGCTGGTGCTCGACGTCATGCTGCCCAAGCGCTCGGGCTTCGACATCCTCAAGCAAATCCGCGCCGACGACATGCTGCACGATCTGCCGGTACTGATCCTCACCGCCAAGGGCCAGGCCAAGGACCGCCGTACGGCTGAAGAACTGGGAGCCGACGGCTTCATCACCAAGCCCTACGCCAATGCCGAAGTGCTCGATGAAGTTCGCCGCCTGATCGGGGCGGCACAGTCGGGCTGACGCCATGGGCGGCAAGCTCATCAGTGGGGCGTTGTTCCTCACCATATTGGGCACCTTGCTGCTGTTGCCGCCGCTTGCCAATGTCTTCCAATTGCAGCGGCGCTTCTTCGGCCTGCCGGCAGAACTGATCTATCTGTTCGCCTGCTGGGGAGTACTGATCGCGGCTGCTTTCTGGCTGAGCCGGCGACTGCCGCGCGAGGCCGAAGCCGAGCCGCGCAACGAGGATGACACCTGATGCTGTCGTCCGAACTCGTCATCGCGATCGCCATCGGTTATGTGGGCCTGCTGTTCCTCATCGCCTATGTCAGCGATCGCCTCACGCGCAGCGGCAAGGCGGCTTTCCTCCACTCGCCCTTCGTCTATACGCTCGCCATTTCGGTCTATTGCACCAGCTGGACCTTTTACGGCGCGGTCGGTTCGGCGGCGCGCAACGGGCTCGAATATCTCGCGATCTATCTGGGTCCCACCATCGTCTTCATCGGCTGGTGGTTCATCCTGCGCCGCCTCGTGCGCATCAGCCACAACCAGCGCATCACTTCGATCGCCGATCTGCTGTCCTCGCGTTTCGGCAAGTCGAGCCGGCTGGCGGTGCTGATCACCATCATCGCCGTCATCGGCATCGCCCCCTATATTGCGCTGCAGCTGAAAGCGGTGACCTCGTCCATCCACGCCATCTCACGCGTCGGCAGCGGCAGCATCGGCGGCATCGACGAGGTGAGCCTCGCTCTCGCGGTGGCGGCTGGAATGGCGCTCTTCACCATTCTGTTCGGCACCCGCAATGTCGACGCCAAGGAGCAGCATCTGGGCGTCGTGGCGGCCATCGCCTTCGAGGCTATCGTCAAGCTCGCGGCGCTCGTCGCCACCGGCATCTTCGTCATCTATGTGGGTGGCGGACTGGAGGCGATCTTCTCACGCGCCGAGGCGGCAGGGGTCGACATCTACTCCATCGGCACCTTCGACGATCGCTGGGTCGCCATGAATGTGCTGTCGGCGGCAGCGATCCTCTGCCTGCCGCGCCAGTTCCAGATCACCGTGGTCGAGAACTCGAACGAGAACCATCTGCGCACCGCCAGCTGGGCCTTCCCGGGCTATCTGCTGCTGGTGAGCCTGTTCACGCTGCCCATTGCGCTCTTCGGGCTGACCTCGATGCCGGCGGGCACGAACCCCGACATGTTCGTGCTCACCCTGCCGCTGGCCGCCGGCCATGAAGGCCTCGCGCTGTTCAGTTTCATCGGCGGCTTCTCATCGGCCACCTCGATGATCATCGTCGAATCCATTGCGCTCTCGATCATGGTGTCCAACCACATCGTCATGCCGCTGGTACTGCGCTTCACGCAGGGTCGCGGCACGGTGCGCGGGCAAGGCGTCAGCCAGTTGCTGCTCAACTCGCGGCGCTTTTCGATCGCCGTCATCCTCGGGCTCGGCTTCCTCTATTTCTACCTGACGCGCGACTCCAACGCGCTGGCCCCGATCGGCCTCATCTCCTTCTGCGGCGTGGCGCAGTTCCTGCCCTCGATCCTCGCCGCGCTGTTCTGGCGCGAGGCAACGCTGAAGGCGGCAACGGCCGCTGTCGCCGTGGGCTTCGTGGTCTGGGCCTGGTCGAGCTTCATGCCATCCTTTGCCGGCTCCTCGACGCTGGTGGCAGGCATCATGGCGCAGGGTCCGTGGGGCCTGACCTGGCTGAGGCCCGAAGCGCTGTTCGGCCTGACCGGCATCGACCCCCTGGTCAATGTCGTGTTCTGGAGTCTCTTCCTCAACACCCTCACGCTGGTGGTTGTCTCGCTGCTCACATCGCCCTCTGCGCTCGAGCGCGTGCAGGCCGGGTTGTTCATCGATCTGTTCCGGCCATCGACCTCCGGTAGCCCATCGGTGATCCGCGGCTCGGCCACGGCGCACGATCTGTTCTTCGTGGCGGAGCGCGTCCTTGGCAGCACGCGCGCCACCGCCCTGTTCGCTGATATTCCACCGGACCCGCCGCCGCAGTTCATCGACCGTCTCGAACGCGAACTCGCCGGCTCGGTCGGTGCCGCCTCCGCCCATGTGATGCTGAGCAAGGTCGTCTCCGGTGACGCGATCTCGATCGAGGAGGTCTTCAAGATGGCCGGCGAGACGCGTCAGGCCATCGAGTATTCGCAAGAACTCGAACGCACCTCCGAGGAACTGCGCTCGACCGCCGCCCAGCTGGAGAATGCCAACCTGAAGCTGCGCGAACTCGACGGCCAGAAGGACGAGTTCCTGAGCCAGGTGAGCCACGAAGTGCGGACGCCGATGGCCTCGATCCGTTCCTTCTCCGAGATCCTGCTCGAGGATGACCTCAGTGAGGGCCAGCGCCACCGCTTCGTGTCGACGATCCACCAGGAGAGCTTGCGGCTCACCAAGCTGCTGGACGAAATCCTCGATCTCAGCACGCTCGAGCGCGGCGAGCGCCCGTGGGAGAATGTCAGCGTCGATGCCGAAGCGGCGCTGGAGCGCGCCATCGACGTGTGTGCCCCGCTGGCGAAGCGCCGCAACATGCAGATCGTCGTCGGCCCACGCGCCGGCCGCGCCACGATCGAAGGCGACGCCGACCGGCTGTGCCAGGTGCTGATCAATCTGCTGTACAATGCGATCAAGTACAACGACGCGCCGGAACCCATGGTGCAGGCGCGCTCGCGCTGCAGCCGCGGCCGCTACGTCATCGAGATTGCCGACAACGGTCCGGGCATTGCCAAGGCCGACCGCAAGCTGATCTTCGAGAAGTTCTCACGCGGCCAGAGCGGCGTCCCCACCCCCGCCGGTGCCGGGCTCGGCCTCGCCATCTCGCGGCAGCTGGTCGAACGCATGAACGGCAAGCTGGAACTGGTCCCCAGCCCCGACCGCGGCGCCTGCTTCCGCGTTACCCTTCCGCTGCTTTCACGCTGATCCACGCGCTAGCGCGGCTTCGCAGGAAGGGAGTCCGGCACAGCTGCCTCCTCGTTGAGAGCGTCCAGCGTGCGGGAGGCGCGGCGGCGTTCGCGCAGATGATTGAATTGCTGGTCGGCGAGGACGCCCACGAGGATCACCGCACCCATCACGGCGAAGTTCAGCGATGAGGGGATGCCGAGGAGATTGACGAGGTTCTGTAGTTCCTGCAGCAGCACCGCGCCCAGCACCACGCCGATGACCGAGCCTTCGCCGCCGCGCAGCGAGAAGCCGCCGAGAACCGCAGCAGCAATGGCGTAAAGTTCGTAGAAATTGCCATGCGATGAGGGCTGCACGGATTTGGTGAACATGGCGAAATAGATCGCCGCGATCGAGGTGAGCACGGCGCAGATCACATAGGCCGAGGTGATGACGAGACCGGTGCGGATGCCGGAATAGCGGGCGGCGTCCTCGTTCTTTCCAACGGCGCTCAGATGCCGTCCGTAGACCGAGCGGTGCAGCACCACCCAGCAGACCGCGCCCAGCAGGAGCATCGCGAAGAATGAATGCGGAATGCCGAAGGAGCGCCCGATGGTAAGCCACTCAAGTTCAGGATAGCTGGCACCGAACGGAAAGCCCGCGGTCGCTTCGCCGGTGTAGCCGCGCGCCACGCCGCGATAGATGAGAAGCCCGCAGAGCGTCACCACGAAGGGCTGCATCCTGAGCTTTGTGATGAGCAGGCCATGCGCGAGGCCCATCAGCGTGCCGACACCGATGGTGATCAGCATGGCCAGCGGCCACGGCACGCCGAGCTTGCCGACCATGTCGACGAAGATCACACCGAGCAGCGCGATCATCGAGCCTGCGGACAATTCGATGCCGCCGGTCATGATCACGAAGCCCTGCCCGATGGCGAACAGGCCGAAGAGGCCGATCAAATTTGCGGTGTTGCCGAGATTGATCGGCGACAGGAACAACGGGTTCCGCAAATAGACGATGGCCCCCACGATGATGATCAGGACGGCGAGGCCGAAATCCTTCTTCTGCATGCTTCCCCCTAATGCGCGCCGACGGCCAGCCGGAGCACGGCCTGTTCGGCGAAATGTTCACGCGCCAGCGCGCCCGCCACCCTGCCCTCGCGCAGTACGACGATGCGGTCGGACACCCCGATGACTTCCTCCATGTCGCTGGAGATCATGACGATGCCGACGCCAGCATCGGCGAGTTCGCGCATCAGCCGGTAAATCTCGGACTTCGCGCCGACGTCGATGCCGCGCGTCGGCTCGTCGAAGATGATCAGCCGCGGCCGCATCGACAGCCATTTGGCGAGCACGACCTTCTGCTGGTTGCCACCGGAGAGCTCCGCCGCGACGCGCGATACATCGGCCATGCGGATGCCAAGACGGCGGCGCTGATCCTCGGCGCGGTCGCGGAGCAGCCGGTCCGACACGAGGCCGCGCCGGGAGACCGATTGCAGGTCGGCCAGCGAGATATTGTCGGCAATGGTGCTCTCGATCACGAGGCCAGTCCGCTTGCGATCCTCGGGCACCAGATAGAGCCCCGCGCGAATGGCATCGTGGGGCGTGCGCCCCGCGAAGGGTGCACCAGCGAACTCGATGTCGCCATCGAGCATTGGCGCGATGCCGAACAGCGCCTCGGCCAGCTCGGTTCGGCCCGCTCCCACGAGACCGGCGACGCCAAGTATTTCTCCTGCGCGCACCTCGAGATCGGCACGGGCACGCGGCCGGGCCGCGGTGCGGACGCCGCGAAGCGAGAGGACGGTGTCGCCGGCCGGCCGCGCCGGTGGTGTGTAGATGGTCTTGAGATCGCGCCCGATCATCAGCCGGATCATGGCGTCGTGGCGGATATTACTGCGCGCAAGTTCTCCGGCCACCCGGCCGTCGCGCAGCCCCACCACGCGATCGGCGCACTCCTCGATTTCGGCCAGCCGGTGCGAGATGTAGATGACCGCGATGCCCTGCTGCTTTAGATCGGCGATGACCTTCATCAGGGTCTTCGTCTCGGCCAGCGTAAGCGACGACGTCGGCTCGTCCATGATGACGATGCGCGCCTCGATCGACAGGGACTTGGCGATCTCGAGCAACTGCCGTTCGGCGAGCGACAGATCGGCGACCAACGTATCGGGACCAAATTTCGCGCCGACTCGGGCCAGCAACGGACGCGCCTCATCGCGCATCGCCTGCCGGTCGAGCAGGCGCAGCGGGCCATGCCGTTTCTCGCGACCGAGAAAGATGTTGGCCGCCACATCGAGATTGTCGAAGACGTTGAGTTCCTGATGCACGAAGGCAATGCCGGCGCCCTGCGACTGGCGCACCGTGAGATGGCTGCTGGCGGTATCACCGATGACGATGCGGCCGGCGCTCGGCTCGATGACGCCGCCGAGGATCTTCATCAGCGTCGATTTTCCCGCACCATTCTCGCCGATCAGCGCCAGCACTTCACCGGCGTGCACGGCCAGCGTGACATCGGAGAGCGCGACGACTCCGGGATAGACCTTGGAGATGTTCTCAAGGGCCAGAAGTGGTCGTGGCGCTAAATCGGTTGAAGTCATCGGCAACTCTGGAGCGGAAGGCCCGCCGGCTATCAGGGGCCGGCGGGCAGAGGAGATGGGACCGCACCGGCCCCGGGAGCGTTCCGGTGCGGCAGCATGGCAGCCCTAGCCGCCGATGCGTTCCTTCAGCTCGGCCTCGAAGGCATCGACATTAGCCTTGTCGATGACCTTGGTCGGCACAATGATCAGGCCATCCGCAGGGACGCCCGACTTGTCGCCTTCGAGATATTTCGCCAGCAGATGCATGCCCTGATAGCCCCACTGATAGGGGTCCTGGACTACCGTGCCGGCGAAACTGCCCTCGCGGACTGCACCGAGCGTGATCGGATCCTCATCGAAGCCGATGACGGTAACCTGCCCAAGCTTGCCGGCGGCCTGCAGGGCTTCGTAGATCTTGGGCGGGTTGTAGGAATAGAACCCGACCATGCAGTTGATGTCGGGATTGGCGGCGAGGACGTCATCGACATTGGAGCGCGCCCGGGCGAAATCTACATCGTCGCCACGCACATCCACCAGCTCGATGCCCTTGCCCTCGACCGCCTGACGGAAGCCGGCGATGCGCTCGATGGCGTTGTCAGCACCGAGGAAGCCGACAAAGCCCATGCATTTGGCGCCATTGGGCAATGCCTTGACGGCGATCTCACCAGCCTGGACGCCGGCCAGCGTATTGGACGAGCCCAGATAGGCGATACGGTTGCTCGCCGGGGCGTCACTGTCGGTGGTGAAGAGCGGCACCTGCGCGGCAATGCGGTTGAAGGCGTCGATCGAGTTCTTCGGATCGGCCGACGAGATCATGATGGCATCGGTGCCGGCGGCGACGAGATCGTCCATCAGGGCATTCTGCAGGGCTGCAGTACCCTGCGCGGGATAGCGGAACTGCAGCTCGTAGTTCGGCAATTCGGACTGCGCCTTGTTCACGCCGGCTTCCGCCAGCTTCCAGAAATCGGAAGCGGCATTGACCACGAAGGCGAGCTGCTTCTTGTCCTGCGCCACGGCCGGACCGGCCAGCACGGCCGCAAGTGCAACGATAGATACGGTAAGTTTGACGTTCATTGGTTTCCTCCCAAATCGGCAGGGCGGGTTAGCCGCTCCCGACGACGTTTTCCCTGTCCCGCGGCACCCATTGCCGCCAGACGTCATACCCATCGCGATCCACGAGCGGACGCCGGTAGCGGGAACCCCGCCAGTCCGGCACGCGAGCGGTATCCTGTGCCGCGTCCCTGCCCCTAACCCGGGTACCAGACGACGCGTGGATCATCGGCCGCCCGAACGTAGTTCCAGGCCTGCGCGATGAGTTGTTCGAGATCGACAAGCGGTCGCCATCCGAGCACCAGGCGGGCCTTGGCGTTGTCGAGCCAATTGCTGAAATAGGGTGTCGCGATATCGACCACGGGCAGACCGTGCGCGGCGCTCAAGTGCCGCGCCACATCGCCATAGTCGACCGGCTCGGACATCGAGATGTTGAACAGTTCGCCACTGGCGGCGGGATTGTCGAGCGCCGCAAGAATGGCGCGCACCAGATCATCCACATGAATGAAGTTGCGCTTCAGCGGCGTGCCGTCGGCCGCGCGCAGTAGCGGCACCGTTTCGGTCTGCGCCAGGCGCTCGATCTGGTCAGCGCTGAAGAACTCGCTCCAGGCGGGACCGCCGAACTGCGCGCGAAAACTGAGGACATGGCGGAAGTCGTCCTTTTCCATGATCCACGGCGCGCGCAGGCAGCAACCATTGAGGCCGTACTGGATGGCGTACTGCTCCAGCATCACTTCCTCGATGACCTTGGTCAGCGCATAACAGCCGGGATAGGCGCGGCGCGGTGAGCTCTCGGTGATGGGAGCGTCGTAGTGCTGGAAGATGTGCCCCACCGAGCAGTCGCCGCCGATCAGCACGAACTGCCTTGCCGTGGGCGAGGCGCGAAACGCCTCGAGCAAATTGAACATGCCCTTCAAGCCAACATCGATGGCGAGGTCCGGCGATTCCTTGACCGCCGCCATGTGGAGCACATGCGTGACGTCAGCCATGGCGAGCCGCATGGCAGCCGGATCAGAAAGCGAAGCGCGCACCACTTCGACGGCCGGATGATTGAGGGTCCGGTTGTTGCAGACCGCCCGGACGGACCAGCCAGCAAAGCGCTGTTCCGCCAGGAAGGCAGGCAGGAAGTTCGTTCCCACCTTGCCTGTGATGCCGGTAACCAGAAGCTTCAACTGTCAGGCCCCTTCAGACGCGGGCCACAAGCCCGAACGCAATGCGCGCCTCCAGTGGGCAGGGCACCACCGGGCGCCATGCCATTGCTTGGAGGACAAGGTTACGGGGCGCAGAAGCCCGGTTCTTCATGGGTGCAGACGTCGAGGCCCGTATATTGCGGGTCGGGCACCGTCTCGCCGTTGATGAGCTTGATCATCACATCGGGAGCCTTGAGGCCCATCTCGCGCGGCCGCTGCCCGATCTGGGCGTGGCTGCGGCCTTCGTTGAAGGCCTGGACCTGCGGCGGCAGCGTGTCGCCGGCAACGATGATGAGATCATTGCTCTTCAGCCGGTCCATGACCTGGTCGGTGACCTGGGCATAGGCCTGCGGCGCGAACTGGGCCCAGCCACCGATCAGGATGAAGGCGTCGAGATCGGGGTTGGCCGTGAACACGTCGGCCATCTGCTGATTGGCCAGATCGATCTGGTCATTGGTGAACACGGGGCAGCCCTGGATTTCGGTCCAGCCACCTTCGCCAGCGAGGCGTGCCGTACCCTTGGCGCCCGAGATCGTGTCGCGGAAGCCGGCGGCCCGCGCATTGATGTTGTCAGCAGCGACGTTGCCGAGCTGGAGGCAAATGGTGCCGCCCGCCGGCTTCAGCCGCTGCGCCTGCTGGGCCATCATCACGCCCATCAGATAGTTGTCGGTGCCAAGGAACGTGGCACGCAGCCCCCTGTCGGCTTCCGACAGATCCGCATCGACGGTCATGACCGGAATCTTGGGCGCGATTTCCTTGAGCCGGTTGGCCATCGCGGGCGCGTTGGAGGGCGAAATGGCAATCGCCGCGACGCCCTTGGTGATCAGATCGTCGACAATCTGCACCTCACCCGCCTCGTCGGCGCTCGACGCCGGGCCGGTGTAGAAGCATTCATATTCTGAACTCGGATTGGCCGCGGCCCAATCCTGACAGCCGAGATTGATCTGCTCGAAGAACGGATTGTCCAAACCCTTGACCACGATCGCCAGGGTTTTCTTTTCCTGCGCCTGAGCACCAGCGGCAGCCATCGCCAGAATGGCGGTGAGCGCGGCCAGCTGACTTACGTACCTCATTGTAGTTCCTCCCTTTGTAGTGACAGGGCGCCCGGCGGTTCCGAACGCCCATTTCTCCGTCCTGCCGGTGTTTGATCTCCCCCCAGCAGCCCGATGCTCTCGCTGGCCACGCAGCTTGTTCGCTGCCTGCCTATATTATTTGATAATATCATCATTGATCTTGCCACGACGTCAAGCTGGAATCTATTGATCAAGCAACGGCACGAGCCACGGCACCCCACGGGGCCGAGCAACTGACGAGTCTTCGGGGGAGCAATGACGGCACTAAGGCTTGATAATATTAGTAAACACTTCGGCGCCATTCACGCCCTGACCGATGTCTCGCTGAGCATCGAGCCCGGCGAGGTGATGGGCCTGATGGGCGACAATGGCGCCGGCAAATCGACGCTGGTGAAGGTGATCGCCGGGAACTTTGCTCCCACGGCTGGCGAGATCCACATTGCCGATAGCCGGGTGCAGTTCCACAAACCGCTAGACGCCCAGCGGGCCGGCATCGAGGTCGTCTACCAGGACCTCGCGATCTGCAACAATCTGTCGGCCGCCTCGAACGTCTTTCTAGGCCGCGAACTGACGCGGCAGTTCGGCCCTATCCGCATCGTCGACTACGCGACCATGCGCGCCCGCGCCGGCGAACTGTTCAAGCGGCTCAAGTCCGAAACGCGGCCGAGCGATCTGGTGAAGCGCATGTCGGGCGGCCAGCGGCAGGCCGTCGCCATCGCGCGCACCCTTCTCAGCGACGCCAAGATCGTACTGATGGACGAGCCTACCGCCGCCATATCGGTGCGGCAGGTGGCCGAGGTGCTCAACCTCATCCGCCAGCTTCGCGACCACGGCATCGCTGTGGTGCTGATCAGCCACCGCATGCCCGACGTCTTCCAGGTGGCGGACAGGATCGCCGTGCTGCGGCGCGGCCGGCTGGTGGCCAGCAAGAAGGCCGCCGACTCCTCGCCCGAGGAGGTCACCGGCCTCATCACCGGCGCCATTGAATTTGCATGACCGAGCAAGGAAAAGACATGTCGACGAACACCCTGACGGACGCCATCGGCGGCTCGGAGCATCGCAATCCGCTGGCGCGCCTTGTCAGTCACCAGACCTTCTGGGTCTTCCTCGCGGCGCTACTTGCTTGCCTTGCGCTTGCCCTACTCACCGACACCTTCGCCACCGAACGCAACCTGTTCAATGTGTCGCGCAATTTTGCCTTTGTCGGCATCATCGCGCTGGGCATGACCGCGGTCATTGCGCTGGGCGGCATCGACCTTTCGGTCGGCTCCACGGTGGTGCTTTCAGCCATGACGGTGGCTGTGCTGATGTCAGGTGGAATGCCGTTTTGGATCGGCATCCCCGCGGCGCTGCTGGTGGCGGTCGCGGTCGGTGTCGTCAACGGCGTGCTGATCGCCTATGTCGGCATGCCGCCCTTTGTCGTCACGCTCGGCATGCTCTCCGTGGCGCGCTCGCTGGCGATGGTCCTCTCCGACAACAAGATGATCTACGAGTTCGGCCCCGATCACGGGCTGCTGCTGGGGCTGGGCGGCGGCTCGACCATGGGCCTGCCCAATCCGCTGATCGTTCTCGCGATCCTCGCGGCGATTACCGGCTTCCTGTTCAGATGGACGCGCTGGGGGCAGCACCTGTTCGCCATCGGCGGCAATGAGCAGGCCGCCAAGCTCACGGGTATTCCCGTCCGCCAGTTGAAGGTCTCGGTCTATGTGTTCTCGGCCCTGACCGCCGGCATCACCGGCGTGCTCGAAGTGGGCTGGCTCGGTGGCGTCACCACCAATCTCGGCCAGGGCATGGAACTGTCGGTCATTGCGGCGGCCGTTATCGGCGGCGCCAATCTGGCGGGCGGCGTCGGCACCGCCTTCGGCGCGATCGTCGGTGCGCTGCTGATCGAAGTGATCCGCAACAGCCTGATCCTGCTTGGCATCAGTACATTCTGGCAGGGCGCCTTCGTCGGCTCATTCATCGTCATCGCCGTCGCCTTCGACCGCTTCCGCAGCGTGCGCTCGTCGGAATAGCCGCTGCTAGCGCTGCGTCGACTCGCGCTCGAGGAGTTCGCACTCGACCTTGATCCGGCTCGGCAAGGAATGGAGCCCGCCGGCATCGTCGAGCAGCAGTTCGACGGCCGAGCGGCCCATCTCATAGAGCGGCAGCACCAGCGTGCTCAGCGGCGGATGCATGTACTGGGCGATCTCGCGGTCATCGAAACCGATCACCGCGACGTCGCGTGGCACTTCGTGTCCGAGTTCCCTGAGGGCATCGTAGCAACCGACGGCCATCATGTCGTTGGCGCAGAAGATGCCGTCCGGAGGTTCGGCCAGCGCCATGAGTTCGTGCGTCATCTCATAGCCCGATGATGGCTCCCAGTTGCCCGGCTTCACCAGCGCCGCGTCGAACGGCACGTCATTGCTCGCCAGCGCCTGCTTGTAGCCCTTGAGCCGGTCGCGCGCCGCGTCGACGCCCTGCTGCCCGTTGATCAGCGCGACCCGCTTGCAGCCCTTGTTGAGCAGATGTTCTGTCGCCACCCGGCCGCCCAGCACGTCGCCGGGGAGGATCGAATGGAATTTGTGCGCCTCGTCGTAGCAGTTCACCAGCACGAGCCGGTGCCGCGCCAGCGCCGCCGGCGGCTGCACCTGCCGCGTGAGGATGGTGCCATAGATGAGCCCGAGGATCGGCATCTGGCCGAGGCCGGCGAGGATGTTGGTCTCGACGTCGGCATCGGCATGGCTGACGCCCATCAGCATGTTGATGCCGGCTTCGAGGGCCTTGTCGCGGGCGCCCTCGAAGGCGAGCGACATCCAGGGATCGGTGATGGTCTCGTCGGCGATGAAGATGATGGTGGACTGGCCGCCCGGCGCCGCCCGCTGGCCGCGCCGCACGAATTTGTAGCCCAGTGCCTGGGCCGCATCGACGACGCGCTTGCGCGTCTCATCGGCCAGCCGCCCGCTCTTTCCCCCGCTCAGCACCAGCGACACTGTGGCCTGCGAAACGCCCGCCGCGGCCGCCACATCCATCATGGTCGGCCGTCCGCTTGGTGATCTGCGCTTCGAACTAACCACGTGCCGATGCCCCTGCTGCGGCCCCCTATCTACTGCCGATTCACTTAGCAGGCTACGGGCGTTCGGCATATCCGCGGGCGCTATCTGGCCCACAATTGATAAGCCCTAGGCCAGCGCGCGTTTTCGCGGCGGCATGGCCGCAGCGATTACGTTGAGCAGTCCTGAGGCGACGACGATCACGAGGCCGACGAGCGCCACCCAGTCCGGATATTCACCGAACCAGAGCGCGCCGAACAGTATTGCCCAGATCATCTGCGAATAGTGCGTCGGCGCGATCGCATTGGCCGGCGCGAGGGTGCTCGCCTGGATCATCAACAGCCAGGCGACGCCGACGCACAGCCCGTGTCCCAGGAAGAGCGCCAACTGCGCGAGGCTCGGCATGACGAAGCCGGGCAGCATCAGCACGCCATTGAAGATCATCCCGTACAGCACGCCTAGCGCCACGATGCTCAGGGGACTCTCGTCGGCTGCGACCTTGCGCAGGATGGTATTGGAAACCGCTGTCAGGCCAGCCCCGGCAAGGATCGTGAGGTGACCCGCGAGGACATTGTCAAAGCCCGGACGGATCACCAGCAGGACGCCCAGAAAGCTGATCAGCAGCAGACCCCAGCGATGTGGCGCCACCTTCTCGCCCAGGAAGAGGACGGACAGCACGGTGACAAAGAGGGGTGTGGTGAAGGCAATCGCATAATAGTCAGCGAGCGCGATTTGCGTGAGCGCGAAGATACCACAAGCGCCCGACAGACCGATCGCCACGGAGCGCAGGTGCACAAGCAAGGGATGCTTGAGTTTCAAGATGTTGCGCCAGCTGTGCCGGCGATTGGTCAGCGCGACCGGAATGATCGAGAACAGGATTGTGAAGAACGCGATTTCGAAAGCGGGCATCCCCGTTCCCGTGACCTTGACCAGGGCATCGGCGATCGAAAACAGCAGGAAGCTGACGAACGCCAGAATGACGCCGGTCGACATGTCTTTGATATCCTTGTCTGGAGAGTGACCTGGGGAGCGTGGGGGCGGGCGTGGACGCTCCGCCCCAAGGACTTCTCGAAGGGTCTCTGCGCTCAGTAGGTGGCGCGGCCGCCCGAAAGGTCGAACACGGAGCCGGTTGTGAAGCTGTTCTCTTCGCTCACCAGCCACGTGATCATGTTGGCCGCCTCGGCAACGTCCAGCAGACGTCCACGCGGTATCTTCGAGAGCATGTACTGGATGAACTCGGGCTTGAGTTCCTTGAGGATGGCCGTGTCGGCGGTCGCGGGCGTCACGCAGTTGACCGCAATGTTCTGTCCGGCAAGTTCCTTGCCGAGCGACTTCGACATGCCAATCACGCCCGCCTTGGCAGCCGAGTAGGCCGAGGCGTTGGGATTTCCCTCCTTGCCCGCGATCGAAGCGATGTTGACGATACGGCCATAGCCGCGCTGCTTCATGCCCGGAACGACCGCGCGATTTACATAGAAGGTGCCGTTGAGATCGACGTCGATCACCTTGCGCCACTCATTCAGATCATACTCGTCGAGTGGTGCGTTCTTGCCGGCGACACCGGCCGAGTGGACCAGCACGTCGAGACTGCCGAAATGCGCCTCGGTCTGCTGGGCCGCCTCAGTCACGGCAGTGGCGTCCGTGATGTTGACGCAGATGCAGAGCGTCTCTGCGCCGAGCTTGGCGCGCGCCGTGTCGAGCATTTCGGCGTTGAAGTCCCAGAGCGCGAGCTTGGCGCCGGAGGCCTGAAGCCGCTGAGCCACGGCAAAGCCAATGCCTTGGGCGCCGCCGGTTACCACCGCAACGCGGCCAGTCAGATCATAGGTATTCACTACGAGTATCCACTTTGGTTCGATATCGGTGAGAGCGGCGATCGACGATCGCCTATCCCTTGAGGCCCGACGTTGCGATGCCTTCCACAAGGCGTCGTTGGAAGATGACGAAGAAGATGATCACCGGAATGATCGCGAGCACGGACATTGCCAGCAACGGGCCGTAGGACGCGTCGCTTGAGGCGTCCATGAAGACGCGAAGGCCGAGCTGAACCGTGAGATTCTTGGGCGAGCTGAGGTAGATCAGCTGACCGAAGAAGTCGTCATAGGTCCAGATGAAGGTGAACAGGGCCGTCGTGATGAGTGCGGGAGTCAGCAGGGGCAGGATGATGCGGAAGAACACGCCGACATTGCCGCAACCATCGATCCGCGCCGCTTCGTCCAGCTCGCGCGGCAGGCCGCGGATGAACTGCACCATGAGGAAGATAAAGAAGCCGTCGATGGCGAGGAACTTTGGTACGACCAGCGGCAGGAACGTATCGAGCCACCCGAGCTGACGGAAGATCATGTACTGGGGAACCAGCGTGACCTGATAGGGCAGCATGATCGTCACAAGCATCACAGCGAAGAGCGTTCGCCTGAAGGGAAACTCGAGCCGCGCAAACACATAGGCAGCCATCGAGCAGGCAAGCGTATTGCCGATCACCGCGCCCAGCGACACGATCAGCGAGTTGACAAAATAGTCGCTGAAGGAACGGCCCGTGCCGGTCCAGCCGCGCACATAATTGTCGAGGATCAGCTGCGAGGGAAGGCCTGCCGGATCAGATAGGATCTCGCTCTGTGGCCGAAAGCTCGCGAGGAGCATCCACGCGATGGGGTAGAGCATCACGAGGAGGCCGCCCCAGAGTGCGACTTGCCGCAGGATGTTGGAGGCAGACAGGCCCGGGCGGGCAGCTTGCACGAGGGACGTGGTCATTTCTCGTCACCATAGAAAACCCAGAAGCGCGACGTCGCAAAGAGCAGACCGGTGACGACACCAAGGATGCCAACCAGCAGCCAGGCCATGGCAGATGCATAGCCCATGCGGAAACCGACGAAGCCCTCAAGGTAGAGATAGAGGGAATAGAGCAGCGTTGAATCGATGGGGCCGCCCGTGCCGCCCGACACCACATAGGAAGGCGTGAAATTCTGGAACGCGCCAATGATCTGCAGGATCAGATTGAAGAAGATCACCGGCGTGATCATCGGCAGCGTGATGCTCCAGAACACGCGCCACTTGCTCGCGCCATCGATGGTGGCCGCCTCATAGAGAGACACGGGCACCTGCTTTAGCGCGGCGAGGAAGATGACCATCGGCGAGCCGAACTGCCAGACGGCCAGTGCGATCAGCGTCCAGATCGACGTGTTGGGCGACGTCAGCCAGCTGACACCCTGGATGCCAAAGACGCCGAGCACCTGGTTCACGGCGCCGTCGGCGCCGAAGATCAGTCGCCACATGATGGCAATGGCCACACTGCCGCCGAGCATCGAGGGCAGATAGTAGGCGGCACGCAGCCAACCGACGCCGCGCGTGTTGCGGACGAGGAGCATGGCGACCGCCAGGGCGAACGCGAGCTTCAGCGGCACGGATACGAGCGTGTAGAATGCGGTGACGGAGACGCTCTTGGCATAGCGCGGGTCGGCGGTAAGCAACCGCACATAATTGTCGAGGCCGACCCAACGGCCCGGATCGAGGAGTCGATAGCTGGTGAGCGAGAGATATGCACTCGCGATCATCGGGCCCACGGTGAGGGCGAGCACCCCGAGGAGCCACGGAGACAGGAGCAGGAATGCAGCTCCCGTCTGGCGATTGACATTGCCGTTTTTTGACTTGATTGCCATGCGGTGTTCTTCTTGTGGCGTTGCCAAACGAGAGACGGGAGCTGCTATGCGTTAGCGGTTGACCACGCCCGGCAGCTGGTCGAAGAACGCCTTGGCGCCGTCGGCCGCTGTCCGCTGCCCGAAGGCAACTTCCTGGCCGATACGGGCGAACAGATTGTTCTCATCGGCATAGCTCGGCGGCGACGGGCGAATGGCCCCGGTGGCGCCGGCCGCAACCAACGAGTCGAACTGCACCACGGCCTTCAGCGGATCGCCATCCGCCAGCGTCGCGGCGACAGCCTCGCGGGCCGCAGCGGTACCCGGCGAACCGCGAGTCATGCCCAGAATGGCGGCCGCCTCGGGATCGTTAAGCATCAGGTTCAGCGTTGCGACGGCGATGTCGGCGTGCTGGGTCGATGCCGGAACGGAGAACATCGTTCCAGCGGTGATCGAGTTCGCAGGGTTGCCATCGTCAGGGAGCGGCAACGGCGCGACCAGATCGGTCATCAGCGCCTGATAGCTGCCGGTACCCGAAGAGACGAACGTTTCGAGCGCGCCCTTGCCCGTCACCAGAATACTGGTTGTGTTGTCGCCCTGGATACGGGACGCCTGCACGTCGGCGCTGACGATGGCGCCGGACGCACGCAGATCGCCCCAATAGGTGAACCAGGCTTCGAGATCTTCGACGGTATCGTTGCGTGCGCCTTCTGCGGTCCAAAGGGTCTTGCCGGTGCGAGTCTGGTACCAGCCCTCGTAGACGGACTGGATCGACGATTCATCGGCCGACCCCTTGAGGGCGCCGCCACTGGCGTCAGAGATGGCCTGCGCCAGCTTGCCATACTCAGCCCAGTCCCAGCTTGCCGGAACTTCAATGCCGTATTTGTCGAACGCCGTCTTGTTGGCGAGAACGGCGAAGGCCTGGATCGAGAAGGGAATGCCGACGATCTTGCCGTCAATCGTTCCCTGGGCGTCGAGCATGGCGCGATCGATACCGGAGATGTCGAGTGCCCCGGATTCGATGTAGGGCGTGAGGTCGAGCAGGAGCTGATGGAACTGCGGCAGATCCGGGGACGCCGTCTGGATCAGATCGGGGGCGTTGCCGCCCGCGAGCTGCGTCGCGAGGCGTTCGAGATACTGAGCGCGGCCCTGCGATTCACCGACATAGGTGACGTCGCTGAGCTTGCTCTCTGAAATCAGGGTCAGGGCGGCGTTGGTCTGCACCTGGCGTGCGTCGCCGCCCCACCAGGCCACGCGCAGCTCGACGGCGAAGGCCTGCGTGGCAAGGGCCGAAGTGAGCAAGGTCGAGGCGAGCAGGAATGCCGTCCTCTTGTAAAGGGGGTGCAGAATCATAGTTCCTCCATAGGTATTGGGATGTGCTGGTGTGAGGGGTTCGTCTTGCGAGACCGGCGGCGTTCCGCCCTACTCGGCCCTGCTCCGCTGCGACTCCAGCTGTTCGATCGCCTGTCTGAGCTCGACATGGATGCGAGCTGCCAGATCAGGGTTGTAGCGGGGAGTCGGAATCGAAATTGACATGGCGGCTTCGACCTGGCCGCCCGGCGCGCGGATCGGCATGGCGATGCAGCGGCACCCGATCACATACTCCTCGATGTCCTGCGCGTAGCCGCGCGCCCGGATCATGTCGAGTTCGGAGCGCAACACGCTCTTGTCCGTGATGGTGCTGGCCGTGAAACGCTCGAGCGTCGCGCCGGCGAGCCGCCGATCCAGTTCTGCGGGCTCAAGAAAGGCCAGCAGAACCTTGCCGACGCCAGTGGCGTGCGCCGGGAGGCCCGACCCGACGCGCGAGACCAGCTTCATCGGCTGCG
The DNA here is from genome assembly GCA_004144345.1 of Hyphomicrobiales bacterium. Classification (GTDB taxonomy): domain Bacteria; phylum Pseudomonadota; class Alphaproteobacteria; order Rhizobiales; family Devosiaceae; genus Devosia_A. Next base: position 58,715 of record SEEL01000012.1, read on the forward strand.
GCGATTCCGCGATCGCCAGATAGACGTTGTAGAGACCGTCGAGTTGCGCGAGCTGGACCGTTTCCCGCGTCGACTCCGTCAGTCCATCCATGAGGGGCTGCGCGAGTTCAACAAGGCCGAGCTCCGGTTTGTAACCCTGTGCGACTTCCCACAACCGCGGCCCGAGGCGATAGAGTTTCGAGCCTTCCGCATGGTCGATGAAGCGCCGCGACACGGCCGTCTGCAGGAGCTGGTGCGCCGACGAGCCGGGCAGCCCCAGAGCACGCATGATCGAGGCGAACGAGCTGGCACCGCTTTCGGACAGATATTCGAGCAGCTGCATCAGACGGTCCGCGGACTTCACCGGGCCCGCGCCGCCGCCACTGTCACTCGACTTATTATCCGACGGACTGGTCATGCCAAGATCCTACTTGCTGCCGACGATGCTGGAGCAATGTTCTAGCAGCGCATCGATTTCGAGATCGTCCCAAAGCGTATCGAGCAAGTTCTGGTAGCCGGCATACAATGGCGGATGCGGCGTGCGGAGGCGCCGCGAGGTCAACACGCCACGCCGGATCAGCACGTGCTTCTGCTGGAACAGGAATTCCTCGGTCGATATGACGGCGATGATGAACGGCAGCAGACGCGCATGGAGCTGGCGGGCGGCAGCGCGCTCGCCATTGGCCACGAGCAGCCGCAGCGCCTCGAAGAACTCGGGGAAGGCCGGACCGGGCATTGTGCCATTTGCGCCGGCAAGGGCTTCGGACACGTAGTGACGGCCACCGTTTCCACCCAGGATGGACGCCTTGTCGCCCAGCTGGTCGCGGACGATCTGGGTCTTTTCCGCAGCGTTCTCCGGCTCGATCTTGAGGCACACCGGCTGGCTGGCGCGGCGGGCGAAGTCGACAAGCTGACCTGCCGGCAGGTCGATGCCGGTCATGGCCGCAGCATCCTGATAGACGATGGTCACCGGCGACGCGGCGACGATCTCGACGAGCGTATCGACGATGGCCTGCGGCTCACCGCGCAGGAAGCGGGGCCGGAACATGACGGCGCTGGCGCCGGCAGCACTCAGGGCCTCGAGTTCGCTTTTGACGCGCGACGTCGACGCCTCGAGATTACCGACGACCTTGAGGCCCTCCTCATTCGAGATCCCGATGACAGTCGCCACTTCACGCGGCGTCAGCCGGTGGACCTCGCTGCCAAAGCCAACTCCGGCCCAGACGATGCCTTTGGCACGCAGGAACCGCAGCTCGCTGCGCAGTTCGCCTTCATCGACCTCGTTCTCGGCGTCGAAGGGCGTCACGAGGATCGGAACTATGCCGGTTGGCATCCGGGCATCGGCAGTCATGTGATTTCATACCTATAAACTGTCTTTCATGTATGTGGCGGCACGTTGCTCCCCATGTCAACGGCAGGATCGCCGGGATTCGCCAAAATGCGCCCAAAGTATAACAGTATTAGCCACATAGAACCGCTGCCAGCCACCGGGCGGCAGGGTTCTGAATTCAGCGGGCTGGGATTTTTCTGAAGGCATGCCACGCGGCAGCGGGGCGCAGTCACGCGGGTGCATCGGCCGGGCGCGCGCTCTTCAGGAAGCAGCGATTAGTTTCGGAGGATCGCCTCGGCCGACTGGCCGGCTATCCAGGAGCCGCAGATCCGTCCGCGACCTCGGCCAGCCGGCTGCTTTTAGCTATGCCGTGCGATCGAAGTCGAAGAACAGCTCATCGACTGAAATGGGCGCCGAAAGCAGTTTCTGTTGGACGGCGTAGGTAACCAGCATTTCCATCGTGGTCCAGTTGGCGCTGATCCCATAGGGAATCGGATCTGGGCCGACGACGTCCATGAGTTTCAGCAGCTTTGCATCCTCCGGCTCCAAGGCATCGCCGCTTCGCAGACGATCGAGATACCGCGCCTTGGATTCCACCAGCGCGTCGAACAGGATGCGCGGCACGTCAGGGTTCGCCGCGACGACCTCATCCCGAATGACCACGGTGCCATGGGTGGGCAGGACGCCTGTGCGAGCGAACCAGGCCGCAGCGTCGGCTGCCGGATCGGCGATGAGCTCGCGATAGGCCGCCGGGGGCTCGGTTGCCACGCCCCAGGTCTCGCTGGGCGGCCCTTCGCGACCGATGCCGGCATTGCCGAGAAAAGCCGCCTGAATCTCACCCGACCGCATCATGCTCGCGAGCGATTTTCCTTCGGGAGCATGCTGCACGTTGGGCGGAAGCCGGAGCTGCTCGACATGCTCCTCGTCATCGACGATCCAGTTCACCTTGGCGGGATCGACACCGTACTCGTTCTGCAGCACGCCGCGCGTCCACACACCGCCAGTCACGGAGTAGGCGCGCACACCGACCTTCTTGCCCTCGATATCCTTCGGCAGCGTAATGCCCGCATCAGGGCGCACCACGAGGCCATTGTGGTGGAAACGCTGGTGCACGGCCGACAGAAATGATTCCGGCACCATGGGGCAGTGCTTGAATGCGGGAGCGATCAATCAGTTCGTCGGTGTCTGGCGTGTCGGGCAAGGTCGAGACGAGGATACCTGTTTTGGGTAGCAACTCGTCGATGCCCGAAATATCCACCACCCCGTCGAGGTCAACCGTCGCCTCGCCGGATCGGGTGACTCCCCACACGACACAGCCAAGCCGCTTTAGGAGAACGGCGGCCGCGCCTCCTATCGCGCCAACACCAAGCATGGTGACGCGCCTGGTCCGCAGCGCCGGCGTGTAGATCGGTTCCCATGCCGCCGTCGCCTTGTTCTCGATGAACTGCGGAATCGCAGAATTGAGCATCAGGGCAGCGGTGAGAATATATTCTGCGCCCTTCTCGGCATGGACACCGGAGGCATTTGATACGAGCAGCCCCTTGGGTAGGCTCGGCACGGTCTTTTCCATTCCCGCGTAAGCAGTCTGCACCCATTTCAGCTTGGGCGCGACTCGCCGCGCCTCGTCCAACGGTGTCTTGGTCAGCAGAAAGAGGATCTCGGCGTCCCTTGCTCCATCCGGAAGCTGGTCCGCTCCTACGCCCTCACTGATCGTAAACCTGCTGCCCAGCCCGCGACCTGCGAGAGCTACTTCGAGGCGCTCGGGGGCGAGGCGCAGCGCACCAGGCCTCGCCGGCGGATTTTGAATGTGAATCTGTCGCTTGCCTGCCGCCATCGCTGATCACCTCATAGTTTGGTTCTCAACGCCATCAGGCGGCTTTGGATCACTTCGCGTAGCACGGCCTAAGGTCCGATGGAGTACCCCAGAGTCGGCGCCGCGAGACTGACCGATGTAGCGGATTACGCCACGCCGCGGCCCCCGGTGACGCCGTAGACCTCGCCCGTGATGTAGCTGGCCTCCTGTGAGGCTAAAAGCACATAGACCGGCGCCAACTCGACCGGCTGGCCCGGTCTTCCAAAGATGGTATCCCCGCCGAACCTCTGGACCTTCTCTTGCGTCTGCCCACCGCTCGGCTGGAGCGGTGTCCAAATCGGTCCGGGCGCGACGGCGTTGACTCGTATGCCCTTCTCCATGAGTTGCTTCGACAACGACTTGCTGTAGGCGACGATGCCGGCCTTTGTCGTTGAGTAGTCCAGCAGAGCTTCGGATGGTTCGTACGCGACGACGGATGCAGTCATGATGATAGACGCACCAGGAGGAAGGTGCGGCACAGCCGCTTTGGTGATCCAGTGCATGGCATAGAGGTTGGTCTTCATCGTCACGTCGAAGTCCTCAGTCGTGACCTCCTTAATGGAGGGCCGGGTCTGCTGATGACCCGCATTGACGACGAGGATGTCGAGACCGCCGAGGCCCGTCACGGCCTTCTCCACCAGCTCTAGGCACCATTCCTCGCTGGTGATATCTCCAGGAAGCGCCACGGCCGAGCGGCCCTCCGCTTCGATGAGTTCTAGTACCTCGTTAGCATCCCGCTCCTCGCTCGGGAGGTATGCGATCGCGACATCCGCTCCCTCGCGGGCAAACGCGATGGCTGCGGCGCGGCCGATGCCGGAGTCGCCTCCGGTGATGAGTGCGCGACGACCGCTCAGACGACTGTGGCCGACATAGCTCTCCTCGCCGTGGTCGGCGGTAGGCTTCAACTTGGCGTCGAGCCCGGGGACCTTCTGCGGCTGCTTGGGAAAAGGCGGACGCGGATACTGATGTCGGGGATCCTGCATAGTCGTAAGGTCGGTCATTGTTATCTCCTCTAGCGAGCGATAACGAGCATAGGTTGGGAGGGTTGCCGGGCCGAAGCGATCCAGTGGGAGAGTGGCCCGGTGGGAAGTCGCGCGCGACTGGTAGCCCCAACAGGCGTGATGCATCCTCACCGCCACCGATGGCGAGCCTGGCACCGCCTATGCTCGTCTAGTTGAGTACAATCGAACCGACGACGTCGCGACGATACAATTGGTTGGGAGAGCGGAACAAGCCAGATCATTCCCAGGAGCCATCTGCGCCGCGGGTGCAGTTTCACGTTTCCTGCGTGCTCTTGCAATGGCTGCCACCATGGGCAACCCTGTCACTCGGGAGGCAGGGATGACTGAAGCACCACGCGCTACCATTAGGCATGTTACACTGGCCACCGATCTGACAGCGAGGAGCGACCGGGCGTTCGATCGCGCTGTCGCTTTGGCGCGGAGATGGCATGCCAAGTTGCTGATCGTTCATGCCGTCGAAGAACGGCAGCACCCCACCGATCAACCTTCCTGGCGCCGAGGGGCCGACCCCGTACGGGCGGCTCGCTCGAAGCTGCAATTCGACTATCCTGGATGGGAGGGACTGGAGACGGCGATCGAGGTCAGGGCGGGCGACCCCGAGACCGTGGTTCTAGAGGCTGCGGGCCGTGAGAATACTGACCTAATCGTCACGGGCATCTCTCGCGAAGATCTCTACGGTCGGGACGAACTGGGCGCGCTGGTGCCTGCCCTTGCCAGGAAGGCGCTCGCACCCCTCCTTGTGGTCAAGAAGCGACCCACGGCTGCGCCACGCCGCGTCGTGGTGGCGTCCGACTTGACCGATACGTCGCATACGGCGCTGCACCTAGCCGTGGGCTTGTTTGGACCGGGACGCCTGACCCTGTTCAACGCCTTCGACATCCCCTATCGCGGTCTTGTCGGCGACAGGGACGAGCTTGAGCGCACCATGCGCCCCAGCGTTATTGAGGAGTGTCGGGCCGTGCTTGTTGACGCCGCCGGCACCACCGCGGCCGAGCAAATCGAGATTGTGGCAGAGCTGGGTGCGCCCGCTCCCATCCTCGCTCAACTCGTCTTGGACCGCGACATCGACCTAGTTGTGACCGGCACCTATGGACGATCTGGCCTTATGGATGTGCTCGTCGGTAGTACCGCGATGGACATTCTGGCTCAGGTGAGTTGCGACGTGCTGGTCGCACGACGAAAGGCCTCCTAAATTCCACTTATCGGTCCGGCTGGTCGCTCCAGTTCTTTGCCCAGAACAATCCGATGATCGCGCCCTTGCTGAAGGGCAGGATCACCAACGGCACGATGATAGAGATGGGCACCAGGACATACAGATAGAGTGCAGGGCTTCCGTGCCCGGTTAGCTCGAGCTCGAGCATGACAAAGGCGATGACGTGCACCAGCACCGTGATCACCACCAGCGGGAGAACCAGTCCCACCTCGTAATGGCCAAGCCGCTCATTGCACACTGCGCAATCCTGGACCTGCGTGAGGTAGCCGCGAAAGAGACGCCCCCTCCCGCAATTGGGACATTTGCATCTGATCCCGTTTGCTATCGCGGGCCAGACCGGTCTTGGCGTTTCCATGATATTCTCCGCTTAAGGGCATTGCATGCGCCACCCAGCATTCCCACGCCGACGGCAGCGATCTTGACCCTGCCGATAGGCAGCGTTCACCCTGACCGCGTGAATGCGGATCGCAACGTTGCCGTGCAGATTGGGAAGTGGCGTGCAACTTCTAGCGACGCCCCCGTTCATCGGGTTGTCCTCCTGATGCAACCCTTTGGTCACCCTGCCAACTTTTCACGGCAAGGCGCGACGGATGGCTGGGAATTCTTGCAACTCAAAGCTCTATGTTTCCTCTGGAGCGCTGCAACGAAAAACATGTGATCAGCGGGAGCTATTACCTGGGCCGAAACATGCGTATCAATCCATCATTGTGGAATACGAAGTGTTCGGCCAGTGCGCCGAGCACATGCATACCGATCAAGGGAACGAGGATCAGGCGGCCAACTTCGTGCAATATTGCGGAGAGCTCTACGCCTCCAAACCAAGCGACGGCGCCCGTGATCGGCATGGCGAAGATGAACAGGTAGAGCAGCGAGTGCGTGGCAAAGCCGATCCAGTTGATGATGGCGGGCTTGTCCTCGTGCGCGGGCGGCGCGCCGCGGGTCAATCGCACCGCGACCCGAACCACCGCCAGCCCCAGCACGGCAAGGCCCACGACGACATGCACAACAGCGCCCACCATCGCGTCGGACACCTCGCCATCTAGCCTGTCGTCGAAGGCCTCCTGCATCGGCTCGTTGAGCAGCAGCTGCACCAGCACGAGCGCAGCGATGGCCCAGTGCAGGATGATCTGCAGCAGCGAGTAGCCGGTCGGTGCGGTCTGGCCGCTCACGGCAGAGCCCAAGCGATCACCTGATCGCCGATAGGCGTCTCCATGAAGTGGTGCCCGCCTGTCATCAGACCGACGAACTGCTTGCCATCGACCTCGAAGGTGAACGGGTTGGATTGGCCACCTGCCGGCAGCGTGGTCTGCCAGACCGTTTCGCCGGTCGCGATATCGATTGCCCGGAAGAGATCGTCGGTTGCGGCAGCGATGAAGATGAGGCCGCTCGCCGTCAGCACCGCGCCGCCATTGTTGGGCGTGCCGATATCGAGCGGGAGCATCGACGGTATGCCGAACGGGCCGTTCTTGCGTGCGGTCCCGAAGGGCTTGTCCCAGAGCGTCCGGCCCGTCGAGAGCTCGATGGCACGGATACCGCCATAGGGCGGTTCCTTGCAGAGCAGCCCGGTCCATTTGACGCGCCAGCCGGCGTTCACTTCGATGGCATAGGGGGCCCCCACCTGCACGCCCCCCTGGTCCGAGGGACCACCGGGCGCATTGATCGGCGCGAGCCCGCGTTCGTCGGCTTCATCCCGCGTCAGCAGGCGGTTATGGTTCGGCATGTCATTGTAGTTGGCAACGATGATGCCGCGCTGCGGATCGATGGCGATGCCGCCCCAATCTGAACCGCCATTGTAGCCCGGATACTGGATCCAGTGCCGGTCGGTCGTCGGTGGCGTGTAGATCCCGTCATAGGCCGCCATTCGGAACTGGATACGGCACCAAAGCTGGTCGATGGGGGTAGCGCCCCACATATCGGCTTCGGTCAGGTCCCGCTTGGCCAGCGTGTGATAGGTCGAAAAGGGCTGGGTCTCGGCGAGATATTCTGGCTCCACGCCCCCGCGTGGCGTCGCGCGCTGCTCGACAGGGAACAGCGGCTCGCCCGTCCGGCGGTCGAGCACATATATGTCGCCCTGCTTGGTCGGCAGGACGATGACCGGCACGGTTTGACCATCGACAGTCAAGTCGACGAGGCTCCCCTGGCCACCGAGGTCGTAGTCCCAGATGTCGTTGTTGACCGTGCGGAAGTGCCAGACATCGCGCCCGGTCGTGACATCTACGGCGACGAGCGACGTCGCATATTCGTTTTCCCGCTCGCTTCGGTTGCTGCCGTAGTAATCCACGGAGGAATTGCCGAGCGGGAGATAGACGTGGCCGAGGGCCTCGTCGCCTGACGCCGTGGTCCACATGTTCGGCGTGCCCCTCGTATAGACCTCGCCCTCCGGCGGCAGCGTCGTGATCGACGGATTGCCGAGGTCCCACGCCCACACAAGGGCGCCAGTCGAGGCATCGTAGCCGCGGACCACGCCTGACGGTGCGTCCTCGGCCTGGCCATCGCGCACCTGGGCGCCGATCACCGCGATGCCGCGAACGATGGTGGGCGCCGATGTCACCGCATACCAGCCGGGCACCGTATCGCCGATGCCTTCCTCGAGGTTGACTTCGCCATTGCTGCCGAAGTCCGCACAGGGCTGGCCGGTCACGGCATCGACGGCAATCAGGCGGGCATCAAGCGTGCCCCAGATGATCCGCGCAGCGCATTGTGCATCGGCGGAAATGTCGGGGACCTGATAATAGGCAACCCCGCGACAGGTCGCGCCATACGGAATGGCGTCGTCGGCCACGCCGGGATCGAAGCGCCATTCCTCACGGCCGGTTGCGGCGTCGACTCCGATGACGATGCCCATCGCCGAGCAGACGAACAGCGTGTCGCCGATCTTGAGGGGCGTGTTCTCCGGTGAGTAACCCTCGTCATCCTCCGGCATATCCCCGGTGCGAAACTCCCAGATCTGCTTGAGGTCTCTGACATTCGCCGGTGTGATCTGGTCCAGTGGCGAGTAGCGCGTTGCATGATAGGTCCCGCCATACGCCGGCCAATCCGCGCCGGTTTCCAGCTCTGTTGCTGGAGCGGTCGGCGTTGCGGGCGTCGCTGGCTCCGTTCCGGGTGCCGCGCTGGGATCCGGCTCAACAGAAGGGGCAGCCTGCGCGAATACGGCGGGCGGCTGAAGCAGCGGTTGCGCAAGGCCGGCCAGGCCTGCGGCGACAACTACTGCGCTCGCGACGACGGCTCCGCGCATGCCACGTCGGGCGCCGCGCTTGTCCATGCGCCGCAGGGTAGGCACCGCGAGGAGCACCAGGGCTAGAACTATCGCCGGGCCCACCAAACGTGGGACTTGTGCCCAGCCAGCGAGGCCGCGCTCCCACAGCGCCCACACCAGCGTGAACACGAAGGTGACGACGTAGATCCAGAGCGCCGTCATCTCGCCGCGGAACAGGAACCACGCCGTTGCCAGGAGTCCGAGACCGGCGATCAGATAGTAGAACGATCCGCCAAGTAGCAGCAGCCACACGCCGCCGCCTGCGATGATCAGCCCCACGGCGGCGATTAAGACGGCAAGGATGACCACATAAGCGCGGAGAAGGGCGGGGGGGCGATCTGCCGCGCGGGTCATTGGAACCTCATTTGATTTTGGCGTGATGCAGGCGGAACTCTCCTGTCGCCCTCACGTTCCACAAATAATCCAGCGGGGGTGTATGGCGTCAGGTCGAAATCACGGCTCTAGTGAAATTCCGTTGCACCGGTGTGGCATGCTCGCCGCGCCGGTCATTCTGCTGGCCGGCTGCTCCCCGCAGCAGAGCGCCCTACATCCGGCCGGGGTCGACGCCCACGAGTTGGCCAACCTGTTCTGGTTCATGTCCGCTGCCGGCTTTGTCGTCTGGCTGATCGTCATGGGCGCCGCGATCTATGCCGTGCTCGGCCGCCGCAAGCCCACCAGCGAGCGCTTCGGCGACAATTTCATCCTTATCGGCGGCGTCGCCTTCCCCACCATCGGCCTCGCCATTCTTCTCGTCTTCGGCCTGTCGCTGCTCCCCAGCTGGGGCCGCGACGACGTGCCGGAGCTGCGCGTCCATGTGCAGGCCGAGCAATATTGGTGGCGCCTCTCCTACGAACTGCGGGATGGCTCCCGGCTCGAAACCGCCAACGAACTGCATCTGCCCGTCGATGCCGTCATCGAATTCGCTCTGACCAGCAGCGACGTCATCCATTCCTTCTGGATACCCGCGCTCGGCGGCAAGATGGACGCCATTCCCGGCCGCACCAATCTGCTGCGGCTCGAGCCGACCAAGCCCGGCATCTATCGCGGCGTCTGCGCCGAGTTCTGCGGACCATCGCACGCCCTCATGGCTTTTCCGGTCGAGGTGCACGACGCCGACGGCTTCGCGGCCTGGCTTGAAGCGGAGCAGCGTCCGGCGAGCGATGTGGGCAGCGGCACCTTTCTCGCCGCCGGCTGTGGCGCCTGCCACACGGTGCGCGGCGTGACCGAGATCTCTTCGATCGGCCCCGATCTCACGCATCTGGCGGCGCGCGGGACGATTGGCGCGGGGACGCTGCCCAACAATGCAGACCAACTACTCGCCTGGATCAGTTCCCCCGATCACATCAAACCGGATGCGCGGATGCCGCCCTATGAAAGCCTGCCCGAGTCTGACCGACGCGCCATCGTCGACTATCTGGTGAGCCTCAAATGACCGATGCTTCAGCCGAGGAAAGGCAACTCGCCAAGGTCTGGGCAAGGCCCGAAGGCTGGCGCTATTTCTCTGACGTCAACAACTCCGTCATCGGCCTCTGGTATATCTGCGCGGCTTTCGCCTTCATGCTGTTCGGCGGCGCACTGGCGCTGATCATCCGCCTGCAACTGGCCGTTCCTGACAACAATCTCGTCAGTTCGGAAACCTATAGCCAGCTCTTCACGCTGCACGGCACCGTGATGATGTTCCTGTTCGCTGTGCCGATCTTCGAGGCGGTCGCGATCCTCATCCTGCCGGCCATGCTCGGCGCTCGCGACCTGCCGTTCCCGCGCCTGTCCGCTTTCGGCTTCTGGTGCTTCCTCATCGGTGGCGTGTTCGTCTGCGGCTCGATCTTCTTCGGCGCCGCGCCCGATGCGGGCTGGTTCATGTATCCGCCGCTCTCGACCGAGCAGTCGGGCATCGGCGCCGACGTCTGGCTGCTAGGTTTGAGTTTTATCGAGGTGGCCTCCATCGCTGCCGCCGTGGAGCTGATCGTCGGCGTGCTCAAATGCCGAGCGCCGGGCATGCACATCAACCTCACGCCGCTCTATGGCTGGTATGTGCTGATCGTCGGCGGCATGATCCTCTTCGCCTTCCCGCCCTTGATTGCTGGCGACATCCTGTTCGAGCTTGAGCGTGCCTTCGACTGGCCGTTCTTCGACGTGACCCGGGGCGGCGACCCGATCCTCTGGCAGCACCTGTTCTGGATCTTCGGCCACCCCGAGGTCTACATCATCTTCCTGCCAGCCATTGCGCTCCTCGCAATGATCGTGCCGACTTTCGCGCAACGCCCCATCGCCGGCTATTCGTGGATCGTGCTCAGCGCCATCGGCACCGGCTTCCTGAGCTTTGGCCTGTGGGTGCACCACATGTTCACCACCGGCCTCCCGGCGATCTCGCTCGGCTTCTTCTCCGCCGCCTCCGAAGCCGTGGCTATCCCGACCGGCATCCAGATCTTCGCCTTTATCGCCACGGTCATGCTGGGCAAGGTCACCCGCACCGTGCCCATGCTCTATGCGCTCGGCGCCCTCGCCATCTTCATCGTGGGTGGCCTCACCGGCGTGATGGTCGCCGTCGCGCCCTTCGATTTCCAGGCGCATGACAGCTACTTCATCGTCGCCCACCTCCACTACACGCTCATCGGCGGCATGCTGTTTCCGGTGATGGCCGGCATCCAGTATTACTACCCCTTCATGGTCGGCAAGACGCTGAGCTGGCGGATTGGCGTCTGGTCATTCTGGTTGATGTTTGCCGGCTTCAACGTGGCCTTCCTGCCCATGCACTTCACTGGCCTCTTGGGCATGCCGCGCCGCGTTTTCACCTATTCTGCCGAGATGGGCTGGGACTGGCTCAACCTGATCTCCACAATCGGCTCCTTCGTCTTCGCCGCCGGCTTCCTGCTCTTCGTCTGGGATTGCCTGCGGCCGAAGGGGCACGAGCCCAATGCCCCGCGCAATATATGGAACGCCGGAACACTCGAATGGGCCAGCAAGGTTCCGTCCGACCCGTGGGGCATGCGCTCTATCCCCTGGGTTCACAGCCGCTACCCGCTATGGGACGATAAGGAACTGCTCTCGACCATCGATGAAGGCAAAGGCCTCCTGGCCAATGCCGGGGAAGGTAAGCGCGAGACACTGGTGTCGGCGGTGCTCGATGCCGAGCCGGAACAGGTGCTGCGCGTGCCCGGTCCAAGCTGGATTCCTGCCATCACCGCGCTCGGTCTCAGTGGCGTCTTCATCTTCCCCGTGTTCAAACTCTGGCCGGCCACCGCGCTGAGCGGCGTGCTGTTCCTCGCCTCGCTCCTTTATTGGCTATGGACCGGCACGGCGGTCATCCCCGAGAAGAAGACTAAGGACATCGGCGGCGGCCTGCGCCTGCCGCTCTATGTCTCTGGCGTCCGTTCGACCGGCTGGTGGGCGATGTTCATCACCATGGTCGGCGACCTTACCGCCTTCCTGTCATTGCTCTTCGGCTACTTCTTCTTCTGGACCATCCATGAGGACTTCCCACCGCCCGGCGTCGACGGGCCCGGCTGGGCGTGGCCTGCCGTTGCAGCAGGCATGGTCATCCTCACCTGGGGAACAACGCTCGGTGCGCGCCTCGTCAATGCTCGCGGCGACCGGGTGGTGGCGCGCATCTTCCTGGGCCTCGGCATGGGGCTCGCCGTTGCTACAGGCTTGGCACTCGCCGCCGGTCCGTGGACGACGGGCCTCGATCCCACCTCGCACGCCTATCCGGCGATCGTCTGGGCGCTGGTCGTCTGGATCATTGCGCATCTGGCTGTCGGCTTCGTCATGCAGGCCTACTGCCTCGCCGGTTCGATCTTCGGCAAGCTCACGCCGGAGTATGACGCCGACCTTTGGAACGTCACGCTCTACTGGCACTTCACCGGCTTTTGCGCGTTGCTCACTGCATTGGTCATCGGAGGCTTCCCGCTACTCGCATGAATGGAAAGATCAGCACAGAGGTAAGGCGTGAGACCGGCACCGGCACCGATCTGTGGCGGGTGATTGCCGCGCCCATCGTCTGGGCGCTGCATTTCCTGTTCTGCTACGTCTATGCGGCCATCCATTGCGAGAAGGCCGGCCGCGACGCGCCCTTGGGCGATGTCCGCATTGTCATCGCCATCGCGACATGCGTGGCGCTCGGCGCCATCGCGCTCTCGACCTGGCATCTCTGGCGGGTGCGCGGCCGCAGCCTCACCGACAACGACTTCGAGTTCGATCACAACACCCCCGAGGAGCGTCATCGCTTCCTCAGTCACGTGGCGCTGATGCTCTGCGTGCTCTCGGCCGTCGCCGTGCTCTACGTCGCCATCCCCGTCTTCTACCTCTCGAGTTGCCGATGACGGGGCGCCTGTTCGTCATCGCGGGGGTGGCCCTGCTTGCCTTTGCCTGGCTCGGTCCGCTGCCCTCGCTCGTGAGTGTCAGCTTCGCGGCCCATATGGCGCTGCATATGACGGTCGTCGGGATCGGTGTGCCGCTCATCGCCATCGGCATCGCCCGGGACTATACCGTGCGCTCCGTCAACGGTCTCGTGCTGCCCATTGCGGTGAGCATTCTCGATCTCGTCGTCGTTTGGCTGTGGCACGCGCCCTATCTCCATCATGCGTCGCGCAGCGAGCCGCTGATGCTGGTGCTCGAACAGGCGAGCTTTGCCGGCGTGGCCTTCCTTGTCTGGGTCGTCGCCTTCGGCGGTGCGCCGCTCGCCGGTGCCCTGACCTTGTTCTTCACCTCGATGCACATGACCCTCTTGGGTGCGCTCGTCGGTTTGGCCGGCCGGCCGATTTATCACGGTCATGTTCACGGCGATCTTTTCGGTCTCGACGCGATTGCCGATCAACAACTGGGCGGCGTCATCATGCTGGCGGTTGGCGGCGTGATCTATCTTAGCGGTGGTCTCGTCCTCGCCGCGCGTGCCCTCCGCCTCAAGGCGCCGACATGAAGCGGCTCCGCCTGCTCATCGTTGGCGCCGTCGGCGCCGTGGCGGGCGTCGTCCTCCTGCTCCTGTCCGGCGTGCTGAACTTTGCGGCCAGCAGCGGCCATTGGGACGTCACCGACCTGTTCTTCGACCTGGCCGCGCGTCAGTCCGTGACGCTCCGCTCGGTCGGCATCGACGTCCCCGATCTCGACGATCCCCGCATGATCCGGCGCGGTGCCGGGCATTATGAAATGGTCTGCGCCGCCTGCCACGGCAGCCCGGGCCGTCCGCCCGAAGCCTTCGCTGCGAATCTGACGCCACGGCCACCTCTGCTGCTCGAGCAAATGCAGCGCTGGCGTCCCGCGGAGCGGACCTTCTTCACCGTCAAGCACGGCATCAAGCGTACGGCCATGCCCGCCTGGCCTACGCAATTGCGCGACGACGAAGTGTGGGAAATGGTTGCCTTCCTCGAGGCCATGCCCAGTCTCACGACGGATGACTATCGGGCGCTCGCCGGCGATAGACGCATCGCCAACTGCACCAATTGTCACGGCGACGACGGCCGCGGCCGGGGCAACGCTTTCCCGCGCCTCGATATTCAATCGTCTCTCTACCTCGCAGGCGCCCTCCGGGCCTTTCGAGACGGCCATCGCGCCAGCGGCACCATGATCAGCGCAGCGAGCGGCCTCACCGACGCCCAGATAGTCGAGTTGTCGGCGGTTCTGGGGCAGGGAACGGTCGTTGAACCCGAAGGAGCCGAACACGGCCGCGCCATCGCCGCGGGCGAGGTGGCAGGTCTGCCTGCCTGCGACTCCTGTCACGGCCCGTCGGCGCGACCGGATTTTCCCCGCTTGGCCGGCCAGCAGCGCGACTTCCTGATCCGACAGCTCGAATTATTCACGACGCTCCAGGAGCAACGCGGCGGTGTACATGCCGAGATCATGTCCACCGCCGTTCATCGCCTCACGCCAGAGCAGAAGGAGTCGGTGGCCGACTGGTATGGCGACTAGGGCTTGAGGAGCACTTTCGTCCACTCGTTGGACGCTCCTCGTGCGCAGCATCAACGACTAGATACCTAGAGCATTAGTTCGGACGCAGCTGCCTGCGCAACGCTTCAATGCGCGCCCCGATGCCATCCAGCGCCTTCTCGACGTCGGCAACCCGGCTGTGCCCTGCGACGCGGCGGGGGGCGTCCATCAACCCCTCAATGAGGGCCACGCGGGCCTGTCGGACCTCGACTTCAATCTCATCGCATCGGTCGAGCATTTCCTGCGTCTCACGCGACGACCGCCGACGTTCCGCCCACGCAGTGTATTTGGCCAACTCCTGCTGCCACGGTCCGCAGGAGGCAATGGTTATGGCAACGGCGCGTCGTGCTTCTCCATTGGACGTGTCGACGACACGGCGCTTCCTTTCCTCCTCCATCATTGCCCCCAAAAGCCGATTATGAACGGGAGGAAGATGGCGATGGCACACATCGCTAGTACGCCAACGATGGCAAGAGCCCAGGTCTTGGATGTCATGTTAGCTGCCTTCCGCAACCACGGTGGACCGTTACGCGAGTGCGCCAGACGGCATTCCTAAGTGATTGCGCAGGGGCGCCCGAAGCGCGAGGGATCGTTGCCGAACGCAAGTCGGCGGCCACTCCGGTCTGCTGGTAGCATAGTGCCCTTGCCCACGCGGGCAAGCCAACAAATGTTAGCCATTAGTCAACCTTCTGGCACCGCCCGCAAGGGACTGTAGCAGCCGTGTCAGGACCACAGAAGGGTGTTCTAGGGGACGAGCAGGGTGATGCCAAGAATCGCGGCGCCCAGCAGCAGGCAGATGAGAACGTAGAGCGGTAGCGCACGTCGTTCTCGCCGGTCCTCACGACGCGCAGAGTGGGCGCTCGGCATCACCTCCTGGTCGAACTCATTGCCGCTTTTATAGGACATCAATCGAAGCGGCCGGAGGACGGGGGATCGCTGGCAGGGAAGGATTGGTCGGACGCTTCGTCGGCAAACCGCCAGGGCCGGCGCGGCTTGGTGCGCATGCCCTCCGGTCCTGCCGGCCGCACCTGCACAAAGGCATCGCGCGGGCCTGGCTTTTCGCCATCGCGTAGCGCTGCCGCCTGCTGCGTCGCGAAATGTGCCGGCTGAGTTTTGTTGAGGGGCATGGAACCTCCGCGGGCTATCCAATCCTGAACTAATCCCCCGTCTCGGCAACAGTTCCATCCGGCTGTTAGGTTGCGGCGAGCAGGCGGCGTCCGCCGATCTCGTCGATGAACTCTTCTTGGTTGGGGCCGACCATGTGGAGGTGGATGGCGCTAACGCCGAGCGCGGCGAGTTCGGCAAGCGCACTCCCGATTTCGGCAAAACTGTCGGTGATTAGGAGGGTATCGCGCAGCGCCTCGGCATTTACCAGCTTTGAGGCTTCGTCGAAGTCCGCCGGGCGGCGGAGGTCCCAGCTGGCCTCGCCGCCGAGGGCTGCCACCGACCACTGTTCGACTGCATTGGCTTCGGCGCGGGCACCATCGGGCGCCCAACTCACCGCCATCTGCAGATGGATAGGTTTGTCCTCGCCACCGGCTGCGCGGAACGCCTCGACCAGCGGGCGCACCGCTTGCGCCTTGTGCCCCGCGAGCAGGAGACCGTCAGCCCAGCTGCCGGCGAGGGCGGCGGTCCGTGCCGTCATAGCCGCTCCGAAGAGAGGCACGGGCGTGCGGGGACGCGAATAGAGCTTTGCCTCGACGACGCTGATGCGCCCACGATGCGTCACGCGCTCGCCGGCGAACAGCCGCCGCATTACCTCCACGCATTCGAGAAGGCGCGCATTGCGTTCGTCCTTGTCTGGCCAATAGGTGCCGGTGATCGCTTCATTGATGGCCTCGCCGCTGCCGAGCGCCAGCCAGAGTCGCCCCTCATACATCTCGCCCAGCGTTGCCGCCGCCTGCGCCAGCACTGCCGGGTGGTAGCGATAACCGGGCGCCGAGATGATGCCGATTGGAAAGCTCGTCGCCTCTAGCGCCGCACCCAGCCAGGACCAGGCGAAGCCCGACTGGCCCTGCCGCTCGCTCCACGGATGGAAGTGGTCCGACGATTTCGCCGTGTGGAAGCCCGCCGCTTCGGCGCGCTTCACGAGCGCGAGCAGGCGTGAGGGCGCGAACTGCTCATGTGAGGCGTGATAGCCGATCTCGATCATGGCCGCTCAACGTGCAACGCGCCAACGCGTTTCCCCCGCGCTGTGTGGAACTGGGAAAAATCGGCCACGTTCGCCGTCATATTGCGTCACTCAGTTTTTGGATCAGGACATGACCAGCCAGACTTTCCGCTTTGGGCCCCGCCTCGAAGACGGGCGGACCGACTTTCGCTTCTGGGCGCCCAGCGCTTCCCAGGTTGACCTTCTGATCGACGGCTCCGCCTCGCTGCCAATGCGCAAGGATGATGACGGATTCCATAGCATCACCACGGATGCCGGCCCTGGCACGCGCTACAAATTCCGCATCGGCGAACTTTATGTGCCTGATCTTGCGTCACGCCAGCAGGCGGGAGACAGCCGCGACTGGAGCGTCGTTCGAGCACCGCTCACACCGATTCAGGGTCTCGGACGCCCGTGGCACGAGACGGTGATCGCGGAGGTGCATGTCGGCACGGCGACGCCCGAGGGCACGTTCACCGCGCTGGCGCAAAAGCTAGAGCACTTCCGCGATGCGGGGTTTACCTGCCTCGAGATCATGCCGGTCAATCAATTCCCCGGCACGCGCAACTGGGGCTATGACGGCACGCTGATCTTTGCGCCGGCCAGTGCCTATGGGACGCCCGAGGAACTGCGCGATCTCGTGGCGCGGGCGCATGAGCTCGGGCTCAGCATGATCCTCGACGTGGTCTACAATCATTTCGGCAGCGTCGACAATTTCGTCGCCGATTATGCGCCGGAATGGTTCGACAGCTCCGTCGAGACGCCCTGGGGGCCGGGTATCGACTTCACCAAGCAGTGGGTGCGGAAATTCTATTACGAGAACGCGGTGATGTGGCTCGCCGAATATGGGTTCGACGGGCTGCGCTTCGACGCCATCCACGAGATCAAGAGCGAGGCCAAGGACCGTTTCCTGGGTGAACTCGCCAAGGCGTGCCGTATTGCGCGGCCTGACGCCCGGCTCATCGTGGAGAACATGAACAATTCAACCCGCTGGCTCGAGCGTGATGACCAGAACCGACCTATGACCTATTGGGCGCAATGGAACGAAGACATCCACCACGTGCTCGCCTTTATCGTGACGGGGGAGGGGAACAAGACCGGCTATGACGAGCCAGGCAAGGACCCCGTCGCCGATCTCGAAAAGGCTCTGGCCGACGGCTTCGTTCATGATCGCGCCGAGGGACCTGACAGCGATGGCCGCACGCGGGGCGGGCCCGCCAGCCGGCTGCCGCCCGACAGTTTTATCACGTATGTCGAAAACCACGACCAGATCGGAAACCGCGCCGATGGCCAACGGCTCTCATCCCGCATTGAGCCCCGCCAGCTCGACTTCCTGCACTTCGTCAAATTCATCGCGCCGCAGATCCCGCTCTGCTTCATGGGCGACGAAGCTAATTTCAACGCCCCGTTCCCCTTCTTCGTCGATCTCGACGCAGAAGAAGGCGAAAAGGCCAATCAGCGGCGCAACAAGGAAATGCGCGAGATGTTCAAGGAGGAGGTAGAGGACGGCGATCTGCCCCATCCGAACGATCCCGCCACCTTCGACAGCGCCAAGCTCCCCTGGGCAGCATATGACGAAGCAGGCCATCGCGCCGCGCTGGACCGCTTCCGTCAGCTCGCCGTTTACCGCCGCGACATGGTTTGGCCTTTGGCATCGACACCCTGCGTCGATGCCAGGAGTGCTCGTCACGACCAGGGCATCGTTGTGACATGGGCGTTCGAAGCGGGATCTCTGAGTCCTCGCGCTTAACCCCTCAGCTCGTCCCATCGACATGCCTTGCCTGCTCACAGGCGCGCCGGTCTCAACGGGCGTCTTCGATCAGAACGGCAACGTGTTACGCCTTGGCCCGTGGTCGGCCGTGGCTTGGCGGAGCTAGCGCGGGCGCGCGCAATAGCTTGCGGCCGGATGGTCCGGGCGCTGCGCAGTTGGTAGGAAAGTGCGCCTGGCGGAGCTCATCTCTGCCAATTTTGAGCGGCCGCCCCCACTTACTCATCCCGAAACAGCACTCTCTCGCTGTCGGTCCGTGCTACATAGTCGCCGACCGACCAATCGCTGGGTTGCTCCTGGCATGTGAGATATGGGGTCGGGCGTTCCCTGCGCATTTCCACGGATACGACGTGACGAGGACCATCGTCTCGTCGCGAACCCACGCCGGAGAATGCTGCAGTGCAAAGACTTGTCCTGATCGGCGAAGACGAAGCTCTCATTGCGCTGGGCATGGAAGCCCATCTCAATGATCTGGGTTTTTCGGTCCATGCGGCGACGACGATCAACGAGGCGATGGAAGCGTTGAATGGCCGTCATTTCGGTGCTGCCATTCTCGATTTCGATGTGGGTGGTGTAGGTACGGCGCCGGTGGCAGAGGCCCTGCGTAGCAGGGGAATACCGTTTGTAATATGCTCAGGGTCGTCATCCGATAAGTCGGCTGATGTTTTCGCCAACGCAGAGACAATCTCCAAGCCGTACCTCGCCGAACATCTTGCCGCAGCGGTCCGCCGCGCGATGCGTGAGGTCGAATGACCTGATATTTCTTTGATGTCCTCGACGGCGACACGCTGTTCGTTGATCGCACGGGCACCGAACTGCGTGATGACGACGACGCCGCAAGTGAGGCTGTCCAAACTCTGTGTGAAATTGGTCGCGATGAGTTCAGTCGTCATGACGCCTCGCGCCGCCTGCAGTTGACCGCTCGAACAGCATCCGGTCGGCACGTCGTGAATATGGAACTCACCCTGCGGAGCAGCTATCGATCCACGGAGAATTTCCTTGGAAAACGATAGTCAGGATAATGCGGCGACCCGGCCTCGCGTCATCGATCATACCAACCGCGATGCCCGCTTAGCAGTGGCAGGGGTAGCAAGCCGTTGCCAGCCGTTACGGGCGCGACTTGCGGTCATTGAAGCCCGCGCAAAGAGGCGGCTGACTTCAGCCGAGAGGCGCGCGATGATCGAGGAGTGCGAAGCGTTTCAGCGCAGCGTCGAGGAGGCTCGGACTGACCTGGTCCTGGGTTTGATGGACGCACCCGAGCGGGTAAGAAGGCACTCGCGGGTTTCCGACGTTGACAAGGCGCTAGACCAGTTGGACGCCCTGACGACACGGCTGAAAGCCAGTCTGGCCGACTAGGGCGGCCCATTCCCCCTCCTCGTACGTGACACGCTCGACCTGGTGTCACGCGATGCGACTGATTTCGCTCGGCCCCGCGGGCTGGCCGCCCAGATCGGGTTAAGGGCACGTGCGCTAACAAAAGTGAATTTCGCGGAACCGCAAGTGTGGCTAGTCTTGAGCTCTTTCGCGCCCGGCCACGGGGCGCCGGGAGCCGGAGACGCGGGAGGGTCTTCGGCTCTCGTTTTGGGTAACGATCGATGTTCCTACTCAACGCTACCTTGAACATTGCTCTAGTTGCCGCTCTGACTGCAGCAGTCTGCATCCCGCTCATCGGGTGGCCTTACTAAGGAACCAAAACATTTTTAGCGCATTATTGGCGCCAAGCCGGAGGTCATAACCTCCCGTTGAGAGCGCAGCGCCGGCATCGCCGGATGAGGCGCTCTTTGATTCCGCCATCCCGGGCCGCAGCGACCTGAGTCCGCTCCGTTCGTGGTGCAATGCAACCGGAAGGCATCGCATGAGTTTGGGGCATTGCGGTCCTTTGGATCGTGCCCTCTAGGTGTCTGACCGAGCCCCCGCCTCGCCCCGGCGGGGGCTCATTTGTCTGCATTGGGGGGCGGAGAAAGCGCGCAGCAAAAAGGCCACCACTGGGGCGGCCTTCTTAATTCGACGTCGGCCCTGAGGTTTAGGCTTGGACGAGCGTCAGGTTGACAGCAGACTCGCGGCCATCGCGACCGGTCTCGACATCGTAGCTGAGCTTGTCATTCTCATAGAGGCCGTCGATGCCTGCACTCTGCACCGCAGAGACGTGCACGAAGTGGTCCTTGCCGCCGGCTTCCGGGGTGATGAAACCAAAACCCTTGGTGGCGTTGAAGAACTTGACGGTGCCAGTAGTGGCCATGTGGATAATCCTTAGTAGCTCGGAGCCTAGGCGAACGAGCGGGTTCCCCCTCTGCACATGCAGCGGGGGCCGACAAAACGTTCGCATGGTGGATCAGTGAGCCAAGGACCGAACCTATAGGGCCGGCAGTAGGCAGCCGACTTGGGCTGAAAACGTAATGGCTCCTTGTGACAGGTATTCGTGTTCGAAACAAGGTAAGGAAGCCGCTTGCCGGACTAGAGTACCTTTCCATGGAAGCAATTCGGGCGGCATGCGCGCCATGCGCTCCTGAACTTTTCTGCAGCGATGAGGTTGATCACCGTTCAACTTTGTCGGGAGAAGCGCCTTGCGAGGGCTCAAGGACAATGGCCTGACTGTCGTTCTGATGCTTGCTTTCACGACGACGCTGGCTGGCATGGCACTATCAGGCTGGATGGCTGCAAACGAGGAGCTTGCCCGACATGGTCAGGCCGCGATCGACTTTGTCGCCTACTGTATGTCCGGCGGCTTCGTCGCCGCCCTCTTTGAGAACTGGGAAAGTGAGTTCCTGCAGATGGGGTTCTATGTAACCCTCACCGCCTTCCTATTCCAGCGCGGCTCGTCAGAGTCGAAGGATCCCGACGCCAAAGAAGAGGGAGACGAGGACCCGGCCAAGCACGCCAACGATCAACACGCGCCTTGGCCCGTCAGGGCTGGAGGGCTCTGGCGTACGATCTACTCGTACTCGTTGGGCACAACGCTGCTGCTGCTATTCGCGATTTCTTTTGTAGCACACTGGCTGGGGAGCACCGCGGCGGCTAACGAAGAAGCTATCCAACACGGCCGACCCGTTCACACTGCTATTGAGTATCTCTCAAGCGCACAGCTTTGGTTCGAGTCGTTCCAAAACTGGCAGTCTGAATTTCTGTCCACTGCCGTGCTGGTCGTACTGACGATATTTCTGCGCTTCCGCGGCTCGCCCGAATCAAAGCCCGTGGCGGCTCCCCACAGCCAGACGGGCCGGTAGGTTTTGCGGAACGTCTCTCTTTTCACAACGAGGGTAGATGGTCTGCAGACGACCCCGCGCCGTCCTGAAGGTCAGGGACTCTCCAGCGTCTGTACTTGGCGCCATACGGTTTCTTGGCTCAGGTCGCTCTCCTGAAGGATCACCTCGACTCGATCATCCTCGACTTTGCGAGCACTAATAATGGCATCCTCGATAGCGTCCTGCTTTGTCTTGAAGGGCCCTGTGGCGGCGCCTCGATAGCTGTACTGCCAAGCGTGATCTTTTTCCGAAACGATGATGTGCCGCTCGATCATTTGTTTCCCTCACCCCTCTCAGGTTGGAAATAGTCAGACCCGCGCTCCAGCATAGGACATGGTGGAAGCTTGCGCTGACCATTGGAGAGTGTAGCGCCACTGCTATGGCTTTAGGACAACCTTCGTCCATTCGTTCTGATTGTCGTGAAAGTTCTTGTAGCCGTCCGCAGCTCGCTCAAGCGGTAGTCGGTGGCTGATCAGGAAGGTGGTATCGATCTGCCCCTCTTGGATCCGGCGCAACAGGTCGGCTGTATATTTCTGTACATGGGTCTGGCCCGTCCGCACTTCGAGGCCCTTCTGCATCATGGCGCCAAGCGGGAACTTGTCGAGATAACCGCCATAGACGCCTGGAATTGAGATCCTCCCACCCTTGCGCACGCTCATGATCGCGGCGCGAAGCGCATGTCCCCGGTCGAAGCCCTGCATGACCTGCTGCTTGGCAACTTCCACTACATTGTCAGGTGTGAACCCGTGGGCCTCCATGCCCACAGCGTCTATAACGCTATCGGGACCGATGCCGCCCGTCATCTCCATAAGTGCATCCAATACCTTGGTTTGGCTGAAATCGACAATTTCCGCGCCGAACCTCTGCGCGAGTTCGAGCCGATGCGGATGATGATCGATAGCAATCACCCTGGATGCGCCCATTAGAACCGCGCTTTGAATGCAGAATAAGCCCACCGGCCCGCAGCCGAACACGGCGACCGTGTCACCAGGCTCAATCCCGGCATTCTCTGCGGCCATCCAACCCGTCGGCAGAATGTCGGATAGGAACAATACCTCCTCGTCGCTGAGACCCTCAGGTACAACGATGGGGCCGATATCCGAGAATGGCACGCGCGCATATTCGGCTTGGCCGCCTGGATAGCCCCCGGTCATGTGCGAATAACCGAAGAGGCCACTCATGGCGTGGCCATACAGTTTTTCGGAGATTTCCTGGTTCTTTACCGGGTTGGAATTGTCGCAGGCCGAATAGAGCTGCTGCCGGCAGAAGAAGCAGGAGCCACAGGAGATGGTGAACGGCACGACGACTCGCTGCCCCTTCTTCAGCGTCGATTTCGGCCCCACCTCCTCCACCACACCCATGAATTCATGGCCGAGAATGTCGCCTGGCATCATCGTGGGGATCACCCCGTCATACAGATGCAGGTCGGACCCGCAGATGGCGGTCGAGGTAATGCGGATGATCGCGTCACGCGGATTGAGAATCTTGGGATCAGGAACGTCCTCCACGCGTACATCAAACTTACCGTGCCATGTCAGTGCGCGCATCACGCGGTCTCCTTGTCAGCCGCGTCGGGCTTGGCGATGGCAATTTCGCCTGTTTCCATCAGCATTTTGAAGCGCTTGAGTTCCTGCCGGCCCTGCAAATTGGGCTCTCGCTGGAATAGCTTGGCGATCCATTTTCCCAAATCACCGCCGGGAGGTTTGTAGGCGATTTCTGCCTCAACGATTGTGCCGCGAGGACCCGCGTCGCGAAAGCTCACGCTGCCGCTTGTCTCAACATCTGAGCCCTCGACGGAAGCCCAGCCAATACGTTCATCCTGCTGATCGGCGACAATATGTGTCTCGATTTCCACTGACCCGCCCGGTGCCTTTATGGTCCAGATCGCAGTGTCCCGCCCAGTGTCCCTCACGGCCTCCACATTTTCCATAAAGCGTGGCAAATTTTCGAAGGTTCGCCAGAACGCGTAGAGTTCGCTGCGAGGCCGATCGATCGTTACGGCGTGTCCCACGAGCTCGAAGCCATCACTGTCTGGATGCTTTGCTGTCCGCTCGGGAGCATCGTCGCCGAAGTGTTGCTCATGCATGTCCTGATCTCCAATCAACGCAGAACTTGGCCGACTTGTCAGGGTTCCTGTGAGCGGGTGTTTGGTAAGGGCTGCTTCGCCCCCGCCACCGAGACGTCCTAAGGTGATCGACGGGCAACTCCAGCGGATGGCGCAAGTTGAAACCTTACAACTTCATCGCCCAGCGGAGACTAAGTATGGCCAACGATGGCAACCCAGGTGCCGGCACACTTGCCAACGGTACTCACCGCCGTGGGGACCCGGATGTTCCCGAAGAACGCAACCCGAGGGGCCATGACGCTCAGCCCGATCCGTCGTTCGTCGCACCTTCGGCCGGAGCCGGCCGCCCCCCTATTCCGGACAACGAAGAGGCGCCCCAAGTGGGCCATTCAAAGACGGACGATGCCGCGTTTCTCTCCGAGCAGTTCGATATCCCTGCCGCAAAGGCTGCGGACCTCATAGAGAGCGAAAGCAATGTCGCCATGGCTGCCGCTCTGAGGTCGCGGCACGCGGATGCGAACCCGGTCCAGGACAAGCCAACCTTTGCCCCCAAGCTCTCCGGAGCCGAAGAGCCCGGCGTGGCGGCTACGCCCGTATCGCACAAACGCAATCAGCGTCGGGGCGCGGGCTAAGTCGGCACGCACACGCCATTGGCGGTACTCCAAGTACCAAGCCGACGGGTTAGCCGTATCGAAGCACCGACACGGCTAAGGCATCACTCGCCTATCGTGACGCTTTGTACAGCTTGGCGGCTATCTCGTAAAACTCCTCCGGTGCGTAATCCGGTGTAAAGGCGGAGGGAACGCCGACGAGCTGCTGGATCTTTCCACCATCGGGCATGCCCTCGACGACCTCCAGTTCTCCCGGCGGGTCGTCAGGTAATGCGACCTCGTCATTGGACCAGATGCCGGCGATTTCCTGATAGTCAGTAGGGCTCCAGGTATAGAGACGCCGGTGCGAACCCTCATCTAGGTACTTCTGGCATTCCGGAATTTTCGACAAGGGGATGTTCGGGGTTGGCAGCATTTTCTCTATTTCCACGCCGGTAAGCTTCTTGAGGGCCAAGGCGTAGGAGTGAGCGTGGACCGACCCCCGAACCAGCAGGTACCCGCACACCTCACGGCCGGTCGGGTCACTAACCGTTTCGTAGACGCGAAGCTTGTGGAGGCGCGCTCCGCACTCCAGATGAAAATTGTGCAGGAGGTCGAAGATGACGTTGCCAGTCGTCGTGATGAAGTCATTGTTCCACGAGACGCCGTTGGCGTTCACCGGCGTGGCACCGCCTCCGTTGGAGAGGAATGCGGATGCCAGCCGAATGTCTTTCATGGCCTCAAACGGGGTCTTGGAGATATCGCCACCCGGCTTTTTGTCAGCAGCCGGCTTGTCGGGACCATTGTTGAGCATGGCGACGCCGTTGCTGACGAGTTCAACATGGGCGAGTTCTTCGGCGGTGATCGATGCAACGAGGCTGTAGAACGGGCGGAGCTTGTCCTTGCTGCGAAAATTGAAGCTCTGGAACATATAGTTTCCGAGCGTAGACATTTCCCCGTACTTGCCTCCCAGCAGCTCCTGCAGCGCGGCCGCCGCATTTGGATCCTGTGCGGCTGGCGGCGGCAGCTCGGTAATCAGACGGTCGACACGCATAAACATGTGGGCTCTCCTTAGCGGCTTGAGTGCCAACTTAGGTAGAGCCGCCGGGTTGCGTGGCGCCGCCCAACGTTGCGGCTGCTTTTGGGGTGCGCGCGGTCTGAGACCCTCTAGCCTCACGGAGAGCCCTACTTCTCCATGTCGTAGCGGAGGGGAAGGCCTGGGCAAGGTTATGACGGCTCGACGGCATGTGTGGATCTGCGTTTCTAGGACCGCCCTGACGGCGCCGGATCCCTCTGGTCGCGCCCGGTGCGGCCTGCCCGGCTACCTTCAAGGGTGATCTGTTCCCGACACTTCGGTTACATACTGCAGCTCGGAATTGACCACGGCGCCGAAGACGAAGATCTGCGCTGAGTTGTACAACCAGAGCAACATGACAATGGCCGCTGTCACGGACCCGAAGCTCGCTTGGTAATTTCCAAAGTTCTCCACGTAAATGGAGAACAAGGCGCCCGCAAATATCCAGAGGAGCGAAGCGAACACGGCTCCCGGCCAAATATGTCGAAAGCGGCGCGGATGTCTGTCGGGGCCCCAGCGATAGAGGGCCATCAACGCGAGTATGGTCATGACGAGCAGCGCAGGCCAGCGAATAAGTAGGATGAGCCACTCTTCGCGGCTGGGCCAGGGAAACAATGCGGGCAAACCCGCGATAACGGCGAGGGCGACTACCATGAAGATCGCGCCGGCAACGCTGAGAGCGATCGCCACGAGGGCCGCTCGGATGAAGCTTCTTCGCTCGGGTTCACGCCGTACACGCGACATCGCATAGACGAGAGCGTTCACGCCACGCGACCCACTCCATAGGGCGAGGAGTATAGAGATGACTAGTCCAATGCCGATGGTAGCAGTTGGCTGCGCGATGAGCATCGTCATCTGCTCTTGCAGGATCTCGAGGACTTGACTGGGCAACACGTACTTGAAGGCGTCGATGGTCGCGGCGAGCGCCGCCCGATCGGCAAATAGGCCGAACACGAGGACAACAGTCGCAACCGCAGGAAAGAGCGACAAGAATCCGAAGAACGCCGTGCCAGCACAGCGAAGCGACGTGTCGGCGTCGCCGAACGTCTTGAGACATCGGACAGCAAAGTCGAACATGCGCCTCCAAAGGGGACGGTCCGTGTTCGCTGTGATTGCCGAGGTGTCCACGAGATGGGCCGGCGGCTTTGTAGCCACCGGCTAGCTCCCGTAGCGACGCGCGACGTCTGGCGGGGAGGCGGGAGGGGTCGATCCGTATGAGGGCGTCGTTGCCATGTGGAAGTCCTCCGTTGCGCGCTGCGAGCTTGATGACTCATCAAGCATGCGACGATCGCGTGGTTCCGCCTTTCCGCAAATACTCCGTGAGACGGTGCCGCGAACATGCGGGCTGCGGTGGGAACGTTCGCCTCGACCGTAGCTTGTGTCTGCACGGGCGGGCGCCCAGAGAAAGAATATCATGAACAAGGTAATCACTCCCGTCGCGTTAGCGGCGTTATTTGGCTTCGCCTGCATTGGAGCGGCCAGCGCCGTAGAAGCGACCGGCTCGGTCAACGTGCGCTCCGGTCCAAGCACGTCCTATGCCGTCCTCGATACGCTCTATGCCGGCGAAACCGTCGAGGTCGAGGAATGCACGTCCAGCGGATGGTGCCTTATCGAGCATTCCGGCCCAGATGGTTGGGTGTCCGCTCGCTACCTGACCAATGATACCGATGACACCGACGAGCGCCCCGTTGTTCGCTCGTCGCCTTCGATCTCACTCAGCTTTTCCTTCGGCCGTGGCAACGGCTATTCGATGGGCGGGCCGCGGGGCAATAGCCGCGACCTCGTGTGTCTAGTGACGTTTGGAAACCGCAGCCAGGTGGCGGGCGGCGCGGATGCTGATGTTCGCCGAGCCCAGGTGATGCCTCGGGCGCAAGCGGAGCGCCTCGACCGTCCCAATGATAGTCGTGCGATCTACGACTATGGCACCAATCAGCAGACGCGCAGCACCTGCGAGTATCTCAACAATCTGAACTAACCAGCCTATCAGTGAGGCGCGCAGTTCAGGCTGTGCGCTTTACTCTCCAGTACACCGCAGGCCGGAGAGGCCCGCCGACTTGCATTCGGCATCGAACCTCGTTCTCCGGGCGTCTTCTTCCCACGCAATCAATCGGGACACGGCCACCGCGCAACCGCGCGGGGTTCAGCATCTTACGAGGCCAGCATGTCAGCAACAAGATGGGCCATGGCGATCGGCCTGTTGGTCGTCCTAGGCGCTCTCGGAATTGTGCTCCCCTTCGTGATTGGGGGGATGCAGTAAGTGATCGCGAGAGGATCGATGAAAGCCGCTGATCGGCCCGCAGGGCCTTGCGACCGCCACGCCTGTTCGGGCCGGCGCGGATCGAATCTACACGATCCTGATTCTTGTCGCGGCGTTCGTCCTGCTCCCGCTCTACGTGATAATCGACACGTCACTTCGATGAAAATCCGCTTGGGCAGCATCTTCGTGCCGCCCGCCAACCCGGATCGACCAGCGCCGTAAGGTTCGGGATCGATAGCGTTCGGTCCTTGAGGAGGATCTCTCCGACACTCGCCGGGGTGATTGTCGCGATCGAATGAGAATAATATGTCGAGGTCGCACAAGTCGCCCGGCAGGAACAGGGCCATGATCTGGCGGTGGCCCATCCTCTAGACTGCGATAACCGCAACCCCAACCGGTAAGCGACACTTGCGGCCCGTCAGGCTTCTCTCCCTACGTGGAGACGTCGACCCGGGCCGGGAGCGAGCGTAGATTGCCCACAACTCGGAACAGCCCATCCTCAATCGACGTTGTGCTCGAAACCGCCGGGAAGCGAAGAGCGATGGCCGTCACACCCAACGAAATGCTCAACGACTATCGCCGCAAGCGTGACTTCACCAAGACGGCTGAGCCGTCTGGCGACACCGCAGCCGGCAAAGGCCAAGGCCTGCGTTTCGTCGTCCAGAAACACGACGCCACCCGCCTCCACTACGACTTCCGCCTCGAACTCGACGGCGTACTGAAAAGCTGGGCCGTGACCAAGGGGCCCTCCACCAACCCCGCCGACAAGCGTCTCGCTGTTCGCGTCGAGGACCATCCGCTTGAGTACGGGGATTTCGAGGGCACGATCCCCGAGGGCCAGTACGGCGGCGGCACGGTGATGCTGTGGGATGAAGGCATCTGGGAGCCGATCGGCGATCCGCATGACGGCCTAGATAGCGGCGACCTGAAGTTCAGGCTCCAGGGCCAGCGCATGAAAGGCGAGTGGGTGCTCGTTCACATGAAAGGCCGCGACCAGAAAACCGGCCGCGGCCCGCGCGAAAACTGGCTATTGATCAAGCACAAGGACGACTATGCCACCGCCACCGACGGGCTTACCGAGAAGTTCACCACCAGCGTGGAAACGGGCAGAAGTATCGAAGGCATCGCCAAGGGCCTGAAGTCGCGGAAGAAGGCGACCAAGGCCGAGCCGAAAGCCAAGGTATGGACGGCAGGCCAAGCGGTGGCCCTGCCTGAGTTCCGTGCACCTCAGCTCGCCACGCTGGCTGAGGATATTCCGGAAGGCGATGGTTGGTTGTTCGAGGTGAAATACGACGGCTACCGTGCTATCGCTGCGGTCGCCGGACCCGAAGTGCGACTCTACACCCGTAATGCCAACGACTGGACTAGGCAGTTCCATCGCCTCGTCGGACCGCTGTCGAAACTCACCAAGGGCTCGGTTTTGCTCGATGGCGAGATATGCGCCATCAAGGATGGCCGCACCGATTTCTCCACCTTGAAGGACGCTCTCTCGAACGGGGGAGACCTCGTCTATTTCATTTTCGATATGCAAGAACAGGACGGCGAAAACCTCGAACAGCTCCCGCTCGCCGAGCGCAAGGCTCGTCTCGAGCGGCTGCTGAAGAAGGCCAATGACGACGCTCTCATCTACTCGGACCACGTCGTCGGCCACGGCGAAAAGGTGCTCGCCGCCATGCGCCAGGCCAAGCAGGAGGGCGTAGTGGCAAAGCGCACCGACGCCCCCTACCGCCACGCCCGTACCCGCGAATGGCTGAAGATCAAGGTGAACAACCGCCAGGAATTCATCATCGGCGGCTGGCGTCCATCCGACAAAAAGAAGACCTTCGCCTCACTCTTGCTTGGCACCTGGGAGGGGGGCAAGCTGGTTTATCGCGGCCGCGTGGGCACTGGCTTCAACGCCCGCAGCGCCGCGGAGCTGCAAAGGGCCATGGACGCACTACCGCTCTCCAAGCCGGCCTTCGCAGACGTGCCGCGGGACATAGTTCGGCGGGCGAGGTGGGTGGAACCCAAGCTTGTCGCCGAGATCGACTTCACAGAGTTGACCCCTGACGGTCACCTGCGGCACCCCTCGTTCGTCGGTCTGCGACACGACAAGCCGGCCAAGCAGGTGAAGCTGGAGAGCAAGGCTCCCGACGCCCCGCCCACGAAGCGGCAACCGGCGAGGAAGGGGACCTTGGTCCAACTGACCGATGACATGGGGATTGCTGTTGCGAACCGAGAACAGGTCAAATTGACCAGTCCGACACGGCCGGTGCTCGCGAATGAATCAGTCACCAAGGGCGATCTCTTCGCCTACTACGACGCGGTGGCTGAGCGGATGCTACCCCATTTGGGGCGGCGGCCACTAAGCCTGGTTCGCGTACCACACGGCCAGCGGCCATTCTTCCAGAAGCACGATAGCGGCGGCTTCTCGGGGGCACTGAAGCGGATCGCCATCGAAGAGAAGGAAGCGGACGTAGAAGACCACTTCTACGTCGACAGCCTGGCGGGAATACTCGGCTGCGTCCAGATGTCGACCCTCGAGCTGCATATCTGGGGTAGCCGCATCGACAAGCTCGAAAAGCCCGACCGCATGGTCTTCGATATTGATCCTGACGAAGGGCTAGACTTCCGCCATGTACGGGCCGCTGCGGAACATATCCGTGCTGAACTGCAAGACTTGGGCCTTGAGACCTTTCCTATGGTCACCGGCGGCAAAGGGATTCACGTCATTGCTCCACTGACGCCCCGCGCCGAATGGCCCGACGTGAAGGCATTCTGTCGGGCCTTTGCCGACGGACTGGCGGAAACTGAACCCGATCGGTTCACTTCGAACATCCGCAAGGAGAAGCGGAAAGGCCGAATGTTCGTCGACTACCTTCGCAACGAGCGAGGTTCGACGGCCGTGGCGCCCTTTTCCACCCGTGCTCGACCTGGACTTCCGTGCGCCGTACCCGTCGCCTGGGCCGAACTTGATGAGCTGAAAGGTGCCAACACATTCACGCCGGCATCAGCAGCGGCGCGAGCCAGGGAAGCGGATCCGTGGGCCGGGTATTTCAAGGCGAAGCAGTCGGTCACCCGTGCGCTCCTTAAAAAGGTGCTCGGATAACGCCGAAACCGTGCCCGGTGCTCACGGAGCAACTGCGGCACATTGGGGCTCGGAACGTCAGCCTTCATTCGGACGTTTGTCTTGTCCATCAGCTATGGGAAGGCTTCATGGCCGTTCGTCCTTACTGGAAAGGCTATCTGAAACTGTCTCTCGTAACTTGCGCGGTGACCTTGTCGCCGGCAACGACGGACGGTGAGAAGGTTCGCTTCCACACCCTCAATCGCAAGACCGGCGACCGCATCAATACACAATATGTGGATGCCGTCTCGGGTCGCGCTGTCGACAGCGATCACCAGGTCAAGGCTTACGCCAAGGGGGAGGACGAGAACGTCATCCTTGAGGATGACGAGCTGGACGCAGTCAAGCTCGACAGTATCCGCACCATCGACGTGAACGAGTTCGTGGAAGCAGACACCGTCGAGTGGGTCTACTACGACAGCCCCTACTTCGTTGTTCCAGCAGACGAGGTCGGTGAGGAGGCCTTCACCGTCATTCGTGAGGCGATGACCAAAAACAACGTTGTCGGTATCTCCCGTCTCGTCCTCGGCAACCGCGAGCGTGCCGTTATGCTGCAGCCTTGGGACAAGGGCATCATCCTGTGGACGCTACGCTTCGGCGACGAAGTACGGAACGAGGACGAGTATTGGAAAAGCGTCACAGACGACAAGCCGGACGCCAAGATGCTCGGGATGGTGGGCAAGATCATTGAGGATCGCACCACGCCGTGGTCCGAATCGATGGTGAAGGATCCCGTTCAAGGGAAGTTGCTCGAGATCATCAAGTCGAAGCAGTCGAAGAAAAAGCCGACCGCGAAGAAAACCAGCGATGGTGATGCGCCGGATGCACCGAGCAACGTCATTGACCTGATGGCCGCCTTGAAAAGGAGCCTGGCCGGTAGGCCTGCGGCCAAGAAGTCGGGCCGCTAGCTCGCCTTCTTGCGGGCAGACGCCTCGGCTTTAGGCCCTGTGACCTTTCTTGTCTTGCCGGCTTTTCGAATGGCCGGATTCCGTGTCGCCGCCTTCTTGCCTTCGCCCGCGCTCATCCGCAGAGCTTCGAGCAGATCGTTCGGCTTGGTCGGCTTGGGCTGCCGGATCGGGATGATCTTCCTGCCTTCGATTTTGGCCTTAACCAGTTCGGCCAGCGCGGCCTCGTAGCGATCGTCGAATTTCTCGGGGTTGAATTCGCCTGCTTTCGTCTTGAGGATGTGCTGGGCCAGCTTGAGCATCTCGGGATCGATCTTCCGCTTGGAAATGCCGTCAAATGCGTCGGCGGCGGAGCGTACTTCGTAGTCGAAGTTGAGAGTCGTAGCGATCATGCCCTTACGGTGGGCGCGGATCAGAACAGGACGCATCCGGCGGAAAAGAACTGCGTGAGCGATTGCTGCGGCCTTGCTCTGGCGCAGCGCTTCACGGAGGAGGACGAAGGTCTCTTCCGCCACATCAGAGCTCGGCAGCAGGTAATACGGCCGGTCGAAATAGGTCGGCTCGATGCGACTGCAAGCGATGAAATTATGGACAGTAAGTGCCTTATCACTGTTGGGCACCGCCGACGCTATCTCCTCGGGTTCGAGCACGACATAGCGCCCGTCACCGGTCTCGTAACCCTTCACCTGGTCTTCGGGATCGACGGGCTTATCGGTTTTCTCGTCAACGTAGATGCGCTTTAGGCGATGCCCTGTGCTGCGGTTGACCAGGTGCAGCGCGATGCGCTCAGAGGTCGATGCAGCAGTATACATCGCAACCGGGCATACGACCTCAGCAATCTTGATTACACCCTTCCACACGGCACGTGCTGTCATCGCGGCTCTCCGGCGTTTGGCACTAAACGAACCGGCCTTTCGGGTGTTCCCCTGCCGGTCGCTGCTGCTGAAATTGGATCGCTGAATAGCAGCGGGACATTGCTTGCTTCGGAGTAGGGTTCGCCCCTTCGCAGGAAATGTCTCGATCTGAAGCGGTTTCCGGTCAAAAATGAAGAGCCCCTCGGCGGGCTGGACCGAGGGGCTTTTGCTGATGAGCTGCGAGCGGGATAAGGGCTCGGCTGCCGTTTCGTTGGCCCAGGCGGGAAACCGGAAAAACCACCCAGTTCCCTATGCCGCTACGTCCGGTTGACGCGTCAGTCATCACAGCGAATAATTTGCCAAACGTCGGATGGTTGCGCAGTGACATGGGCGCGCGCTTACTCATTCAGACTCAGTTCGAGTTCGAGCTTAGCTGCTGCCGCGCTAATCTGCGTCCGATCGACCTGAGGCTGAGTTGCTTTCAGCGCACGACAATTGTGGTCGGGCGTTCGCCCGCCACTTCGAGGATCTACCGCGGCGGGATTTGCCCGTCGCGGGACCGAGGGCTTGCCGTGAAGAAATCCATACTGGTCGTCGAAGACGAAGCGCTGATCGCCCAATCTGTCGCAACGAGCATACCGTTGGCCGCGCCAAGGACGAGGTCGCTTTTAGCGTGGGTTCCTAGTGTGCTATCATCACCTCGCAGGTTTCGCCTTGCTGATGGATGTCAACCAGCGCGATATCTGGCCGGTGGCTCCAAATGGGCTCGAGCGGCGCGGTCTTCGATGAGGAGCCCGATGGCAGCAGCTTCATATCCACACCTAGGTTCAAGAAATCGCGAACTTAGTTGGTTCGCGGGCCCCACCACCCTATACAGGGAGCACGTTGCGCAACGCGCGCGACGTAGACGGCGCCGGGAGTTGACCTCCTCCGGCGCCATTTCTTTGGCAGCGGCAAGCGACCAAAATGCTTTACCTAGTTCGGCACGGGCAAACGGAATTCAACGCGCACAAGCGTTGGCAGGGCCACGTCGATTCTCCGCTAACAGCGCGCGGGATCGACCAGGCCAACAGTGTGGCAACGAAGCTTCGCGAGTTACTCGGCCCTCAGGAAACCCGAATTGTCTCTAGCCCTCTTATGCGGGCCCAAGCCACTGCGTCGATCATAGCTAGAGGGCTGCGCGTCCGAGACGGCATCGAACTCGACCCTCGGCTAATGGAAGTGAGGATGGGTTCCTGGGACGGTCTCACTGACGCGGAGATTGAAGACCGATCGCCGGGTGCACGCAAAGGCATGGCGGCCGGTGAATGGTTCTTTCATTCACCAGACGGAGAGACCTATCCCGACATGTTGAGGAGGGTGAACGAAGCCCTTCGCGACATAAAGGACCATGGTTCTGCCGTCACTGTCATTGTCTGTGACGGCGTGACCGGTCGCATAATTCGTGGGCTGCATGCGGGGCTCCAAAAGAGCACGATGCTTGACCTCGAAGCGCCGCAAGATGCCGTATTTGCATTGGGCGACAGCGGGTGCATCGATGCCATTTCTTGCGTCCCCTCAGCGCCGTAGATTTCTCAGGCGCGGGCTGCCCGGGCCGATTTGTGTCACGCTGAATTGTCGTCTGAAGTGGTACTTGCATTGTCCGGTCGGGGCGGCGGCTCGCCACCATGAATGGCGCTGTTTGGTCCGATGTCTTTTATCGGGGGATGGGCGCCTCCGGGATGTCGTGCTTTATATGGATGTTCCTCGTTGGAAGGATGGGGATCCGCCACATCAAGCTCGGGCGGCGCAGTCCCCTGGCCCGTCTGACGATGCTTCGATGGCACCGGGGCGGGCGGGCTTTCCGCCTCACCAAAGTCATGCTGGCGGGGATTGATCTTGTTCTCGGTCATTCTCGAGTCCTTCTAGTGGGTACCGTTACCTAGCAATCCGGCTTGAAGTCGAATGCGCGCGGCTCTCAGCCGGGCCGCAACCACCTCAATATCGTCGGCCCTGAGAGGTCGTGATACTGCCAGTGCCTCGGCCTCTGCGATTGCACCATTCAGAGCGCGCACGAGCTCGTCGGAATGTGATATGTTCACCTGGCCAACTTCCAGTTGAGCGATCAATTCACGAGCGCTGGCTAGGTACGCGTCGACCATGTCCGACGAACCACCCTCGCTCATAGGATTTGCAGGACTATAGCGACGACGACCCCGAGCACGAACAGCATTACCGCGCCGATTATGATCAGGACGAAAAATGGACCAGACCACGGGTTCGTGCCGTGGAATGGCTTGTTCTCCCCGTCCGTTGGAACATGATCGTCTTCTTGCGGCGGGCGAGCGGTCATTGGCGTCGAAAGCTCCTCCAGTTAGGTGCTGGCGGACTCAAACTACCGAGGAGCGACTTCGATGCAGTCCATCGCGGCCGGGTGTAGGATTGCAGCGCCCTCAGGTTTCTCGTCGAGCGTCCAGCCTTCGGGACATCACGTTTTCAGGCGACTCTGTGACGAACAGCTCCCGAGCGGGGAACACAATCTTGGAGCCGCCTGCATCCTTGTGTACGGACAGTGCCGCGCTCATGTTGATCCAAACCTTGCCCCGGTCGGTGCGCGAAGTCAGCTCGATCCACTCGCTCATTGGACCGCTCTGCCGCCCGACAGCATGCGTATGGTTCCTTCCAGAAGGACTACGCTGATTTGGTTGGTACGGATGGCTTCGGCCGTCACGTCCTCAGTCCCGCCGCCAGCGGCGTCCTGACGAAGAAGGCGAAAGATACCGCGTTCCATATCCGCGTTGGCCTGGCGCAGCTCCAGCAACAGCGTCCGATAGAATTCAAGCTGGTCCGGCTCGTCCATTCGTAAGTACCCTAACAATGCGATCCACCCGGGTACCTCCACGACCCAGCCGGTCGCATTAACTTTTGTTGTGACGGAGTGCTCCGGGCAAATCACCAGTTCTGCGCCGTCGGAACCAGAGCGCTATTGGCAGCTTTATCACGGCTGGCTTTCTCGCAGCCCGCACTGGTCCCTCTGCTGAACGCTTCCCACAAGCCCACGGCAGGGGGACCAACCTTTGGTACGAGTGCGGGAGAAATCGGCAGTGCTCAGCGGCGGTACGCACGACATCGACATCGAAGTCGCCGCCAAGATTTAAGTCCGCTGTACCCGTGCAGACCAGAGGTCAACCGAGGCCATGGCCTTAGCGCGCTGTACGATCTGCCGCATGGCGTGGGCTCCTTGGAGCGAGGCGAACCCAGCGTGGATGCTTGCGCCGCGCGCTCGTCGTCATTCCTGAATTGTCCCCTGTAATCTTCCTGCAGGTCTAGCTTCGTACGGCGGTGACGTCCTTCTTGTCGCTCGACGATCTGTGTCGGAGGCGATAGATGACAAGAGCGCGACATCACGCTGTAGAAGGTGGCCCAGCTGCCAAAAGTGCCTTGCCGACTCTCGGTCGACAATTCATGCGACAGCGGGCGCGGGCCCAACGCGCTTGGCGCTCGTATGCAGCGACAAGTGACAAAATCGATGCCGACGCCTCCGCCAAAGCGCATCAGAAATGGTCCGACGCGGTCGACAGTGCTTTGCTCACTATCCAGGCGATATCCGTCGAGCCGGCACACGACCTCAGCGAACTCCTCCTCCAGTACGAGGCGATCTATTGGTGGCTCGGGGAGGACGACAACATCCTGGATGGCAGCACGCGACGCTGGCTGGGGCGGTTTCGACGCTCGCTGCGAGGCCTTGCCCGAAAGGGATGATCGGGACAGCCTTCATGCTGCCGGCTCGAACTTTCGCCCGTCTCTTGCCACTCTGAGTGGGCTGCCGCGAGTGAGCGGGGTTGCGGGCGAAGAAATCATCGCAATCTATCGCATGGGTAAAGCCTGAAAGGCCTCATTTTTACTCCAAAGCCGCCGGCGATCGACCTATGCCCTGGAATGATCGGAAGTTCTTGCTCACTTCGCATGTTCCCTCTCGGCGAGATCAAAATGAGCCCGCCCCTTGGGCCGTTGAGGATTCCACTTTTGGAAGGCTTGCTTCCGATGCCGCTACCGCCGGAGTGCAATTGACTCGATCTCTCGGGACGTTGCGGCGAGCGACGCGGGTTCCGGCAGAAGGAAGAGGGAGGTTTCCCCCATTAGCTGCTTCCATGTTGCGGCTGGGGCCGACCCTCATGGCCTCACCGCCGGGAAGGACCCATGGTCCTCATAGTACTCGGAGTGACGAGGGAGTGGTTGCCAGGCTCCTAGTCGTCGAGTGTGATGGTCGCAACGCGAAGTTGTGCCTTGAGTCGAACTTCGTTCTTATCATTTCGACTGAGTGGCTACCTTGCAGGCACTGAGCGGTCGATGCTCGTCGGTGGCAAGTCTTCATAGCACGTCACGCGCCATAACGTTGCGTAACGCCCGACCACTACGGTCCATGTGTTCTCGTCGCCTCTGTTGCCCGCCCGGAGCACAGCAGGCACGGTGGTGGGACGACCATATCCCTGCCCCACCTAGGCTCGAAGACGAGGTGTCTGACAACCACACCCTCGTCACTCCGAGTACTATGAGGACCATGGGTCCTTCCCGGCGGTGAGGCCATGAGGGTCGGCCCCAGCCTCGACCTGTCAGCAGCTATGGACTTTTATGACCTATGAGGCCCATTCCGCCCGTCCCGCGATAGTGGGGGCTGTCGCGGCCCCAGCCGCGGCCACCACCTATGGCGGGACAAACCGGACGCCGAAAAAGGCTGGAGACTACTGCTTCTGTCCCAAAGCTGGCACGCCTAGCCTATTCTGACCATTGACGATCATGGCAGCTCAATCGACAGTGGCTTCAGGGAGATCAAACATGCTGCGCTACGTGATTGCCATCACCTTTGCTGCGTTGTCGATTTCTGCCGTGGCCGCCAGTGACGACGTGATGTGCGTCCAGCAGGTATTGACGGAATTGGGGTATGCCCCTGGGCCTGCGGACGGGGCAATAGGACGTCGAACCCGCGAGGCGTCGGCCATGTTTGCGGCCGACACCGGATCCCGGCTGCCGGCTCTGGCGGATGACAATGCCAACGTCTGGTGCACCGACTTGACTGCGTTTGCCGCGTCAGCTGAAGCCAGCCTTCTCAATTCGCCAGCTCGCGCCTTGCTGCCTGCCGATGTGCTGATCGCCTTGTCGCGCCAGCCTATTGAGACAGGGGCCCGACTTTGCAAACCAAGTGGCTCGAGCCTCGACTCCGTCCGCTCGGTGGAGCCGATCGTCAAGATCAGTGGCTTTAACTCCCGCATGGACAATGTGGAATCTGTTGAGCACGCCCGTGACCTGGAGCGTTTTGCCGGCGCGTTCGGCGGGCAGTCGGTACTGGCGCTGGCGAGCGACAATCTCGCCCTCAAGACCGAGTTGATCAAAATCCTCGCGAGGTGGGCGGAAGCCGGCGCCCTGCTGGAAACCATCGCCTGCGTCACCGGCGACGGTCTTCTGATCAATAAGGGCGCCTGCACCGAATGGACGCAGGATAATGGGCAGGACCCGTCGGGCATGAAGGACGCGACCTTCACCACGTTCATCGGCGCCGGCCTCGTGCGCGCCTATTACGCCGCCCTCGCCGATGCCGACCCGGAAGGGCTGGCGGTCGAGCATACGGCGATCAAAGGCTGGATCGAAAGATTCTCGAAGCGGCTGAAGCGGCCGGGCGATGTGTACTTCGGCCTCAACATGGGCTGGTACTGGCCGACCATCGTCAACGAGCTGGCGGCCGGCGAGACCGACGCAGCGCGGGGGCGGCTCACCAAGATTGCCGATGAAATGCTCCGGCTGATCAGTGCCGACGGCTCGATCCGGGAGCGGACGACGCGCGGCAACCGGGCGCTGTGGTATCACTTCACCAGTATCGACGAGATCGTCGTGTCGATGGAACTGATGCGGGCCGCGGGCATGACGCCACCGGCCGCGCTGGAAGAGGATCTGCACCGGGCAGTGGCGGTGTTCATCGCCGGCGTGAAGGACCATTCGACGCTCGATAAATGGGCGAAGCTAGCCAACAACTCGGTCTATGACGGCACGCAGGACTGGGATGCCAACTGGGCCGACGGCGATTTCGCCGGCACCTGGCTCCACATCTATCCCTACCGCTATGCCGGCACGCCACTCGCCGTAGAACTACGCGCGCTGGTGCCAGTGATGGCGAGGTCGGCTACCTCAGACATCGATCTGGGACTGGGTCTCGGATGCATTTACAATGCCGCCATCCATTCGCCGGATGCGCTGCCGGCACCGGATCAAAAGACGGCGCCGCCGGCGGAGCTGAAGCTGACCGGCGCCATGGTACTGCGTGCCGACGACGAGCCCAATTTCCGCTCCTACAAGGTGACTCCGTTCAGCCTGAGCGTCGACGACGCCAGCACCGGCATTTCGTCGATCGAGGTGATGGCCGATTTCAACGGCTCGTCGACGCCGGACAATCTCCAGTTGCTCCGCCTCACCATGCCACGCGCCAACCTCAAGGACGAAGCGAGCCGGCTGGCGGACTTCTCCGGCTGCGATCCCATTTCGGTACGGGTCGACGGCAGTGAACAAGAGCTGCGGCTGGCGTTCGGCGAAGAGGCAGGTGTGAATGAATGCGTATTCGACAAGATGGGCCAGACCGATCGTATGATCTGGACGGCGATCCATGAACAGTTCGCCAAAATTCTAGCGGCGAGCAAGGATGAACCGGCCCGCGAGATCGACGCCCTCTACGAGCGAGCGAAGTAAGATATCTCAGCCACCGTAGGTGGCACCAGAGTGGGACTTGGCAGACGTGCTCGGACGCCAGCTTTTGGCGCGGAGCGGACCTTTCAGACATTGGCGCCCATAGTGCCAGCAGCTTTTCGGGGGCGGGGATGGCCTTGAGGATGCGCGCCACGATGCCGTCGCTGCTCTTCCGAACGACCTGGTCCACTTCAACCGGCACAGCTGCAGCGAGGCAACCCGCGTTCTATGGAGGTGACATGCCTATACCGGCCGATTGCGCAGTGCGTGCACGGTTTCAGGCCTCGCCGTTGCGCAAGCACGAGTATCTCTCGGAAATGTCGACAGAGTTTCTGAACCGCGCCGGGTTCGACACTGAAAGCCCCTGATAGAACGTGCTTTCAGGGTAGCCTCGCGCAGAGCCCCAGATTTCGGGGCGTAGCGCATCCCCCTGTTTTCCAAGCTTTCAGGGTACGCCACGACCGCCGGCGGGAACATTCGCCCGTCAGCTCGGACTATCACGGCGCTGCCGCGACCATAGCCTGATGAAAGGCGTCACTTTCCCAGTGGCTGGAGACTAGCTGCGGCTGGGGCCGACCCACATAGCTGTACAGCCGGGGAGGACCCAACGGTCTCATCGTCCTCGGAGTGGCGAGGGTGTGGTTGCCAGGCTCCTAGCCCCCGAGTGTGATGGTTGTAGCGCGAGAGAGCCCTAAGAGTCGAACTACGTTCTTGTTCCTTGATTGAGTGACGACCTTGAAGGCTCTGAGCCGTCGGTGCTCGTCAGTGGCAGGTCTCACAGCCACCACGCCATAAGGCCGCCTAGGCCCGACTGCTATAGTCCGTGTGTCCCTATCGCCTCTGTTGCCCGGCCGGGGATCACAGCGGGGACAGTGGTGGGACGACCCTGTCCCCTGCCCCGCCCCGGCTCGAAGACAAGGTGTCTGGCAACCACACCCTCGCCACTCCGAGGACGATGAGACCGTTGGGTCCTCCCCGGCTGTACAGCTATGTGGGTCGGCCCCAGCCGCGACTTGTCAGCAGCTATACGGTTTTGTGACCCATTCCGCCCGTCCCGCGATAGTGGGGGCTATCGCGGCCCCGGCCGCGGCCCACACCTATCGCGGGACAAACCGGACGCCGAAA
Source organism: Hyphomicrobiales bacterium (assembly GCA_004144345.1). Taxonomy (GTDB): domain Bacteria; phylum Pseudomonadota; class Alphaproteobacteria; order Rhizobiales; family Devosiaceae; genus Devosia_A. Next base: position 99,133 of record SEEL01000012.1, read on the forward strand.
TGCGGGAGACGACCGCTTCTGGCGGTGGTCTCAATCGGTGAGCGCAACACACTAATCTTCGGTTGGAGATGGAGTGTGAGCCATGAAGCAGCGACGTCGCATCTATTTTTCCGCATCTCAGCGAGCGGAGA
>SEEL01000126.1 GCA_004144345.1 Hyphomicrobiales bacterium
GTGCTGCTTTTTGCGAGCTTTATCGGCGGCGCGCGAGAAAGGTCCAGACGGGCGATGCGAGCGCGCCGCCGATAAAGCTCGCAAAAAGCAGCACCGCGCTCTGCCCGTCGAGGTCGAGTACCGCGGCGGCGAAAAAGACGAAGAGCGAGGTCAGCGACCCAAAAGCGAAGCTGTTGAGGAACTGCACGCCGAACAGCAGCATGAGCGGCGGGAAGGACAAGGACGCGCGGATTTCCTGCCGCCAGCCGATGCCGGGTTCGGCAATGATGGCGCGCGGCGGGACCAGACGGATGGCGAAGAGCGCGATCGGGACCATCAGCAGGAAGAGGCTGGCATAGGCCATGATACGCCCTTGCAGGCTGACCCCCGGAATCAGCAGCTGCGCCGCCGCGGGCGCTGCAAAGGCGAGGATCAGGGCGATCTTCGCGAACCAGTCGCGCATCCCGTAAAGGAGGGCGCTGTCGGCCGGCGACCGCACGAGCGCCGAGCCCCATGAAAGCTGGGCGACCTCGTAAAGGCTGTAACTCGAATAGAAGAATATCATCATCAGGAAGAGCGCGGCGAAGGGCAATTGGTCGCCGACGGTCACCAGCGCGAGCAGGAGAAGCGCCAAAGGGATGATCGCGAGCAGCATCCAGCGACGGTGTGCGCCAAGCCCGGTGCGGACACGGTCGACCATCGTGCCGATCAGCGGGTCGACAACGCCGTCCCAAATGGTTGTGAGCGAGAAGAGCAGTCCGACGAGCGCGACCGAAATCACCCCGCCCTCCGCGATATAAGGCGGCAGATAGACGCTGAACGGCAGGCCGAGGATCACCGTCGGCCCAGCCGTCGCGGCATAGGCTGCGACGGTCCGCGGACGCAACGCCGGGGTTTCGTCGGCGTGGGCGGCCGAAGGCAGGGCAGTACTGGCCAAGGCGCGATGCTCCCGAAACAGGAGATGGCAAGCTTTCAGTTATTGACAATCATGTCAACAACTGCGCGCCACTCAATAGGATTTTGCGGGTTACCGGATCTTGAAATGCGAAAGGAAGGGTTGAAGGCGCCAGTCGATCTGGTCCCGGTCAAGCCATTGCTCCTCGACCCCCATCAACGTGTTCAGCATCGAATCGCCGACGACGATATCGAAG
>SEEL01000056.1 GCA_004144345.1 Hyphomicrobiales bacterium
GCAAAGCGCGGAGCGTCTTCTTACGCTCCTAAAGCAATCGGAGGCGCTCCGCGCTTTCCGTCCGGGGATCGCTTTGCGCCCCGGCAAGGTAACAACCGGGGCCGACGGGCTGCCGGAAGTCTTCGCATGCGCCCCCAACCAGCGATTGGCGCAAGGCGACCCCGCCTTCCGCTCGCCCATCACTCATGCTCTAACCAAGGCAACACAAATCACGCGTCACGAGACCATGGCCACCACCTACGCAAGCCCCATTGCCGGCCTGCCCCCGCAGGCGGCGCTGCACACCCAGCGCGCCATCTTCACCACCGCCTATGCGCTCATCCCGCGCGGCGTCATGCGCGATATCGTGACCAGCTATCTGCCGCACTGGACCGACACCCGCGCCTGGATCATTGCGCGCCCGCTCTCGGGCTTTGCCGAGACCTTCTCGCAATACATCGTCGAAGTCTTCCCCGGCGGCGGCAGCACCAATCCCGAGCCGGACGCAACCGCCGAGGGCGTGCTCTTCGTCGTCGCCGGCCAGGCCAGCGTCACCATCGACGGCAAGGCGCATACGCTGCGCACCGGCGGCTACGCCTTCCTGCCCCCAGGCACGAAATGGAAGCTAACCAACCGTGGCAAGCAGCCGCTGCGCTTCCACTGGGTCCGCAAGGCCTATGAGGTCGTGGATGGCATCGACATCCCGCCGGCCTTCGTCGCCAATGAGCAGGACGAGCCCATCATCTGGATGCCCGGCACGAAAAACACCTGGGGCACCACGCGCTTCGTCGATCCCACCGATGTGCGCCACGACATGCACGTCAACATCGTCACACTCGAGCCCGGCGCGGTCATTCCCTTCGAGGAGACCCACGTCATGGAGCACGGCCTCTATGTGCTCGAGGGCAAGGCCGTCTATCGCCTCAATACCGATTGGGTCGAGGTCGAGGCCGGCGATTTCATGTGGCTGCGCGCCTTCTGCCCGCAGGCCTGCTACGCCGGCCCGGAGCGCTTCCGCTATCTGCTCTACAAGGACGTCAACCGCCACCCGAAGCTTAAGCTCTAGCGGCGCGTCCTTGTCTTCTCGCCAGCGTCAACTTGGGAAACATGCCGTGCATAGACTAGCCTTCGCCTTCGCCGCCCTGCTCTTCACTGCCCCCGCCCTCGCCGAGGACCAGTCGCAGCTGCAGTACCAGAACCTGCTCACGCCGCTCATTTCGGGCGGCACCGACGTGCTGGGCCATGCCCTCGCCTATCCCGAAGGCCCGGTGAACATCACCGCCGCCATCGTCACCATCCCGCCCGGCGGCACCACCGGCGCGCACCGCCATGAAGTGCCGCTCTTTGCCTACATCCTCGAAGGCGAACTGACCGTCGACTACGGCCCCGACGGCACGAGGACTTATCGCGTCGGCGACAGCGTGCTCGAAGCCATGAACAATGTGCACACCGGCACCAACACCGGCACCGTCCCGATGAAACTGCTCGCCGTCTACATGGGCGGCGGCAATTCGGCCAACACGGTGCCCGTCAAATGAGTGCGCGCGCCCTCCTCACCGAACGGCTGACCCGGGACAGTTTTGCGCCCTTCGGTCAGGTGATCGAAATCGAGGGCGCGCATCACTACCCGATCAATGCGGGCCATTGCGAACGGTACCACGACCTCGCCCGCGTCGAGCTCGGAGGCGTCCATGCCCGCCCGCTCATCTCGATCTTCAATGCGAAACACTTCACCCTGCCGCTCACGCTCAAACTGGTGGAACGCCATCCGCTCGGCAGCCAGGCCTTCTACCCGCTGTCGCCGAACCCCTTCCTCGTCATCGTCGCACCCGACCAGCATGGCACGCCCGGCACGCCGCGCGCTTTCGTCACCGGCCCCGGTCAGGGCGTCAACATCGGCATGAACATCTGGCATGGCGTGCTGACGCCGCTCGTCGCCGATGCGAGCTTCCTCGTCGTCGACCGCGGCGGCGACGGCAACAATCTCGAGGAACATCATTTCGCCGATGCCTGGATCGTCAGGGAAAGCTGACCGGTGCGTATTATTTCCTCCACATTCGCCCGCCACTTTGCCGGCGTAGTTTGCGGAGGTGCCGATCATGCTGAAGACCCTTGTTGCCGTCCTGGCACTCGCCTTGCTCACCGCCCCGCCCGCTCTCGCCGCCAAGGTCAATTTCTCCGGCGAAGTGACCTATCGCGAACGCATCGCGCTGCCGCCGGATGCAAAGCTGCGCATCGAACTGATCGACCTCGCTCTGCCCGACCGGCCGCGCCTCGCCGTCTCGGCGCCCACCGGCGCGGGGCAGGTGCCGCTGGCCTTCACCCTCACCTTCGAGGACAGCCTCATCCTGCCGCAGCACGACTACGCGCTGCGGGCCGAGATCCGCGGCACCAATTTCCTGTTCCGCAATACCGAACCCTTCCCGATCACGCCCCTCGCCCAGACGGAGCCGGCGGTGATCGTCACCAGCCCGGTCATTGCGCAGGCCGAACCCACCCCATCGGAGGAGCCGGCCGCGCCGCAGCAGCTGCCGCTCGTCAACATCATCTGGCAGGCCAGCATGATCGGTGAAACCCCGGTGCCGCCCGCCGTCGAGATCACCCTGATGCTGGAGCCCAGCATGCGGGCCGGCGGCGTCGGCGGCTGCAATTCCTGGTTCTCGCAAGCGCGGGTCGATGCAACGAGCTTTGCCATCGGCGATATCGCCCGCACCCAGCGCTCCTGCCTCGCCGACCGCAACATGCTCGAACAAAGCTTCTTCGATGCCCTCAAGGCGGCCACCAGCTGGCGCATCGACAGGGACATCCTCCTTCTGCTTGATAGAAGCGCCACGCCACTTTTGCAGTTTACCCGATGATCGATAGCCCGACCCTGCTCTCCCGCCTGCTCGATGTCATCGAACGCGACATCGCCCCCAAAACCCGCGCCGGCGTCGAGCGCGGCAACAAGCTCTTTGGCGCTGCGATACTGCTGAAATCCGATCTGTCGGTTGTGATCGCCGAGACCAACAACGAGATCGAGAACCCGCTCTGGCATGGCGAAATGCACGCCATCAAGCGCTTCTACGAACTGCCGGCGGAGGGCCGTCCCTCGCCCAAGGACTGCCTCTTCCTCGCCACGCACGAGCCCTGCTCGCTCTGCCTTTCGGGCATCACCTGGTCGGGCTTCGACAATTTCTACTTCCTGTTCAGCCATCAGGATTCGGCCGACAGCTTCGCCATCCCCTACGACATCCAGATCCTCAAGGCCGTCTACGCCGTGCCCGATCCGGATCGCGAGACGCCCGCGCCCGGCCGCGACCTCTACAACCGCACCAACCCCTATTTCGTCAGCCACGACATGGCCCGCATGATCGCCGGCCTTGATCGCGGCAACAAGGAGCGGCTCACCGCCCGCATCGATGATCTCAATGCCCTCTATGCCGATCTGTCAGCCATTTATCAGCGTGACAAGGGAGCCAAGGGCATTCCGCTCAGCTAGGGTTCAGGTGCCAGCCTTGAGACTGCCCGCGACAGCACCTATAATTTCGGTGCGTCGGGCGGAGAGTAGACAATGATCTTCGACAGACTGGCGGCCATCGCCGCCAAAGCCCCGCTGACCAGCGGTCTCCGTCAGGGCGATGATTTCTTCTCCTACGCCGCGCTCCTCGCCCGCATCGAACGCCTCGCCGCCGGATTCATCGACCGCGGCATCGGCAAGGGCGACGTCGTCGCGCTGCTGATTCCCAATTCGCCCGATATCTTCGTCGTCGCCCACGCCCTCTTCGCCATCGGCGCCATCGCCATGCCGCTCGGTCCCGGCTCCACCCGCGCCGAGCTCGCTTCCCTCGCCGCCAAGACCGGCCTCGCCGCCATCGTTACAACGCCCAAATACGCCGGCGCCGCCGAAGCCCTCATCGCCGACGCCGCCCCATCCGCGCCGCTGTTCCTCACCACAGCCCTGCCCGACGCCGCCCCCACCGGGCTGCCGATGCTGCCAGGCAACACGACGGCGCTATACCTCTTCTCCTCCGGCTCCACCGGCCTGCCCAAGGTCGTGCCGCATACCCACGCCGAGCTCATCGCCGATGGCGAGCGCACCAGCGGCGTGTGGGATTTGCAGCCCGACGATGTGATGGTCAACATCCTGCCACCCAACTTCGCCATGGGCTTCCTGATGGGCGTGATGGATGTCATGACGCGGGCTGCGACGACATTCTATTGGAGCGACCCGCTCCCCCTCGCACTGTCGCGCCGCAAGCTCCTCGACGCCATGGTCACCCATCGCGCCACCCTGATGGGCGCCGTTCCTGCCATGTACGAGATCATCGCCGGCCAGGCGGGCGATTTTGACCTGAGGCTCCGGCTCGCCTTCTCCGGCGGCGCCGCCCTCAAGCGCCCGGTCTTCGATGCCATGCGCAGCCGCTTCAACATCGATTTGCGCCAGGCCTACGGCTCCACCGAAGCCATCATGGTCGCCCACAATGACGCCACCGATGTCGACGCCAACTGGCAGTCCGTCGGCCCACCCGCCGGCGATGCCGAAGTCCGCATCGAGCCCTTCGAGACCGAGCTCGGCCCCGATGTCGGCGAACTGCTTGTGCGCTCCTCTTCGCTAATGCAGGGCTATCTCGGCGACGCCGACGCCAACGCGCAGGCCTTTGACGATGGCTGGTTCCGCACCGGCGACCTCGCCTCGCTCGACGAGGAAGGCCGCATCACCATCCGCGGCCGGCGCAAGCTGCTGATCGAAATCTCCGGCTACAAGATCGATCCGATCGAGGTCGAGGACGTGCTCGCCGCTCACCCGGCCATCGCCGAGACCGCCGTCATCGGCATTCCCGACCAGCGCAGTGGCAATCGCCTGCGGGCCTACATCGTGCGTTCGGCCGACATCAGCGAGGACGAGATCGTCCGCCACGCCCGCGCAAAACTGTCCGTGCAGAAAGTGCCGACCGAGATCGCCTTCCTCGACGCCCTGCCGAAAAGCCCCACCGGCAAGCTGCTGCGGGCAAGGCTTGGGGAGGCCTAGGCCTTATGGCGCTCCACATAGGCAGCGACGGCGGCGGGCGATTCAAAGATATCGGCGCCCAGATCATCATCGGGAATCTTGATGGTGAAGCGTTCCTCGAGGAACTGCACCAGGCGGACGAGATTGATCGAATCCAGCACGCCCGCCTCAAGCAATGGCGTGTCCCGGCTGACCGGCGCGCCGCCGGTTTCGGCCACGACACTGGCGATGTAATCAAGGATCGGCTGCTCGTACTGGCTCATCTGTCCCCATCTCCCGTGCCGTTTGATATAGCGATTCCAGCGGCCGGCGAGAACTGCCTGCTTGGAGGAGGACGATAGTGGGCGAGACTCGTGAACTCGGCGAACAGGAATGGCTGCTGCACTTCCTCCACCGCATCGGTGGCCTCATCGCCGTGCAGGCCCTGCATGTGCGCGGCCCGCTCGATCCCGACCGCGTCCGCGAGGCGCTGCACTGGCTGCAAACGCAGCACCCCATCCTGCGCGCCCACATCGAGTATGGCAGGCTCGTCTTCATCAACCTTCCGCCCTTCGTCTACCGCCAGCCCTCCTTTGTCACCGACGGCACGACCGAGATCCCGCTCGCCATCGTCGACAATCCCGACCCCGAGCATTGGCGGACGGTCCTCGCCAGGGAACTGTCGAAGCCCATCAAGCGCGGCAAGCATCCGCGCCTCCGCGTCACGCTGGTCCGCCAGTCGCCGGAGTCCGATCTGACGCACATCGTCATCTGCGCCGATCACGCCACGCTCGATGCCCAATCGGGCAACATGCTGGGCCGCCAGTTCATGGAATTCCTGGCCGATCCCGCTGCCATGCTCGCCTCAAAGCCGGTCCACACGACGCTGCCGCCGCCGCTGGAAGCCGGGCTCCCCGCCAAACCCGACAGCGGCACGCGCGGCTACATGCCCGCCATCCGCCTGCCCAATCGCCCGCTCCCCAACCCAAAGATGCAGACCCGCATCTTGTCGCGGCGCCTCGAAGCGGACACGACGGTCGCGCTCAAGGCGGCCATCAAAGCCAACCGGACGACCCTGCATGGCGCGGTCACCGCTGCCTTCCTCAGTGCCCTGCGCGCCCGCTACGAACTCGACGAGATGACGGTGCTCACCACCATCGATCTCCGCCGCCTGATGAAGCCGGCGCTGCATGCCGAAACCTATGGCTGCTACATCGACATCCTGCGCACCAAGCACGCGCTCGGCGACGACTTCTGGGCCATGGCCCGCGATGCCTCGTTCCGGCTCATCACCTCGCTCGCCAAGGATCAGAAAGCAGCCAGCATTCTCAAGCTGTTCAATTGGGAAGTGTACGGCGTCGAGATGAAGGGCATCCGCACCCATCGCCGCCGCATCGACGGACTCGCCATCACCACGGCCGGCGAGTCCGGCCTGCGCCGGCACTATGGGCAGTTCGAGCTCGTCGATGTCAGCATGGCCGTGTCGCTCGACACCTTCGGCCCCTCCCTCTTCGCGATTGCCAGCGAACGCGAAGGCGGCATCGATCTGTCGATCGGCTACACGGCGTTTGCGATGTCGGATGAGGAAGCCACCGCCATCACCGAAGCGGCGTTGGTGATACTTGAGGCGGCTAGATGAACACGCTCGCTGCGCCCATGGCTAGAACCAGCATGACGGCAGCGAACAGGACGAGAAGCTGGAACGACGTCACGGCGTTTTTCCTAGATGCCGGCGTCAGCGACAGCGATGGCCGTGGGGGCCGGCACCGGCATATAGGACGCGGCCACGCTGAGCGTCGCAAGCGACAGAACGAACATCACGATGAGCGACAGCTTCAGCATTGTCCCGGCTCCGGGTCTGTGTTGTACGCACCATGCCCGCCGCCTGTTGAATGCTCCCGGAACCCACCGTTTACCTGTCATTCACCTGGCGCCCAGCGCGCCACGCAAACAAAAAGGGCGGCTCGAAAGCCGCCCTTGATCATTTCAGGCCTCAGCGCGCTGACGCTGCTGGCCGCCGCCGCGCCGCTGCTGCGGCCGGCCCTTGGCGGCACCGGCATTGCCGGCGCCCGTGGGCTTTTCCCACCAGCTGTTGCTGGCCGGCGCGCCGGCCGGAGCCGCTTCGCGCTTCGGAGCGGGCTTGCGCTGCTGCGGCTTCGTCTCGCCGCGGGCCTCGCTGATCGCTGCCTTCTTGGCGCCCGAGAAATGCCGTCCGGCATTGCGCTGCGGCCGCTGCGGATTGGTGCGAGCACCTTCCGGACGCGGCCCCTGGCCACGATGCGGCTTGCGCTCGGCCGGAGCCGTGTGCTCGGCCTGCTTGATCTCGCCAGTGGTCGGCAGCGTCTTGCGGATCAGCCGCTCGACATCGCGCAGCTTGCCGCGCTCGGTGCCATCGCAGAGCGTGATCGCAAAGCCCGACGCGCCATTGCGCGCCGTGCGGCCGATACGGTGAACATAGTTCTCGGCATCGTCCGGCAGTTCGTAGTTGATGACGTGCGTGATGTTCGGCACGTCGATGCCGCGCGCCGCAATATCGGTCGCCACCAGAATGCGTACCTTGCCCGAGGCAAAGCCCTTCAGCGCCGCCTGGCGGGCGTTCTGGCTCTTATTGCCGTGGATGGCCGCCGCTTCGTGACCGTCGATCGCAAGGTTCTTCGTCACACGATCGGCACCGTGCTTGGTGCGCGAGAAGATGATCACACGCTCCAGCGCCGGATCGGCCAGCAGCTTGTTGAGCTCGTCGCGCTTCTGCTTGGAACCGGAGAGGATCACGCGCTGGTCGATCGTGACGACGGTCGTCGCCGGCGCCTGCGCTTCGACCCGCACCGGATCGTTCAGCAGGCCCTTGGCCAGCTCGGCGATTTCCTTGGCCATGGTGGCCGAGAACAGCGCCGTCTGGCGGCGCGGCCCGATCGCGGCAGCGATCTTCTTGACCGGCAGGATGAAGCCCATGTCGAGCATCCGGTCGGCTTCATCGAGCACCAGCCAGCGCGTCTCGTTGAGCTTGATCTTGCGATCTTCCATCAGATCCTGCAGGCGGCCGGGCGTCGCGATCACGACATCGACGCCACGCGCGATCTTCTGGATTTGTGCATTACGCGACACGCCACCTAGCACGAGCACGGTCTGGAGCCGCATCCCGACGCTCAGCTTCTGCAGCACTTCTTCGATCTGCACCGCCAGTTCGCGGGTCGGCGCGAGGATCAGCGCCCGGGTGGTCATCGGGTTGGGGCGGCCCTTGAGTTCGGCAATGCCCGCGAGGATCGGCAGGCCGAAGGCCGCCGTCTTGCCGGAGCCGGTCTGGGCAATGCCGAGGATGTCCCGGCCCTGCAACTGCGAGGGGATCGACTTCGCCTGGATGGCCGTCGGCGTATCGAAGCCGGCCTTGTCGAGGGCGCTCAGGATGAGGGGCGGAAGGCCCAGGGTAGTAAAAGTAGAATGGGTCAAAAGACTGCTTTCATTGGCGCGCCGGACCATGCGGCACGCGCCGCCAGACGCTTCGCGCCGGGCGGAACAACAAATTGCAATCGGGCGATAGATCTTATCGCGCGGGTGCGTTCAAACCCGGGATGGTCTCCGGGCCACTTCGCCGCTCACCGCAAGAATTCGATAAGAAGAGAAGCTCCACGAGGGGTTCAAAGACCCGTCGATAGTCGGGATATGGTGGAAGCGCCCCGCGAAAGCAAGGAAATAGTGCGCAGGTCAGCGATGCATCAGCACGTAGAAAGTGCTGAATCGCTCGCCCGAAAGGGGCGCCGGCGACAGCAGCAGGCTCTGCGGATCGCCCGAAGCGACCACCCCGCCATGCGCGTCGGCGCGCGGCAGGACCGCCAGCATTCCGCCTATGCCAAGGGCAATCAAGGCACTCAACCGTGTCAGCATCTTCCGCCTCCGCTGAAAGAAAATCTGCAACTCGAACATAGGTCACCTTTGGGCAGCCTATGTTTACCAGAGCAGAACCAGCTGCGGCGAAAGACCTTCAGGCTTGGTGTGCAGTTATTTAACGCGGTTCTATTCGCGCGTTGCAGCGAACGAGGCGATCAGGGGCGCATTGTTCGGGTCCGCCGGATCGCTGCGCAGCACGGTGCCCATGATCGTATCCGCCTGCGCGCCGTTCACGCTCCACGACGGGATCAAATAGCCGAAATAGTCGTAATTGTAGAGCTTGCCGCTGATCGTCGCCTGGCCGTGCAGCCGCATCGTTGCACCCTGCTTGGCAACATAGAGCGCCACGCCGGCGAGGTCGTAGCTCACGCCCGCGCCGGTACGCTGGCCGGTGATCCGCCCGCCCTGCTCCGTCAGCACCAGTTCGTTGAGACCGAGCGCCAGCTTGGCCAGCGTATCCTTGGGGTTCGAGCTGACGGAGAAGCTGCGATAGACCCATTTGCCGGTAAACGTGCCCGCCTGCGCATTGAGCGTCAGCGTCATGTCCTGCGCCAGAACGCTGAAGGGCAGCATCAGTGCCACGAGCAGCGCGCCCCAGGCCGCCACCAATCGCCACGACAAGATTTGAGACTTAAGCATCCTGACCCCCGCTCAGTCCGTTTGGAGAACCTTAGCAGAAGCCGGCTGGCCATTGGTGACAATGTTAATAAAAGGTTAACGGCTAGATGCCGCCATACCAGTCATAACCGTGGTCTTCCCAGTAACCGCCCTGCCCTTTGCCGAAGCGGACGAAGCTGTCGACCAGTTCTACCGTATGCAAATACTTTGGCTGCTTGTAGCCTAGCGCCCGCTCGATCCGCAGCCGCACCGGCGCGCCATTGCTCACCGGCAGCACCTCGTTGTTCAACCCATAGGCGAGGATAGATTGCGGATGATAAGCATCGATCAGATCCGAACTCTCGTAATAGGGCTCGGCGCCCGAGAGCCCCCCGGCCATCACATCATAGCAATGGTAGACGGCGAAGCGGGCCGACGACTTCACCCCCGCCTGGTCGAGGATCGCGCCCAGCCTTGTGCCCGTCCACTTCGCAATGCAGCTCCAGCCCTCGACACAATCGTGACGTGTGATCTGGCTCTGCGCCGGCATGTTTCTGAGCTCGTCGAGCGAAAAGCTGAGCTCGCGCTCGACCAGACCAATAACCCGGAAACGATAGTCAGCGAAGCCATTGTCGCGCAGCGCGACATACTCATCCGTGCGGGGATCCGTTGACCCGTTCGGACGCATCGGCTGCCTTATCTCCGTCTCCGAAAACGTCTTCGCCAGCGCCTGCTCGCCGCCAAGGATGCGCTGCGCTTGATAGGTCAGCGTGTTCGCCCGCTCGAGGAAGTCGCGCACCTGATTGTCACGCTGGCCGAGGAAATCGAACTGGTCGCATCCGGCCAGCACAAGGCTCGAGGCACCGGCTGCCGACGCGGTCAGGAAGGAGCGGCGGTTGACGATCAGCTTGCCCATCTCAGTGCTTCCCTTCGCCATCAGTATTGGTGCGGTAATAACCCGTGATCATCGAGCGCAGCTCGTTGAACGGCCCCGCCAGCACGACCATGGCGATATGGACGATGAAGAACAGCACGAAGGCCAGCATGGCGAAGAAGTGGAGCGTTCGCGCCGTCTGCCTTCCGCCGAAAATCTCGACCAGCCAGGGCCACGCAGCATCCATGCCGGGCGACATCGTCAGTCCGGTGAGAATGATCAGCGGGAAAGCAATCACGAATACCCCGAAATAGGCGAGCTTCTGCAGCGGCGTGTAGGAGCGACCATGCGTGAAGCGCAGCCTGACGTGGTCGAGGATGTCACGCGGGAGCTCCCGCAGATCGCGCGGCTTGAGGATGATGTCGCGCCACAGATGTCCAGTGGACAGCGCATTGACCAGCCACATGAACAGCGTGCCCACGAGGATCCACGCAAAGAAGAAATGCACCACCCGGCCCGTGCCGAGATCGCGATAGGACGGGATCGTCGCCCAGCTAGGGAAGGCGGTAAACGACGGGCGCTCCGCCGTCCCACTCACGCCAAGCACCCCCGTCGTATCGAAGGTCTGGCCGAACAGCCTCGTCTGCCCTACGGGGCCGCCATCGCGGTTCACCGCGTAGATGTCGAGGATCGAATTGTCATAGGAGAAACCCGACTCCTGCCCGATGTAGAGATTGGGCCGTGCGTTGAAGATCTGCAGACCCGACAGCAGCAGGAAGAACATCGCGATGGCCCATACCCAATGGGTCACGCGCGTCATCACATCCTGCCGGTAGATCAGGCGCGTGTCGCCACCCTCGCTGATCGTCCGGTCGTTGACGATCATGCCGGTCAGAGCGCCGAGGAACGCCAGCGTCACCGGAATGGCGAGCAGCCAACCGAACGATTTGAAGCTGATGCAGCCGGCCATCCAGAACAGGGCACCGATCAGTACGATTGCGCCACCGAGGCCGAGGCGCGTCAGGGCGACAATGCCGCCCAGCGCCATGAAGACCACGGCCGCCGCATAGAGCGACAGGCTCACCGCGTCGGTGGGCCGGACCACCCCGAACGGCGCCAGCGCTTCCGGCGAAACGAACAGTGCAACGGTCACGGCACCGCCGGCCAGCGCACCGGCGAGGCTCAGGCAAACCGTGGTGATCAATGCGCCCGGCCGGCGACTGCGGAGCGGGATATCATGTCCGGCGAGTGCCATTTGCTTTCCCCGACGCGTGGTCCGCGAACTGGAGTCAGAAACGGCACTCTTTCCGCCGGAGTTTCAAGTCACGCCGCCGTGCGGCAGCGCACATTGCCGTGCGAATCAGGCACGGGCCGCCCAGTTGATGCCGCGGCGCACGATGGTCGCCATTTCCGGCACATCGAATTCCGCCGCCCGGTGACCCAGCGTGCAGTGGAAGACCTTGCCCGCCCCGTAGCGATGCTTCCAGGCGACCGGCATCACCACACCCTTCGTCCACGCGGCGTGCTCGCCCGAGAACGTCGTGGTCGCCAGCACTTCGACCGCCGGGTCCATGTGCATGTAGTACTGCTCGGACTTGTACGGGAAGGACGAGGGGATGCCCTGCATGATCGGATCGTCGGGCTTGGTCACATCGACCGTGTAGTCGATGATGTTGCCCGGGTGCGCCACCCACTGCCCGCCGATGACGAACTGATAGTCGACCGAGTCGCGGAACGCGTCGCTCATGCCGCCATGATGGCCACCAACGCCAACGCCACCCTCAACGGCCTTGGCAAAGTTCTGGGCATGCTCGCGCTCGAGCTTGCTCATCGTGAAGATGGGGACGATCAGCGACAGATCGTGGATCGCGGGGTCGCCGAATACCGCGGTGTCGGTCTCGACGCGCACCGAGAACCCGTCCTCATGCAGCCAGCGACGGTAGATCGCCGCGCATTCCTCGGGATCATGCCCGTTCCAACCACCCCACACGATCATAGCGCTGCGCATATCGAACTCCTCAAAAGCGGGCGGAGCTTACCCAAAAAGGCTGAACGCGCTAGCCCAAATCATCGTCGTGAAACGATGCTGTCAGGCAGTCTTCGGGGCGAGGTAGGAAACAAAGTGCAGCGTGCGGTCGAACAGCCAGCGCGCCGGCGGCAAATAGATGTCGAGCTTCTCGTTGGTCGATACCGACTGCAGCTTCGATTTGACGAAGGCACCCTGCCATTCGCTGCGGCTGAGGAAATTGTAGGGCATCGGCACACCGTCGCCGATATTGCCGCACCAATCCATGAAGGCCAGCGTTTCCTGCGCCAGAATACCTTCGCGCAGATGATCCTTGATCACTACGCCCTGCCGCGCCACGCGCGACGCCTCGGCGAGGACCACCGTCGGGTCGGTGGTGTGGTGCAGCACATCGACGATGGTCACATAGTCAAAGCTCTTGTCCGCGAAGGGCAGCTTCACCCCGTCATACTGCGTGACGGGGACCATGGTCTTGGGACGCGGCACCACATCTACACCCTCGACCTTGAGGTCGGGACGGAGGCGCATCAGCGCCAGCGCCAATTGCCCGTCGCCACAGCCGATATCGAGCACGCTGCCGCGGCCCGGGATCGCCTTCGCCAGATGGCGGGAGAGAACCCAGATGCGGCGGTTGTAGTACCAGGTGTTGAATTCAGACAGCAGCCAGGACTTGCGATCGAGTTTTCCGACCAAGTTTCCCATGACGTCCCCAAGCCTCAGGAATGATTGCCCATCGGCGCCCATGTTGTGACCCTCGCGCCGGGCGGCAGGCCTATCACCAGCCGCGCCGCTCGCACAGGGGGTTACAGAGCGATTCCGCCCGGAATATGGAAAGATTTCAGCGCGGCCGCACGACCTGGCGCCAGATCAGCAGGATAATGATCGCGCCGACGATCTGGCCGAGGAAATTGGCCGTTTCGCCCGGCTGGTAGAGGTGGATCGCCTGACCCAGCCAGGTCGCCAGCAGCGCGCCGACGATGCCCAGTACCGTGGTCAGGATAAAGCCGCGCGGATTGGGTCCGCCCGGCGTGATGATCTTGGCGAGGATGCCGGCGAGAAAGCCGACGACGATAGCCCAGAACCAGTCCATGCGATGGCTCCCCTGCACAACCGACCGATAGATGGGCGGTCATGCAGGGTTGCGCAAGATCAGTGGGTGGGCAGCTCTTTCTTCTCGCTGTCCGAAACCATGGCGAGGTCAAGCACACGCTGCAGATTGGCGGCGTGCCGGAAGGTCGGCTCCTGGTTCTTGCCGGCCCGCACGGCGCCGGCAAAGCGCTCGTAATTGGTCAGGACCGGTTCGACGTCCATTTCTTCCCAGACGCCCTTGTCGGCGTTATCGCCGAGGCAGACGAGGAGCTTGGAACCGTCATGGCGATGCTGCACTTCGACGCCGCCCCGCTCGCCATAGACGCGCAGGCGCAGTTCGTTGAAATGGCCGGTCGCCCAGCGGGTCGCGTGGATGACGCCTAGCGCGCCATTGTTGAAATCGACTGCCATCGTGAAGCTGTCATTGGCGTCGAGCTCATACTCGCCGATCTTGTTGCCCGGCGCCTTGTCGAAGGTCTTGAGCCGCGCAAACACGTGGTCGATGTCGAGCCCCGAACCGTATGACGCAAAGTCGAGGATGTGGACGCCGATATCGCCGAGCACGCCATTGCTGCCATGCTTCTTGGAGAGGCGCCACAGCCACTGGCTCTCGGTGCGCCAGTCGCCCCAGGCCTTCGACACCAGCCAGCTCTGCAGGTAGCTCGCCTCGACATGCTTGACCGCGCCGATCTGACCGGAGGTGACGATCTCGCGCGCCTTCTGCAACTGGGCGACGTTGCGATAGGTCAGGTTGACCATGTTCACGAGGCCCGACTTCTCGGCAACGTCGACCATCTCGAACGCCTTGGTGGCATCTGTCGCCAGCGGCTTTTCGCAGAACACGTGCTTACCCGCCTGCAGTGCGGCGATCGACGTGGGGTGATGGATCGAGTCCGGCGTGACGTTGGCGACGGCGTCGAACTGGCCCCACGCGATCGCCGCGTCGAGCGAGGCGAAGCCATTGGGAATGCCATGCGTCGCGTTGAACTTTTCGAGCCGGGCGGGATCGACGTCGACGCCACCCACCAGGGTGACGCCTTCAATGGCGGCAAAGTGCTTGGCATGCTGGTTTGCCATGCCGCCGGTGCCGAGGATCAGGAGACGCATCAGGAGATTTCCTTTGTGAGAAGCCGCTCAGCGGGTCTTCGACTCTTCAGCCCATTCGATCGCCGAGACTTCCTCGTGCGAGGTGAGCTTGGCGCCCCGCTCAACGATCTTCTCGATGGATTTCTCGACCGGCCGGTTCGGCGCCGACATCAGTTCGGCGTGGCGCTCGGCGTTGAACGCCCAGTTCACGGCGTTGCGCAGCACCTTGCCGACGGTCGCGTCGTGATAGGTGGGGTAGGTTTCATGGCCCGGGCGGAAATAGAAGATATTGCCCGCGCCGCGGCGGTAGGTGAGGCCCGAGCGGAACACTTCGCCGCCCTGGAACCACGAGACGAACACCGTCTCGAGCGGCTCCGGCACGGTGAAGGGCTCGCCGTACATTTCTTCGGTCTCGAGTTCGAAATAGGCCGGCAGGCCCTTGGCGATCGGATGGCCCGGATTGACCACCCAGAGGCGCTCGCGTTCGCCGGCTTCGCGCCAGTGCAAATTCGCCGGGGCGCCCATCAGGCGCTTGAAAATCTTCGAATGATGGCCGGAATGGAGCACGATCAGCCCCATGCCCTGCCAGACGCGGGCGGCAATCCGCTCGACCACCGCATCATCGACCAGCCCGTGCGCCGCATGGCCCCACCAGAGCAGCACGTCGGTCTCATCGAGCTTGGCTTCGGTCATCCCGTGCTCGGCATCCTGCAGCGTCACCGTGGAGGCGACGATGTTGGGATCTTCGCTCAGTAGCGCCGCGATCTGGCCGTGCATGCCCTTGGGGTAGTTCTCGGCGACGGACTTGTTTTTCTGTTCGTGGACGTTCTCGCCCCAAACTGTGGCTCGGATCGGCATGACGGTCTCCTTCGGGCATTCGCTGTGCCCCTTTTGTTCGGAGCAACCAAAGCGTTTTGGAACTGGCGGCGCTTCCTGCACTGCCAGAGGCTGAAACGCAAGAGTATCCCGGTCGTTCACCCCTGTTTGCCGCGCCCAAACCGGTGTGATTGCGGACTGGGCAATCCCGGCCGCATCAACTATGCATGTCCCCTCGGTAAACGCCGGACGAGGGACATGAATCTCAAAGAGCTGGCAAGCAACCTGGGCCTGTCTCAGACGACGGTAAGCCGGGCGCTGAACGGCTATCCCGAAGTGAACGAGGCGACCCGCACCCGCGTAGAGGAAGCCGCGGCACGCCTCGGCTACCGCCCGAACGCCAGCGCCCGGCGGCTGGCCACCGGCCGCGCCGGCGCCGTGGGCATCGTCTATTCGACCGGCGAGGGCTACGGTCCCCATACCAGCGAATTTCTGGGCGGGCTCGGCTCGCGGCTGGCCTCGGACGAAATCGACGTGCTGGTCTCGACCGTCGACACGCTGGACGAGGAACTGGCCGCCTATCGCCGCGCCATTGCCAGCAAGAAGATCGACGCCATCGTGCTCCACTCGCCCCGCCCCGCTGATGCGCGGGTGGCCCTGCTGAATGAACTCGGCTTCCCGTTCATCATGCATGGCCGCACCGAGGACGAAGCGGGGCACGCCTGGCTCGACATCGACAACACGGCGGCGACGCAGCGCGCCACCGACCATCTGCTGAGCCTCGGGCACCGCGACATCGCCCTGCTCAATGGTCCCAAGGGTCTCGTCTTCGCCAATCATCGCGAAGCGGGCTACCGGCTCGCCTTCAAGCACAACAAGCTGACGCCGAACCCGACGCTGATCACCAATGGCCAGTTCACGGACGAGATCGGCTTCCGCACCACGCAGGCCATGCTGGAGCGGCGCGCCGGACCGACGGCGTTCCTCGCCGGTTCGATGATGACGGCGCTCGGCGTTTTCCGCGCCATCCGCTCCGCCGGGCTTGAGCTTGGCAAGGACGTGTCGATGATCGCGCATGACGACGTCTTTCCGTACCTCAACGCCGACACCATGGTGCCGTCGATGTCGACGACGCGCTCCTCGATCCGCGCGGCGGGCACCCGGGTGGCCGAACTGCTGATGCAGCTGCTCGGCGGCAAGCCGCCCAGCGAGATCCACGAATTGTGGCCCGTCGAAATCGTCTTGCGCGAGTCGACTGGCCGGGGTCCGCATCTAGAGTCCCGCTCCATCGCGTAGCAGGCGCAGATGATTGTCAAAGCCGAAGTCGAAGGACTGCGGCGTCGCGTTCGATCCGGCCAGCCCCAGCGTCTCCCCCTGCCCGCTTGACGCCACAAAGCCTGTACGGTCCGGCGCGATGCCGCAACCGCTCTTGAGCAGCTGGAACGCTGCGGGCTTCGCCGCTTCGGCATCGATCGCAAGGATGGTGTCGCCCTCGGGCGAGGAGACCGCGATCATCCCGCCATCGGCTGAGGCAGCGAGCGAACCGACATAGTTGCGCAGATCGCGCAACGTCCCGTCCGGCAGCTCGATCAGCCGGATCTCGCCATCGAGCGTTGCGTAACCCACGAGTTGCGGATGGCGCGCCGCCTCGCCCCGGAACTGGCAACCGAACCAGACGCGATTGCGGGCATCGACCGCCATATGGCGGATCGATAGCTGGTGCAGATCGTCGCTCAGCTTCAACTGCCCGATCAGTGACCCGTCGCGGCGATCGACGAAGCAGAGCGAGGGCGCCATGGTGTCGAGATTGAGCTCGGCGCGACCGTAGTCCGGATGGGTCTCGATGCCGCCATTGGCGACGGCAAAGGTGACGCCATCGGGCAGCAGCAGGATTTCGTGCGGGCCGGTTCCATAGGTGTCGAACTCGCCGATGCGCTTGTAGCCGGCGCGCACGTCGAAAACGCCGATGACGCCGCGTGCGTTTTCGAAATCATTCTCGGTGGCGTAGAGCAGCGTTCCGTCGGGCGAGAACACGCCGTGACCGAAGAAGTGGCGGCCTTCGGCGCTGGTGAGGGTCAGCGGCGCCTCCCTGCCTTCCGGGTCGAACACGACGGCAAAGGTGCCGGGCTGGCGGGCGAAGACGACGGCCCGGCCGGCGATGGGCGAGAAGGTCACGTCGTGCCCGCGCGCCGGCAGATCGATGCTGGCGACCAGCTTGCCGGTCTCGGTGATGAGCGCTGCACCATAGGCGCCCGATTTCTGCTGGATAGCAGAAGCGAACACCAGTTCCGCATCGGCCAGCGCCGCGGCCCGCTGTGGCACCAGCGAGGCGAGGAACCCGGCACCGGCAGCTTTGAGGAAGGCACGGCGCTGCCACATGGTCAGTCCCCATCCAGCGTCGAGAAGCCGACCGACAGGCCGAGCGCCGCGGCGAGGTTCTGGCCGAGCAGCGTGTCGAGCGAGCCGGTGATGATCACCAGATATTTGAGCGCCTGCAGCTGCTTTGGATCGGCGACCGCCTGCTCCATCGGCTCCGTGATCGCGGCTGCGGCGCGGGCGGCGTTCTGGAATTCGAAGGCGGCGCCATTGGCCACCCATTCGTTGTCGGCGCCGATGGCCTCGGGGTATTTCGCAGCGACGAAGAAATCGTGCAGCCCGGCGAAGTCGGCGGCCAGCGCCGGGACCGTCATGCCGGAGCGCCAGAACAGCGCCGATTTCGGCTTCGGCGCGCCGGGCGCTTCGCTGAGGATCGGGCTGACGCGCTGGTCGCGGATCGCCTCGGTGCCGTGGATCAGCGTCGCCGCGAGCTTCTCCAGCACTTCGGTTTCGGTGCGATAATCGTCATAGCCCGGTTGCGGGTTGAGCAAACGGCCCGCGGCGCCGCCGGGCGTCGCGTCCTGCCACTCGGCATTGATGGTTCCGGCGAGGCCGTGGATCAGCGTGGCGGAGGCGGCCGCGTAGCTGCAGCGATAGGCGCCATCCGCCGTGGCCAGCTGCTCGCTGCCGGTGCCGAACAGCAAATATTCGAGCGCCACGAGGCCCTGCATGGCGACGCTCTTGTTGGCGAGCGTCCCGGCGGTGGCGGCGGTCGGATCCTGCTCTGCCAGCGCGGCCTGCACCTGGCGCAGCGCAATGCCCTTGCGATCGGGCCAGAACAGCAGCCGCTCGAGCTGGTCACCCACGCCGAGCGGGCCGATGCGCAGGAATTCGGCGCGCGAGAAGGCGATGACCGTCGAACGGAACTGGTTCTGCGACAGTGTCAGCGCGTCGGCGGAGGGCTCGGTGCAAAGCGCTTTGATGTTGGTTTCGAGCGAACCGGACTCTTCAGCCAGTTGCGCAAAACTCGGCCGGATGTAGCCGTCGATGGCACCCTCGATGATGGCGCGCGTCGGGATCGCCGATTGCGCCAGCGCCGGGGCGCTGAGACCGATCAGCAGTGCAGCGAAGAGGACACGCATCACAGCGACTCCAGGAAAGCGAGCAGATCATCGCGCGCGGTGGCGGGCAGATTGGCGAAGGTGTCGCGCGCCTGCTGCGCCTCGCCACCATGCCAGAGGATGGCCTCGGTTAGATTGCGCGCGCGGCCATCATGGAGCAACAGCGTGTGGCCGGAGACGGTTTGCGTGAGGCCGATGCCCCAGAGCGGCGGCGTGCGCCATTCATAGCCGCTGGCCTGCGCTTCGGGCCGAAGATCGGCAAGCCCCTCGCCCATGTCGTGCAGCAGGAAATCGGCATAGGGCCAGATCAGCTGGAACTGATGCGCCTTGTTGGGCGCCTCGCGCGAGGTGACATATTTCGGCGTGTGGCAGGCAATGCAGCCGCTCTCGTAGAACGCCTGCTTGCCGCGCAAGACGGCTGGATCGTCGATATCGCGGCGCTGCGGCACGGCGAGGTTCTGCGAATAATGCGTGACGAGGTCGAGGACCGGATCGGGCGCCTCGCTGACGCCGAGCCGCGCCTGCTCGCCATGGGGCAGCGCGAGGCACTCGGCCTGCACTTCTGTGCAGTCGCCATAGGGCTTGCCGACCAGCGGCGTCGAGAGGCCGATATCGCCGGCAAATGCCTCGGCGCTCTGCGTGCGCACGGTGGGCGCCCCGGCCTTCCAGCCGAACCGGCCGAGCATGATCTCGCCGGTCTCGAGCGCCTTCACCCAGTTCGGGCGACCGGAAATGCCGTTGCCATCCGCATCGTCGGGATCGGCTTGCGCAAGGATGTCCTCGGCCGGGATGGTCTCGATCAGCCCGAGCCCGATCATCTGCGGCGCGACGCGCGGGCTGAGCAGCACATCATCGGCCAGCGGGCCATAGGCGAGATCGGTGACGCTGTACTTTGGCTCGCGCAGCGTGACGATGGTGCCATCGCCCAGCGTCACCGGCAGGTCGGTGTAGCTGATCGCCATCTGCCCTTCGGCGCGCAGCCCGGTGACGGCGAAATTCTGCAGCTGCGTACCGTAGGTCGGCTCCGGAATGACGTTCTGCTCGCCGCTTGCCAGCAGCGCCTGTTCGGCTTCGGTGTGCGCCGGCACCGAGAGGCGGAGGAACATCGACACGCCATCATCGTCCGCCCCCATCGGCGGATGGCCGCGGCCATCCTTGAGGTGGCAGTTCTGGCAGCCGCGGGCGTTGAACAGTGGCCCGAGCCCGTCGGAGGATTGGGTGGAGGATGGCGAGGCGACCCACACCTTGCGGAAGAAGCCATTGCCCAGCGCGAAACGCGACTGGTCCTCAAAACTCAGATTCTGGCTGAAGGCCGAGAAGGCGTCGCGATTGACCAGCTTGCGGTTGGTCGTCGCCCCGGCGGGCAGCTGCTCGAATTTTTCCGATGCGCTGAAATCGGTCGTGGGCGCGGTGACGGCGCGGACGCGTTCGAGATCCTTAGGGGTGAGGTCCTGCCGCTCGGGGCGGTCGCTGGCGACGGCGAAGCCCACGAGGAATGTTATGACCAGGAGCGCGGTGAGGTGCTTGTGCATGTCTCGCACTTCTAGCACGTCCCGGTCATGCCGGGATCAAGGGTTGCGCTGCGGATTCGCGCAACCCCTAAGTGCAACATACTATTGGAAAACCACATCGGGATTATCGAGGCTGTCACTGCCCTCGACCGTCACGTCAGCGAGGTTCAGCATGGCCACGACGCGCTCGATGCCGCGCGTCTGGGCGACGAGCCCGTCGATCGCCGCCTGGACGACCGCATTGCCCGCTTCATTGCCCTCGGCGATCATCTGGTCGTATTTTTCGACCGTTTCGCCGCGCTCGGCCATGATCTGCATCTTGCCGACCGTGTCATCGAGCAGCGCCTTGAGCTCGCTGTCGAGCCCGGCATCGCGCTCGGCGACCAGCTGGCTCAGCGACGGGCCTTCGACGACCGAGCCATCGAGGCGGGTGTACTTGCCCAGATAGACATTGCGCACGCCGATCGCGTCATGGAGATGCGAGACGTACGTGTTGTCGGAGAAGCAATCATGCTCTTCCTCCGGATCGTGGAGGAGGAGGCCGAGCTTCATGCGCTCGCCGGCCAGTTCGCCATAGCTGAGCGAGCCCATGCCGGTGAGGATGGTCGACACGCTACCGCCCGCCAGCGCCTGGCGCGCCGCGCCATCGGCGGTCCAGTTGCCGACCATTTCCTCGAGATCGGACACCAGCAGATCGGACGCGGCCTTGAGGTAGTCGGCGCGACGCTTGGCATTGGCGTCGGTGGAATAATCGGTGGCCGGACGATTGCCGGCGCCGGCCTCGGTGCCGTTGAGATCCTGGCCCCAGAGCAGGAATTCGATGGCGTGGTAGCCGGTCGCCACATTGGCCTCGACGCCACCAGCTTCCTGCAGCGTGCCGCTCAGAAATTCCGGCGTGATGCTGGTCGCATCGACTTCGGCGCCGTCGATGACGAGCTTGGTGTTGGCGATGACATTGGCGGTGTAGAGCCCGTTCTCGTCGCTCTCGCTGCCATAGGACGCGTCGACATAATCGATCAGGCCTTCATCGAGCGGCCACGCATTCACGCGCCCCTCCCAATCGTCGACGATCGGGTTGCCGAAGCGGAAGGCTTCGGTTTCCTGGTACCACGGACGGGCGGCGCGCCACGCATCGCGGGCGGCGTCCAGCGTCTCGTCCGAGGGCTTGGCGATCAACGTCTCGATGGCGGCGTCGAGCGCCTTGGCCGTGGTCAGCGCATCCTCGTAATTGGCGAGCGCGATGTCGGCATAGTTGGCGAGGATCGCATCGGCGCCCAACTCGGCGGCGAAAGCCGGCATGGCCAGCAGAGACGCTCCCAGCAACAGGCTCAGTCGGAAAGTCTTCATGCCTCATCTCCTTTGGACAGTGGCGCGGTAACAAAGTGGAGTGACGGCTTCAAGAAATATCGACCAAGGCTGGAACGGCTCTAAACTACAGGCGTGTTTTCGCCCCGGATCGCCCTTCGGCTCCCGGTTTCGGTGCTGGGCTCCATCCGCCGGGATGGAGCGAGCAGCGGCGAGGGCTTTGCCTCGACGCGGGTAGTCCGCAGTGGGTGAGGCTCGCGCCTCGCCGCTGCAACCGGGCTTTCCTCAGGATCGATGGTCTGCCGGAATCTCTCTCCACGTCCGGCAGTGGTTCAGATGCGCCGCCCTACCGGCTCAAAACGCACCTGCTCGACAGGGCTGGTAACTGTCCCTGCCGTCCACCGTGCCGCCAATGGCGGACACAGCATCGATCCCGGGTTTGTAGTGGCGAGCGACCCCGCCCCACCCGGCCTCCCCCTCCCAGAT
>SEEL01000127.1 GCA_004144345.1 Hyphomicrobiales bacterium
ACTATAGAGGGCTCGGTGGTCAGCCAGTTCGAAAACCACATCCGCGCCGTCGCTGGCCTGCCGCTCGGCAGCACGGCCACCGTGGCGCTGCCGGTCGTCATGCACAACCTGATCGGCGGAGGGATCGAGACGGTGCCCGACCTGCTCGCCGATCCTGCGTGCCACGTCCATCATTATGGCAAGGCCGAGGTCCGCGACGGCCGCAAGCTCGGCCATGCCACTTGGGTTGGAGCCTCTCCCGCATGAACCATCCCGAAATCACGCTGGTCCTCGCGCGCGCCGCCAATGGCGTGATCGGCGCCGACGGCAAGATGCCCTGGCACCTGCCCGCCGACTTGCGCCACTTCAAGCAGATCACGATGGGCCGTCCGATGATCATGGGACGCAAGACCTTCGACAGCCTGCCCGCCATCCTAGAAGGCCGCCGCCACATCGTCCTCACTCGCGATCCCGAATGGCAGGACGAGGGCGCCGAACCCGTGGCGACGATCGAGGAGGCGCTCAAACTCGCCAACGCCCCGCATGTGATAGTGATCGGCGGCGCCGAAATCTATCGCCTCTTCCTGCCCCTCGCCGACCGCATCGAGCTGACCGAAGTCGCGCTCGAACCCCATGGCGACGCGATCATCGACCATCCCGCCGCGAGCGAATGGCATGAGGCGGCACGCGAGAATCATCCCGCCGACGACGCCGGCCGCCCGGCGTACAGCTTCGTCACGCTGACAAGGAAATAAGCCCATGCGTCGCTGGCTGATCGGCATATTGCTTCTTGTCGCGGTCGCCGCGCTCGCTTTCTTCACCCTCGCCCCCGGCATTCTCGAGCGCGGGATGAACCAGATCGACGGCAAGCCGCTTGCCGCCGTCAGCGCGCGCGCGAAGGCGCTGCACCAGACGCTGACGATCGTCGATCTGCACAGCGACACCCTGCTCTGGAAACGGAACATCCTCGACCGCGCCGACCGTGGCCATATGGACCTGCCGCGACTCGAGGACGGCAATGTCGCGCTGCAAATCCTCGCGAGCACGACCAAGTCGCCCAAGGGCCAGAATTACGACGCCAATGGCGGCGACACCGACAATATCACCGCGCTGGTGATCGCACA
>SEEL01000057.1 GCA_004144345.1 Hyphomicrobiales bacterium
AGGCCCGCATGGAGCGTGTCCGCGAGGCCGGTTTCAGCGGGCAGTCGACGCCGCTGGAAGAGGGCGTGCGCCGCTATGTGCAGGACTTCCTCGCCAAGGCGGATCCGTATCGATGAGTCAGTCCAGAAACCTGACGCCCGTGATCCGCTTCCTCGATATCTTGATGGCGCTCTCCATATCCATTCCCGCCGCTCCGATCCTGCTGGCGTGCGCGATCGCTATCAGGCTCACGTCTCCGGGACCTGCCGTCTTCGCCCAGAGGCGCGTCGGGCGAATGGAGGCGGAATTCGTCTGCTACAAACTTCGCACGATGAAGCGAGATACCGTTTCCGCCCCCAGCCATCAGACGAGCGCGCAGGCGATCACGCCGCTCGGACGTTTTCTTCGAAGCTCTAAGCTGGACGAACTGCCCCAGCTCTGGAATGTGATAAAGGGCGAGATGAGCTTCGTTGGTCCTAGGCCATGTCTTCCGATCCAACTGGGCGTGATTGACGCCCGGCGAAAGAAGAACATCTTTTCAGTCCGGCCCGGGATCACGGGGCCTGCGCAAGTCAAGCGGATCGACATGTCCGATCCCGACCGGCTCGCGGGAGCCGACGTGAGTTGGGTGAACGACCCCTCGATCGCCGCGTATTTTTCCACGATTGCAAAGACGGCATTGGGGCATGGCGGCGGCGACCGAGTGCCGTCGAACCAAGGGCAGGGTGAATGAGAATTCTGCTGACTGGCGGATCGGGCTTCGTTGGAAAGCAGGTGCTTTCCGACTTGTTGAATGCCGGGCATGAGTTGGTTGAACTGAGGAGGGTCGCTCGCACCGAGCCGCTTCAGTCTCAACATCAGCAGGCGATTATCGATCTCGCGGTCACCCAAGACTTTTACCCCTTGATGGATGGCATCGAAGCGGTGGTGCATCTCGCCGCACAAACGCCGGCGCGCGGGAAGAGGACGCACGCCACCTCGGCGGACCTGTGGCGCACGAACGTGGAGGTCACACGGCGCTTGGGCGAGGCGGCCACCCGAAAGGGTGTCAGAAGGTTCGTCTTTCTCAGTTCGATCAACGTTCATGGACACGAGAGCGTCCGACCCCTGAAGGAGGACGACCCCTTCGACCCGCGCTCGGACTACGCAAGATCGAAGGTCGCCGCGGAGCGCGCTCTGGACGTCCTCGAAGACCTGCCCTTCGTCATCCTCCGACCGCCGCTCGTCCTTGGCCAAGGTCTGAAAGGCAACCTCGGATTGGTGTCGAAGCTTGCAAGGCAGGGCGTGCCGCTGCCCGCCGTCCTGCCCGAAAATCGGCGCAGCTTTGTGGGGTTGCGTGACCTTAGCGGATTTATTTCAGAATGTCTGATCCATCCGTCCGCCGCGAGACAGCATTTCTTGGTGGCTGACCCCCAACCGATATCGACGGCGGAGTTGTTCCGGTTGTTCGCGAGGGCAGGGGGACACGAAGCCCGCTTGGTCCCGCTGCCGCGTCCGGTCGTGGCCGTTCCTGCGCGGCTCGCAAGGCAGGAGTCGTCGTTGGGTGCGCTCTGGATGAATCTCGAGGCGGCGGCCCCCGCCAAGGCGACCCAGTTGCTGGGCTGGACCCCCCGCCATACGCTGGAATCGGAAGTTCAGCACGCCGTGCAAACCGCCCTGTAGCAGCCCGACGCTCGGCGAGCCTGTAATGGATCAACGCCGCCCGACCGGGTCAGCAGGCAATATGGTCTTCGCAAAAGCGCGATGGCTATTCGAACCTGACGCTGCCGGGCGGCGGGAAGTCGGACGGCCTGCTCGTGAATTGCCAGATTTTCACGACATATTTGGACCAGACAAGCAACGGGGAACTCGCGATGCCGTGCTGCCTGAGCGATCGTGAAATGTCGGCGTTCAGCCGTCGGGCAGATGCCAAGCCTTGCGTGCTGACACCTCCCTTTCGCTGCGCAACCAACGTTTTCCGCAGGGCTCCGATTCGGAACCGGTGAACATAGAAGAAGCGGACGAACCAGTCGAAATCTCCGCCTATCGCGAAGCTTCCGTCAAAGCCACCGATCTTCATCGCCGCATCGCGCCTGACGTAGGTTGAGGGATGAGGCGGCATCACCCCGAACCTCATGGCCCATGGCCGGTGCCGGAAGGGAGAGACCGCCCGCGCTATTTTGGATGTGTCTGCCTGATCCACGAGCACAAGGCCGCCGGACACAGCGTCCAAGGTAGGGTGGGACCGAAACTCGGCCGCGATCGACGCAAGGGCATCCACCCGGCAAAAGAAGTCGTCGGCGTTCAGAAAGCCGACTACGTCGCCAGTCGCCATCCGGAGACCCTTCGACATCGCGTCGTATATTCCGAGGTCGGGCTCGCTGATTATCCGCACCCGGGACGTCTGGTGACGCCGGGCGATCTGGAGCGTGTTGTCGGTCGAAGCGCCGTCGACAATGATGTGTTCGTATTCCTGTCCTTCCTGGGCTGCGACCGAGGCCAAGGTTTGCGCGATGGTAGCTTCACCGTTTCGCACCACGGTCACTATTGAAATGATCATTGCGCCGTGACGTCGTTCTGATGGGATCGAGAGGCGTTCTGTCGGACGTCCTGTAGAACTTGCATGGTGTGTTCGCGAACGTCCGCGGAGCTGCGCGATCGCGCGGCTTCCGCCAATCGGGCGACCTCGGAGGGTGAGAGACGACCGGATTCCCGCACTAGGCGGATCTCGGAAAGACCTACGTCCACGGGATGGGTTTGCTCGTTGCTATCGAGCAACTCTTCGGTGAGCTTTTCGCCGGGCTTCAGGCCTGAAAACTCAATCGGAATGTCGATCTCCGGACGGAGGCCAGACAGCTCAATGAGCTGCCGCGCCAAGCTGAGGATGCTGACGGGTTTGCCCATGTCGAGGACGAATTTTCTCGTTTCCGTGGTGGATCCTGCGGCGCTGATCGCCGCAGCGTGCAGGACCAGCTGTACGGCCTCCGGTATGGTCATGAAGTAGCGAGTTACGTCCTTGTGCGTAACCGTGACCGGCCCTCCCTTCGCGATCTGCTGCCGGAAGATGGGCACGACCGATCCTGCCGAACCCAGAACGTTCCCGAACCGGACGACGCATGACCGGAAGCGGGCCGTGGGATCCGGCAGGAGGCTTTCTGCCAGTCGTTTCGTCGCGCCCATAAAGCTGGTCGGGTCGACGGCCTTGTCAGTCGAAATCAGGACCAGTTGGCCAACGCCCGACTTCTTCGCTGATGACGCGACATTCCAGGTGCCAAGGATATTCGTCAGAACAGCCTCGCTGGGGTTCAGTTCGACGAGGGTGACATGCTTCAGTGCCGCTGCATGGAAGATAATGTCGGGCCGTTCCTCCGAAAGAACCGATTCCACACGCGCCAGATCCCGGACGTCACACAGGACAGGGGTACGGGAAAGGTCTGGGTGCTGCCCGGCCAAGTGGCGATCGATCTCGAAGAGCAGGAATTCAGACTGGTCAAGAAGTGACAGATGACCGACTCCCAGCGCCGCCAGCTGCCGGCAAATCTCGGAACCAATGCTGCCGCCGGCGCCTGTGACCATCAAACGCTTTCCGAGCACAAGATCTCTCAGGCGAGAAGGGTCGAGGGCGACGGGCTCACGCGGCAGAAGTTCCTCCAGTGCGATCTCCTTGAGAACGTCACCCCGCGCGGCCAGATCGGACGGCTTTGGCAGTCGCAGGAGGACGTGACCCGCCTTTCTCAGACGGCCAAGCACTTCAGGTTCCAGATTCAGATCCGAAATCGGATCCTGCAGGAACAGCAGCGCCGCGTTCGTATTCCCGGTCAGTGTGCGCGTGCGTTGAAGAGCGGCCTCAAGCTCTTCAAAGCGTCCCACGACGGGCACGCCGTGAATGATCTGGCGAACAAGCGCCGGGTCGCGGACCATGATCGCCACCGGCATGTGGCTGGGCGTGTCGTCGGCGGCGTGTCGTTTGAGATATGCCGCAGCAAGCCGCGGATCCCCTACCAGCACGATCGGAGGCAGTTGTTTGGAAGGATTGACCTTCAGCCCCAGCAAGATAGCCGAAGCCGATCTTTCAACCATGAGGCGCGCCCCGATCCGAATGCCGATCAGGCCGAAGATGGATAGCAGCCAAGCCAGCAGGAGTGTGGACCGCGGCAGCGGTATTCCCCGGTTGGATATGAAGATCAGCGCCAGAAATGTCAGCGACGTCAGCGCCGTGGACTGCACGATCTTCGACACGTCCTGGATGGACGCATAGGACCAGGCGCTGCGTTCGTTCTTGAACAGCACCAGTTCGTAAAAGCCGGCCAATACCCCGTAGACAGCGCCCCAGGCCAGAATGATGGGTGCCAGATCGTCGGTGAACCACCAGGCCGGGCCCAAGCCGCGGCGAAGTGCATATGACGCGATGAACGCCACCACGACGATGCCTACGTGGGCGATGCACTTGATTAGGTAAGTCACGCCTCTAACGCCCCGGTGAAAGATTCGCTGCCGCAAGCAGTGTTTGCGCCTGAAGGCGATTGCGAGGACGGGTAGGGAATCCGATCTTCAAATGCAAGCAACCGAGGCCGCCGCCATGTACGAACTGGCCGGCCCCTGGGTCCAAATAATGGCTCGCATTCCCTTGGCAGGAAAGCTATCTCCCTCGCGCTCCTCTGGTGGACTCGACGAGACAAAATGACGGACGATATGCACGGAAAAGTAGCCCTCATCACTGGCGTGACCGGGCAGGACGGGGCGTACCTCGCGGAGCTGCTGCTCTCGAAGGGCTATACCGTGCATGGGATCAAGCGCCGGTCGTCGTCGTTCAATACGGGGCGCATCGAGAGCATCTATCAAGATCCGCATGAATCAGAAGCTCGATTTTTCCTGCACTATGGAGATCTGACGGACTCCACCAATCTGATAAGAATTGTTCAGCAGGTTCAGCCCGACGAGATTTACAATCTTGCCGCTCAAAGCCACGTTCAGGTTTCATTCGAGACGCCCGAATACACCGCGAACGCAGATGCTGTCGGTACGCTGCGGATTCTGGAAGCTATCCGTATTCTTGGGCTGGAAAAAAAGACCCGATTCTACCAAGCCTCCACGTCCGAGCTTTATGGCAAGGTACAGGAGGTTCCCCAGTCCGAGACGACGCCGTTCTATCCGCGCAGCCCATACGCGGTCGCGAAGCTCTACGGCTACTGGATGGTGGTGAACTACAGGGAAGCGTACGGTCTCCATGCCTCAAACGGAATTTTGTTCAATCATGAGAGCCCCTTACGGGGCGAGACCTTCGTGACCCGCAAGATCACGCGTGCCGTGGCCGCTATGAAACTTGGGTATCAGGATTGTCT
The DNA here is from genome assembly GCA_004144345.1 of Hyphomicrobiales bacterium. Classification (GTDB taxonomy): domain Bacteria; phylum Pseudomonadota; class Alphaproteobacteria; order Rhizobiales; family Devosiaceae; genus Devosia_A. The sequence goes on from SEEL01000057.1 coordinate 5,301, forward strand.
TTATCTCGGCAATCTTGATGCAAAGCGGGATTGGGGTCACGCTAGAGAGTACGTCCAGGGCATGTGGTTGATGATGCAGCAGGACGAGCCTGATGACTACGTGCTCGCGACCGGCGAGACGACGTCGATTCGGGATTTTACGGTCAAGGCGTTCAACGAAATAGACGTCGACCTGACTTGGGAAGGCGAGGGGGTTGCGGAGCGCGGGGTGTGCGTAAAAACAGGTCGGCCCTTGGTCCAAATCGATCCGCGTTATTTCCGCCCGACCGAGGTCGATCTCCTGATCGGGGATCCCTCCAAGGCGTTCAACAAGCTCGGATGGCGACACAAGACGACTTGGCAAGAGTTGTGCGTGGAAATGGTCCAGTCAGACCTGGTGGTCGTCGCCAACGAACGGCGCGGCAATGCTGAGTAGCGCCTCCCAAGGCGTGCCGTTTTCCCTAGAGGGCGCACGGGTCTGGGTAGCCGGGGACCGGGGCATGGTGGGTTCGGCCATCGTCCGCCGGCTTGCGTCCGAGAATTGCGAGGTCATCACCGCGTCGCGTCAGGAAGTGGATTTGACGGATCAGGCGGCGGTGCACGCCTGGATGGCGGCCCGACGACCGGACGTCATCTTCATGGCTGCTGCCAAGGTCGGCGGCATCCTCGCCAACGACGCCTACCCGGCCGACTTTCTATATCTAAATCTGATGATCGCGGCGAACGTCACGCACGCTGCCTACCAGCGGGGCGTTCGCAAGATGATGTTCCTCGGATCGAGCTGCATCTACCCGAGACTCGCGCCGCAGCCGATCTCTGAAAGCGCGCTACTGACGGGGGCGCTCGAGCCGACCAATGAATGGTACGCGATCGCCAAGATCGCCGGCATCAAATTGGCCCAGTCCTACCGTCGGCAGCATGGTTGTGATTTCATCAGCGCGATGCCCACGAATCTGTACGGGCCAGGCGACAACTTCGATCTGGCATCCAGCCACGTCCTGCCGGCGCTCATCCGCAAGGCACACATCGCCAAGGAGGACGGTGCCTCCAGCATGACGATCTGGGGCTCGGGAGCGCCGCGCCGCGAGTTCCTGCATGCCGACGACTGCGCGGATGCGTGCGTGCACCTGATGAAGTCCTATTCCGATGCGGAGCACGTCAACGTCGGTTCCGGCAGCGATGTCACTATCCTGGAATTGGCTACGCGCGTGGCGCAGGTGGTGGGCTTCAAGGGCGATATCGTCGTTGACCCGAGCAAGCCGGACGGAACTCCGCGCAAGCTCATGGACTCGTCCAAACTGAGGTCGCTTGGGTGGGCTCCTACTATCAGCCTCGATGATGGCATCGCCGATGCGTACCGCTACTTCCTGTCGACGGTCGTCGCCAGCAAGGAGTCGCGCGGCCGCTGAGGTCGTGCCCCTTGCGTCTGGAGCGAGACGCGTCAAGGCGGGAGCGGCATACCACCGTCGCAGCCGATTATCGTGACCGGAACGATGGCTTGCTCGTTGACGAGTGGGCGACCGGATCCCGTGCAGCCCATGACGACGACCCGGCTTCTCGGATTTGTGTTCGTTATCTCGATCTCCGATGCGCCCCCGCTGTTTCCGGCGAAGTGACATCCCTGGATCACCCAGGTGGCCGCGATGTCGCCTCCCAACCGAATGGGTTGTCCGGGCAGTTCGCGGAATATGCAGCCTTGAATCTTCGCCTCTGTGTTCGACGCGTCTATCCCTCCCATGGATTTGGACTGGTTATAGAGTTCCACGGTCTTCTGCCCGTCGAATACGCAGTTGTTGACGAACATCTTGTTCCCGACGCCCTGCCCATAGGCAACGCCGAAACCATTTATGTTGCGGAACCGCGAGCCGGAAATCGTCAAGTCGGAACCGCTGGATCTGATGTAGATGGCTCCGTGCGTGCCGCCATGCTGCTCGTTCTGCTTGAAATTGCAGTCTGATATCGCAACGTTTCTGATATTTTTGGCACCTTCAGCCAAGAGGATCGCCGCGAAACGGAAGTATTCGAAAAGGCATCCGGACACCGTGACGTCGGCGCAGTTCTCTCCGATCGTGATTTGGTAGCTGCCAAGATAATGCAAGTTCCCGGACAGTAGCGTATTTCGCGCGGTGGCGACGATGTGATTGAGCCCGAGATCGAAAATGCAGCGTTGAATAAGTCCATCGGCGCCTCCTGCGGCGATACCGATGCCCGGCGCAGAGAAGAAGACATCGTGTATCGACCACCCGGCGGCTCCCACGCTGACGCAGGGGTGAGCGTCCGGGCCGCCGAGCATTGTCATGCTCGTCAGTTCGACAGCCTGCCCTCCGGGGTCATCGTCGTATTGAGACGAACGGCCAAGATGAAGGGTCGGTTGGCTATTATTCCGGGCGCCGGTCATATCCAGCGTTGTCGCGCCCAACCCAGCGCCGGCCAAGGTCTGTCCCTTCCGAACAAACACGGAGGCGTTGCCGCCGCCGACGCGAAAGGTGCCGGACGGAACTGAAATGCCCCGTGCCAGGGACGGAGAATAGCCGTCGCTGGCTCCTGTTGCTAGGTTAAAGCCGTCGGTGCTGTCGTGGGCGTCTCGGGTCGAGACCCCTTCGGCATCCGTGACGCTGATTGAGTCGAGAGCCCGATCCTGCACCGACCGGCTCCGCGCGCCGACGAACCCGGCTGTGACCGTAAGGCCATCGACACCGCCGGTGGTCGCCGGCCGTGTCTGTTTGTCCGCCATCGCCGCCACAGTGGCGGCGCTCGCGACCCAAAGACTTCTCCTGTCGAGATCCATGCGTATGCCTGTTACAATGAGGGCCCGGCGAAAAGCCGCCTTGGTCCCCCTGATTGAACGCTCGATCGCCACCTCGCGCCAATCGGGGCGCGGCGGCCGCGTCGAGGGTGGATATGGCCATGCGGCGATGTTAGTTGAACGAGATCGGGCCCGCGACCGCAGTCAACGAGGAATAGCGCCGCTAACGCAGGCGTGCCAGCCAACATGATCATCTACCTTACACTTGTCTTGATCTGCCTCGGCTTCGGCCTGTTTTCGATTTCGCGGCTTATTCACGACAGGTTTCCGCATCCGGCGGATGTCGCGACGGTGTCGCTAATTTACTATGCCCTTCCTTTGTCGGTGGCCGGCTACTTTTATCTCAACTACGGGGGCTATGTTTTTCTGAACACCATGGCGGGTGATCAAGGCCTCGCCTTTCAGTCTGCCGTATACCTGACGGTGGCGCTTCTGAGCCTATCCGCCGGCCGGGTGGCGGCTTCGATGTCCGGGCAGCCGGCGTCGTTGGCGTTTGTGCCGCTGACTTTGGCGACGGAACGGCGCGTGCAGGGTGCCTATGTCGTCTTGATTGGGCTTATCGCTCTCGGCGTAGTTATGTTCGGGGTCGTCGACTTTCTTGCCGGCTATGCGGAGGAGTCCAGGCTCACTACGGCTGCCGTCGGCAATGCCCTAGTGTATTGGTCGGTGGAAGGGCTCGGATTCCTTCTTATGATGACCCTGCTCCTGTCGAAGCAGCGATGGAACGCGTCGCTGCGCTTGTCGGTTATTGTATCCTTGATTGTCCTTGCGATCGTGTTTCTTGTTCGAGCTAAGAGGCTGGAAATCGTCGTGGCGCTTCTTCCTGTGGCGCTCATCATATTTTCCAGAAGATCGTCAATAACGTCATCAACCTATAGGGTAATAGGGATTGGCGTCGCGGTCGCTGCCTTAGTATTGCTCGCGTCTGCCCGCGTCTCCACGACGTTGGATCCTTTTTACACGATCTTCTATGTATTTTCCGAAGGGCTTTATGCTGGGCATACCCTCCCGGGAGTAGAGGCGAGGGTCGCTGGAGGCGGATTGGGGTACGAATACGGAATAAGATACATCAACGGCGTCATCGGCTTCATCCCAAGTTTCTTGTGGGAAGGAAAGGAAGACATGATCTATGCCGGCAATTTGCAGTTGCAGGAACTTGCCCCGTTGGGCGCAACCAGCTTTTTGGCGGAAGTCGTTTTACAGGGCGGTCTCTACGCTGTGGTAGCTACGTATTCGATCATGGGATTTATTTCTCACAGGCTGACATACTTTCAAGCGTCGTGGGACTCGGCGGTGAAGGCAGGTTTTATGCCTTTCCGGTTTGGAATCTATGCCATCATGATATCAGTATTTATCCCGCACTTTCGCGACGGCATCATACCGGCGATGAAACTTTCTCTTCAGGCTTTGGTATTTTATCTTGCACTCACCGGGATAAATCTGGTGGTCCGGAGTCGAGCGTCGGCGATTGATGCCAATCGAGTGCGTCTTCCCGGTTGATTGGGCAGCGTTTTTTGAAGCAGTCGCTGTCGGCTGGTTGGGATATGTGATGGTTGCCCGTTCCTTTGTGTCGCTGAAAGCTTTCGGTGATCTGGTTATCGCCGTGGCGGTGTTGGAAAGGCTGTCCGGGCCCGGCGCTGGCGGCGTCGAAATCCTTTATGGCAGTCACCTGTCAGACCTCGTTTCCGCTTTGGAGCCGCGGGTCGCCGCGCGTCGGATTCAGCTGGCGAGCACGAGCGTGCCCGCAATGTACGATGTCAGGAAAGCGGGACTGCCGAGGGCTCTCGCGAGTCTGGCCGAAGTCAGAGCCGCGCTGGCTCGTAGTGCGCCCGAACAGGGCGTCCTGGTTTTCGATCGCAACCAAGCGCGAGAACGCATCATCGCAGGCCGCTTGGCCCATCGAGCGTTGCCAGTGGCCGGAAACATCTATGACGCCTACGATCTCGCGCTGCGTGAATTCGGTCTTGAGCCCGGTTCGGTATTGAGCGGCACCGCGTACAGAGGCGGCACGATCGGCCTCTTCACGGCGAGCCGAGTGGCCCGAAAGGACATTCCCCTTGAACTGCTCGAGCCCCTGATTGCCCGACTGAACGAGGCCGGAGCGCCATCCATCATCTACCTTCTGGAGGGAGAGCGCCCCGACATCACGGCCAGCCACCTTCCCCATGTAGTGATCCCACGCACATTCGGCGCCTTGATCGGCGCCGTTCGAGAATGCAGCCTCGTCGTTTCCGCCGACAGCCTGCCTGCTCATCTCGCGGAACGCGAGGGTTTGCCCGTATACGTCCTGTCGCCGGCGTCGAACGAGTTCTGGCTTCCCCGGTCATCGTTCGTTCATCGAAACTGGGGTCTGTTCTCAGATGGGACGCCGGATGCCATTGCAACGAAGATTCTGGGAATGCGGGCAGCATAGCGGGCCTGATCCGGCGGGATATCGCGCCGATTGTGCTTTTCCTGCCGTGCTTTACATCAAGCCTGTGGACCTGCGACGTCACCGCGTTTCAAGGCTTGGTTTTCTGTGTCCCGCGCTGTAACTGGCGACCGGAACGCTGAGGGCGTGGTTCGAATGGTGATTGAATTTCATGGGCGCAGATTCGCGGATGCAGGCTGATGGGGAAGCGCGCATGGCACGTGAAGACGTGAGCGGTGGGGCATTTCGCGGACGCGGTGGCGTGGACTACTGGTCCTCAGGACCCGCATCGGTGAAAGAACCCACGCTTAACCTTGGCCGGTATTGGCATCTCCTGCTCAAGCATCGCTATCTGGTGGCGGCGACGCTGGCGGGCGCGATCGCGATCGGCGTGATCGCCACGCTCTTGATGACCCCGCTCTTCACCGCATCGGCGACCCTGCAAATTGATCGGGAAGCGGCGCGGATCCTCCAGACCGAGGATGTGACGCCCCGCGAGTCGATGACGCAGGGCGAGGAATTTTTCCAGACGCAATATGGCGTGCTTCGCAGCCGGTCCTTGGCTGAGCGAGTTATCCAAAGTCTGGGACTTGCCGCCTCTGATCGCTTCGTCGAGCAAATGGACATCACGGTTCCGTCCAGCGGCCGTGGAACCCCGGCTTCGCGCAGGTCCGAGGCTGTCCTCAAGGCGGTCCAGAAAAATCTGGGTGTGCAACCGGTGCGCGGATCGCGGTTGGTGGTGGTCACCTTCAACAGTCCCGATCCCGTCCTGTCGGCAACCGTCGCCAACGCCTTTGCAGAGAATTTCATCCAGGCGAACCTCGATCGCAAGTTCGAGTCCTCGTCCTACGCCCGGGACTTCCTTGAGGAGCGACTGGCGCAAACCAAAGCCAAGCTGGAGGACGCCGAGCGGCAGCTGGTCGCCTACGCGTCCAACCAGCAGATAATTAACATTCCGACCCCCGGTTCCGCGGGCGCTGAATCGGGCACCCAGTCAATCGCGGCCAGTGACCTCACCGCCCTGAACGCTGCGCTATCCCAGGCGCGCGCGCGCCGGATCGCGGCTGAGGAGAAGTGGCGGCAGGCCAATTCGTCCGCGCTCATGACCCTGCCGGAGGTGTTGCAGAATCCAGCCATTCAACGCCTTGCCGAGACCCGGGCGGGCCTGAATGCGACCTACCAGCAAAAACTGTCGCTCTATCGACCGGAGTTTCCGGAGATGCTTCAGCTGAAGGCTCAGCTTGATGAAGCAGACAGCCAGATCGCCAGCCTGGCGGGCAACATTCGCGCGTCGGTTGGGCAACAGTATCAGGTCAGCGTGAACGAGGAACGCGCCCTCCAGCAACGCGTGAACGTCCTTAAAGGTGACGTTCTCGATTTCCGTAGCAGGAGCGTTCAATACAACATTCTGCAGCGTGAACTGGACACCAGCCGGTCGCTGTATGACGGCCTCCTGCAACGCTACAAGGAAGTCGGAATTGCTGGCGGCGTAACGGCCAACAATATCTCGATCGTCGACCGCGCCGAGCCGCCGACCAAGCCTTCCAAGCCCAACCTCATCGTCAATCTCATTCTCGCGGTGCTGGCCGGCCTTGGGCTGGGCATTGCGGCGGTGTTTGTCCTTGAAGCTCTGGACGAGACGCTGGCGACGCCTGAGGACGTGGAGGCCAAACTGGAACAGCCCGTGCTCGGGGCGGTGCCGGTGCTCGACAAGAACGTCACTCCGAGGCAAGCGCTGCTGGACGTTCGGTCGGCCTTCGCAGAGGCATATTACTCACTGCGATCCGCCTTGCAGTTTGCGACGACGAACGGCGTGCCGGCGGTCCTGTTGATTACCAGCGCACGTCCGGGCGAGGGCAAGTCGACGACCGCGCTTGCGATCGCCGAGAATTTTGCCCGGATCGGCAAGCGTGTGCTGTTGATGGACCTAGACCTTCGCAATCCGTCCATGCACCGGCTCATGAATGTCAACAATGAGCACGGAATGAGCAGCATCCTGTCGGGCGCCGCCCAATTGGCGAATGTGGTTCACGATGCGCCTGGCGTATCCGGGCTACGGTTCGTCCCGACGGGACCGCTGCCGCCCAACCCCGCAGAGCTGCTCAGCGGATCCCGCATCCAGGAATTTCTGGCCTCGGCCCGCAAGGAGTACGACCTGGTAGTGATTGATGGCCCGCCCGTGCTCGGATTTGCCGATGCGCCGGTCTTGGCCGCGACCGTCGAGGGCACCGTTTTTGTGATCGAAGCCCGGTCGACCCGAAGAGGACAGGCGCGGGGCGCGTTGAAGCGCCTCAACATGGGCAATGCACGGATCACAGGCGTGGTGCTGACGAAGTTCCGGGCCGACAAGTCGAGTTACGGCGGCTACGACTACGCCTACGACTACCACTACGGCGAGAGGGTCGATCGCGGCCGATCCTGACGGCTCCGTTCGAAAGACGCGCGGAAGAGGGCGGTGCGCCGGGAGTTCCGCGCACCGCCCTCAACGGTTTCAGGCACCGTCGGGGGCGGCCCGGCCGACAACGCTTCCGCCGGTGGCCTTGACGAACTGCACGGCGCGGTGGAGCACGAGGCCCACCAGGCTGGGATGTAAGGCGCGACTGTTCAGCATGAAGTAGGTCTGCTGGGCCTTACCTATCCACTGGATGAGGAACCACTTCCACGTCGGGACTCCCGGCAACCGCGCAATTGGTCGCTGGATGGGAAACCAGAGGTGCCAGGCGCCCTGGACCTCAGGCGGAATGAGATTGTGGCGCAGGGCCACGGCGTAGCTTTCAGACGCCGGAATGGGCGTCATCGCCGTCCAGTACATCGCGTGTATGAGTCCGCGATGGTGCATTCGCCGGGCAAAACGCAAGGTCGAGAGCGCTTCTCGCAGCCCTTCATGGTGAAGCGCGCCGTCCTCCTCCCAGAAAAGCAGATTCATCAACTCCGCGACGACAAGAATGTCCGCTTTGCGGATTTCGACGAGAGCGTCTTCGACCTGTTTCATGGTGATCTGTTTGGTCACGCCGGCCAGAGAACGATCGTTGGCGGATTCGATCCCGAGGTAGATCATCCAGAAGCCTGCCGCCCTCATGAGGCGAAGGGTTTCCGGATCGACGCGGTCGGCGCGCAGATGGGTTTTCAGGTTCACCTTCAGCCCACGCCCGATGATCTCTTCCGAGACGCTCTGGGCCCATCGCTTCGAGAAGTTGAAGGTCGTTATGTCGATCATGAAGTCGTCGATGCCATGATCGCGTTGAACGCGTTCCAGTTCGTCGACGAGTGACGCGGCGCTCCGATAACGCAGCCGTGGCTTGTCCAGCGCGCGATGCCAGGCCGGGCCGCAGTAGGAGCACCGCCAGGGACATCCTCGAGCCGCCAGCACCGACGTTTCCCGATCGGAAAGCTTGTAGAAGGTGCCGGGATAGGAGGGCAGGTCGATCAGATCGCGTGCGGCTGGCGGCAAGGTGTCGAGGTCAACAGCGGCGTTGGTTCGGCGTGTTGGGATGACTTGGCCGGCTTCCCCGCGATAAATCAGGTTCTCGACCGTTCCAAAATCCGGCTGGCCCTGTCTTGCCTGTTCGCAAACGGCCAGGGCCACTGGCTCCGCGTCACCCAGCATGACCAGATCACAGGCGCTGCGCTCGAAAGCCTCATGCGTCAGGGCGGATACGTGTTCTCCGAAAATCGCGATGACCCGCGGCCTTGCATCAAGCGCCGCCAAGGCGTCCGCGAGGGCGTAGCTGAATGTCGCGGTGGGCGTATCGCCATGAAGGAAGACCACATCCGGGGCGTAGAGCGAAAGCTCCTCCAGTGCTGCGGCGAAGCCTGTGGCATACCCGTCGATTATCCGGACTTCGCAGTCGGACATTTCATGCCGCAGGAAACCGGCCACATGGATGACGTCGATATTGGGATGCATCAGACGCATGACCTGCACCTGGCCCAATGACCCGGACTGGCAAACCGCGATCCTGATAGGGGCCGACTCGCGCTGAAGTGGGTTCATCTGGAGCGCGCGCTCTTGTTCGTCCCCGGTTCGCTCAATCTGAGTGGTAACTGTCATTGGAACAGGATCATTCTGGATGGCTCTTGGCCCGGTTGATTGACCGATAGGCCTGTTAAACCAGAGTCGCCAGCGCGCCGTCCCAACTCGAATCCGTCGGGGTCGATCTCTCAGCCGAGCCCGGGCGACGAGGCGGACAAAGGACCGGCCTCCTAAGCTTATGTCGCTCGAACCCGCCGCTATCCCTACTTGAAGTTGATTCGAGACAGGTTCGTGCACCGGTGTGTGCGGTGGACTGTGCGCGGGGCGGCCGCCGCGAGATCGAGGATGGTTACGCCGGTCGCGGAGATGGCCGCCTGAGAAGATCCTCAACCACCCCCGGGTCCGCCAGCGTCGACGTGTCTCCCAGCGCGCCCACGTCCCCCTCGGCAATCTTCCTCAATATCCGCCGCATGATCTTGCCGGACCGGGTCTTCGGCAGACCCGGCGCCCAGTGGATCACGTCCGGGGCGGCGATCGGACCGATCTCCTTCCTCACGTGCGCGACCAGCGCCTTCCTCAGATCGTCGGTCGGTTCGACTCCGGCGTTCAGGGTGACATAGGCGTAGATGCCCTGGCCCTTGATGTCGTGGGGGAAGCCGACGACCGCGGCCTCGGCCACGTCGTCGTGCAGGACCAGGGCGCTTTCGACCTCGGCCGTGCCCATGCGGTGGCCGGAGACGTTGATGACGTCGTCGACCCGGCCGGTGATCCAGTAGTAGCCGTCCTCGTCCCTGCGGCAGCCGTCGCCGGTGAAATACTTGCCCGGATAGGCGCTGAAATAGGTATCGAAGAACCGCTGGTGATCGCCCCAGACGGTGCGCATCTGGCCCGGCCAGCTGTCGGTGATGCACAGATTGCCGGAGGTCGCGCCTTCCAGAACCGCGCCGTCGGCGTCGACCAGTTCCAGCTCCACGCCGGGAAGGGGCTTCGTCGCGGAGCCGGGCTTCAGATCCGTGGCTCCGGGCAGGGCGGACACCAGAATGCCGCCCGTCTCGGTTTGCCACCAGGTGTCGACGATGGGGCAGCGGCCCTCGCCGACGACCTCGTGATACCAGCGCCAGGCCTCGGGATTGATCGGCTCGCCGACGCTGCCCAGCAGACGCAGCGACTTGCGGCTGGTCCCCTGCACCGGCCCGTCGCCCTCGCGCATCAGGGCCCGCAGCGCGGTGGGGGCGGTGTAGAAGATCTCGACCTGATGCTTGTCGATCACCTGCCAGAAGCGGCTGTGATCCGGATAGTTGGGCACGCCCTCGAACATCAGGGTGGTCGCGGCGTTGGCCAGCGGACCGTAGACGCAATAGCTGTGGCCCGTGACCCATCCCACGTCGGCGGTGCACCAGAAGACCTCGCCCGGGCGGTAGTCGAACACCAGCTCATGCGTCCACGCCGCCCAGAACAGATAGCCCCCGGTGGTGTGCAACACCCCCTTGGGCTTACCGGTCGAGCCTGAGGTATAGAGAATGAACAGCGGGTCCTCCGCGTTCATCGGCTCGCACGGGCAGTCGTCGCTGACGCCGCGCTTGGCCTCGCCGTAGCGGACGTCGCGGCCCTCGATGATCGGGATGGCGGCGTTGGTGTGCGAAACGATCAGGACGTGGTCGACCTTGGCGCCGGCCGGGAGCTTCTCGCAGGCGGCGTCGACATTGGCTTTCAGCGGAACCCGCTTGCCGCCGCGCAGGCCTTCGTCGGTGGTGATCACGACCTTCGAGCCGCAGTCCTCGATCCGCCCCGCCAGGCTCTCTGGCGAGAAGCCGCCGAAGACGACCGAATGGACCGCGCCGATGCGGGCGCAGGCCAGCATGGCGACAGCGGCCGCGGGGATCATCGGCATATAGAGGGTGACGCGGTCGCCCTTCACGACGCCGAGACCCTTGAGCACATTGGCCATGCGGCAGACTTCGGCGTGCAGCTCGCGATAGGTCAGGCCGCCGGACTGGGTGGGCTCGTCGCCCTCCCAGATGATGGCTGTCTGGTCGCCGCGTTCGGCCAGATGCCGGTCAAGGCAGTTCCAGGCGACGTTGAGCACGCCATCCTCGAACCAGCGGATGCGGAAGTCGGCCTTGTCGAACGAGACGTCCTTGATGCGGGTCGGCGGCGTCATCCAGTCGAGGCGCCGGGCCTGCTCGCTCCAGAAGGCGTCGGGCGTCTCGCGCGCGGCGGTGCGGGCCGCTTCATACGAAGCCTGATTCATCCGCGCGCGTTGCGACCATTCGGAGGGGACGGGATAGAGGTCGGGATCGGTCATGCGCTTCTTCTACGGACTTTTCAGAGGACGCCGCTGACGGCGAGGAAGGCGTGCGCCATCAGCCAGAGCAGGCCCAGAAAATTGATCGTGAACACCTGTCCGCGCAAGGCGACATTGTCTGCAGTGCACTGGACTGCGGTGTGGATCAGACGGCCGATCAGAAAGATCCAGGCGGCGGCGACATCCCACAAGGTTACATGGTCGGTGAGGATCAGCAGGATCGCCGCGATCCAGACGAAGACCGGCGCCTCGAACTGGTTGGCCAGATTGCGCTGGAGGCGGGCCGACAGCGGCGGATCGCCGTCGGCGCGCGCGAAATCGTTCTTTGCCGCCTCGCCGCGCCGGACCACCACCAGCCGGGCCCATGTCAGGCCGGCGTAGAGGCAGACGACCAGTCCGAAATGTCCGAACAGCGGCAGCAGCAGATGCATGGCCGCGGGCGTCATCAGCGTCGCCTCAGGCATGGAGGTCGACATCCTTCCGATCACGGATGAAGAGCGCGCCGACCACCACGGTGACCAGCGCAACCACCACCGGATACCAGAGGCCGTAATAGATATTGCCCGTGGCCGCGACCATGGCGAAGGCCGTCGTTGGCAGGAAGCCGCCGAACCAGCCGTTGCCGATATGATAGGGCAGGGACATCGACGTGTAGCGGATGTTTGTCGGGAACATCTCCACCAGCGCCGCCGCGATCGGCCCGTAGACCATGGTCACATACAGCACCAGCAGGAACAGGACGCCCACCACCATCGGCCGGTTCACCAAGGCGCTGTCGGCCTTGGCGGGATAGCCGGCGGAGGCGAGCGCCTTGCCGAGGCCGGCCTCCCATTCCGTTTTGCGGGCAGTGAAGTCGGGGCGGGGCAGGGCAGCTCCATCGAAGCTCGGGACCGCGACATCGCCGATGCGGACCTCCGCCGTCGAACCCGTCGGCGCGGCGACATTGACGTAGGTGACGCCCGCCTTGGCCAGATACGACTTGGCCAGATCGCAGGAGCTGTCGAAGACTGTCTTGCCGACCGGATCGAACTGAAGGGCGCAGTCGGCGGGGTCGGCGGGGTCGGCGTGGACGCTGACCGGGGCCGTCGCCGTGGCGGCCGCCAGCTGCGGATTGGCGGCCTGGGTCAGGGCGTGGAACAACGGGAAATAGGTCAGGGCGGCCAGCAGGCAGCCCGCCAGAATGATCGGCTTGCGCCCAACCTTGTCGGACAGCCAACCCCAGAAGACGAAGAAGGGCGTGGCCAGCAGCAGGGCCGTGGCGATCAGGATATTGGCCAGCGGCCCGTCGACCTTCAGCGTCTTCTCGAGGAAGAACAGGGCGTAGAACTGGCCCGTGTACCAGACCACCGCCTGACCCGCCGTCAGCCCGACCAGCGCGATCAGCACCAGCTTCAGGTTCGGCCATTTCGCGAAACTGTCCTTCAGCGGGGTCTTCGATCCTTTCCCTTCGGCCTTCATGCGGGCGAAGGCCGGGCTCTCGGCCAGTTTCAGCCGGATCCACAGCGACACGCCCAGCAGCAGGATCGAGACGAGGAAGGGGATCCGCCAGCCCCAGTCCTTGAACGCCTCTTCGCCCACAGCGGTGCGCACGCCGAGGATGACCAGCAGGCTCAGCATCAGGCCGGCGGTCGCTGTGATCTGGATGAAGGACGTGTAGAAGCCGCGTTTACCCGGCGGCGCATGCTCGGCGACATAGGTGGCCGCGCCGCCGTACTCTCCGCCCAGCGCCAGACCCTGCATCAGCCGCATGGCGATCAGGATCGCCGGCGCCGCCACGCCGATGGCCGCATAAGACGGCAGCAGGCCGACGACGAAGGTCGACAGCCCCATCAACAGCATGGTCACCAGAAAGGTGTTCTTGCGCCCCCACAGATCGCCCAGTCGGCCAAAGAAGATGGCCCCGAACGGCCGCACGGCGAACCCTGCGGCGAAGGCCATAAGGGCGAAGATGAAGCCGGTGGTCTCGTTCACGCCCGAGAAGAACTGGGCCGTGATGATCGCCGCCAGCGAGCCGTACAGATAGAAGTCGTACCACTCGATCACGGTCCCGACCGACGAGGCCAGGATGACCAGACGGTCGCTGCGGTCGACGGTGTGTTCGGCGGCCTCGGTCATGCGTCCTCCCCAGGGTGCGGGGCGGAGCCTAGAACGCAGAAGCGTTGCAGGCGAGAGGCGGCTTCAACGGTTCTCGACCAGATCCTCCAAGTCGGCCCACACGCTTTCGGCCGTAGGTCGGCGGCCCGCTCCGCGGCCTGTCGCCGTAAAGACCCGGCCGTCCGCCAGCGTCACCCGCAGGGCGTTGGCCTCGTCGGGCAGATCGGCGAACAGTAGGTCGCCATCCACGGCTTCGAAGGCCACGCCGGCCCGGCCTGACGCGACATCCAGCCGTGCGATCTGGCGGACGCGGCCGGAGGGCAGGACAGAGTCGGCGGACAGGGCCTGGCCGGAGACATCCTCGATGCGTAGAGGCTGCTCCAGCCCCTCGTAGGCGAGGATCGCCAGCTTGGCGGCGGCGTCGAGCCCGGTCAGGTCGGCGCTCGGATCCTCTTCGGCGAAGCCCGCCTCGCGCGCGGCGCTCAGGGCGTCGTCGAAGGCGCCGCCATCGGCCAGGCGGTTGAGGATGAAGTTGCAGGTGCCGTTCAGCACCGCCTCGATCCGGATGATCTCGCCCTGCGCGGCGGCCCGGCGGACGGTCTCGATCAGGGGTGCGCCGCCCCCGACGCTGGCGGAATAGAGCAGGCGCGCGCCCGTGCTTTCGGCCAGCGCGGTCAGCCCTGACAGGTCGCCGCCGACCGCCTGTTTGTTGGCGCTGACCACATGGACGCCGCGCGACAGGGCCGCGCGGATGAGAGCCAGGCCGGTGGAGGCGTCCGAGATGGCCTCGACCACCACATCGGGTTCCCGCGCCAGCAAGGCGGCGGGATCGGACAGCAGCAGACCTTGGGGGATGGCAGGGTCGCGGGCCTTGTCCGGATTCCGAACCAGAACGCCGACCACTTCGAACCCGGCGTCCGCCAGCAGGCGGGGCAGGGCGCCGCCGCCGACCACGCCGCAACCGGCGAGGGCCACACGCAGCGGGCGGAGCTGTCCCGGACGCGCCCGGGCGACGGCCGTCTCGGGACCCGGGACGACGGTGACGCCGTCGTGCAGCAGGGCCTCGCCCGGCGCGGGTCGGACGGCGGCCACGCCGATGGCGTCCAGCGCCTCGGCCAGCCGCGTGGGAGCTTCGGCCCCGCCGCAGGCGACCGCGACCACGCGGCGGCCTCGCCGGACCTGACGGTACACGGCGGAGGCGGCCTCGACGGGGTCAGACAGGTCGAGCTGCAGCAGGGCCACCGGCTCGTCGGCGACGGGGGAGGAGACGTCGTCGGCGGCCGGGAGGCGGGGAAGGGGATGGGCGGTCATGTCAGGTCCCTCAGGCGGCTTCAGCGGCGAGCGGGGCCGCGGCGGGGATCAGGGCGAGGGCGGCGGTCAGATCGGCCAGCAGGTCCTCGGGGTGCTCCAGCCCGATCGAAAGGCGCAGCAGGCCGTCGGTGATGCCCGCCGTGACGCGGGCCTCCGGCGTCATGGCCGCATGGGTCATCAGCGCCGGATGGGCGATCAGGCTTTCTACGCCGCCGAGGGACTCCGCGAGGGTGAAGACCTCCAGCCCGTCGACGAAGGCGCGGACCGCCTCGATGTCGTGCAGCTCGAACGACAGCATGGCGCCGAAGCCGGCCTGCTGGCGCGCGGCGACGGCGTGGCCCGGATGGGTTTTCAGGCCCGGATAGTGCACCGCCTTCACAGCCGGCTGCGCCGCCAGCCATTCGGCGACGCGACCCGCCGTCGCCTGCTGCCGCTCGACCCGGGCGAACAGGGTGCGCACGCCGCGCAGGGTCAGGTACGCATCGAAGGGCGAACCGGTGACGCCCAGACAATTGGCCCACCAGGTCAGCCGCTCCAGATCAGCCGGGTCCTTCGCCACCACGCAGCCGCCGACCACGTCGGAGTGGCCGTTGATGTATTTGGTGGTCGAATGAACCACCAGATCGGCGCCCAAGGCGATCGGCTGCTGCAGGGCCGGCGAAAGGAAGGTGTTGTCCACCGCCGCCTTGCAGCCGACGGCGTGGGCCCGGGCGCAGATGTCAGCCACGTCCACCACCCTCATCAGCGGGTTCGACGGGGTCTCGATCAGGATCAACTTGGGCTTCAGGGCGAAGGCGGCGTCCAGCGCCGGGCGGTCGTTCTGGTCGATGAACTGCACGTCGAAATGGCCGCGTTTGGCGCGGGCGCACAGCAGGCGATGGGTGCCGCCGTACAGGTCATGCGGCGCGATCAGCAGGTCGCCGGGCTCGAGCGAGAACAGGGCCAGATCGACCGCCGCCATGCCTGTGGCGGTGACCACCGCGCCGCATCCGCCTTCGAGTTTGGCCAGCGTCTCGCCCAGGACGTCGCGGGTCGGATTGCCCGACCGCGTGTAATCGTAGCGCCGTTTTCCATCGAGGCCGTCGAAGCTGTAGTTCGACGATAGGTACAGCGGCGGCATCACCGCGCCGTGCGCCGGATCGCTGTTCACGCCGTGACGGGCGGCGGTCGTACAGGGGTGGGCTTGGGC